>JAKZES010000066.1 GCA_022548915.1 Verrucomicrobiaceae bacterium E54
AGCCGCCGCCCGAGCCGCTGCCGGCACCCCCGTCCCCGCCCAGCCGGACGCAGAGGATACCCGAGAACCCGCGCCGAGGATCAGTGCCGAAGAGGCCGGCTACGAGAAGCTGGCCATGGAGCAGCTCGAACCGATCGTCGCGCCGATCGCCCTCTACCCCGACGAACTGCTGGCGCAGATGCTCCCGGCCTCCACCGTGCCGCTCGATGTCGTCGCCGCCCGCCAGTTTGTCGAACGCGAGCCGGACTTCGAGGAGCCCTCGGCCGAGGCCATCGAATCCTGGGACCCGGCGGTGGTCTCGCTGCTCCAGTTCAAGGACGTGCTCGACCTGATGGCCGGGGACGTCAGCTGGACGATGTCCCTCGGCCAGGCATTCTACTATCAGGAATCCGACGTTTACGACGCCATCCAGCTGGTCAGGACGCGGGCGGACGCCAAGGGCCTGCTCACCGACAATCCGCAGCAGGTCTACGTCAAGGAAACCGAGATCATCCGCATCGAGCCGGCCGACCCGGAGGTGATCTACGTGCCCCAGTATGACCCGCAGGTCATCTACGTCGAAAAGCAGCCTGCGGCGCAATCCGGCCCCGACCCGTTCCTCAGCTTTGCCACCGGCGTCGCCGTCGTCTGGGGGCTGAGCTGGGCCTTCGACTGGGGCAAGCGCAAGTGCGTCCACCACCACCACTGGTACCAGCCGTGGCACCACCACCGCTACCATCGCTACTACGGCCGCCCGTACTATGGCGGCAAGCCCCCGCGCCCGCCGGCCTACCGGCCCCCGGTCCGGCCGCCCCGGCCGCCCGGCTGGAGGCCTCCCACCCAGCGCCCGCCCGGCTACCGCCCGCCACGCCCGATCCCGCCGCCCACCCAACTGCCGACCCTGCGGCCCGACCGCCCCGGCGCCCGACCGCCCGGTGACGGCGGCTCATGGCGGCCCTCACGCCCGCCGAGCGTCAAACCCCCGCAGCGTCCCGGCGGCGGACGCCCGCCACTCGCAACTCCGCCCCGCCCGACCCCGCTCCCGGCGATCCCCGGCGGCCGACCCTCGAAACCGAGCACCCAGCCGGCGATTCCGATCAAACCGGGCACCCGACCAGCGGCACCGACCAAGCCGTCCACCCGACCGGCGGTCCCGACCAAGCCGAACACGCGACCAGCAGTCCCGACCAAACCGAGCACCCGGCCCCCGATTCCCGCCAAGCCGACGGTCCGCCCGGGCACGCCGGCGAAGGCGCCCGGATCGAACTTCAAGCCCGCCACGCGCCCGAGCGCCCCGGCCATCCGCAAGGACCTCAACCGCGGCAGCTCGAGCATCAACCGCAGCAGCGGCGCTGCCCGACCCACCCCGACGCCCCGCCCCGCCAACCGCTCCTCCTTCCAACCCAAAGCCGGCAGCCGCCCGGCCGCGACCCGCGGCGCCGCCAGTGGCGCCCGCCGCGGCCGTTGAATCCCTCAACCCACCCCCAAGTCATGAACCACCATATCCTCACCGCCTTTCTCGCCCTGGCCGCCGCCGCCCCGCTGGTCCGCGCCCAGCAGTCCTTCGATTCGCCCGAAGCCGCCTTCGCCGCCGTCGCCAAGGCCTGTGCCGCCGGCGACAAAGCGGCACTCACCACCATCATCGGCCCCGACGCCGAAAGCCTACTCGCCGACGAGACCGCCACCACCCTGAAGGCCTTTGCCGAGGCCTACGAGGTCGATCACGAGGTCCTCACCCGCGACGCCCAGCGGCTCATCCAGGTCGGCGAGGTCGGCTACATCCTGCCCGTTCCCGTCGTCGCCGCCGGCGACAAGTGGACCTTCGACCTGCCCAGCACCCTCGACGAGATCCACAAGCGCCGCATCGGCCGCAACGAAATCACCGCGATCGACACCCTGCGCACCTACGTCGATGCCCAGCGCGCCTACGCCGCCATCGACCACGACGACGACGAGGTCAACGAGTTCGCCCAGCTCATCCTCAGTACCGAGGGCCAGCGCGACGGCCTCTATTTCGAGACCGGCGACGGCGAGCCGCCCAGCCCCTTCGGGCCGATGGTTGCTGAGAAGGCCGAATACCTCAAGGACCGCAAACCCGGCGACCCGTACTACGGCTACTACTACAAGATCCTCCGCGGTCAGGGCGACGCCGCCCCGGGCGGAGCCTACGACTATGTGATCAACGGCAACATGATCGCCGGCTACGCCATGCTCGCGTGGCCCGCCGATTATGGGAAATCCGGCATCATGAGCATCATCGTCAACCACCAGGGCAAGGTCCACGACCGCGACCTCGGCAAGGACACCGCCAAGGCCGCCGCCGCGATCACCGCCTACCAGCCCGACGACAACTGGTCGGAAGTCCCCGCCGACGACCTCGATGAGTCGACGGTTGAATGATGCGCCTGCCAACTCACTACGCGCTCAAAAACAACGCTCAAACAAATCCTCAAAACGATGAAAACGACCAGCGTCCTTACCCCCGGCACGGCCATCCTCGCGATGACGTTGGCCGCCCACGCACAAGCAGAAGAACCCTCACCCTACATGGGTGGTGAGGTCAAGCTGACGGAAGCTCCCAATGGAGCGGTGATCAGGGAGGAAGTTCTATCGACCTCTGCAAAAATCCTCTATACCGAGCCAACGACTGAGAAGCTGGGCGAAGGCGTCTGGTGCATCGGCGGGCTTTCGCTGGCAAATACAACGGTGATCGAAGCAGAGGACGGTCTGATCGTCTATGACACGGGGGACACCAAAGAGGAGGGCCAGCATATCCGCGCCGCCATTGAGAAAATCAGCGACAAGCCGATTAAGGTGATCATCTACAGCCACTCCCACTATGCGATGGGAGGCGGAGCGCTTGTGGATCACCCGGATGATGTCCTGATTATCGGCCACCCCAAGGTGAATGAAACCGTGGAAAGCAGCCTCAAAGGCGGCGGTTCCCCCTCCGCGATTCCTGAAGTCGGTCCCTTGATGACAACCAGGGCCATGATCCAGTTCAACAACTTCACGCCAACCGAAGGTCCGGACGCTGCCATTGTCGGAATACTGGAAGTGGGAAAACCCATTGCCTTTCTGCCAGCCAATAAAACCGTCGAAGATGGAGAAACCCTCGATGTTCTGGGCATCAAGATGCAGTTTTTCACCAAGTACATGTCGGATGATTACAACCTCACCGTTCATGTTCCGGAAAAAGGCTTGGTCATGAATAACTTCTTGTGGCCGGGCACTCCGAATATTTACACCCTGCGCGGCGGCGTCTATCGGGATCCCCTGGTCTGGCGCGATGGTCTGAAGGTGATCCGCGACTTGCAGCCCGAGATTCTTACCAACACCCATACCCGGGCCATTGTGGGCAAAGAGGAAGTCATGAAACGACTGACCGGTTATATGGATCAGCTGACCTTGACCTATGACCAGACCTTGCGTGGCATCCTGGCTGGCATGGGACCTGATGACCTTCGCCATGCGATCTATATTCCCAAACACCTGCGGGAAATCCCTGAAAACGCCCAATCCTATGGCGAAACCAGCCATTTTCCGGAAGCCATTTATCAGTATGTCATCGGCTGGTTCGATGGAGATGTGACGAAGCTCTTCAAGATTGCCCCGAAAGAAGAGGCGGCACGAATGGTCGAATTGATGGGCGGAAAAGACAAAGTGATTGAGGTCGCTCAAAAAGCACTTGATGGCAAGGAGTATGCCTGGGGGGCGCAAATCATTCAATATGCCTATCTGCTGGATCCTGAGAACAAGGAAGTCAGAAACCTGAAAGCAGATCTGCTGAGGCAGATGGCCTATCGGACTACCGGTTCCATTTCCAGAGCCTTCCTCCTCACTGAAGCGTTAACGCTCGAGGGCAAGGCCACCTACCCCAAATTGATCCCCCCAAGCGCAGAAACCATCGCGGAATCACCGGAGTCTTTCGTTGACTATTTCCGGGTGCGGATTGATCCAAAGAAGAGCGAAAACACCGACACGGTCGTTGAGTTCGTGTTCACGGACAAAGGGAATCAAGCCGTCGCCCTGCATGTGCGTCGCGGGATTGCGGAGTATATTTCCGTCCCCGATGATTACCTGAAGAAGGCGGACTTTGTCTTGAAGATGGACTCTGAAACCTGGGCTGAACTCTATTTGAGCGCCGTGTCTTTGGATGATGCCATTGGCTCCGGCAAGGTGACATTGAAAGGCGGCAAGGCGGAAATGGTGAAAATATTCAATATGTTCGATCAATTCAAGCCCACGAAAAACTACGTGGTCCCACCGATCGAAGACTAATCCCTCTCAAAACCCATAAGAAAAAGTAATGAAAAAATTAATAAGCTCGATCACAATTCTGGCATTCACATGTTCAGTTTCAGTAAAGGCAGCACCTGCAAATGACGGCTCTGCTTTGCCTTTCCCAGAACCTGGTCAAGCCAGTGTGACGGGAAAGACTCTAGCCGATTCAAAACATCAATGGCGAGTCGAAGAGAGCAGGCTTCCCAAAGACGCGCCAAACATCGTCATTTTCATGACCGATGATGCGGGCTTTTCCAACCCCGAGACATTTGGTGGACCGGTTCATATGCCCACCATGGATCGCCTGGCTAAATCAGGGATCAGCTACAACGCATTTCACACCACCGCCATGTGTTCTCCGACTCGGGCTTCCCTGCTCACCGGGCGAAACCATCACCGCGTAGCGGCCGGTCAGATTGCCGAACTCGCCTCGGACTGGGACGGATACATGGGCAAAATTCCCAAGTCGACCGCCACCTTCGCTCAGGTGCTTTCCTACTACGGATACAATACATCAGCCTTTGGAAAATGGCACAACACGCCGGTGACCGACATCACCAAGCTGGGGCCATTCGACCGCTACCCGACGGGTCTTGGTTTTGACTACTTCTACGGCTTTCTCGCAGGCGAAACGTCCCAGTATGAACCCGTGCTTTTTGAAAACACGAACCCTGTGGAAGCGCCTCACGGTCCCAAGTATCACCTGACCGAGGATTTGGCGGAAAAGGCCATCGCGTGGATTCGCACGAGCAAAACCCTCGAGCCCGACACCCCGTTTTGCGTCTACTTCACACCCGGAGCTGTC
The DNA here is from genome assembly GCA_022548915.1 of Verrucomicrobiaceae bacterium E54. GTDB lineage: Bacteria > Verrucomicrobiota > Verrucomicrobiia > Verrucomicrobiales > Akkermansiaceae > Haloferula. Next base: position 5,069 of record JAKZES010000066.1, read on the forward strand.
CATGGCCCGCATCACATCTTCAAAGAGTGGGCGGACAAGTATGATGGAAAATTTGATGAAGGTTGGGAAGCGTTACGGGCAATGACTTTTGAAAAACAAAAGGAGCTGGGATGGATTCCCCAGGATTCCGTTCTCAATCCGCTTGCTTCGACCCAGCAAAAATGGGATGAAATCCCCAAATCTCAACACGAGTTTCAAACTCGATTAATGGAGATCTATGCAGGATTCCTGGAGCACACGGATGTCCAGTATGGAAAGATCGTCGATGAGATCGAGCGCCAGGGCCTGCTGGAGAACACGCTGATTTTATACATCAACTCCGACAACGGTCCTTCGTCGGAAGGCATGAACGGGACGATCAGTGAATTGCTCGCTCAAAATGGGATGCCCTCGACCAGTGAACAGCAGTTGGAGACTCTCAAGGAGTCTTATGGCGGAATGGATGCCCTGGGAGGGCCCACACTTGATATCATGTATCACCATGGCTGGGCCTATACGGGAGCGTCTCCATTCCAAGGAACCAAATTGGTCGCCGCACACCTCGGCGGAACCAGGACGCCGTTGGTCATTTCCTGGCCCGCGAAGATCAAGCCTGACGGAATGATCCGCTCCCAGTTTCACCACGTCAATGATATCGCGGCAACGCTCTACGACATCTTGGACATCACTCCACCCAAAACCGTGAACGGTGTCGAGCAGCAGCCGCTGGATGGAACGTCCATGGCCTACACCTTTGACCAACCGGAAGCGGCAACGACAAAAAAAACTCAGTATTTTGAGGTTTTAGGCAGCCGCGGAATCTATCATGAAGGTTGGTTCGCCGGCACATTTGGCCCCAAGGCGCCATGGTCGACGGACGCATCAGGCCTCATGAACTGGGAGCCCGAGAAAGAAGAGTGGGAGCTCTACAACCTGAACGAAGACTATTCGCAATCGAAGAACTTAGCCAAAGTGAATCCCGAAAAGCTGGCCGAGCTGAAAGAGTTGTTCGACAAGGAGGCCACCGAAAACCTCGTGTATCCCATCGGGGCAGCCCAATACACCGTCTTCTTCAACCCCAGCGAACTGCCTTCTTCACCCTTGAAGGAATGGTCGTTCTACGAAGGACAGGAGCGCATTCCGGAAGCGATGGCACCTAAATTCATTAGTGGACTTTCGACCCTGGCCGTCATTGATGCGGAAATCCCGAAAGATGCCGAAGGAGTGCTGTTTGCACTCGGTGGGATCTCTTCTGGATTCACCGTCTACATGGACAAGGGAATACTCAAAGCCGAGTACAATGCGATGACCCTCAATCGGTATAAAATTTCCTCCGAAGCACGGATTGCGCCCGGAAAGGTGAAGATCGAAGTGGAAACCAAATACGACTCAGCAGAGCGGATGGCCCCTGCGACCGTGACCCTGAAGGTGAACGGCAAGCAGGTGGGCCAAGGACGCATCGAGCGATCCGTTCCGAGTATCCACACCGCTTCCGAAACCTTTGACGTCGGTATGGACTTAGGCTCACCCGTCGCCCTCGAATACTTCGATAGAGCGCCATTCAAATTCAACGGCAAGATTGAGAAAATTCATATCAGCTACTTGGATTAGAGACTGTTTATAGCCACGGGCGGCCTGGAGCGGCTCAACGCTTGTGAACTCATTGAAACCAAAGGTTATCGGAAAAATCAATACACAGAGGTCATTCCCATCAGAATGCCTTTACGAAAATAAGTAATGAACACACAAAAATTACGAAATCGAACCGCGCTGGCCTGTCTGGCGGGTTTGTTCCTGGGAGGAACGCTGCTGCAGGCACAGGAATCCTTGCCATTCCCGGAACCAACGTCTGCGAGCACGACCGGAAAAACCCTCGCCGATTCGAAACACAAATGGCGCACCCAAGAGAGCCATCTACCAGAAGACGCTCCGAACATCGTCATTTTCATGACCGATGATGCGGGCTTTTCCAACCCCGAGACATTTGGAGGACCGGTTCATATGCCAACCATGAACCGCCTGGCAAAATCAGGCATCAGTTACAACGCATTTCATACCACAGCCATGTGCTCTCCGACTCGGGCTTCCCTACTCACCGGGCGGAACCATCACCGCGTGGCTACAGGCCAGATTGCAGAGTTTGCTTCTGACTGGGACGGCTATGTGGGAAAAATTCCCAAGTCGACAGCCACTTTTGCACAGGTGCTTTCCTATTATGGCTACAACACGGCGGCCTTTGGAAAATGGCACAACACACCTGTGACCGACATCACGAAACTGGGTCCATTTGACCGTTATCCAACCGGACTGGGGTTTGACTACTTTTACGGATTTCTAGCCGGGGAAACCTCACAGTATGAACCAGTCCTGTTTGAAAATACCAACCCTGTCGAAGCGCCGCATGATGCCAAATATCACCTGACAGAAGATTTGGCTGAAAAATCCATTCAGTGGATTAGAACCAGTACAACACTCAACCCTGGCAAACCGTTCTTTGTCTACTTCGCTCCTGGCGCGGTTCATGGTCCCCACCATATTTTCAAAGAGTGGGCTGATAAATATGACGGCAAATTTGACGAAGGATGGGAAGTATTGCGAACCATGACTTTTGAAAAACAAAAGGCGCTGGGTTGGATTCCTCAGGATGCCGTGCTGAACCCCTTGGCAAAAAGCATGCAAAAATGGAGTGATATTCCCAAGTCTCAACGCGAGTTTCAAACACGCTTGATGGAGATCTACGCAGGATTCCTGGAGCATACCGATGTGCAGTATGGAAAAGTTGTCGATGAAATTGAGCGCCAAGGGCTACTGGAAAACACCCTGATTATTTATATTTGCTCCGACAACGGGCCTTCCGCTGAGGGTTTGAATGGAACCATCTCTGAGCTGCTGGCACAGAACTCGATGCCGTCGACTCTTGAACAGCAAATGGAGGTGCTGAACAAAGACTATGGTGGATTGGATGCCTTGGGTGGACCCAAACTTGACATCATGTATCACCATGGTTGGGCTTATTCAGGGTCTGCACCCTTTCAGAGCACCAAGTTGGTTGCGGCTCATCTGGGCGGAACACGAACTCCCTTGGTGATTTCCTGGCCGAAGAAAATCAAGCATGACGGAAAAGTGCGCTCTCAATTCCACCACGTCAACGATATCGCTTCGACGATCTATGACATCCTTGATATTACAGCGCCTAAAGTTGTCGATGGAGTAGAACAGCTACAACTTGACGGAACATCCATGGTCTACACCTTCGATGATCGGGAAGCCACGCCCGCCAAGACAACCCAGTATTTCGAGATCATGGGCAGCCGCGGTGTTTATCACGATGGTTGGTTCGCAGGGGTTGCTGGTCCTCGAACACCATGGTCTACTGACATTTCTGGTGTCGCAAACTGGAAACCGGAAAATGATGTGTGGGAACTCTACAACCTGGAAGAGGACTATTCACAGTCGCAGGACCTCGCCAAAGAAAACCCCAAAAAACTGGCTGAGTTGAAAGCTGTATTTGATAAAGAGGCAACAGACAACTTCGTGTATCCTATTGGAGCAGGATTGTATACCGCGCTTTATAATACGAGTGAAATGCCTTCATCTCCTTTGACGGAATGGTCATTTTTTGAAGGTCAAGGGAGAATTCCTGAAGCCATTGCGCCCAAGTTTGCAAGCGGACGCTCTACTTTGGCCGTGATCGATGCTGAAATACCGAAAGATGCAGAAGGGGTTCTTTTTGCTCTCGGTGGCATCTCGTCAGGATTCACCGTTTACATGGACAAAGGTCTATTGAAGACCGAATACAACGCCATGACATTGGACCGCTACAAGATCGCCTCGAAAGAGCCGCTCCCCACCGGCAAGGTGAAGATCGAAGTAGAAACAAAGTATGACAACGAAGAGCGCATGGCTCCAGCGACGATTACCTTGAAGGTAAACGGAAAAGAGGTGGGTAAGGGACGTGTAGAACGGTCAGTGCCCGGTGGACACACCGCTTCCGAGACCTTTGATGTGGGGCTCGACTATGGTTCGCCTGTATCACTGGATTACTTCGATCGGGCACCCTTCAAGTTCAATGGCAAGATCGAGAAGATCCATATCAAATATATCAAGTAATTTCAAAGCAGATCAGATAGGATCTAAATGAGTCATTAAACGACTAAAATAGTTATGAAATCCCCATTATTCGTCAAGTCATGCCAGGTTGCTTTGGTTCTCTCATTGAGCTCAGGCCACGTTGTGGCGCAGACTGATCCAGCGGGCGGCAAACCAGCACCCGGTTCAAAGCCGTCTGTGACCGATCTCGATTACCAGGTCAAATACCAACGAGCTTTCGAGGCTGTGCTCTGGTCGATGCCGGCGGTAGCCATTTACGGATTTACCCATGCCACCGCGGGGGTCGGAGGAGGAAACAATACCGTTCTGGCCTTTTCAAAGCCTGCCACGCCGAAGGCGGAGTTGTTGACCGCAAATAATGTCACTCCATACCTGTCATCATTGACCGATCTAAGCAAGGGGCCGGTGGTGGTGGAAGTTCCTGAAGCAACGGACAAGGCGAGTCTTTATGGACAGATCGTCGACCACTGGCAGTTGTCAATCGCAGACGTTGGGCCATCGGGTATCGACAAGGGCAAAGGCGGAAAAATCCTGCTGACTCCCCCCGGTTATGCCAAGCAGGTCCCCTCCGGCTATATCGAAGTCAAAAGCCCCAGTTACCGGGTGTATTTTGCCTTCCGTTCGATCAAAAGCGAAACCGCAACCACTGCCGATGCCTATGCTTACGCGAAAACGCTAAAGATGTACTATTTGGACGACCCTAAGGAAACACAATTCATTGATCCCTCTGATATGCGGTATTCATCACTGCCCCATTATGATGAACGTTGGTTTGAGGATGTCCACGCGATCTTCAGCCTGGAGGATGTTAAAGAGCATGATAAGTTGATGATGGGAATGCTGGCCTCGCTCGGTATCGAAAAAGGCAAACCTTACAACCCAGATGAAAAGAGCAGGAAGGCGATGCGTCAGGCTGTGACGGATGCATACTTTTACATGCAGAAGCGGATACTGCATTCTGCCGATACATCACGAACTTGGTGGAAGGGTAAACACTGGGGTAATGGCATGTTTGCAGACATCAACAGTGGCTTCAGTTTTATCTATGATGATTTGATCGATATCGACACCCGAGCGGAGCGTTATTTTGTAGGCACCTATTATCCGCAGAAATTGGGGCCGCAGCCGGCCACTCAATACTTGTTTGCTCTGGCCGATGCTGACGGCAATGAGTTGGAAGCAGGCAAAACCTACTCTTTTACCATGCCAGCCAACCCGCCGATCGAGCAGTTCTGGTCCTTGATTATTTACGACTTGGAAACCTGGGCCTTTATCTACACCCCGGAGAATCTTCCAGGGCTCTCTTCCGCCAACGATGGTGAAACCATGCAGAAGAACAAGGACGGCAGCACGACCCTCTATTTCGGCCCGAAAGCGCCCAAAGGGCAGGAATCCAACTGGATTCCCACCGGCGGCAAGAAGCCGTTTCCGGTGCTTCGTGTTTACGGCGGCACCGAGAAATTCTGGGACAAGTCCTGGACGATGCCCGACGTTGAATTGGTAAAGTAACCTTATAGACAAACCTTCTAAACCGATAGAACCATGAAACATCACATCATTTCCACCCTCGTCCTACCAGCGGCTCTCGTCCTGAGCTCCTGCGAAAAATCAGCCGATCCCGCTGCCGTTCAGAGCGATGTCACGCCCGAAGAGGCCCAGAGCATCGCGAAGGAAGCCTACATCTACGGCTTCCCCATGGTCATGCATTACAAGACGATGTGGAACTACGTCGTTGACAAGGACAACCCGGAATACAAGGGGCCGTTCAACGAGGTCTCCTGCGAGGCGCGGCTGTTCACGCCGGAAGACAAGGCGGTGGTCACCCCCAATGCAGACACGCCCTACTGCATGTTCTGGATGGACCTGCGCGCGGAACCGCTCGTCCTGTCCGTTCCCAAGATGGAGGCGGAACGATACTACAGTTTCCAGCTGATCGATCTCTACACGCACAACTTCGCGTATGTCGGCAATCTGACGACAGGCAATGAGGCGGGCCACTACCTGCTCGCCGGGCCGGGGTGGGACGGAGAGAAGCCGGAGGGCATCACCGACTTGATCCGATCCGAAACCGACGTGATCTTCAATGTCACTCGGACCCAGTTGTTTGGGCCGGATGATTTGGAGAAGGTCCAGTCCATCCAGGACCAGTACAAACTGGAGCCACTGAGTGCTTTCCTGGGTGAGGACGCCCCGGCGCCTTCAGCCACACCCGACTACCCGGAGTGGGTCGAGGGCTCGCAGTTCGACGAGCGCTTCTTGCTCTACTTGGACTTCATCATGGACCTGCTCGAAAAACCGGGTCCGGGAGAGGAGGCGCTCTGGCAGGATCTCGCCCGCCTCGGCGTTGGGCCTGGGAAGACCTTCCGCCTCGATGCTCTGCCTGACGACACCGTGCAGGCGCTGAACTCCGGAGTGAAAGAGGCGTTCGCCGAGATCGAGGCCTTCATTGCCGGTAATGCCAGCGATCCCCTGGCCAGCGGGAAATGGTTCGGCACCCGGAAATTCCTGAACGAAAGCGCCAAGGAGAACTACGGGCTGGACCGGCCGGACATGCTTCGCTCCGCGGGCGCCCACGCAGGTCTCTACGGCAACTCGGCGAAGGAAGCGATCTATCCGACCTATTTCACCGATGCCGATGGCGCGCCGCTGGACGCCTCGAAACACAGCTACACCTTGACCTTCCCGAAGGGGACGCTCCCGCCGGTCAAGGCGTTCTGGTCCTTGACCATGTATGACGGAAAAACCCAACTCTTCATCGAGAACCCACTCGAGCGCTACCTCCTGAGCTCGGTGATGATGGACCAATTCAAGCTGGAGGAAGACGGATCCCTGGTGCTGCACATTGGAAAGGACTCTCCCGGTGAGGCGCTGGAGTCCAACTGGCTTCCCGCGCCCGACGGCCCCCTCTACATGACGATGCGCCTCTACGGACCAGAGAAAGAGGCCCTTGAAGGCCGCTGGTCGCCGCCCAAGGCAAGGAAAGCGGAGTGAAGTGCGGACACGAAATCAAATCACCTGAAAATATCGAATTATGAAAACAATCACTAAATCAAGCATCGCCGTCTTCACGGCGTCCATCCTTGCTTCAACCGTCCTCGCCGACGAGAGCAAGAAAGCAGTCAACGTGTCCAACTTCGTGCGGGCCGAGTCGGATCAGATGATCCGTGCCAACATCAATGAGTTTAACCTTGGATTTGATAAATTCTTTCACCTGCGGGAACCCACGACACCGGACAACCAACCCGTGATCCGTATGAACCAGGACACGCTCTATTCCTCGATGGTCCTGGATCTCTCGAAGCCCGTGAAAATCACTCTGCCTGAGGTGGGCGGGCGTTACATGTCGCTGCTTTCTGTCAGCCAGGATCACTACATGATCGCCGAGTCGGAACCGGGGACGTACGAACTGACGGAGGATTCGGTTGGCACACGCTTCGCCCTGGTGACCATTCGCACCTTTTATGACGCGGGTGATCCCGACGACCTTGCGAAAGCTCACGCGGCCCAGGACAAGATCACGGTAAGCGGTGGTGGGAAAGGACCTTTCGAGGCACCTAACTGGGACACCGATCAACTCACGGTGGCGCGCAAGGCGCTCAGCGATCTCTCCACCCTCGGCTTCGACAGCACCTACGCGTTCGGCAGCAAGGAAGAGGTCCGGCCGATCGACCATCTGGTCGGCACTGCCGCTGGCTGGGGCGGCATGCCACGCACTGCCGCTTTCTACCTGGTCGACAGTGTCGATAAAAACGACGGCAAGACGCCGCATGTCGTCACGGTGAAGGATGTGCCCGTGGATGCCTTCTGGTCGATCACGGTCTACAATGCCGACGGGTATCTTGAGAAGAACGACCTGGGCCGGAACAGCTTCAACAACTCCTCGGCCAAGACGAATGAAGACGGCTCCTACACGATTCACTTTGGTGGAGACCCGAAGAGCAGCAACTACCTGCCCATCACCGAGGGTTGGAACTACGCGATCCGCATGTATCAGCCGCGCAAGGAGATTCTGGATGGCACCTGGACCTTTCCAAGCATCGAGGCCGTGAAATAGCAGAACACCAGCCACATCCATATGAAGATTTCATCCTCACCCTTGCGCTTGACCCGTTTGCGTGGAGCCGCTCACTCCATCCTCCTTCTCGCTGCTCTGGCGCTGTTCCCGAGCTGTGAAAAGGAGCCCGAGACATCACTGTCCAAGGAACTCAGAGAGATTCGCGAGGGCATTCTGGAGGGGTATCTGGCCGAGGGTGAAGTGCCAAACAGCCTCACCTTGCTGCCGCCTCCTCCCGAGGATGGATCTGCGGCCCTTGCCCTCGATCAGCAGATGGCAGCGCACTACGTGGCGCTGGAAGATGAGGCACGAAAGGCTCAGGCGATTCAGGACAATATCCTGGCCTTTCCGCAGGCAACCGAGGCCTTCAACAGCATTCTGGAGCAGCCCATCTCGGAAGAGACGACACCCCACGCCTACATGATTCTCAGGCGAACTCTGGCCGACGCGGGGCTGTCGACCTATGCGGCCAAGAACCACTATCAGCGGCCGAGACCCTTCATGGTCAACGACACGCCGGTCCTGACTCCGGATGAGGAGGAGGCCTTGCGCAAGGACGGCTCCTATCCTTCCGGGCACACCGCGGTTGGCTGGGCCTGGGCGCTGATTCTCACCGAACTGTTTCCGGAGCAGTCCGACGCCATTCTGAAGCGGGGCAAGGAGTTCGGGATCAGCCGCCTGGTTTGCAACGCGCACTGGCACAGTGACGTCGCCGCCGGGCGGACGATGGGCGCGGCCACCGTCGCCCGCTTGCACGCCAACGCAGGGTTTCTGGTCGATCTGGAAGCCGCCAAACAGGAACTCAGAACGCTGAACAGTTCCAGCAAGCCGTGACACAAAACGTGCCCAGAAGTCCCCGGGAAAGTCGAGGCCGCCTCGCAATCAAGCGACTGTGCTTTTCGCCCGAATCCACCATCCGATAAGTCCCCGAATACGAAGAAGGCTATGGAAAGACTGGAGGTGGCGGCCACCCACGGCTCCCCGTGGCGCTACGACACCTTTGTGCCGGTGATTTTTGCCGGGGCCGGCCTGGAGTCCCGCAAGATCAGCCGTCCGGTCACCCCCTACGACATCGCGACGACCCTCGCCAACCATCTCGGCGTCAAGCCGCCCTCTGGCTCGATCGGCAACCCGCTGACCGAGGTGGTGGGCGAATAAAACGTCCATCCAACAGATTCAATTCAAGCAACCTAAAACGTTCAACAACATCAAGCTCATGAAACACACGACCCAACTCACAAAGCAAATCCTCCCGGCACTCCTTTTCACCATGGCGCTGGCCTGCCCGCTCCACACACAGGCTGAGGAGACGCTGTCCCCGCCGCCTTCGGCGGGCGGGGACAGCGCCGACCTGGCCCAGGACCTGACCAACCCACTGGCCGACCTGATCACCCTGCCGATCCAGGCCAACTACGACGAGGGCTTCGGCCCGCTCGGCGATGGATGGAAGCTGCAAACCAACATCCAGCCGGTGATCCCGTTCGAACTCAACGAGCACTGGAACCTGATCGCCCGCACCATCATTCCGGTGATCCACCAGGAGGGCCTATTCCCGGGCTCCGGCTCGCAGTTCGGCCTCGGCGATACCAACCTGTCCCTGTTCTTTTCCCCGACGCCGTCCGAGAACGGGTTCATGTGGGGTGCCGGGCCGGTGATGCTGTTCCCCACCGCCACTGACAGTCTGCTCGGGGCGAACAAGTGGAGCGCCGGCCCCTCGCTGGTGATGCTGCGGATGCAGGGGCCGTGGACGTACGGAGTCCTCTCCAACCACGTCTGGTCCTTCGCCGGCAGTGGCGACCGGAGCATCAACAACACCTTCGTCCAGCCCTTTGTTTCCTACACCACGGAGGACGCCTGGACCTTCTCGCTGCAGAGCGAGATGAACTACGACTGGAACGCCGCCCAGTGGGCGATCCCCGTCAATGCCGCCGTCTCCAAGCTGGTCAAGATCGGCAAGCTGCCGGTCAGTCTGCAGGCCGGGGTCGGCTACTGGGCGGAATCCGCCGCCAACGGACCCGACGGCTTCCGATTCCGTCTTCAGGCGAACTTCGTGCTGCCCAAGTCCTAACGCACGCCACAACCCACTAAACGAAACACCGATCCCATTTCCAAACATCAGACGACGATGAAAATCGCTCCCGCAACCCTGACCGCCGCCTCCCTCTGCCTGCTCGCCGCACCCTTCACCCTCGCCGAGGAAGGCGGTGCCGGCCACCACGTGCCCGGCGGCATGAGCACTATGATCGACATACTGCCGACCCAGCCCGGCTGGGTGGTCGAGTCGATGTATCTCCACTACTCGGGGGACGCATCAGCCGGCTCACGCATCCCGATCGCCAATCGGCTCGGCCTCGGGCTCGATGCGACCAGCGACGCCTTCACCTTGGGCGGAATCTACACCTTCGAGCAGCAGGTTCTCGGGGCCCACTATTCGGTCGGGGCCTTCGTGCCATACGTCTGGATGAACGTCGAGGCGCAGGTCCGGGTCGGGTTGCTGCCGCCCGCCTTTGTCAGCTCGAGCACCGACGGCCTCGGAGACATCTCGATCCTGCCGGTGATGATGGCGTGGAAGTCGGACAACTGGCAGTTCAATGCCGCGCTGCCGATCTATGCACCGACCGGTGACTACCGGGCCGGACGCCTGGCCAATCCGGGTCTGAACCACTGGAGCTTCGATCCCACGGTGGGGGTGGCCTACGCCAACGAAGAGACCGGTTTCAACTTCGCCGTCCACACCGGATTCACTTTCGCCACCGAAAACTCCGACACCAGCTACCGCAATGGCACGGTCTGGCACCTTGACGTCAGCGCCCAGCAACTGCTGCCCGTCGGTCCAGGCGTCCTCGGCATCGGAGTCGAGGCCTTCTACATCGAGCAAGTCACCGGCGACAGCGGCCGCGGGGCCACCCTCGGCGGCTTCAAAGGCAGCACCTACGGCCTCGGACCGGTGCTCAGCTATATCCTCCCGGTTGATGACAGCGCCTTCGTCGTCGAGGCCCGCTGGCTGACCGAACTCGAGACCACCAACCGCCCCCAGGGCGATTACTTCTGGCTGAAGGCTGTCTATCAGTTCTGACGCCGAACCCTGCAATCCAAACTCCCAAGCATCATCATGAAACACCAAGCCAAACTCCTGATTCCAGTCTTCGCCGTCACGGCGATTTCAGCCGCCCTGCTGTCTTGCACCACCACGAGCACGTTCGACACGACCGATACCAACTCCGACGACCGCCTGAGCACCGCCGAGGTCCGAAAGGCCCTGACCAAGGGCGTCTTCAATGCCAGCGACACGAACGGCGACGGCCGGGTCACGCTTGAGGAATGGAAGGCCGCCAACCCGGGCAGCGACGTTTCGCTGTTCACCGAGCGCGACCTCAACAAGGACGGCGTGGTGACCCGCGAGGAGTTCACCAAACACGTGGCGGACAACGGCACCTTCGACCGGGTCATCGCCGAGCTGGATTCCAGCAACGACGGCACCGTGTCCACTGCCGATTTCGACGCCTTCACGAAAAAGAACCAACTCGACCGCTAAGCCCCGCAATCCCACAACCCCTTTCCACGATGAAAATTCGAATCCTCATTTCCCTAAGCATGCTCGTCGCGCTCCCCCTTGCATCCTGCTCCTATGACCCCGAGATCAACGCCGCCCAGACCCGCGGTGCTGTCGGCGGCGCCGCGATCGGTGCCATCGTCGGCAAAAACACCGGAGGAATCGGCCAGGGCGAAGCCATGGCTGCCGGTGCCGTGATCGGAGCCCTGGCCAGCGAGAACCGCCTGCGCGCCAACAGGCGCTGAACGCTCGGGCAGGCGGCCTCCAAAGGTGCCCGGGCAGTCCCGGGCGCCCCCGACCGTTGACCCATCCGCCGGAGAGTGAAGCATAGCGCCATGGCGAAAATTCAACGCTGTGGGTTGGCCGCCCTCGGGATGGTGATACTCAGCTCGTGCAGCGAAAGCTGGCAGCTGATGCCGGCCCCGCTGGCACATCAATACCTTGGAGGCGAGGCCTTCCGTGAGGTTTCGTCCGAAGACCGCTCGCCGGAAATCAAAACCTTCTATGCCACCAACCGGCCGGCGGCGGATCGAAGCGAGGGGCGATATTACGCCAATGGCGCGACTTCAGAGCTGAAGCTGGGTGCGGCGACGGTAAGGATGGGGGAACCGGGCCTGCACTGGCAGGACGTGCTCGACCTGTCCGCCGCCGCCGAGCGTGAAGGCGAGGTCCCGCTCGACCTCGAGTCCGCCGAGGAGTTGGACGCGCTTCCCACCACCCGCGGCAAACGATTCGCGGCGGAGATCGAGCAGGTGCTGCGACGGTCCCGCTTCAAGGAAATCACGCTCTTTGTCCACGGGGCGAAATCGAGCTTCCTCCGGTCCACCGTGCAGGGCGCGCAGTTTCACCATTTCATGGCCCGCAACACGGTCTTCATCTCCTTTTCGTGGCCATCGACCGGGAGTTTCCTCACCTATCGAAAAGATGTCGAATACGCCGCTGCCACCGCACCGGCCATGGCGGACCTGATCGAGTTTCTTGCGGAAAACACAAGCGCGCGGCGCATCAACATCCTCGCCTACAGCGCCGGAGCGCAGGTGGTGGCTCCGGCACTCACGCTGCTGGCCGAGGAGGGCGGGAGTTCCACGACCGCGCGGAGAAAACTGCGGATCGGCGAGGTCTATTTTGCAGCTGCGGATGTCGGCATGCGGCGATTCGTCAACGAATACCTTCCGGCCTTCAGTCCGATGGTGGACAACGTCACCATCACCTATCATGCCAAGGACAGCGTGCTCCGGATCGCCCAGCTGGCCAACCGTGGCGAGAACCGCCTCGGGCGCCCGGATGGCGGAGAGCTGAGCCCCGAGGAGATCAAGTGGCTGACCGAACAGGCCCGATCCGGAGCCATCGACGCCATCGACATGGAATACGCCGACGACGAGCGACCGGGCGATTTCCGCGCCCACGCCCACTGGTACATGAACCCGTGGGTCAGCTCCGACGCCATCCTGCAGTTCCTCTATCACGACGAGCCCGAGGAACGCGGGCTTGAGCGGAAGCCCGGTACACAGATCTGGTATTTCCCGAAGAGCTACCCGGAAAGACTCGAAGCCCTCATCGAGAAGGGACGGCGCGAGCGTGGCCACCCCAACTGAACCAGCATGGAAACGAATCCGACAAGATTCACTCGGAGCCGCACAAACCGGCGATGAAAAACCGGCGCCCCACGGGCTCCGGCAACCCCCCTTGAAACCCAGACAGCATGTCATTCTCCATCTTCCATCTGGTCCCCCTGTGGTTGGACTTCGTGATCTTCCTCGCCGTCCTGCTGGTTGCTCTGGAGGTCGGCTACCGGATCGGCGTGCGGCGGCAGCATGCATGGAAGAGTGACGAGATCGGAGGGGGAAGGATCAGCCTGACCTCGATGTTCGCGGTGCTTGGTCTGATGCTTGCCTTCACCTTCGGTGCGGCGATCAACCGCCACGAGGCACGCAAGAAGGCCATCGTCGCGGAGACGAATGCCCTGGGCACGGCCTTTCTGCACGCCAGTCTGGCCAAGGAACCGGGCCGCAGCGAATTGCGCGCGGCCCTGCTTGACTACGCCCGCACCCGGACCAGCGGGCATAGCGGAAAGATGACGGTCGCGCGGCTGGAGAGCCTCATCCGACAATCATGGGATGCGAAGGCGAAGCTGTGGCCGGCCACCGAGCGCATTGTGAAAGGGTCCGCACAAGGACCGATCGAAGCGGCCCTGGTGCAATCGGTCACCAAGGTGTTGGACAGCGACACCAACCGGGTGGCGGCAGTCCTCGACAGCCTGCCTCCGATGGTGCTGACCCTGCTTCTCCTGATCGCCGCGGCAACCGTTTCCGTGGCGGGATTCAACGCCGGGCTCTCCGGGAAGATGAGCCGCCTGCGGACGAGCCTCCTGATCCTGGTGCTGGCCTCGATCATGCTCGTGATCATCGATTTCGACCGCTCTTCCACCGGCTTCATCCAGGTCCGCGACAACAGCCTCCGCGCCGCCATCTCCGAGATGGAAGAAAGCCTGGCGCAGCCCGCTGTTGATCCTGCGAAAGACTGAGGAGAAGGGACTTCCAGTCCCTTTCCCCGTCCAGCCCGAGCCAAGCCCGGGGATTGGAGACCTCGTCAACCCGCCGGTGTCGCGAGGGCAACTTACGGTCATTGAACCGACGCGAGAGATTGACGGCACGGTCCGCCGTTCTGACGAATTGACCCCGGAAACCTCCCGAACCACGTTCGCCCCGGCATGGAACTCCGTGCCATCACCACCTTCAACCTGGCCATCCTCGTCCTGTTCCTGGGCAAGTGGCTCAACCAGCGGTTCCCACTGCTCCGCCGCTACAACATCCCGGAGCCGGTCAGCAGCGGGCTGCTGGTGTGCCTGGCGACCTGGGGGATCTACGCGATCACAGGGACCGAGATCTCGTTCGACCTGAGGAGCCGCGACATCCTGCTGGTCTTCTTCTTCGCCGGCATCGGGCTGAATTCCGACTTCCGTTCGCTGCTGGCGGGTGGACTGCCGCTGGTCATGCTGATCGCCGCGACGGTCGTTTACATGTTCCTGCAAGACCTGACCGGCGTGGGGGTGGCGAGCCTGTTCGGGCTCGACAAGCCGGTCGGCATCCTCGGCGGGACCGCCTCGCTGATCGGCGGTCACGGCACGGCGATCGCCTGGACGCCGACCTTCCGGGACGAATACGGGATCGGCAACGCCAGCGAGATCGGGATCGCCTGCGCGACCTTCGGCCTGGTCCTCGCCGCGCTGATGGGCGGACCAATCGCCAACATCCTGATCAAGCGCCACAAGCTGGAGCCGAAGGCGATCGAGCAACCGGACGTGGGCCTCGTCCACAACCAGGAGCACTCGCAGATCGACGCCTATTCGTTCCTCAGCGCGTGGCTGGTGCTCAACGTCAGCCTCACCCTCGACCTCGGGATCCAGGAGGCGCTCGAGGAGGCCGGCCTGCAGCTGCCACTGTTCGTGTGCTGCCTGTTCGGTGCGATCCTCATGACCAACATCATCCCGAGGATCCTGCCGAAGCTGGCCTGGTCGGCCGGCAGCCGATCGCTGGCGCTGATTTCCGACATCTCGCTCGGGATGTTTCTCGCGATGTCACTGATGAGCCTGCAACTGTGGACGCTCGCCGAGCTGGCCGGCCCGATCCTCGCGATCCTCGGCGCGCAGTTCCTGATCGCCTTCGCCTTCGCGCTGTTCGTCATCTTCCGCCTGATGGGACGCGACTACGAAGCAGCGGTCGTGTGCTCGGGATTTGGCGGCATCTCGCTCGGCTCGACCCCGACCGCGATGGCCAACATGACCGCCGTCGCCAAGCGCTACGGCGCTGCCCACAAGGCCTTCATCATCGTGCCGCTGGTCTGCGGCTTCTTCGTCGACATCGCAAATGCCGTGATCATCAAGACTTTCCTGAACTGGTTCGGCTGACCTCGGATCGCTCTTTTCCGGTTCATCTCCTGTTCGTGCCATCGGCGCAGAAACCCCGCAGAGATCCGGAGGGACCTGGGCGGTGCCGCAGTCGGTGCTTCGACGAGGGAGAGCCGCCTCCTTACCAACAATCCCAACATCGTCGGGCGGCACCATTCCACCAGATTCACCGGGCCCGGCTCCGCGCGAACTGCAGCCGGCATCGCAGGATTTTTCCGCTGACCCGGTAGGTGACCGAAGCCTTGGCCTGAAGTCACGATCAGCCGCCCCGCCAGTTCAGCTTCTGGCGCAGTGCGGCGTAGAACGAACGGCCTTCGAGGCGCAGGAGGTTCAGCTGCTGGCCGGCCTTGCGCACCCGCACCCGGTCGGCCGGACCGATCTCCACGCAATCCCGGCCATCGACCGTGAACAGCATCGGCCCGTCGGAAGGCTCCTCGGGCGACAGTTCGATTTCCACATCGTCGCTCACCACCAGAGATCGCTGGCTGAGCGTGTGCGGACAGATCGGCGTGATCACGAACACGCCGGCCGACGGACTGATCAACGGTCCCCCGGCGGACAACGAATAGGCGGTCGACCCGGTGGGCGAGGCCACGATCAAACCATCGGCCCGGTAGCGGTTGAGGACTTCCCCATCGACCTTTGCCTCCAGCGCGACGAGGCGTCCCGTCTGACCCCGCGCCAGCACCGCTTCATTGAGGGCGAGAAAGCGCTTCGTGGAACCATCCCGGGTCTCCACGCAGGCATCCAGCAGGATCCGCTCGCTGGTCGAAAAGCTTCCGCTCACCAGGGCATCCACGAACTCCGGGATCTCGTCGTCGGTGCAGCTCGTGAGGAAACCCAGGTTGCCGATGTTGATCCCGGCCATCGGCTTCGGGCAACCGCCCAGCTTGGCCATCGCGTGCAGCATGGTCCCATCGCCCCCGATCACCGCGATCACATCGGCGGTTTCGGCGAGGGCTTTCCCGGACAAGCCGGGCAAACGGTCGGTCATCTCCGCCGCCGTCGTTTCAAGTGCGAATGACAAGCCGTGATCCTCCAGTGCGGCGATCAGCGCCTCCACTGTCCGACGCGAACCCTCCTTGTGCGGGTTGGCGATGATCCCTACCGTCATGACTTTGTTTAGTGGCCTCTCGAAGCTTTGTCCAAGGTGGAGTGCGGGACCCTTCAGATCTCGCCCGGCGAGATCCGCGAGTACGGGCGGAAGGTCTCGAGCGTCCCCTGCGACTCGTCGTAGAGCAGGGCCCGGTGGAGTCCGAGATTGCCGGCGGCGGGGCTGTCGATCATCGCCGAGGAATCGTTGGCGCTCATCTGATAGAGGACCCGCATCTGGAAATCCGCCATGCTCTTGCGCGGAATCCAGCGCCCGACGTTGTTCCAGGTGTCGACCCCGACGATCAGGTGAATGCCCGCGGGCGCGCCTTCCCCTATCAGTTCGCGGAAGACCTTCGCCGGCGAGGCGGCTCCGGCCGAGGGTTCGTCGAAGGAGAATCCGAAGTCCTCTTCCTCACGGAGCGCCTTGAAACGCTGAAGGTCGCGGATGAAGACGAAGACCTCGTCCTCGCCACCCGCCTCGAGCCGGGCGGCAAGCTTCGCCATGACCCCGGCCAGATCGCCCGGCTGGTGCACCTCGCCCTCCTGCGGCAGCGTCTTGAGCATGGCCGCGAGGTCGCCGCCCTCGCCCTCGGGGTCGAGCACCACGAAGCGGGCCGACCCGGCCGGATACTGGGCGGAAAGCGATACCAGCGCCGCACTCATCAGCGCCTTCATCCGGTCCTCGCCCTGGCCGACCACCAGCAGGTTCGAGCCGCTCTGGCGCCGCAAAACCGCCTCGGTCGGTCCCTTGATGGAATTCGGCGCCCCCAGCCAGATCCGGCCCGCCTTGGGCTTCTCCACGGGAGGCTCGGCCAGCACCGCGGCCAGCCGGTCGTTTTCCTTCAAGTCGGCCGGAGCGTTGCCCTCGAAGACCACCGGCGCCGGCATCGCTATCCCGCGCTTGCGGGCCAGCGCCGCCACCTCGTCGAGCCGCTCGTTCCGCTCCTCCTCGGAAAGCCACACCGTCTGGAACGGGCTGTTCGCCGCGAGCGCCCCGGCATTGTCGTTGTAGATCCCCTCACCCGGACGCGTCAGCAGGCGCGGTGCCGGGTTGTCGTCGTCCATGATCAGGTAGGCGTCGGCCTCGTTGCACTGGAGGGCGATGCGGATGACCATCTGCCCGAGCGTCGCGCGCGCCAGAGTGTAAGCGCCACCGAGCGTCTGGGAACCGAGGATGGCATGGATGCCGAAGGCGCGGCCCTGACGCACGATGCGGTCGAGCAGCAGCGAGGCCTCCTGACCGATGCCATCGTCCTCGGTGAAGAACTCCTGGAACTCGTCGATCATCAGCAGCGTGCGCGGCAGTTTCCCGCCGGTCGCCCTGCGATAGCCGGCCACATCCTGCACGCCGTGTTCGCGGAAAAGTTCGCCGCGACGGCGCAGCTCCTCGTCGACCCGGTGCAGCACGCTCAGGCCGAATTGACGGTCGCTCTCGATCGCCACCACCCGGGCATGCGGCAGCCGCCGGGTTCCATAGCACTTGAATTCGACGCCCTTCTTGAAGTCGACGAGATAGAACTCCACCTCCTCCGGGCTGCAATGCAGCGCCAGGTTGGTGATCATCACGTGGAACAAGGTCGACTTGCCGGAACCGGTCTTGCCGGCGATGAGGGCGTGCTGGCGCGTGCCCTTGCCGATCGCCAGCTGCTGGAGCTTGCGCGCGCCGGTGCGGCCGATCGGCACCCGCAGTTCGTCGCCGGTTTCCTCGCACCACCACTCTCCCTCGGGGGCGATGCTGTTGAAGGGCACCTCGATCCGGTTGGAGTCGACGCTTGCCTTGCCGAAACGATGGACCAGCTCGGTTTCCAGCGAGTCCTCCGGCGCGCGGTCGAGGACCACGGTCCCGGGACGACCGGCGATCCGCCAGACCCCATCCTCCTGTTTCAGGCACAGGCAGGTCTGTCGCAGCTCAGCCTCCAGCGCCGGATCCGCGAGCGGCTTCTCGAGCTGGATCAGCAGGAACACGCCACACCGCGCCCCACTCGCCGCAAGGCTGCGCAGCCGACCCATCGCGGTGTCGCTGAAGCCGGCAGGCAGTCCCGAGATCACCACGAACTGGTACTTCTCGGCGATCGCCCCGGCCTTCTCGTTGTACTCGGTGATCGTCGCATACTCGTTGCGCAGGTACATCTGGATCACCTTCTCGACGTGCTCGTTGAGCTCGGCCAGCCGCTCCTCGATCTGCGCCGACTGGGTCCAGATCCGGCCGTGGATCAGCGTGTCCTCGTAGTCCGCGAGGTGCATCAGGCCGGCATGATCGCGCCCGAGACCGACCGCATCGATGAAGGTGAAGGCCACACGTCCCGGAGGGAAATGACCGAGCAGGCGCAGGACCACCGAATGGATCGCCCCGGCCGCCTCGGTCGCGTCGCCCTCGAACAACAGTGAGCCCTGACCGGGGAATCCCAGCGCCAGCGGCAGTGCGATCGACTCCGGCAGGGAAAAGCGGGCGTCCCCCGGAGTTTCTTCGGCGAGCTCGGCCAGCGGAACGGTGAGCGAACCGAAGGGAATCGCCGACTCGCCCGACTCCGGCGGCTGCCAGCTTTCGAGCCACTCGCGCGACCACTCGGGAAAGCGGCTTGCCCGTTCATCGATGAGTGCCGCCAACCGCTCGATCCGCCGCCCGACCTCCTCCGGCCAGTTGGCGGCAACTTCCGCGAGGGCCTGGTCATGCCCGGCATCCGCTTCGGCGATCTTTGCCTGCAAGGACGCCTTGAGTTCCTCCAGGCTTCGACCTTGCTCCTCTTCCAGCGCAGCGAGGCGCTGCGAGTGAGCACGGGCGACGCGTTCGAGGCGACGCTGGTGCAGACCTTCTTCGACACCCGGCAGGCGCGCGAACTGAGCCTCCAGCTTCTCCCGTCCGCGGCGCATCTCGTCCTGCAAAATGGAATCGCTCTCGCGCATCATCTCACTCAGGCCACCGCGCAGTTGCTCGGTCTCGGCGTCGATCTCCTCCTTCAGCCCCCGCACCCGGCCGATCATCGCATTCACCCCCATCGCCCCCGTCAGGCGCACGCGCTGCAGCGACTCGGCCAGCCGCTGCATCGCCCCCCACACCGTGGCCAGCGCGACGGCGTAGAAGACCAGCACCGCACCCCCCGCGATCGCCGCCATCGGCCACCACTTGGAGAAATCTCCGGGGCTGCCCGACAGCCAGGCACTCAGGCCGATGGCCAGCACCAGCAGCGCGGTCAGCGGGACAAAGCGAAAAAACTTCGCCAGTGGCAGCCGCTGCACGACCTCCAGATCCAGCGCCGCCTCACTCAACAAGTCCCCTTCCAGCGCCTCACCAACCTTGACGCCGCGTCCGCCAAGCTTGGCCGACACCAGCGGCTTGAACCCGCGCAGCGATTTGCGCGCCTCGTCGGCCATCTCCGTCGCCTTGGCGAGATCCTCTTCCGCCGCGGCGCGCAACCCGAGCAATTCGCTCTGCGCCCGGTCGTAGCGTTCCTTCAGCTCCTCCTGCTGGAGCATCATCTCGCCCTGCACCTGCCCGACCCGGCTGTCGCGGGCACCCGTCACCTCATTAGTCAGTGCCCGGCGGGCCGAATGATAGCACGCCTCGATCCGTTCCAGCCGCGCCACGTGGCGGGCCTCGGCCGCATCGCGCTCCCTGGCATGCCGCCCCTCCAGCTCGGTCCGGCGGCGCTCATGCTCCATGGCGAGTTGCTCCTCCTGCTCGCGCATCTCACGCCGCGCAGCCACCACCCGCGCAGTCCGCGCTTCGTCGGCCAGCCGCTCGCCACGGGCCGCGGCCTCGATCGCGTGTTTCAGCGCATCGAGTTTGCCCAAGACTTCAGCCGGGTTCAGCGGATTACTCGCAGTCGTCATGGATTCTCGCAATCAGCCGCTCCAGTTCATCGATCACCCGCAATGCCCGCGAGGTGTCCTCGGCGAGTCCCGACAGGTACGTTTGGGAAAACTCCGCCGCCTTGGCATCCCGCCAGTGCTCCCGCACCTGGTCCCAGCGGGCGTGAAGCTCGCGGGTCGCGTCGTTGATGATCCCCTTGGCCGTTCCCGTCGCACTCATGGCGCTTCCTCCTCCGGTCGTTTCGTCTCCACCCGCACCGGGGCCGCCTCTCGCCCCGCGTAGTCGCCGAGCAAGCGGATCATCGCATCCAGCGAGCCGATCGCCTTCGGCAGCTCGCTTGCGATGCGCTCGCGCAGGCTGTCGAGCGGGCGCGACGCCGGCTCGACGATCGAGTCGAAGTCCCGGGCCCACTTCTTCGTCAGGCGCAGTTTCTCTTCCGCCTCCGCCAGCGCCCGACGCGCCTTCTTCACCTCGAGTTCCTGCGCCGAATGGTCGTCCTTCATCACCGACAACTTCGAGGTCGCCAGTTCGGCCAGTGCCTGGTCGACCCGCCGCTGGCGCCGCCGCACCTCGCCCTGCCACGCCGTCCGCTTCTCGAAGGTCAGCCATTCGCGGGTGCGCTTCACCTCTCCGGACACATCCTCCAGCGCCTGGTTGGTGCGCTCACGATAACGCACGAGACCCGCTCGGAAATCTTCCAGCGCTTCGATCGATGCGACGTTTGCCTGGTCTGCCACGGTCGTTGTCGGAACCCCTGTTCCCCGCGGCAATCTAGCCACCCCTTCCCAAGCCACAAAGGACAATCGCGGCCTTGTCAGCATCGGACTCGCCCACCCGCGATAGCAAACAAGCCGATCGGGAACTGGGGACCAGGATGGATAAGATGCATGGGATGATTTGATTCCGAAGTCCGGTCCAGAATCGCAAACCTCCCTACAACCACTCTTCGTCCGGCCAGTTTCCAGAAAATCTTATCCATCCTATCCATCATGGTCCCAATTCCTCGAAATCCGTCAGCCGCTCTCCCGAGGATCGGTGCACATCCCATCAACGCTGGTCGAGGTACTGCTGGATCCGCTCGGCCTTGCGCAGCAGGTAGGGCGAATGCCGTTCGGCCACCTCGTTGAAACGCTTCAACCCCTTCATCGTCTGCAGGAACTCCGTCGCGAACTTCTCCTGCTCCTGATCCTGCCAGGTCTCTCCCAGCGAGGTGAAGCGCGCCATCAACGACGCCGTCCGGTCGCGCAACTCCTCGTTGAAACGCTTCAACTCCACCGCAAAGCGCCGGAGATCCTCGGGATCGACAATGGCCTGGGACATGCCCACCAGATTACTCCCCCCAAAGGCTTCCTCAAGCGGCAATGATATGAAGCACGCTGGACCGGAGAGATTGGATTCACCGCCAAGACGCCAAGATCGCCAAGGCCTGACCTGCCAGTTCAGATCTTCGTCCAGCGAACGCGGCTCAACGACGCATCAGCAGCCGTCACCATCCCAGCATCGCAACGAAGGGTACGACGAGGGTCGAGGCGGCAAAAAGAAACCCGCCATCGCGCCATGTCTCCAAGCGGGACCCCCGCGCAGTACGCGAGCGCATCCCCAAGTAAAATGCCCAGAGCAGCGATGCCGGTATGCCCATGACGCCTGGCACAAAGAACAGATCCTGCACCGGACCCTTGCCGCCCCGAAAAAACAACATGAGCGCGAACAGGACCCACACAATCGCTGGCAACACCCAGAGTATTGCTACTGCAACGAACTCTGCTCGTCTCTTGCGGTAATCCATCTTCGTTTGGGGTCCCCGCTATTCGAGATTCGGAGTTATACTTCTCGGCATCATTATTTCGGATTTCTTGAGTGTGGCAGATATAGTCATCATTGCGGCTGCGTATTAACTCCCGATGATAGAATTGAAG
>JAKZES010000067.1 GCA_022548915.1 Verrucomicrobiaceae bacterium E54
GGGAGCGGGTGGCGGAACGGGCGCGGCCTTACTATCTGAAGCATCTGGAAAGGTGGGGTGCGGCGCTCCGAGCGAGACCATCTGAGACGTCAAAACAGGATTTTCTTGAAGGTTATTTTGAGAAATTGATTCACACAGAGGGAGTGCAGGCATTTCAGGCAAGGCAGGTGCTGGAGGCGATCCGGCTGGCTCACGAGGTGCTGTTGAACGAGGAGTGGACGAGTGATCTCGGAAGAGCCGGGGCGGGGGCGTGGATCTCAGAATTTCAGATTTCAGATTTCAGATTTTTTCTTTGGGGGGAATCGGGGGTCGTGGGGAGGGCTGCGCCCCCCGCGATGAATTGACCAAGGGGTTGCGCGGTCCTTTTGGGGTAAGGGAAGATGCTGGAAGAGGCCGGAAGATGCCGATTTCATAACCGGCGGTCCTATTGGGGGGACTGGTCGGAGGCAGGTGGCTGGAAGCCACCTGAACGGCCTGCGGCAGGATGCCGCAGCCACCTTAAGGCTCAGAACTCGGGCAGGTCGCGGCGCTCGGTCGGGACGATGGCGATGCCTTCGAGTTCGATGAGCCAGCCGGGGCGGCAGACGGGACCCTCGACCAGGACATAGGGAATGCCGGGGAGGCGGCTGCGCAGAAGCGCGTCGATGCGGCGCGCATCGGCCGGGTCGCGGAGGTAGACGAGCAGCGAGGCCATGTCGTGGAGGTCGGCACCACCGTCGGCGAGGAGGACTTCCACATTCTCGAGCGCGCGCTCGAACTGGCCGATGACGTCGCCGCGGTGGAGGATCTCGCCGTGGTCGTCGATGCTGGCGGTGCCGGAGATGAAGAGGTGCTTGCGGTCGGCGTAGGCGATGGCGGTGCCGCGCTCGAAGGTGACGCCGTAGTCGGCGGTCGGGCAGAGGTGGTCGGTGGCGGTGAGGAAGCGGATCTGCGCGGGCTGCAGGCCGGCGATGGTGTAGGCGTCCATGCCGACCTTGGCGTCGCGCTCGGGCAGGCCGCCCTGGATGCCGGTACTGGAGATGTAGTGGGTGTCGGCGGTGAGGCCGCGGGTTTCGAAATACTCGCGGCGGGCATCGACCAGGCCCTGGTAGTCGGCATCGATCGCGCCGACGTACCACCAGGTGCGGACGACGTGGTCGGCGAGGTTCAGGCCGCGGCTTTCGAGCCAGTGGTCGTAGTCGACGAGCACGCGGCGGCTCTGGGTGTGGGAGTCGGCCGGGCCGTGGGCGGTGAGGCCGCTGCTCCAGTGGTGGGTGAGGTCGCCGCGGGTCCACGAGCAGTCGGGGCCCGAGCGGGTGATCCGGGCGGGGCCGTCGGGGGTGTCGACGTGCCAGGCCCACAGGGCCAGCTTGGCGGCGGGCGCTGGCGGCTGGCCGACGAGGGAAAGCGGCTGCCATTCCGGGGTCTCGAACCAGTCGCGCTGGTTGAGCACGTCGCTGCAGAAGATGCGGCGGAAGACGGCGCCCCGGGGCGAAATGCCGGCCCGGGCGAGGGCGCGGAGGTAGGCTTCCTTGAGCGTGGTGAGCGGATCCGGCGGGTCGCCGACGAGCTGGATGGTGATGTGGTGCTCGGTGACGCCGCCGGCCCCGTGGAAGCGGGCGAGGCCGATGCGGACGGGAAGATCAAGGGCATCGACGCGGAGCCATTCGACGGCGGTTTCGCAGGCGGGCATGGTGGCGGGTCGGCGGTCGGGTGGCGTGGCTTTCACGGGGTGCGGTCGGGTGTGATGAGAACGGGCAGGGCCGGCAGGGAGTTGTTGGGAAACCTGGCATTGGCGATGCGCTCGCCGTTCTTCGCCGGGTAGGTATCGAGGATGAGGTTGAAGCGCTCGCCGGCGGGCAGATCGGCCGGGGCGTGGATCTCGATGCGGAACCCGTCCCGGGTCGCCTCGGGCCGCGAAACGGTGAGCCCGGCGGGGGCGGCGCTGGGTTCGAGGGCGATGCGGGGGGCGAGGTCTTTCCACGCGCGGAAGCGGACCACCGCCGAACCTCCGGCAGGCAGCTCGATCGGCCCGTCGCCGACGCGGGCGACCGGCGCCGCCTTGCCGCGTGCCTGCACCAGCCATTCCGCGGCCGGAACGAGGTGGCGCCAGAGGAAGGCCTGCATCCGGTCGTCGGTCGGGAGCGCCTCGCGGGTGAGGGTCCCGCCCTCGAGGGTGGCCGTGCCGAGCAGCTTCGGCTCGAACAGGCCGGGCCGCATTTTCGGCGGCAGATCGAGGGTCAGGCGCACGCCGTCCGCGCCGGCCGGGATGACCGCGCCGGAGAGCTTCCAGGCTTGCGGCGCATCGGCGAGCTGCAGGCGGATTTCGCCGTCGAAGCCGTCGCGCCGGAGCACGTGGACGGAGAATGGCGTGCACTTTCCGGCTCCGGACGTGATCGCCGAGGGGCTGACGCGGAGCTCGAAGTCGGGCTGCCGGGGGGCGACGCGCAGCCGGTAGGCGAAGGCCGGGCCGCCGGCGCGGCGGGTGTCGGCGATGCGGATCCACAGCGGGCCATCGCTCGGTGGATCGAGGGTGAGCCGAGGGTCGGCGTGATGGGTCAGCAGCCCCTCGTCGAGGTGCAGGTGGCCGTCCTTGGTCATCGAGTCGTCATTCCAGGCAACCACCTGGCCATCGCCGGTGGCGACGTGGACGACCGCATCGAGCGGCGAGCCGAGACGGCGGGCGACGACCTCGACGGAGAGCGGGTGGCCGGCGCGGGCCTCGACGCGGTAGATGTCGATGTCACCGGGCGGGTCGATGCGGCCGTTGGCAATGGCGGGGAACGGGATTGGGTTGGCGGCGGGCGGGGGGTCGGGAGACGATGGCGCCGCTTGCCGGGTACGATCTGTTGAGGGCAACGGGGCAGGATGCCCCGGCCACGGGTGGTTGGGCTCGCTTTCCAAAACCTCCGGGAGGTCGGAGACGGCGTAGTCGAAACCGCGGGTGTCGGGCAGCTCGTAGCGGCGCACCGGGGGGCCACCGGGGGCGGTGTCGAGCGCGAGGGTCGATCCCTTGAGGTTCCACCCGCGCAGGGCGACCTTGAGCGGCCGGCCGGCCCGTCCGCCGAGCGGGAAGCGGGAGCCGACCAGGGGCAGCTCGCCGAGGGCGATGCGGTAAACGAAGTCGTCGCGGCCGCGGTAGATCGAATCGCGGACCTCGAGCGTGTAGAGGCCGTCCTCGGGCACGCGGAAGGTCAGGATGGGATCGGGGTCGTGGCGGAAATGATCGGCATGGGCGACCTCGCGGCCGTCGGGACCGCGGACCGCCATCACCATCTGGAACCAGCCCGGCACGGCATCGGCGAGGTACGGGATGAGCGAGCGGGCCGCGCCGTCGAGGACCAGCTGCTGGCCGCGTTCGGCCCGGAAACGGATGCGGTCGATGTCGCCCGGCTGGATCTGGCCGTTGACCACGCAGGGCAGCTCGAGCGGCGGCGTTTCGGGGGTTTCATTCGGCTCGAGCTCGGAGCTTTCCGGCAGGGTGCCGATGTGGAATCGCAGCGGGTTCGAGATGCCGTTGTTGGCGATCAAGCGCAGCTCGCGCGGCCCGGGCGCGGCATCCGGGGCGGCCGTGATCTCGATGGACACGGTTTCCTCGAGATGGCGGGCCGGCTGGAGGCGGTCGCCCCGCTTCATGAATTCCTGCCAGTGGCGCAGCTCCGCCAGCGAAAGGGTCGGCAGGCGATCGACCAGCGGGTGCTCGGGCGGCTTCGCCTCGGGCTTCGGCTTGCCGTCCTCGCCGGGCATCAGCTGCTCCGGCTTCGGCGGCGGCTTCTCCTCCATCAGCTCGGCGCGGCGGCGGGCGACGAGATACTGCAGCACCTGGCGCTGGTCGCCGCTCATCTGGCGCAGCGAGCGGTAGGTGCCGGTGACCCGGGCCTCGACGCCGCTGCCCGAGATGCGGACCTCGCGGACCGAGCGCAAGGCGCGACCGCCGACCAGCACCTCGGTGGTGGTGCCGCGGGGCGCCCCGGCGGGATAGACAAACCCGGTGGCCGGCTCCCACGACACGCTCTGGCCCCGCGCCGGCACGGCGGCGAGGAAAAGCGGCAGCAGGAAAAGGCGTGGCTTCATCGGTCGGGTCACATGATTTCGCGCAGGCGACCGTCGCCGCGCGGGAAGCCGTCGATCCCGGCGGGCATCACCTTGAGGTCCTCGCCGAGGGGGTTCGGCAGCGGGCCCTCGGGGTCGATGCCCATGCGCTCGAGGATGCTGCCGAGCAGTTCGTTCGGATACACCGGGCGGTCGGCGACCTCGCTACCGGTCGAGTCGCTGGCACCGACGACCTGGCCGCCGCGGAAGCCGCCACCGGCGAGCAGGGCGGAAAAGCAGGCGCCGAAGTGGCCGCGGCCGCCGTTCCACGGCGGCTCCCACTGGATCTTCGGCGTGCGGCCGAACTCACCGCCCCACCAGATGATGGTGCTGTCGAGCAGGCCGCGGCTTTCGAGGTCGGAAATGAGGGTCGCCAGCCCGGCATCCATCTCCGGCAGGTTGCGGTCCATGGTCTGGAAGTGCTGCTTGTGGGTGTCCCAGCCCTTGTAGTTGATCGTGACGTAGGGCACGCCGCGCTCGACGAGGCGGCGGGCCATCAGGCAGCTCTGGCCGAAAGTACTACGCCCGTAGGAGTCGCGCACCTCCGGCGACTCGGTCGAGAGGTCGAAGAGCTCGCGGGCCTCGCCGAGGATGAGTTCGTAGGCCTTTTCCTCGCACTGCTCCTTGTGCCGGAGGGCCGGGTCGCCGGGCAGGGCGCGGCCGAAGGTGTCGAGCTCGCCGAGCAGCTTGCGGCGCTGCTTCTGGCGCTCGTCGGTGATGCGCGAGGAGACGATGCCCTCGACCTCGAAGCGTTCGCGGTTGGGGTCGCCGCCGGTGGCGAAGGGCTTGTGGGCGGGGCCTAGGAAGCCGCACTCGGAGAAGCGGCCCTGCGGCGAGGTGAGCACGACGTAGGGCGGGATGAGGTCCTTGTAGCCGTGGTCGTAGCCCTTGAAGAGCGAGACCAGCGCGCCGAGGGAGGGCCACAGCAGGCGGCCCGGGGGGTGGCCGGTCTGGACGGCGTAGGAGGCGGTTTCGTGGGCGTTGATCCCGTGCGTCATGCTGCGGATCAGCGAGAAATGCCGGGCCTGTTCGGCGAGCAGCGGCAGCTTCTCGCAGATGCGCACGCCGTCGGCGCGGGTCGCGATCGGCGAGGTGTAGGGGCCGCAGTAGTCGCGGCCGGCGTCGGGCTTGGGGTCGAAGCTGTCGAGGTGCGACGGCCCGCCCCACATCCAGATCTGGATCACCGCCCTTGCCGGGGCGGCGGACGCCGCCGGAGCTACGGCAGGCGCCGTACTTTTGCCGAGGAGCGGGTGACCGCCGAGCATCAGGCCGGCGGTGCCGAAGGCGCCGCGCACCAGCATCCGGCGGCGGGTCAGGTTTCCGAAGTCCGGGTTCATGGCATCAGTGGCGGTGGAGGAATTCCTTGGAGTTCACCAGCGCCCACACGAGGTCCTCGAGTTGTTGCGGCGGCGGGGGCGCGGGGGCGCGGGTGGCGGCGCGGTCGCCGAGCGCGGCGACGCTTTCGCGGTGGGTCGGGCGGCGGGAAAGCAGGCTGAGGTAGACCGCCTCGACCACCTGGTCGGCCTTGCGGCTGCCTTTGCCGCGGGTGAGGGCGCGCAGTTTCGGCGAGCGGGCGAGGCGGTTCTGGAGTTCGGTCGAGTTGAGCAGGTAGAGCATCTGGGCGTCGCTGACCTGGTTGTTGCGCTCGAGGATGTGGCCGCTGTCGCGGCTCGAGCGGCCGAACATTTCAAGGAACGGGCTGGTGATCGAGCCGTCGGCGAGCCGCACCGAGCGGGCCGAGGGCGGCACGTGGGTGAAGGGCTCGGGGATGGGGCTCATGTAGCCTTCGCGGGTGCCGGTGAGGTCGCACAGCGTGTCGAGCAGCACCTCGGCCTCGAGCCGGCGGACCGGATAGGCGGCGAAGAGTTCGGCGACGCGGGAGCTCTCCGAGCGCGGGATGGACGAGAGTTGATAGAGGCGGGAATGGAGGATGCGCCGCAGCAGCTTGCGCGAGTCGTAGCCGTCGGCCGCGAAGGCCTGGCCGAGGTGCTCGAGCAGGCCGGGAATGGCGGCGGGGTTCTCCGGGCGCAGGTCGTCGGGCTCGTGGACGATGCCGCGGCCGAAGACCCAGGCCCAGACGCGGTTGGCACCGGCCTCGGCGAAGCGCGGCTGCGCGATGAGCCACGCGGCGAAGGGCACGCGGCCATCCTCGCCGGGCGCGACGTGGATGACGTGATGGTCCGGCAGGCGGACATCGAGGGCATCGAAGCAGGCCGGATCCGGGCAGACGATTTCCTCCTTCCACTCGGCGGTCGGCTTGAAGGCGAGGCGGGCGAAGATTTTCCCGAACTCGGTGCGGATCGGCTGCGGCCAGTGCTCGATGCGGCAGCCCATGAAGGTGAGGGCCACGGCGGCCGCGATCGGCTCGGGACCCTTGCCGGGGACGGCGCGGTAGAAATTCACCGCCGGGTCGCGGAAGTTGCTGCCGCTGGCGGTGAGCATCTCGGTTGCCATCTCGTCGTAGGGACGATTGGCGGCAACCTGCTCACGGATCCAGCGGTGGTAGGCCTGGACGGCGTCGGGCCAGAGGTTGATCGGGAACTCCGACTTCACCCGCAGCACGTCGCACCAGTGCATGGTCCAGTAGTCGACGTGGTCGTCGCTTTCGAGCAGGCGATCGATCAGCCGGGAGCGGCGGTCTTTCGACGGGTCGCGGAGGAAGGCGCGGGTCTCGGCGAGGGTCGGGATGCGCCCGGCGACATCGAGATGGACCCGGCGCAGGAAGACCTCGTCGGAACACGGCAGCGCGGGCTCGACCCCGGCCTCGCGCATCGCCGCGAAGGCCAGGCGGTCGATTTCGCTCGGAGCGACCGCGAAACGATCGGTCTCGAAGGGCTGGACGGGCCCGGATTCAACGGCCGCGACCCACCCGGAGCTCATCCAGGCGATCGCCAGCCAGATAATGGAGATCGGTTTCATGGCACGCGGCACCATCCGGACCGGTTCCCGGATCAATCAGAGGATACGCGGAGTCCTTCCATTTACGATCAGCGAGAGTGCGCAAATTTCGCGGAAGGCTGTGCGTCAGGCGAGGCCGCGGAATGCCGGGAAACGCGCCGGGGAGCGGTCAGCGGCGCGGCAGCAACGGGGGCTCGGCGAGGGGCTCCGGCATATCGTAGGGAAGGCAGCGCACCTCGCCCGAGTCCCGGTCGGTGAAGTAGAGGCGGGATTCGGAAAGCGCGTCCGGGTTGCCGTCGGCCCAGAACGCGTCGAATCCTGGATGGGCGTGGCGGGGTCGGCGGACGTAGCCGTGGTTGGAGGAACTGCCGTGGGTGAGCTCGCGGGTTTTCTCCCAGCTCCGGCCCTGGTCGTGGCTGACCCAGACCGCGATTTCGCCCCCGCAGCCGTGCCGTTGCGGCCCCGGCTCGGTCGGTCCGATGATCCGCCACATGCCGTCGCTTTCGAGATCCAGCGAACCTGTGTCGTAGTTGTGGCCGGAATTCGTGACTTCGCGAAAGGCCCACCTGCCGCCCGTCCAGTGGGCCAGGGTCCAGGTGCGGGGCGCTCCGGCCGGCCCCGGCAGATGGCTCGCACTGGTCAGATAGAGAATGACCGGGCGGCCGTCGGCATCAAAGCCGATGTCCTTCATGTAGACGAGGCGACCCTCGGCGCGATAGTCCCGCACCAGTGCCGCGCCGGCGGGGTCCACGACCGGTGTCTCGACAAGTACGCCGGCTGCCGTACGCCACGATTTCCCGCCATCATCGCTCTGCAGGAAGTACAGGTTCGTCCGGCGGTCGACGTCGCCCTCCGGGTGCCGGTTGAAGGCGGTGATCACCCGACCGTCGCGCTCGTTGCTGACCTGGTAGTGACCTCCCATCGCCGCCAGCTTGCGGTCGCGTGACCATGTTCCGGTGGCCGCATCGCGGGTGCTCCAGTAGAGCTCACGACCGCCGGTGTACTTCGTGAAAAGAAGGAGGGCCTTCCCCTCTGCGACCCACCACGGCTGCGGATAGGTGAACTCCCTTTCGGCGACGTGCTCGAACGAGGTGATGTCGTGGGGCCGGGCCGATCGATAGACGTGGCCGGGGCGCTTGCGACCTCGGCCGCTGACGAACACCCACAGGTGGCCCGCGGAATCGATCTGGAGGCTCGGGTTGTCGTGGGGGTCGTCGACACCCTGCTTGTCGTGCACGACCACCGGCTGCGGCACCATCCTGGTCCTATGGTCATAGTAGGAAACCATGGCGAGCAGGTGGCGTTCGTGCTTCGCGGTGGTGCCGCCATAGACGAAGAAGGTCTTTCCCGCTTCCGGCGCATGGACGGCGAGCGGGCGGTGCTTGGCCGTGTAGGTGCCGAGTCCGCCGGAATACTTCGAACCGAATTCGGAGCGCTGGCCGAGGTCGAACCAGATGCCCCGGTAGCCGGCGATCCGTCGCGGCTCGCCCTGCTTCACGAGTTTCTCCCCGGCAATCGCCGGGGCGGCGGCCAGCAGCAGCGCGGACGTCACCCGCCGGCACCATCGATCCCCTGCCCCGCTCCGGAACCGCATCCTCAAGGAAGTGGGGGTGGTCCTTCCGCGGGCGGTGCCGGGGGCGCCGGCGCGGCGGCACGCGGCCGCTTGAGCATCGAGACGATTTCAATCGTGGCACCGTTGCCGGTATGAACGCCGATGGCCGAGACCAGTTCCCAGCCGTCGGCCCCATAGTGATTCAAGACCTGTTCCACCGCTTCCGCCTTCACCTCCGGCTTGAACACGCCCGGAATCGGAACCTTCACGACCTTGTATTCCCATGCCATGATCTTGGATTGTTGGTTGGACCCCGGCGGAACCGGCCACCCTGTCTAACCGCCCCGCTTCGGGCTGTCGAGGGACATCGGGGCGCCGCTCAGAGAAAGAGCAGCAACCCCATGATGCAGAGCCACGCGATTCCCTGGCAGGCGACAACGACGGCGGAGTGGAGATCGGGCTGCGGGTCGCGATGGGCGCGGACCATGAAAAGCCCGAGGGCGGTGGTGCCCGCCACGGCGGCCAGCAGCAGGAGCAGTAGGACAGCAAGAAGAGGCGAGCTCACCATCGCGGCAAGGAGGCCGAGGAGGAAAAAGACGGCCACCGCGGCAACGAGGACAACCGCCATCGCGAGGATCACCCCGCAGGCGCGGTTGGCCGATGACGGCAGCCAACGAAGCGTGGCATCCGTTTCCGGATCCCCCTCGACGTCGGCGGTCGAGCGCCAACTCCTCACGACCAGCGCGAACACCGCGGCGGTCAGCAGCCCGGTCAACGCGAGATGCGGAAGCAGCCCGAACCGCAGGCGCAGCGGATCGAGGGCCAGGGCGATCAAGCAGGCGACGACCAGCACACCACAGAGCAAGGGCACAGCCAGAGCGATCGCCATTGAAACGCGCCCCGGACCGCGCTGCTCCGGCAGGTCCTCGCGTTCGGCAAGTTCGGGATCCGAGTGAACCACCGGAACGCCCCAGTCCGGACAAGGACCCCAGAGATGGGCGGCGTGAAGGTGGACCACCTCCGCAAAGTGGCCCTGGTCGCGGAGTCGGGTGGCGAAGATCGCCGCATCGGACAGGGTGCTGAAGCGGGTGATCATCGCCTTGCCATCCTGAACGGGAACGCGGGAATTGTCGATCCGGAGTGACGGGGGGTGTCACTGAAAGTGGTGGGCATGGCCGGGACTTGTCGGCCGGAGGGTCTTCCCGGCGTCAGGATATCGGATTCGCCAGCGAAGCCCTATGAGGACGTCGGTCCGCCCTTACGACCTGTGCTTTCTCCCGGGCCGACGCCGGCCGACAGACATCCCCTTCTAGACTGCGGCGATTGATCGCCGCTTTGGCGAAGCATTTCAATGCGAGCCGGGCCACCGGCGATGAATCGCCTCCATCAAAAGCGGCGATGAATCGCCGCACTCTAAATTTCCCGGAGGCTCTACTTCGCGAAATCCTGAGGCCGGGGAGTAGGGGAGGAACACCGGGCCTGAAACGTCCGGCCGCCGACCGCTGCTTCGCGGTCTCCCCAACCGCTCTGCCCACCACTTTCAGTGACGGGGCGCTGGGAACGCCTTGGGAGCAACTCTGGGCAACCTGTTGGAAACCTCCGACAAGTTCGGGTCGCGCCGGGCTTGCTCGCTTTCGTGCGTGGGTTGTTCCGAACAAGTTGGAGCCGTGGAATCCCCTGCCCCCTAAGTGGAACCCGATTTTTCCGCAGTTGTTCGCAAGATGAAGAAGAAGAATCTCATGGGTACCTCAAAAGACTCTTCTTCTACCTTGGGCATAACTCGGGACTGCAGCAGTGGCGCTTGGGAAAGCGCCCCTCCTTCAGATGAGCATCAGGGCCGGCTGCTCGATGAGCTTCTTGACCGCGGCCAGGTACTCGGCGGCGACGGCACCATCGACGACGCGGTGGTCGCAGGAGATGCCGAGATTCATGCGCAGGCCGGGAACGACTTGGCCATCCTTGACGACCGGCTTCTCGATGGCACCTCCCACGGAGATGATCATCGCCTGCGGCGGGTTGACGATGGCGTCGAAGCTTTCCACCCCCCAGGCGCCGAGGTTCGAGACGGTGATCGTGCCGCCGTCGAATTCGTTCGGCTTGAGCTTCTTGTCGCGGGCACGGACGGCGAGGTCCTTGACCTCCTTGGAGATCTGCAGCAGCGACTTGGTTTCGGCGTTCTTGATGACCGGAGTGACGAGGCCGTCCTCGACCGCGATGGCGACCGACATGCCGACGCTGGCAAAGCGCACGATGGCGTCGCCGGTGAACGAGGCATTCACCGCCGGCACCGTCTGGGCGGCGTTGATTGCGGCCTTGAGGATGAAGTCGTTGACCGAGTACTTGTTGCCGTGGGTCTGCTCGGCCTGGGCGTTGATCTCCTTGCGGAGCTTCATCAGGGGTGCGGCATCGACCTCGGCGTGGAGATAGAAGTGAGGGATCGTCTGTTTCGAGAGCAGCAGGCGGTCGGCGATGATGCGTCGCATCGAGGTGAGCTCGATGGTTTCGTCCTGCTCCGAGACCACCGGCTGGATGGCCTGCGGGGCCGGTGCGGTGGCCTTGCTCTTGGCGGCGGCGGCGAGACCGGCGGCGGCGGCGGCCTGTCCGGACGGCTTGCCGGTGCTGCCAGCGCCGTTGGCGGCAGCTTCGACGTCGGCGCGGACGATGCGTCCTGCGGGACCGCTGCCGTTCACGTTGGCGAGGTCGACCCCGAGCTCGGCGGCCACCTTGCGAGCCAGCGGTGAGGACTTGATGCGCTCGCCCTCGGCACGGGTCGGTGCGGGTTTGGATTGAGCTTTTTCGGCGGGAGCGGAGCTCGTTTCGGCCGCGGGTGTTTCCGCCGGCTTGGCATCCTCCCCGGCATCGGCGCTTTCAGCCGCGTCGCCCGACCCGGCGGCGGGACCACTGCCATCGCCGTCGAGCACGGCGAGCACGGCCCCGATGGGCGCCTTCTCGCCTTCCTGGACTTCGATCGAAGTGATCGTGCCTTCATCGAAGGCCTCCATCTCCATGGTGGCCTTGTCGGTTTCGACTTCGGCGATCACGTCGCCGATCTCGATTTCGTCTCCGACCTGCTTGTGCCATTTGATGAGGGTTCCCTCGGTCATCGTGTCCGAGAGCTTGGGCATTTCGATATTCGTGGCCATGAATGTGGTGTGGGAAAAGCGCTTGGGCGCAGGCTTGTGCAGGGCGGGTTGGTTTTCCAGTGTTTTTCCTCCTCGTGGGGAGAGAATAAAAAAGCGGAGCTCCCGCGAGGAAGCTCCGCCGTTGAAAAACGATCGGGTCGTTCAGGGAACGATCGACTTCATGGTCGGGATCAGGCCGACGTGCGGGCTGCCGGTCGGTCCCTGGGCGGTGGCCATCTTGATCGCCTGGTCCATGTCGGATCCGCAGCAGCCGTCCTGGAGCCAGTAGTAGCGGGTGCAGCCCTGGCAGCGGACATACTTGGTGCGGGTGCGGGTCTCGTAGCGGGGCACCTTCTTCTCGGTGACTTCGACCAGGCCGCTCTTCGCATCGAGCACGGTTTCCTCGCGGACGATGTCGTAGGCGCCGCAGACCCGGGCCTGATAGGTTTCCTCATAGCTGCCGGCGACGAACGCCTTGCGATCGGTCATCGAGCAGGAGCTGAGGCCGAGGATCAGGCCGAGGAGGGGGAGAAGTAAGGAGAGTGTCTTCATGGTTCTGATTTTTTTAGAAGAGGCAGCAGCATGAGGTGGCGGCAAGAAAGCAGACGGCCACGAGCGCCAGCCGGACAAGGAGCTTCATCACGGCGGCGATGCTAGACCTCTCCCCGGACGAGGCAACGAAAAAGGTAGCCGGGATCCTGTCATCATCTCGGGGAGTTCCGGCCGCGGGGCGGCCCTTGATTTCAAGTGGTCCGCAAGGGGTCCGGGCTGAAGTTTGTGTCGAGCCGGGAGTGAGCGGCTTTCCGCTCAGCTCGACTGGAGCACCTTTTCGACGATCCGCTTCGGATTGGGCAGTTGATCATTCTCGACATGCGGCGAGTAGATCGCCGGGGCATCGAGGGTGGTCACCCGCGTGATCGGCGCGTCGAGATAGTCGAAGGCGTGCTCCTGGATGAGGTGGGAAACCATCGCGGAAACCCCGCCGAAACCCTTCGACTCGTCGACCAGCACGGCGCGGTTGGTCTTGCGCACGGTCTCGAGGATGGCCTCCTGGTCGAGCGGACGGATCGAGCGCAGGTCGAGCACCTCGGCGGAGATGCCATGTTCCGACTGCAGCGTCTCGGCGGCCGCCAGGCAGTGGAGGACCGAGCGGCCGTGGGCGATCAGGGAAAGGTCGGAACCCTCGCGCTTCACGTCGGCCTTGCCGAGCGGAACCACGTGGTCGCCCTCGGACGGATCGGGCACCTCGCCCTCGGTGCCGTAGAGCAGCGTGTTCTCCATCACGTAGACCGGGTCGTTGTCGCGGATGGCGGCCTTCATCAGGCCCTTGGCGTCGGCCGGCGTCGCCGGCGCGCAGACCTTGAGGCCGGGGAAGGCGGCGAACAGGCCCTCGGGAATGTGCGAGTGGGTCGCGCCGACATTGGTGCCGCCGTTGGCCGGGCCGCGGACGACGATGGGCACGTTGATCAGGCCGCCGGACATGTAGCGGACGCAGGCGGCGTTGTTGACGAGCTGGTCGAAGGCGACCGAGTGGAAGGACCAGAACATCAGCTCCATCACCGGGCGGACCCCGAGCATCGAGGCCCCGATGCCCATGCCGATGAAGCCGGCCTCGGAGATCGGCGTGTCGACCATCCGCTTGCAGCCCCACTTCTCCCACAGGCCCTCGGTGACCTTGTAGGCGCCGTTGTACTGGGCGACCTCCTCGCCCATCACGACCACGTTTTCATCGCGGGCGAGTTCCTCGTCGAGTGCCTCGCGGATCGCGTGGCGGTAGAGCATCTTGCGTGACATGGGGAAATGCGTCGTTGGCTTGAACTACTACGTTTGCCGTAGAATCAGTCGTTGAAGAAATGGCGGCCGATCTTCGAGGCCTCGGTGTTGTGGTCGGACTCCCAATAGACGTCGTCCATGATGGCTTCGACCGTCGGCGGGTCGGACTTCTCGGCGAACTCGATCGAGGCGGCGGCCTCCTCCTTGGCGGCGTTGTCGATCTCCTTCGACTTCTCCTCGGTCAGCACCCCTTCGTCGAGCAGGCGCTGTTCCCACAGGCGGATCGGGTCGTGGTTCTTCTTGTACTTCTCGATCTCCGCCGGCGTGCGGTACTTCTTGGCGTTGGCGTCGGCGACACTATGACCGTAGTAGCGATAGGTCGCGATCTCGATGATGCTGGGCTTCGACTCCTTGCGTGCCCGCTCCATCGCGATGTTGGCCTTGGCGCGGACCTGGTAGAGATCGGAGCCGTCGACGAGGTCCCACTCCATGTCGTAGCCCTCGGCCCGCTGGGCCAGGCAGCCGCGGAAGGACGAGGAGCGTTTCTGGGAGGTTCCCATCGAGTAGCCGTTGTTTTCGATCACGTAGACAATGGGCAGCTCGAACAGGGCGGCGAGATTGAGCGACTCGTGGTAGGCGCCCTGGTTGACCGCGCCATCGCCGAGATAGCACATCGCGCATCCTTCCAACTCCTTGTATTTCAGTCCGTAAGCAAGACCCAGGCCGAGCGGGGTCTGGCCGCCGACGATGCCGTGGCCGCCCCAGAAGCCCTTGTCCGGGGCGAAGTAGTGCATCGAGCCGCCCTTGCCCTTCGAGCAGCCGGTGGCCTTGCCGTAGAGCTCGGCCATGCATTCGTTCATGCTCATGCCGAGCGCGAGCGCGTGGCCGTGGTCGCGGTAGGCGGTGATGAAGTGGTCGTTTTTCCCGCGCAGCGAGACGGTGCCGACGGCGACCGACTCCTGGCCGATGTAGAGGTGGAGGAAGCCTCCCATCACCCCCTTGTTGTACATCTTCAGGGAAGCCTGCTCGAAGCGCCGGATCCGGGTCATTTCCCGGAACAGGTGAATCTTGTCATCGGCGCTGAGGCTCTGGTTCACCGGGGAGCCGGCGAAGTCGAGTTGCGGGGAATCGGCGGACGCAAGGGACATGGTCGGGGCGGCAATAGAGGAGGTTCAAGCAAAGGCGCAAGCCTTATCGAAGGGATGGCGCCGGGTCGGTCGTCGCGGCCGTGGCCGGTGCCCACGAACTCCGGGCGGCCAGGAAGAGGCCGGTGAAGAGGAAATTGGCCACCGCGAGGTTGCGGAGGAAAAGCCAGGTCGGGCCGAATCCCTCGGGTCCGGTCCACTGGGCCTGGAGGAAACCGACGGCGTTTTTCGCGTAAAGCGGATCGAAGAGGAAGGAGACGGTGTTCGAGAAGAAGTAGAAGAGCCCCGCCGCGGCAAGCGAACCGCCGAGCATCGCCAGCGTGCCGGGGTGGCGGCGCAGCCAGAGGCCGAGCGCGATCGCGCCGACGAGACCGACGGCGATTCCGGCGTGGTGAGGGCCGACCATCGGATAGCCCTGGACCAGGCTGACCATGGGGTCGGTGAGCACCCAGGCACCCAGCGGCAGCAGCCAGGCCTTGGCTCCGCGGAGGAAAACCAGACTGCAGAGCAGCAGGGCGGGAAGCGGCGAGAAGTTGGGCAAATAGCCGGAGGCACTGATGAGTCGGAAGACGACCAGCAGGGCGACGAGCAGGGCGGCGGCAATCCATGGGCGGCGCATGCCCCTTCCCTGCCCCATCGACGCTCCCGGTGCGAGCCGAAAATGTTGCGTTTGCGGGGCTGGCGGGGCATGAGGGGGCATGGATTGGGATCAGTGGACCGAGTTGGCATGGCAAAGCCGCGGGCGGGCGCACGCCCCCTACTCCGGGTTTCAGGTCGGAGCGGTGGTCGTCGGCACCGGAGGCGAGGTCTTCGCCGGCTGCAACGTCGAGAACCTGTCCTACGGGCTGACCATCTGCGCCGAGCGCGTGGCGGTCGGATCGGCCGTGGCGGCAGGAGTGACGGAAATCATCGCCGCGGTGGTGGTGGCCGAGACCGAGCAGCCGGTCTCGCCCTGCGGGGCCTGCCGCCAGGTGCTGGCAGAATTTGGCGATCCGGAGCTGCTGCTGGTCGGCAGGCACGGCAGCGAGCGCTTTCGGCTGAGCGAGCTGCTGCCGCGGGCGACGACCGGGATTCTGGATCGGTCGTAAGTGGCCAAGCCGAGAGCGCTTGGCCACCCTGCCCCGTCTCCAAGGCGTTCCACGTGGAACAATTGGCAGGCTTGTGTCGGGAGAAATTCCGTCTAGCGTCCCGGCCCCGCGATGTTCCGCTATCCCACTGCCTACGACGTTCTGGTGATCGGTGCCGGCCATGCCGGTGCCGAGGCTGCCCTCGCGGCCGCGCGGCTGGGATGCCGGGTGGCGGTGCTGACCCAGAACCTCGACACCGTCGGCCAGATGTCCTGCAATCCGGCCATCGGCGGACTGGCCAAGGGACACATGGTCCGCGAGATTGACGCCCTCGGCGGATCGATGGGGCTCAACACCGATGCGACCGGGATTCAGTCGCGCATGCTCAACGCTTCGAAGGGTCCCTCGGTCCGTGCGCCGCGGACCCAGTGCGACAAGAAGGCCTACCAGTTCCGGATGAAGTGGATCCTCGAGAGCACTCCGGGGGTCGAGCTGCATCAGGGCAATGTCGCCGAGTTGCGGGTGGAGAAGGACCGGGTGGTTGGGATCCGCACTTCGCTCGGCATGGAGATCGATGCGGCGAGCGTGATCCTCTCGGCCGGGACTTTCATGAAGGGGCTGATGCACGTCGGCCTGAAGAATGAAAAGGGTGGTCGGATGGGCGATGCGATCTCGACGGTTTCCGACTCGCTCAAGGCGCTGGGGTTCCACGTGGAACGTTTCAAGACCGGAACCCCCTGCCGGCTGCACGGCCGGTCGCTGGATTTCGGGAAATGTGAGCGTCAGGATGGCGACACCCCCCCTCCCCGGTTTTCCTTCATGGCCGACACCCTGCGCCGCGGCCCTGATGACCTGTTTACCCTGAACGACTGGGCCGACCCGGCGTTCCACATGGAACAATTGCCCTGCTGGATCACCTACACCAACGCCCGCACCCACGAGGTGATTCGCGACAACCTCGACCAATCGCCCATGTACTGCGGCAAGATCGAGGGCGTGGGGCCGCGCTACTGTCCGTCGATCGAGGACAAGGTGGTGCGCTTCGCCGAAAAGGACCGTCACCAGGTCTTCCTCGAGCCGGAGGGCCGGCACAGCCACGAGTACTATGTCAACGGCGTCTCGACCTCCCTGCCCTACGAGGTGCAGCTCGACTTTCTCCGCTCCATCCCCGGACTCGAGCGCTGCGAGATCCTGCGTCCGGGCTACGCGGTGGAGTATGATTACTGTCCGCCGACCCAGCTCCACCCGACCTTGGAAACGAAGCGGGTCGAGGGGCTCTACTTCGCCGGTCAGATCAATGGCACCTCCGGCTACGAGGAAGCGGCGGGTCAGGGCCTGATCGCCGGTGCCAATGCCGCGCTCAAGGTGCTGGGCCGCGAGCCCTTCATCCTGCGGCGGGATCAGGCCTACCTCGGGGTGATGATCGACGATCTCGTGACCAAGGGCTGCACCGAGCCCTACCGGATGTTCACGAGCCGGGCGGAGTTCCGGCTGCTGCTGCGCCAGGACAACGCCGACCTGCGCCTGACCCCGGTGGCCGCCGAGATCGGCCTGGCCGCTGGTGAGCGGGTCGAGCGGGTGCACCGCAAGCAGGCGGATCTCGAGGAGGCTCTCGCCTGGGCCCGGAAGGAGAATCACGACGGCATCAAGCTCGACCATTGGTTCCGCCGCGGCGGCAACGAGTGGGCGAAGCTGCCCGAAGATGTCCGCGGCAAGTTCCACGTGGAACTTTGGCCGCTGATCGAAACGGAGTTGAAGTACGAGGGGCACCTCGAGCGTCAGCACCAGCAGGTCGCCAAGATGGCGCGGTCGGAGAACAAGCGCATCCCGGCGGATCTGGACTACGCGGCCATCGGCGGACTGAAGAATGAGGCGCGCCAGCGGTTTTCGGAGTTGCGTCCGGCGACGCTGGGTCAGGCCGGCCGGATTCCCGGAATCACGCCGGCGGACGTCGCGGTGCTGGCGGTGTGGTTGGAGAAGTCCGCTGCGCGGCAGTGAGAGGCAGAAAGTGGGAAGTGGATGGCGGCGGGCTCGGTATTATAGACTGCGGCGCTTCAGCGCCGCTCTGGACACCGGGCTTTAGCACGGGTGTCTTTGTCAGTGGGTTCGGGCCGGTCGAGCTCCGTGGGCCGGCCGAACTCCGGTCGGTGCTGAAGCCCCTCCTGAGAGCGGCGATGAATCGCCGCAGTCTAGACAAGGCCGCCGGGGCCTCGAGAGAATGAATCGCCAACCACCCATGGCTCCCTTTCCAATGATCCGCTCCTGGTAGCGGTCGAGGCTGTTCTGGCTGGGCGTGCCGGGGTTCGTGTTCCTGGTGTGGTTGTGGCTCGGCTTTTCGAAGCGCTACTGGGGCTTGGGCTACACATCCATCGAAGCGCCGGCTGTCGCGAAGATCTCGACTATCGAGTCCTTTGGAGGTGCACTTTCGATCAGCCAATTTGAGTATGGCTTCGGGTTGAGTGGGCCAGTCTCTTATGGCTGGGAATGGCTCGTCGAAGACATCGAAGACGACGATCTAAGCGGGTATTTTTCTGTCCGGCCAGCGGGGTTCGCAAGCGACAGCAACGGGTGGTCTGCATGGCTCGATTGGTGGGTCATGATCGTCCTCTATGCTGGTGGATGGGCGGTGTCTCTATTTCTTTGGCAGCGACGCAAGAACCGCCGCCGTCTGGGAGAGACGAGTATGGACCATACAAACTTGTCTACCTGACTTGAATATCTGGCCTTCAGGGCCTTGTGGCGGTGGTGGACGGGGGATTTTGAAGATGCCGATTTCATCATCGGCGCTCCTCATTCTACCGCCACTCCTTTGGCAACCTAACTGGCTTACCATCAGGCATTTGCACGAGTGCCAGCGCCTGCTTGGCGGTGATCAGGAGGTCATCATCGGCCTCGCGGCGCATCTCGAATTCGCACCAGAAGCGGGCGGCGCCGACATCGCCGAGTTTGCCGTGGATGGTGAGCCAGTCGCCGAGTTTGGCGGGACGGCGGTAGTCGATCTCGGTGCGGGTGACGACCGGGAAGAGCTTCGTTTCGGACATCGTCCGCAGGTCCATGCCCATCTTGGCGGCGAGACGGGTGCGGCAGGTCTCGATCATCCGCAGGTAGGCGAGGTTGTGGACGACCTGGCCGCAGTCGGTGTCGAAGAACATGACCTCCTCGCGGGTGGTGATTTCGATGGTCTCGCTCACGGGCCGGAGCATGAACCCCGATGGGGTCGGGCGCAATGTCCGCTTGCGAGTGGACGTAAGGGGCCGGTAGATTGTGACCGTGATTCGATGCTTGGTGCTGGTGGCGGCGATGGTGACCTCGGCCCTGGGGGTCTTCGTGCCCCCGCAGGAAGGTGGCGCACCCTTTCGCCGCGACAAGCTGCCGGTGGACGTGAGCACGATGACCGGGCTGTCGCAGCAGCTGGTGACGCTGGTGGGATCCGCCGATGGCGACGCGCCGGCGGATGAGCGGACGCGGGCGCAGATGATCGCGTTGGCGCTGGCGCTCGATCCGGCCAACCGCCAGGCCCGCGATCTGATCGAGACGATGGAGGAGGGCGAGCAGGCCGATTCGCCGGACCGCGAGGAATTCAAGACCGCCCTGAGCCGGTCGTGGCATCTGCTCGGGTGGCTGGAGCAGCCGGAGGCCGGGGCCGATGGACAGGCTTTGGCAAACTGTCTGGTGGATGTGCTGGTCCGGGTGGATCCGCATCACCCCAGTGCGGGCGGGCGGGGAGCAGGCGAGCGCGGCCAATGGAACGGCTGGGTCGCCGATCTCGCCGCCTTCCAGCCGAAGGCCCCCGAACCGGTGGAGCCCGAACCGGAGCCGGAACCCGAGAAGCCCACCGATGCGACGCTTGTCTTGAATGAAGCGAGCGTGCGCGTGCCGCTGTGGGTGACCGAGGAGCGCAAACCCGAGCCGGAATTGCGGATCGTTCCCCTGCAGGTCAAGGCGTGGATCCAGAAGGAGGCATCGGAGGGGGGGAATGGCGAGGCTCTCCGGAATCCGAAGCGGCTGCGCATTTCGGGGCCGGAGCGAGGTCCGGGACGGGGAGACCATTGGATCGCCGAGCGACTCATCGCCCCACTCGAGGCCCGCCACGGGTCATTGCCCGACCACCTTGTCTTCCGTTTCTCCATCGCCGACGAGCTGCGATTCCACCCCGACAACCATGAAGCGGCCACCGGCGCGATGCTGGTGGCGGCGGACACGCTTTTCTCCGGAGACGAGCACTCCGGGATCGTGCTGGCCGAGCTGGGCGACGACGGAACCATCGGGGTGCCGACCGGTTTCTGGAACACCCTGCGCACCCTGGCCGACAGTCGGGGCGGGACGCTGGTGTTGCCGGAGGAGGCTCTGAACTACCTGCCGTCCCTGCTGACGCTCGACAAGCCCGAGTTCTTCTTCGACTACGAGGTGCTGGTGGCACCGGACGCCTCCACCCTCGTCGATCTGGCGGCTGCGGACCCGCCCGAGCGCGTGGTCGAGGCGCGAGCGGCATTCGATGCGGTGCGCGCGGCACGCGGGACCCGCTCGCTGGGCGGCTTCGTCGGGTATGACTCGACGCGCGAGCGGCTGGGCCAGGTCGTGGAGCTGGTGCCCGAGCATGCCTCGGCCCGGATGCTGGCTTTGCGCGGCACGTCGCAATGGCCGCGGCAGCTCAACCGGGAGATCTACGCGCGGGAGATCCGGGCATCGTTGCATCCGATCCAGCTCATCTATCAGAAACCTTGGGAGCAGATCCGTCTGGATGACTTCAAGCTGGCGGACGAGGCTTGTCGGGAAGCCCTCCGCAAGCTCGAGAAGGTCCACGGGTCGATGCAGGATCGGGAGGACCTTTACGACACCGCGATGAACACGGTGAAGACCATCGGCAGCGTGGAGACGGCCCTGCGCCGGGTCGAGGAGGACTATGAAATCCGCCGGGCCGTGCTGCCCACGCTGAAGAGCTACGTGCAGACGATGAAGCTGCTCACCGCCGCCATTGGCGACGGGGACGACTACACCATCCCGTTCGAGAAACGTTGGGAGGACGACTGAGAGAGTCCACCCGTCCCGGGCTTTTGCCTTTCCATGCGGGGTTCCGGGCTATATCCGAAAACCATGTGGTCGAAGCGAATTCTCGGGCTCGTCGTCGGTGCTGGATTGGGTCTCGGATCGCTCGCGCGGGCCGACAGCTACCGGCCCCCGGATCTGGAGAAGGAGATTTTCGACGTCGACAAGGTCGAGCTCGACCGTTTCGACCGGTCCGGCGCGGTGAGTTCGCTCGTCTCGGTGGCGCGGGATTTCGATTCCGAGGACGAGGTCGATTTCGAGCTGCGCTCGCACGCGCTGGCCATCGCGCACCGCCTCGACAAGGACAACGATAGGCTGGCGGACGTGCTGGCGCAGCTGAAGGAAAACGGCCAGACCCTTTCGGAGTCGGCCGACCGCAGCCGGGTCAGCCGCCGGCTGGCCAGCGCGGTGCGCGCCCTGATGCGCAAGCAGGACAACGAGGCCAACCAGATCTGCGCCGCCTACATCGCCGACATCGCACTGCGCCTGGATCCGGACGGATCGTCCTCCGAGCGCCTGGAAGAGGCCCGCGACAAGCTGGAGGAGGCCGGCCACAAGGCGAAGTGGACCGGCATGCTC
This sequence comes from Verrucomicrobiaceae bacterium E54, assembly GCA_022548915.1. GTDB lineage: Bacteria > Verrucomicrobiota > Verrucomicrobiia > Verrucomicrobiales > Akkermansiaceae > Haloferula. The sequence goes on from JAKZES010000067.1 coordinate 21,254, forward strand.
GGCTCGCCGATCCGCCACTCCCTCAATCCCTGGGAGCAGGAGCAGGCGGTCTTTGAAAAGAAGGAAGTCGAAATGCCGGGCGGCAAGGGCGATCGGTTCGCGCAGCCGCAGAGCCGGGTGAACGGGCTCGTCGTCCGCCAGCTCGGCAATGGCAGCCTCGCCGGATCCGCGTCGATGGTGAATGCCACCGCGCTGCGCGAAGAGGACGTCGACGACCTGCTTTTCACCTTCAACCAGGACGTCGGCCCAATGATGGGAGGCTGTCTGGAGGAGGTGATCAAGTTCCTGCGCATCCGCTACGACAGCGATCCCGACAAGATTCCGACGGGCTACAAGATCGAGTTGGGCTTCCAGGACAAGTACGTGCCGAAGGACGGCCCCTCGGCCGCGACCGCCTTCACGCTGGTGCTCGATTCCCTGTTCTCGGGCGTGGAGCTCGATGACGACTTCGCCTGCACCGGCGACATGACGGCCGACGGCATGGTCCAGCGCATCGGCGGTGCGGCCGCCAAGATCCGCGGGGCGACCAAGCGCGGCTGCCGGATCGTCGGCATCCCCGAAGACAATGCCGGCGAGATCGGCGACGTGCTGCTGCTCGACGGCATCGACCAGTTGCTCGACATCCAGATCTTCACGCTGAAAGACTACGACGAGGCCCTCGAGATCGCCCGCGCGGACAAGCCCGAAGAGATCGTCGAAACCCTCGGACTCTTCCGCCAGGTCGCCGACGCGGTCAAGGACGCCGGGCCCGATTCCCTGGGCAAGTCGGCCGTGCAGACCCGGCTCGAGGCGGTGATGAAGCGCATGCCCAACCACCTTTCCGCCAGGCTGCTGCTCGAGAAAGGCCAGGGCAAGGCACCGGAGGTGCTCACCGTCCAGGGCACGATGAGCCAGATCGAGATCACCACCTCCGGCACCCTCCGCAATCTCGGTCGCGCGATCTTCACCAGCAAGATCGACCCGGACGGGGGCGACGCCTTCGACTTCGACAAGGAAACCGTGAGCGACGCCGAGGCGGCGGTGGACGAGCTCGACAAGCTGGCCCGGGCGATCGATCCGCGGCTGAAGGACTACCACGCGGCCGTGACCGCCGTCTGCAAGGCGGTGGCCGGAGGTCCCGGGGACGGCGAGTCCGGCAAGGACTTCGGCGCCCGGCTCGGCGGCAAGCTCGAGACGGTCGGGAACACCTACCGCAAGCTGATGGAAGACCCGGAAATCCTCGAGGATATGGGACTCTAACAGAACAAGGTCCGCTCATCTAACAGTAATTATGAACGAAGGCCTGCGTCGACTGCTGCAACTGGCGACCGTGTTCGCGGTCGCCTTTGCGGTCGTCTATTTCATTCGCAATGGCCCGGACGGGCTGAAGTCGCTCTTCGGAGGCGAACCGGCTTCCTACCGGCCGGAGTCGTTCACCCTGCCGCAGAAGGCCCCCTTGGAACTCGACGACGTCGAGTTGCTGTCGCGGCTCAACGACGAGTATGCCCGGCTCACCGATGCGGTGGTGCCGTCGGTGGTGAGCATCGACACGGCGGGTGTGCGCACCGAGCGCCTGCTCGACGGCTACGGCCGCCAGTTCGTCCGCCCGGTGCCGACCCAGGGCCAGGGCTCCGGGGTCATCGTGACCCACGAGGGGCACGTGGTGACGAACCACCACGTGATCCGCGGCCAGCAGGAGATCCAGGTGCGGCTGCACAATGGCCGGGTCTTTCCCGCCACGCTCATCGGGGACGATCCCTTGCTCGACATCTCGGTGCTCAAGATCAAGGGCGAGGCGGAGTTCCGGCCGCTCAAGTTCGGCGACTCGTCCGGGGTCCGGCGCGGGCAGATCGTCTTCGCGGTCGGGAATCCCTTCGGGCTCGGCGAGACGATCACCCAGGGCATCATCTCGGCGATGGAGCGGTCGCTTTCCGACACCCAGCGCGACCTCTTCCAGACCGATGCGGCGATCAATCCCGGCAACTCCGGCGGGCCGCTGGTGAATCTCCAGGGCGAGATCATCGGCATCAACTCCGCCATCTACCGTCCCGACGACCGCGTGAACTCCGGCTTCCAGGGCGTGGGCTTCTCGATTCCGTCCAACGACGTGCGCGACGCGCTGCAGGCGATTCTCGAGCGGGGCCGTCCGATCCGCGGATTTCTCGGTGTGCGGATGCTCGACCTCGATCTCGACCCGGGTTTCCGCCGCCAGATCGGCTACAAGGGTCCGGGCGCCCGGGTGGTCTCGGTCAGCGCCGGCTCACCGGCGGAAAAGGCGGGCCTGCGCCCCAGCGACGTGGTCGTGAGCTACGATGGCGAGCCGGTCGATTCGATCTCCGAGATGTTCACCCTCGTCCAGCGCTCGCGGGTCGGCGAGACGGTGGAAATCGAGGTCTGGCGGGATGGTCGCACGCAGTCGATGACGGCGGTCATCGAGGAGGCGCGGGCCGCGATGCCGGAGCCGGAGGAGTCGTCGTCCCCGGGCCCCACCTCGCGGCTCGAGGTGGCCGATGTCCTGCGCAAGGTCGGCATCGTGACGCGCAACCCGAACGACGGACGGATCGGTGTCACCGTCAGCGAGATTCTCAGCGACTCCCTGGCGGCGGGAAATGTGATCGTCGGCGACCGGGTGGTCGGGATCAACGGCATGACCGTGTCTTCGGTGGAGGAGTTCGAACGTCAGTTGGTCGCCTCGGCGGCGGCCCAGGCCACGACCCTGCAGATCGTCCGTCGCAACCGTGCCGTGCGGGTCACCCTGCCCTCGCTCTCCGCCCCGGAATGAGGCCGACGAGGTTTTTCACCGAGATTTCCGCTGGTTGACGCTATGATCATGAAGCACCGCCGCATCGCGGGTTGATCCCGGCCTTGCCGGTCGCTTTGTTTCCCAAGCCCCTTCCGATCCCATGTCACGATCCCAACTTCCCTGGCTCTTCGCGGCGCTCGTCATCGGCGGGGTCGTCACGCTGCTCTTTCTCAACCGTCAGCCCGACATCGAACCGCCGCCGCCGGTTCCCGTCATCGTTGAACGACCCTCGATCGAGGACCCGGAGCCGCCCAAGCCGCCCATTCCGGCGCTCACCGAGCAGGAGGTGGATACCCCGTCCGATCCCGCCGAGGCGCTGAGGAACGCCGGGGTCGGGATCTCGAAGCGGAATCCCGCCGAGTTGATGGCCGAGATCGGCGAAGCCCTCGAAAAGGGCGACCTGGCCGCGGCGGCCCGCCTGATCGGGTCGGACGCCCTTGACGAGTCCACCCGGACCAAGCTCGCCGCCCTGGCCGCCGCCGGACCGCTGCGCTTCGCCCGCCCGAATCCCGCGCGCGAGGTCGGCGAGATGGAAATCAATGCCCGCACCCGCTGGGCGCTGCTGCTCGACGGCGCCGAGCCCGGCCGCGACCGGTTGTTCTTCGACCTGGTCCGCGAGAATGGTGGATGGCGGGTGGGGTCGCTCACGCTGCCGCCCGGCCCGGGGGAGGCGGTGCCGCGCGCGGTCCTCGTCGATTCGCTGGGGATCGCCGACGCCTTTCTCCAGGCCGCGTTGCGCCAGGAGTTCGAGCGGGCGAAGGAGTTCGTGGATGCCGACGAAGTCTCCGATGCCAAGATCGCCGGCCTCTGCATCCTGTTCGAGGAGGGGGGCTACCAGCTGCGCGAGCAAAAGGCGCTGCGGGCGATGTTCCAGCGCGAAAATCTCGCCGGTTACCTGATCAACGTGCTGGCCGGCGACGGATCGGAGATTGCGCAGTTCTCGATGACGGTCGGCCGGAACGACGCGGAGTCCGACTGGCTGGTCCGCGAGATCAACCTCGACGAACTCCTGGCCGACTACGCGCGCCGCGTCGGCGGTGGCGACGTGTACTACACCCCGCTGCTCAAGAATCCCAAGGGTGGCGACACCCTGGTGCTCTACTTCGACTTCGATGCCGACACGCTCACGCCGCGCACGCAGCGCCAGCTCGAGATCGTCGCCGACCTCTTGCGCATCGATCCCGGGAAGAAGCTGACGATTTCCGGCCACACCGATGCCCTCGGCACCGAGGACTACAACGAGAATCTCTCGGCCCGCCGCGCCGAGGCGGTGAAGAACTTTCTCGTCGAGTGCGGCGTGACGCAGGTGCAGATCGAAACCGTTGCCAAGGGCCAGACCTTTCCCCGCCGCCCCAACTTCACCGAGGACGGCGAGGACAACCCCCGGGGCCGCCGCGCCAACCGCCGCAGCGAGATCTATCTCGATTTTTGAAGATGGTGGATGGTAGATGGTAGATGGTAGATGGTAGAT
>JAKZES010000068.1 GCA_022548915.1 Verrucomicrobiaceae bacterium E54
TTCAATTCTATCATCGGGAGTTAATACGCAGCCGCAATGATGACTATATCTGCCACACTCAAGAAATCCGAAATAATGATGCCGAGAAGTATAATGAAAATCCGGTGCCACGAGATGCTCAACGGCTAATAGATCAGCGTGCCGATGCAATCGCTGGAATTGATAAGATCTTTGTTGAACAACTAAAAGCCCAGCAAGTCGCCTACACCAGAAAGGGAAATCTTGAAATTGCCAACAGGATTGCCCAGGTCTACCTCGATTTTCAGCCCGCATATTCCAGTTCTGTTTATCTTGACGACATGCGAGAGTCAAAGGTGAAGGTGCTCAACAAGTTGGGAAAGCACGGGAAAAACTTCGATGATCGTGACATCACTGTGAACGGAAAGGTTCCTGACCACTCTCTCTTTACTCACCCGGCGAAGGATCAGTTTTCTTCTGTTACATATCGATTGAATGGATCATTTGAAGAGTTTAGAGGAGTGGCGGCCATCGTCGACAGAACAAGGCCTCATTCGGCGATGACTTTTCGTATTCTTGATGGCGACAAGGTGCTTTGGGAATCTGATCCGCTTACCCGCAGTAGAAGAACTGAGAAATTCAAAATCGATATCCGGGGCGTATTTGAGATAACTTTACAGGTAAAGAGTCATGGGTGGATCGGTGAAGCTTGGGCCGTTTGGGTAGACCCTGAGTTACTGAAATAGGGGTTCCCTCAGAGCCTCCCTCTCCCGGCCCCTGGAGATAACGGTTGCGATGCGGACTCATTGTGTCACAGATCGACCTCCTGGCTTCCAAAGCATCTCCACCGGCACATCAAACTTCTCCGCGGTTTCCAGAATCAGGCGCGCATCGGCCGCGCGGCGCTCGACCTCCTCGCCGAAGTCGGCCCCCAACTCGCCGTAGTGGTCGCTCAGGGTTTTAAGGCCCATTTCGACGTCCGCCCGGTTCTGCTGGGCCTCCCGTCCAGAATCTACAACCACCCGCTTGGGTGGGGTGCTGCTGATCTTCCACCAACCGGCCACGGGATCGATCAACCCGCGGTCGATTGCATCCCCGATCACGAACGCCCACACCGGGCGGAGCAGGCGGCGTTCGAGGATCATCTGGCGGAACGAGAATCGCCGGTCCGCCTTTGCCACGATCAACCGCACGCCCGCGCCACCGATCTTGCCGGAATCCGCCGCGAACTCGAACGGAATCACCCCAAGGGCCGAGTCGCGGCGCAGGTGTTCCAGGAATCCGGTGAAGGTGGGCGACGGGCGATTCGGTTGGAAGCTGTCGAGTGATTCCTCGGGTTTGAGGGCCACCAGCTTGCCACCGATGATCCGCTGTAGGCTGACCGGGTCACTGCCCTCACCCGCCCCACCGGTTCCTCCAACTACGAAATCCCCGTTGTCGTCGATCTCGCCGCGACCGGTCTTGAGCACCCGGGCGACGTCGCAGTTGTCCTTCACCGCGTGCTTCTCCAGAGCCAGGAGTTCCATCTCGTCGAGCACGTGGTTGATCGAGTGCTGGATCGTCGGGTGGGAGCGCACGCCCCCGGCCCATTCCGGCTCGAACAGGTGCAGCACCGAGGGGGCCGGCAGGTCACGCCCCTTTCCGTTGTCCTCCAGCACCCGGTAGAACACCGGGGCGCCCCAGCCGTCCAGTCCCACGCCGTCGATGGTATCCTTCGAGCCAAACTCGTCGCCGATCCGGTGGGATTCAATGAGTTGCAGGCGCGGTTCGCCCTCGGTGTCCCGCGTCTTGTGAACGAAATACTCGCCATCGATGTCGATGCCGCGGCAGACCAGTGCCTGGCATTCCTCGAAGGAAAACCGCCGCGTCACCTCGCAGCGGGCGGACCAGAAGGAAAAATACTCCTCGGCGGCGCGGTTCCAGCCGGCATCCCCGGACTGCGCTTGGATCCGGATCCCGTCGCCGGTCGAGTAGATCGCCATGTTGGCGACCAGTTCGCGCACGAAACCCGAGTTCTTGTGCAGGTAGCGGGACTTGCGGACCAATTCGGTGCGCACCGAAGAGGTGAGCTCCTGGCGTGCGTCGGTGGGCGAGGCACCCGGCACGCTGCCCCGGCGCGACGACCAGTTCGCCGCCTCGAAGGGCGAGGACCAGGCCTTCGGGACCAAGATGGGCGGCAGCAACTGCGCAGCGATGGAACGCAGGGTCATTTCGGCAGGTGGCCCTCGATAAAGGACGCCCCGGCGATGCGGACGCGGCCGTAGGTTTCCGGGTCAAGCACCCGCAGCCCGTGGACGCATTCCTCAAGGACGTCTGCTACCGGCATCGAGAACTGCTTTCCGACCGACGTCTCGGCGTCGTTCCAGTTCATGATCGTCTTGCCCTCCAGCAGCAGGTCTTTGGCTCGCTGCTGGATGGCGAGGATCTCGGCGACGGTGAATCCGGTTGTGAAGAGGCCGCGGGCCATGTCCGGCGGCGGGTGTCAACAACAACACGGAGACTCAGAACCTGCTCAGCAAGGCCGCCGCTGCCTAAACGATTAGTCGAAAGCTGAGGGGTCCACGCGCAGATTATTGGTTGTCAATACTGAGCAAGTTGCCATGCCGCGTCTCAATCGAACTTACAAAGCCGGGCCGGGAAAATCAGGAATCTTCGATCACAAATCCTCTGTCATTACTCACTTTTTGAAGCCCGTTAGCTATGTCCATGTATATGCGCCACTCGTTCTGTGATAGACCGACTCCAAATGTTTTCTCCAAAAGACGATCATAGTCGGGGATCTGCTTCGCTGTTTGCCAAATGTTCAAAAAGCTTTGGAATCGCCCAATTGCGATTCTATCTTCATCCCGGGTCAGCATTCTCTCAAGGAACTCGCTCACTATTCCGGAAATGGAGGCACTCTTAACCACATCGAAGATCCGCCTCACGATGCGAGATCTTCGTTTCATTGTATGACGAAGAACCGCCGACATGGCTGCTTGCAAGTCCGAGTCAAGATCCTGGAAATCACCAAGGGTTTCGCACAGCTTTAATTTATCTTCGTAGTCTGTGACGGCTGCTCGAATATCGGAGAACTCTTCCCTTAGCTTAAGTAGCTGGAGTGGTATTTGCTCTCTGCTCTTGCTCTTCTGCAATAGAATTGCCGTCAGCATAGGAATAGCCATTCGAACAAGGCGCTTACTCTCATAGAGCCGGATTGCCAAGGACTGGTATCGGTTGTCCAAGTGCTTGAACATGTCATGGACACGTCTTGGCGGTTGCTTTGATCTCACAAGAAGTGGCAGGTGTGCGAGATCACAGCAGAAACTAATACCTTGTTTCTCCGCGCAGGTAGCGAGCAGCCTTGCCGGATAGACCATTGTGTGAACGAGGTAATGCGAACTTCTGTGATCACTATCATGGCGGAGCATTAGCTTGGATCCGACAAGCTCCATAAGAGGAAGATCGCTTGATATTGAATAGCTCCACAACTTCCTGATTTGCTCTTCGTCCACGATAGCTGGCCCGATAGGATTCCGACCCTCAAAAAAGAATGGGCCAATGGACAAAAGGCCGACGTCTTTACTAGCATCAGAAAGTTGGGATCCCGCTTTGATTACCGATTGACCCTCCAGAATATCGGTAACAGGTGCCTTGCCCCATGAACTTGAGAGGCTTGTAAGTTCTGGTCCTTCAAGGAGTTCTTTGAATGTTGCAGCAACATCTCCCTGCTCAAAGGCCTGGGCCTCGCTGGGTGTGTAAGGAGTTTCAATTTCTTCAAAGAAGACCACGGCCTCAGCCAACGAGCACAGACTGTGAAAGTTGTTAACATTTGGCTCGTGTTCACCTGATATTAGCTTGTCTACCGCGAATAGCACATCGGGGGTAATAAGGGATCGATTGGAGGAGGCATCTGGAGTTGATTCAAAACCCTCTTCGAGCATTTCGTCCAAGAGCCTCTCCCGAGAGAGCATGATGAATAAGTCATTAGCGGCTTCCACAAATTGGGTTAATCGAACTTCGGAAAGACCCGTTTGATGGGAAATATACTGAATCTCCTGGCTCTTGAGGGCTGCCAACTGACCAGCTGAATCAAGTCCACAACTTTGCAGTTTTTCTGAAGTCTTTTTTCCAACGCCATAGATGGCGCTCAACGGAATTGGTGAAGGCGTAAGCCCGTCTGGGGGCAATTCTCGGCGGATCCCAAACTGAAGAAGCATCAGGTCTGGGAATCCCGGGGCGGGAACGGGTTCTTCTGGGCTCATTTGGCAGGCTGCAACACTATTTTGATGAATGGCTTCGTGCACGCCGCCCTGGCTGCGCAGGGCTTGGTGTGGGGCACCCAACTGGAGGTCAAGTTTCGTCGTAACGCTACGAAACGTTATTCCATTGAAACAGATCCTGTCGACCTTAAGTCCCAAGACCAGAAAATGCGGATCTACACTTCAGTCCTCGTGCGGGCGAGAGGTGGGCATCCATTTGCTGCGCGCCTCAGCTAAGGAAATACCCAGCTTCAACTGCAGGTGTGGCTTGTCCTTGAAGCCCTTCCAGCGTCCGCCCCATTCCAGGCCGAGGTCCTCGCCGACCTTTCCGCATCGGTCCATCAGCGGGCTGTCCCAAAGCGGCTGCCCGGCCGGATCAAAGACCACAAAATCCCAGGCCACTCCGAAATTGTGCCAGGAATAGCCGGGCTTCGCGTTGGTCACCTTCGGCCCGGGTGCGGAGCGACCCTTGGCGTAGAGTGCCGCCTGTTCAGCATTGGAGCGAGTGCCGCAGATCACCTTCACAGCAATCCCCTCGGCCCGGCACCTGGCCAGCCATTCGCGAGCCTTCGACTGCGCCCGTGGAACCAGCGTGGCGATGTTCTTCTCCGAGCGGGCGTCAAAGGAAGGGGTCGGACGAGTGAGACCAAGTTTTGCAGCGACTGCCCCTGCGGTAATCGGGCCGGGAATTCCATCGGCGGTTACACCGACGAAGGCCTGAATCTCCTTCCAGAGTGCCAAGCTCATCGCACCTACTTGTCGGCGCGCACGGTGCGCACCAATTCGTTGATCGCACGCACAGTTTCGGCGTCGGCCTCGAGGGTGGCGGTGCCGGTCCGGGTGTCCAGTGTGCAGGACGACAGGAACGGGGTCGCCAGCAGAGCGAAAGCGAGCAGGAGAAGCGGAAGTTTGAACGAACGGTTCGCCTTCCCGTCATCGAGGATGTCACCGACACCCACGACCAGTTCCTTCAGCGCGAGAGCGATCGGGCCGGCTGCGAGCAGGTAATTCGACAGCCCCGGGCTCAGCACGTTCGCCACGCCGGTGAGGTCCAGGAGGGCCACGGCCGATAGAGCGGAACCGACTGCCGTCAGGAGGCGAAGGAAGGGAACTTTCTTCATGGTGCCTCCTCCCCGGTGTCAACAGGCTCGGTGAATTCGGAGGTCACGTCCTCCTCCACCCCGTCGCGAATCCGCCGTGCCGTGCGGCCCTCCCCGAGGTTGAGCCACCGTTTGACGATCACGTCGCAGTAGGTGGGCGAGATCTCCATGCCGAAGACGCGGCGGCCGAGCTGCTCGGCGGCAACCAGCTGGCTGCCCGACCCGGTGAGCGGCTCGTAGCAGAGTTCTCCCTTCCGGGTGTGCTGGCGCATCGGAATCGCGAAGCACTCCAGCGGCTTCGGCGTCGGGTGGTCGGGCCGCTCGTCGTTATTGATCCCGTCGATGTTCCAGACGCTGCGCAGGTGCTCGCTGTCGGCCCGCGGCGGCTTCTGGCTCTTGATCCAGCCAAAGAAGCACGGTTCGTGCGCCCAGAGATACCACGAGCGCGTGAGGATGGGGCGGTTCGGCTTATGCCAGATGATCTGCTGGTGGACGAAGGCGCCGTTCTTCTCCCAGGCTTGTTCGACCATCATCTGCCGGCGGCTGGCGTGCCAGCAATACCAGGCCGCGTCGGGCAGGATGGCGTGCTCGATGGCGATACGGATGAAGCGCTCGTAGAGGTCGTTGTTGCGCTCAAGGTCGGCGTCGTCCCAGGTCGCGCCGTAGGTCTCGGACCAGTCGGTGTTCTTGGTGCGGCTGGTGCCGGGGTGGTTCGTGCCATCGTAGCCAACCAGGTAGGGCGGGTCGGTGGCAAACAGGACCGCACGCTGCCCGTCCATGAGGCGGGTCACATCCTCGGCACTGGTGGAATCCCCGCAGAGCAGGCGATGGTCCCTAAGCAGATAGAGATCACCCGGACGTGTGAGGGGGTTGGGGGGAGGCGCCGGCACCGTGTTGTCCTCGTCCTTCGTCTCGGGAGGGAACAACTCGTCGATCGAAATGGCGTCGAAGCCGGTGAGGTCGAGATCGATCTGCCCGTCGAGTTCCTTGATGAGTGCCTTCAGCTCGTCCTCGTCGGTTTCGGCGAGTTCGGCCAGGCGGTTGTCGCTGACCAGCACCGCGAGTTCCTCGTCGTCGTTGGCAAAGCTCTGGAAATCCACCGGCACCAGTTCCAGGCCGAGTTTCTTCGCCGCCATCAACCGCCCGTGGCCGGCGACGATAAAGCCTGAGCGGGAAGAAACCGTGATAGGGTGCCGCCAGCCGAAGTAGCGGATGTTCTTCGCCAGGAGATCAATCTGCCCGTCACTGTGGGTATTCGGATTACGCGGGTTCGGTTTCAACTCATCGACCGGCACCAACCGCTCGTGTGAGCACCACACCTCCACTCCGCCGGCGAGCGCCTTGGCCTTCGGTTTTTGATCGGCGGGCGGGGCGGATTCAGCGGTCTCCATGCCGCGCCTCAGGTGTCAACGGCACCTTTGACACGAGGAACGAGGCTGCATGCCCGTGGATATCGAACCGGAAGTGGCCGAGAAGGTCCTCGATCTTGATTTCTCCAATATCCTGAAAAAGGTCCAGTCCGGCAAAACCCTGACGGTCGCCGAGCGCGCCCGAGTGCAGGCGCGAGCCGCGGGCAGCACGGATTCCACGGCCTACGCCAAAACCGTGGTCGAACTCGCGGCCCTGTTGGGCGTCACACGGCGCACCATCACCGCCTGGCGCAAACTCCCCGGGGCCCCGGCCTCAACGGCTGCAGGCGCGCACCCTGTGGCCGAGTGGCGCGAGTTCGTGCGCGTCCGCGGGCTGAAGGGCGGCCATTCCGTCCATGGCAACGAGGAGGCGCTCAAGGCCCGGAAACTCCTGGCCGAGGTCGAGGAGCGGGAGCTCAAGGTCGCCATCAAGAAGGGCGACTACGTGCTGGTCAGCGAGGTGCGGGAAACGTGGACCCGGTTGGTCGGTCGTGCCCGGGCACTGCTGGAAACCCGGCTCCTCAACGAGATGCCGCCGGTGCTTTCCGGCAAGGACGCCCACGGAATCCGTCGCGAACTGGAGTCCGCAGTCACCGAAGCATTCGCTCTCCTCCACCAGGGGAAGGAGGGGCCGAAGTGAGGAAGCGGGTGCGGCGACGGACACGCTCCCCGCTGGAGGCGCGGTTCGCCATGCTCTGGCGCTCCCTCGACGGACCGCCGCTGGAACGCGAGTTCCGGTTCCATCCGACCCGCAAATGGCGGGCCGACTTCGCCCACCTGCCGAGCCGCACCCTGATCGAGATCGAGGGAGGAATCTGGGTGCGGGGCCGCCACACCACGCCGCGTGGATTCACGGCGGATGCCGAAAAGTACCTCGAGGCCGCGCTCGCCGGCTGGCGGGTGCTGCGGTTGGTCGACCGGCAGCTCACGCCCGCGGTGGTCGGCCGCATCGTTGACCTGTGCTCCGGGGCATGAACGGAGCGGAGCGACTGGAAGCGATCTGGCGGGAAGCATGGCGACCGCCGGACAAGGCCCCGCCGTGGGAATGGGCCGAGCGTCACATCAACGCGATCCCCTACTCGCCCGTGCCGGGCCGGTTCCGTAGTGAGAACTCACCATGGATCCGCGACGTGATGGAGGCGATGGTCGATCCCGCGGTGCGGCAGGTGTGCGTGCTGGCGTCTGTCCAGTCGTCCAAGACGATCGCCGCCGAACTCTGCCTCTGCCACGTGATCGCCAACCTGCCGGGGCCCACCCTCTGGCTCAACGAGACCGACGAGGACGCCAAGGACCAGAGCGAGGCCCGGTTGCAGAAGCTCTTCGACGAGTGCCCTGCGGTGCGCGCCCTCTACCCGGCCAACCCGCACCACAAGCGGAACCGCACGATCCACTTCGCCAACGGGATGCCGCTGTGGGTAGTCGGAGCCCACAACAAGACGAACCTGCAGCGCCGGTCGATCCGCTGGATTTTTGCTGATGAATGCTGGAACTACCCGCCGGGCCACATGGCGGAGGCCGAGGCCCGAGTCACCGCGTTCGGGTGGCTGGGCAAGTGCATCTGGATGAGCCAGGGCGGCGAGGAGGACGATGACTTCCACCGCAAGTTCCTCACCACCGACCAGCGCGAGTGGACGTTCGAGTGCTTGGAATGCGGCCACCGCCAGCCGTTCAAGTGGGAATGCGTCGAGTGGAGCAAGAGCGCGAAGGATGAGTTCGGCGAGTGGGACTTCGAGGAGGTGCGCCGGACGGCGGCGCTGCGCTGCGAGGAATGCGGTCACCACTACGAGGACAGCGACCGGGCGCGCCGGGAACTGAATGCGACGGGGCGCTTCGTCCGGATGAACCCGAAGGCCGCCGCTCAGAACGTCGGGTTCCACTGGAACGCCCTGTGCGCGATGGGCTGGGGCCAACTCGCGGAACTCTACCTCCGGGCGAAGGCGGCGGCGCGGAAGGGGGACGTGAGTTTGCTCCAGCAGTTCTACCAGAAGCGGCTCGGGCTTCCGTGGCGGGAATACGTCGAGGATTACAAGCTCGAGATCACCAAGTCCGGATACAAGCGCGGCGAGACGTGGGAGGAGGAAGGCGCGATCACCCCGCGCACCGGTGCCGTGCTGGCCGCCCCGCTGCCGGAACGCAAGGGGCTCATCCCGCTACGGTTCCTGACGGTGGACTGCCAGCTCGACCACATGTTCCTGGTGGTGCGCTCGTGGTCGGCAGACGGGTCCTCGTGCCTCGTTTGGAACGAGCGGGTTCTGACCTTCACCGACGTCGAGGAAGTCCAGGAACGATTCGGGATCCACCCGTCGCTGACATTCGTCGATGCCGGCTACGCGACCTACGACGTCTACCGCGAATGTGCGAAGAGGGGCTGGGTCGCCTTGATTGGTGACCGGCGCCTCGTGTTCCCCCATAAGAGCCGCGGCGGCCAACGGATCCAGCGGTTCTACTCGCCACGCCGCAAGGTGGTCCTGACCCACCGTCAGAGCTGCGTCGTCCACTACTGGTCGAACCTCAACATCAAGGACACGCTCGCCCGTCTCCGCCGCAACCAGGATCCGGGAGCCGGCCCGACCTGGGAAATCCCCGACGACATCGACGAGGACTACCTCGCCCAGATGGAAGGCGAGCAGCGGGTGAAGGAACGCGGCAACTGGATCTGGAAGCAGATCGGATCCCGGCCGAACCACTACCTTGACTGTGAGGCCATGCAGACCGCGGCCGCCACCATGCTCAAGATAGTGGGGCGCGAAGCGGCGGAAGTGGAACAAGGAGCCGAGATGTCCTCAAGGGGTGAACGGTGACCCGTTCGCACGAAAGAGCAGCATATCGAGCACCTTGGCTTTGGTATAACGCCTCCTTGTCGACTTACCCGAACTGAAACCGAGCACCTTCGTTGATGCCGCGAATCCATCAACCACGGCACGGTTCTCGTCGTAGCACTTGGCGACCAGCTTCAGCGCATCACGATTGAAGCGGCGGAACCCCGACCCCCCTGCACCCGATTTCTTCGGGTAACGGGTTCTCAGGGTGTTGGTCGCTTGGGTGTCGAATGCCGGGCAGCAACCAAAAGCGCCAAGCATCACTTTGGTAACAAGGATCATTGGTTGCTGGCTTCCGACCACCACCAGACGCCGAATCTCTTCATAGGCACCGATCAACGTCCGGATATTCTCGTCCGAGTAGTCGTCGCAATCGATCTCCCAAAGCTCGTCGAACTGACCCGAACCTATCTCCCGCACGAATGGCAGGAAGTGTCGCATGCTTTTCTCCCGGAGCAGGCGGCTCGATCCGCGGAACATCCCCCAGCTGGCCAGATAGCACATAAGCTGCATGCACGCACTCTGAGCTTCTTGGGGTACCTTGAGTGCGGAGGTATTCCCGCTCAGCGAACGGAAGTAGCCGTAGCAGTAGTCAAACGATGCGTATCGGGCATCTGCGTCCCGCTCTGCCAGATAATCTCCTATCAGCCTGCTCGCACTGGCCATGGGCCGATTCTCCCATTCCGTCGACTAGAGGCAAGACCAGGAAACAGCCTATCACCCATTGTCCGGGTGCTCGGCGTAGAGATTGAGCCAGTGAATAAGTGCCGCCTTGGTGGTCGGCACCTCGAACAAGCGGGCGGTCTCGTGCAACGGCTCCGCCTGCTCGGCCAGTTTGCGAAGATGCTCACGTGCCGCACGGACCGCGTCTCGCTTGCTCGGGTGGAACGAGAATCCAGCCGAGTTGCCGCCTTCAGTGGAGTAGTGGTTGCGGTAGATTCTCATGGCTGCGGGTCTATTGCTTCGCGGTCTGCCGCAACTCCTTGATCTGGGCGGCGGTCAGCGGGGCGGGCTCGCCGCGCTTCTCCCAGGTGTCCTTGTTGCGCCCGAATCCGAGCTGCACCGATAGGCTCGCCTTGCTCATCTCCACCCCGTTGGCGCGCATGATGGCGTCGGCCTCGGCGGTCTTCACACCCGCCTTGCCGAGCGCCCGGGCCACCGCGCAGGCGGAATGGTCGAGGATCTTCACGTGGCGAGGCTTCTTGGTCGCCGGCTTCGGTTTCGTCTGTTTCGCAGCCTTCTTGGCCGCGGGCTTCTTCTTCGCTGTCTGTTTTGTGCTCATTTCGTTTTGCGGTTGTTGGGTTTGGGGAGAATCGGAGTAGCGGAGCGGTGGCCGGCCTCGTATGCCGCCACGAGCGCCTCGCGGATCTGCCAGACCGCCAGGTCGTGGAAGTCGAGGCCGTCGGAGTGGCGGGTTTCGAGGGTGTCCAGACCGAGGACCTCGCGGGCGATCCGGGTGGCGGTGGTGTCTGCTTTCTTCATGGTCCTATTCCTCCGGGATCAGGTTGCAGGCGACGGCGATCTCCTTGAGCGACACGACCGTGCGGCCGGCGTCGCCAACGTGGCCCCAGTGGACCGCGTCGGGATCGACGCCCATGTGCTCGTCGAGGTGGGCCTGGATCATGGCGACCAGGTCGCGCGCCTCGTTGATATTCCGGATGAATGCCCCGACCGGATCGTTGTCGGGCCTCTTGGTGGGTAGGCTTCCCGCTTTCATTGCGTCCGTGTGATCCCTCGTTTCCGCCCAGATATGAAGGTGAATCTCGCAACTCCGATCAGATTTATTCCACTGGCAATCAAAGGGTTGTGGAGATCTTGGCGCGGAGGCAGCTCAACCTCCTGCAGCCTCTTTCCGACCCGCGCCACGCCCCGCAAATAGTGGGAAGTGGGAAATGGCGGGTTTCTCGCGTTTTGGACGCCGGTGCGGGGAAGCCCGTTCGATAGATTCGATCAGGGACCCCGAAAGTTAGGCGATGGCGACCGTCAGGCGGCGAACAGCAGGTAGAGGAGCTTGCCGATGACCAGGCTGACGAAGATGTAGGTCGCGGCGAAGCCGATGGCGGCGAAGCCGATGGCGGCGAAGATGTCTCTGGTAATCTCGAACTTGCTCATGGTGGTTAGAGTCGTTGGAAGAACTCGACGACGGGCTCGAGGTCCTCGCGCCACGCATCGCGCTGCTCGTCAGGCCACTGTGCCGGGTCCTGCTTGCGGAACCAGTCGACCAGCGTCATCAGCGCCTCTACCGGCTTGTACTTGCCGGCCTCCTTGTTCGGCTCCTCGAAGATCTCCTGCTTCGAGATCCGGATCGCCTTGCGCAGTTCGATAGCGGTCATCCCCTCCTCGATCGCCCGGTCGAGCCAGCGGTCCTGCTCAGCCTCGTCCGGGAAGGCGAAGGCAATCTCGCAGTGGTGGGTGAAGGTGAGTTCGCGGCGGCGGCGAGCGATCGGGATATGCTCCGCGGTGAACTTGGCGGCTTTGAGCGTCGGGATGGCGAGGGCCGTGGCTTCGGATGCCGCCTTGTATTTCGACGCGACGTAGCGGTTTCCCCAGTGACGCTGAGCGAAGGCGAGCGCGTCACCCCACAGCCAGTTCGAGCAGCCGGTGATGTGCTCCAGGCAGGCGAAGACGGTGGATGCTGCCTCCGGCGTGAGCGAGTCATCGATCTCCAATCCAATGCGCGTGGCGCGCACTCCGGGGATCTGGACGGCGTTCTCGGCGGTGGTGAGCATCGTGTCGGTCATGGCCCGGAGGCGGTGTCAATTTCGGTTCTAGTCGTATCGTTAACGATACGACTAAACGGCCCACCGGCGGTTCGAGGTGCGGAACTTGGTCCGGGATTTCTTGCTCTTCATGGCGCGGGACGGCGGCAGTCCGAGTTCATCAAGCAGCTCGTTGCAGCGCTTGTGGAAGGCCTGGCGGGTGATGCCGTGGCGCTTGGCGAGGCTGGTGCCGCTCTCGCCCATGCGCAGCGCCAGGCCTGACACGAACGACAGGCAGTCAGCGTGCAGCCCGCGCTTCTCCTGGTCGATGAACAGGATGGCGAGCTTGCGGAGGAGCTCAGCGCCGTGCGCTCCGCCAGCCATCGCCCGGGCTCGCTCCTCGATCGACTCCATGATGTGCGGGTAGTCGGCGAGGATGTCGTCGAGCGATTCGTTGGACGGCGCCGCGGGAGCTTCCTCACTGGCCGCCGGGGAACCCGCCACGTCGTCCTTGTAGCCGGTGCCGTTGGACGAGCCGTCGTGGGCGAGCATGGGCGCCAGCAGTCCGTCTGCTTCGAGGCGGGCACGCTCGGCGGGGTCAAGGCCGTCGAGCCATGCCTTGGCCTCCGGGCTGTCCCAGGCCTCGCGGTAGCGCCGGTCGCGATCCGACTGGCCGGCGGCGTAGGCGTCAGCAGCCATGGCGACCTCCTTTCCGGCGGGGTTGGGCGAAGGGTGGTGACAGTAAGTCGAGGGGAGGCGCTACTGTCACCCCTACTGTCACCGCTGTAGCCCTTGATTTTGCAGGGGTGGTGACAGTAGTGACACTAGTGACAGTACATACATACGTGTTACGTGTGCGCGGGGTGTTGAAAATGCTACGGTGATACCCCCCGATAAGGAGAAATCGCTTCCGCAAACCGTCACCTGTCACCGATTCCTCGCAACGCGCTCCACACCAGCAGTTTGCGACGGTGACAGTAGTGGTGACAGGTGACAGTAGCTGCCGCCGGCGGGATCCTGGAAGTGAACGGTTCATGATCAGAATGGGCAGTTTTCAGGATCAACCTCCACGTCGCGCGTGATGCGCCACAGGCGCACCCGGTTCTGCCGGGGCATGCGCTTCACGCCCGGGTATCCCTGCGCCTCCAGCTTGCCCAGGAGCCGTCCCAGCTGCTCCGGCGTGTACTTTTCCGCGACGTGCTTCGTGGTCTCGTCGTTCAGCATTTCGGAGAGCAATTGGCTCGATGAGCCGACCCACTCCTCGATGTCGGAGTTCCCGAACAACGAGCGGCAGAACATCTCGAGGATCTCGATGAACACGCCGGTGCGGCTCGACTGCTGAGCCGCTTCAACGAGTTCCGGGTGGTGGTAGCACTTCACCCCGAAGCGAGCATCCCCGACGCAGTGTTCCGGGATCCGGTAGTCCGCGAGAAAGCGGGCGAAGGCGGGCAACTCGGCACGGATCCGCTTGGCGGCATCCACGAAGTCGCGCTCCACGTTCGCCACCTGGAAGAGCATCACCTTGTCCAGGAGGCTCATCTCCACGTCGGGGAGAATGCGGATCGATTCCGGATCAGCGTTGCAGGTGATGATCACCCGCCCGGCCCACGGCAGCATGATCTCGTCGCGGAACTTCGGGTGGTAGCGGAACGAGTAGTTCGCCGGGATCTTCTTCAGCATCGCCGAGTAGAGCTGCTGCTTCCGCGGGTCCGATGAGGGCACGGTGTCGTCCACCGTCCACAGCCCCACCTCGAAGAGCTCCTTGTTGAAGCGACTCTCCCCGAGCAGGTAGTCGCTGGCGTCCATGTGGCCGCCCAGTAGGTCTCCGACGAGCACGTTGGAGACGAGCGTCTTGCCGAGGTTCACGTCGCCAGCGATGAAGATCGCCTGTCCGTTGCGAGGACGACCGGCACGGGCGTGCTGGTAGGCGTAGGCAAGCCACGAGAGGAAGTAGTCGAGCTGCTCGGGCGGATCGAAGTAGCCGTCCAGGAGGGCCGCGATGTAGGGGAAGCTTGCACCCCATGGCTGCGGATCCTCCGCGGGCTTCAGCAGATCATGCCGCGCGATGTTGAGGTAACGCTTCGCCCCGAACTTCACCATGGCCTCGCGGCGGTAGATGAAGGGAGCCGCACCATCGACCACCTTCACCGACTGGATCTGGTTGAGCACCTGATCCATCTGCGAGAACGTTGCGCCCTGGGGCCGCTCGTCGGTGATGCCATGTGCCACCCGCAGGTGGCAGGCGATATCCGGCCGCTTGTAGAGCCTCCACACGCCGTCCACTCGACGCCAGTAGTCGCGCCCGTCGAACCAGATCCCGTCGATGGCCGAGCCGATGGTGTCGGCGCGGAACTGCTCGACGAACTTGCGCCCGAGGATCTCCCCCCACGTGACGAACGGTTTCGGACCGGTGAAGCACTGCATGCCGGTGCGCCGCACGATGGCCGCCGTCGGGTTGTCAGCTCCGTCGTCCCAGAACCGTGCGCCGCGCGCCCCTTCGTCGAAGGGACCACTCCAGCGGCCGGGAAAGCGCTTCTCCACCGCCTCGGCCACCCGCGTAAGCGGGATCATGTCACCGTAGCGCGACCAGTCGCCCTTCTTGGAAGCGGCCAGGAGCCACGAGTGGAGCAGCGAGGTGGGCAGCGGCGCCTCGTGCAATTGCTGCCAGTCGCTGCCGCAGTGGTAATACTGGCTGGTCGAGAAGAACGCCTGCTCGTCGAGGCCAGGGAAGATTTTCCTCAGCTTCAACTCGCTAGCGAGCTTGCGAAGGAACGCTTCTGTCACCTTCCACCCGTAGACCGGCACCCGGTCCGCGAACACCCAGACGAGCCGCACCTGTCCGGAGAACGTGGTCGAGATGTAGTTCGGCGGATAGTCCTTCGAAGCCCGGCGCAGGAATGCGAGCCGTTCGTCAGGCGCCACCGGGCTGTCGTAGTCGGCGACCACGGCGTGCATGAACACCGGCGGGTTGGCCTCGCTGACTCGCATGGCAGCGTGCGTGCCTTCGAAGCCCGAGAAGAACAGGCTCTCGGTGGTGGGCTTCGCGCACCAACGCTGGAATTCCTCCTTGGTCACCCCCTTCGGCGTGGAGCCGTTGAGGTAGGTCCACGGAGTGTCCTCGATCACGTTGGAGGACGAGAGATTCGGCAGGCAGAACAGATTGGAGGTCATTTGGCGTAGCGGGAGAGGGTTTGAGTGGAGGCCGCCAGCGGGATGTCGGGCATCCACTCGGGCGGCGTGGTCATCAATCTCGCGATCTCGGTCGCAGCCTCCGCCGCGGTGTCAGCCGGCACCTCGCAGACCACCTCGTCGTGACAGTGGAAGGCGATCGGGATGCCGGCGCGCTCGATCCGGAGCAGCCCCTCGGCGAACACGTCGCGGGCGGTCGCCTGGACCAGGTTCTCGGCGAGCCGGCCTCCGTAGAACCGCTGCACGCGCCCGCCGCGCTCGGTCTGGAACGTCCAGCCGCCGGTGGAGCGCACGTTGTAGTAGGCGAGGCGACGACCGCTCGGCAGTTCGATCTCGAAGGTGCCGTCCCGGGCCGCACGCCGGCAATCCGTCTGCAGCCGATTCCACAGGGCCACGATGCCTCGGTTCGAGGAGCGGAACGCGGCGACGGTGGCCTGCGCCTCACGCTCGCTCAGGTCGATGCCGCACATGGTCTTGGCGATCGCTCCGAACTTCGCCGGGCCGCAGCCGTAGCCGAGCCCGAGCACGCGGGCCTTCGCCAGGGCATAGCGGTCCGGGTCCTCGGTTTTGAGATCACCTCCATCCCAGCCCATCGTCCGGCGAGCGTGGGCCTCGTAGAGCGGGGTGCCGTGAGCGAGCTGGTCGAGGAACGCATGGTCCCCGCACAACCACGCCATCACCCGTGGCTCGATCTGAGAAAGATCGCAGGCGACGAGCCGGTGACCGGGCCGGGGAATGACGCACCCGCGCAGGTCCACGCCGAACATCTCGCCGCGGGGAAGGTTGTGAATGTTCCAGCCGGCGTCTCCACTCCAGCGACCGGTGTGACCGCCGAAGTATTTCAGACCGTAGCCCATGCACCCGTCGGTGGGGCGAGTCCTCGCCCGCATCACCTTGAGCTTCTCCAGGAGCGCGTTCGCCTTGCGCCAGTCGCGCATGGCACCCACCCACGGGTAGGATTCACCATACTGCCGCTCCCACGCCTCGCAGCCGGGATCGTCCTCGGCGAGCGAAGGCGGAGGCTTGATCCCCGCAATGCGACACGCCTCGCCCAATGCCTTCGGAGAGAGAGTGGGTGCGTCCCCGTCAGCCCAAGGAATCTGAGCTTCCGCATCGAATTTCACACGCTGCAGGTGCGCGATTCCTTCATCCACTCTCTCGCGGTCAACGGCCACCCCACGCCAGCCGATGAGCATGGTCTGGCGGGCGAGCGCACGCTCGTACTCTGGCCAATCCCCGGAATACCGCTCCCATAGGGCAAGGCAGGCCTGGGCGTCCCGCAGCGCATACTGCCGGAGTTCCTCGGCACGACCGGCCTACACCGCATCCTCCCACGTGCGGCCCTTCATCCAGCCGCGCATGTCCTTCGACAGGTTCAGGTCCAGCAGGCCATTGGCGGCCTTCGAGAGCGCCCGCTGACCCCCGGAGAAGGCGGCCAGGTTCGCGGTGCAGGGCCACTCGGAAAACTTCGCTCCGCGTTCGATGACCCCCTGCTCGACCAGCCGGGCGTAGACCATCCCGTCGAACGAGCTGTTGTGGCTCACCAGCACCCGGCCATCGAGCCGGCCCCAGTCGAAATCACGCGGGTGCCCGACGAACTCGATGCCCTCACCCGCGATTGCCACCAAGTAGGCGTCAAACCGGGCTTCGGTGACGTAGTGCCAGATCCCGGCATCGGCGACCGAGTAGTCGCGGGCGTAGAAGGTCTCGAAATCAACCGCGACGGCCATCGCCCTCCTCCTTTCCATCAAGGAGCGCGAGCGCTCGTTCAGCCTCGACCTGCACCTCCGCCTGGCGGGCCAGCCAGAAGCAGGAGCGGGCCAGGGCCCGCCAGTCCGACTCCCTCACGAATCGGACGAGATCGGCAGCGTCCGCCGCAATCCGGGCGGCATTGTAGTCACAGAGCTTCTCCTGGCCGGCGTGAAGCCGACCACGTTCATCGGTGCCAGGCTGGCAAGTACGGTGGTCCATACTGCCTCCCTTGCGGGACCGGCGGCGAAATTGGCCCCGGGAACTTCAGTTCAGAAAGCCCTCACCATAAACCGACTGCACGAATCCTCAATTGCCCGCAGCACAGGCCCCGCGACCACGAAGACGCTGCCCCGGCGGAGGCTCTGTCTCGCACTATCAAAAGACTTCCAATCTCTACCCAACAGCGAGACGCTAGTCGCGCCCCGATCTCGAAATCTCAAGAAATGCAAAAGACGCTGTTCCCAAACAACGAATCTTTGTTGACCGTCGAATCGCGAAGACAGGGAATCTTCGCTGCATTACTCCGCTACGCACCCGAAACCGGTTCACTCCGTGATCGCGTGCTAGATCAGCTAATACTGATTGCACTCTACGGAACATCGGAAGACGAACCACTCCGAATTGGAGGCATCCAAGCGAATCTTCGCGTCGACGACAATTCTGGAGTCCTGCGCACTGAAATCATTCAAGACGTACTAGCACGCCTTCAGACTCAAAACAAGGTCTGCCAGACCGAGTTGAAGAAGCGCCATGCTTATTATCTGTCTGCCAACGGCCAAGAAGTCGTGGGCCTAGCTGCAACCACTGCGGCAGAGCTTTTCGCTCCTGTCCTCAAAAGCATGCTCGCGAATGTTTCGTCCACCTGCGATCCAAATACAGCTGAGTCCGTCTGCAGGGCCTTCGTATCCCGAGCGTTTGCATCCGCCGGCCAGCAAATCGCACGACTCGTCACCGGGGAAATATCGAGCGCGGAGCTTATTGAGCAAATCGATGCTCGACGGATCTTCGCATCCGTCGCAAGTAACTACAAGCTGTCCGCCGGAGCCCTGGAGTCCTTGGAAGCCCGATGCTTGGGATTCCTCCGAAGCACAGACATCAACGACGAGCGCCTCAAGTTCAGACTTACGCAAGGTTACTACGTCGCCCAACTTCTCGGCCTCGAGAATTCGGACTTCAACCCAATCGCCGATGAAGCGTTCCGAGGAGCGATCCTATACATCGATACGAATGTCCTGCTCGCCAGCATTATTCCCAGTGAGTCAACCAGCTCTCTCGAAGAACTGGTGAGAATCTCAAGGGGCCTAGGAATTGAACTACGTGTTACGCGCGCTACCCTTAACGAACTCCGCAAGGTAACCATTGATCGTAAGGACGAACTATCCGCGGTCGTCGAGAAGCTCCCTCATGAACTTGCCGAGCGAACTCGCGACGACCTTCTTGAAGGCTACTTCTTCGAGAGGCGGGAGAATCCCGACCTAACCCCGTCGGAATACCTCGATTCATTTGCACTATCGCAAGGCGATCTTGAGAAGCTAGGGATTGTATTCGACGACAGAGACGTTGATGACATCCTAGAAGGCGTCAATGTCGCGAATGAGTGCCGGATCATTGACGAGTCGGCGATTGAAAGGCGAGGCTGGGGCAAGAGCGAATCAGTACAAAGGCACGACGCGTGCCACTACCACGCAGTCCGAGAGGAACGCCTTCGAGGATCAAAAGCATGGTTTCTAACAAAGGACGCAACGTTGCAGTGCGCAGCAGTTGCACTAGACAAGGGACAGTTACCCTTCTGCTTTCCCCTTATTGGCTTCCTACAGGCGATATCACCCTTCCTCGAAACAAGCGCAGAAGATGCACTTGTCGGAATGTTTACGTCAGCTCTAGACAGCAGCATTCACGCTTACACCACCAGCGACAATCTTTTCGATTTGCAGGAACTTCGCCTGATTAGCGAAATGCACGAGGACGTGCTTGCAACACCACCCGATCAATTGGTCCTGGCCTTCGATTACGTGAAAGGAAAGGTCCTTGACGGGGAGCCTTACAGAGAAGCAAGCACCCCAAAAGTAGCCCTTGAGCTAAAGAAGTTTCTCGCCTCAAGCGTTGAGGAGAAGCAGCGCGCCCTGCGGGACGAAGCTCTTCGGCAACAGAGAATCTCAGAGAGCGAGAGAAACAGGAGGCTTGCCTTGGAATCTGAGAAGTCAAAGAGCGAAAAGGCGTTTGCAGCCCTCCAGAGCGGGCTCGATTCAGCACTGCTGACCCAGAAGGGACTACGTTCGGAGATACTTGTCTTTAGATGTGTAATCATGGGCATGGGGTTGCTCTTGGCGCTCGCCATGTGGGGCACCGATGATGTTATATCGACGATGTTCACGACGAGGTTTCCCAACCTTAATCTCAGCCAGGACCACGCCGAAATGCTCTTGCGAGTAGCTGGCAGCATCATCTTCTTATGCACCTCTCTTCCGGTCGTTCTTGTATTCAGCAAGGGCTACCGAATCGCCATATTGAGCGTCATTGCTGCAGTTGCCGGAGCACAGACTGAACTACTCAAGAGCCAGTCTGTTTCTGAAGTAGCGGATTGGCTAGCGATTGGTGGCCCCATAGCCTTGGTAGCCTTACTGCTTCTCGACAAGGGTCGAACGATGTCTTGATCTCTGAGCTTCAGACGCGGGCAACTCGTATCCGGAACACAAGCTCCAAAGGATAGCCGCAGGGGTGGATCTACGCCCCCCGCGGCCATCCATGAGCCGGCACACCTACCCCAAAAGCCCCAAGGCGAAGCTGCAGAACTCCTCTCCATTGCGGGCCTCGTGGCGCAGCACGGGCACGTGGATGAAGTTCATGCCGACCTTGTCCCGCTTGGACGTGAGCGACCACGACCCCAGGTGCAGCCCGTCCTTCAGGGCGAACTGGCTCGCGGTGATGATCGATTTGCCGGCACGGGTGAAGCTCACCCCCCGCAGCGTCCAGAGCGCCAGGCCGTAGGCCTTGCCCTCGAACTCGTAGGGAAAGAGCGGGTTCTCCTCGAAGGGAGAGCGGATCAGCACCAGCGCGTGGAGGATCGGGCTGAACGGCGGGCGCTCGTTGTCGCGCCAGTCAATCCAGCCGCCGGCGGCACGGACTTCCTCAAGCGTGTCGAACACGCGCGGAAGCTCGTCCCCGCCCCACGGCAGGTTCTCCTGGTAGCGCTTGCGGATACGCAGCACCGTCAGGTTCACCGGCTCGGTCCCGTCGCTGATCACCTCTTCCTTGTTGTAGACGATCTGCCCCGGCGTGAACTTCTCGCTCAAGGGGCCCACCGCCTGAACCAGGTGGAGCTTCGGGATGATGAAGTCCTCGGAGTTGAACTCGCCCTCCACCGGCTGGCTCGGGATCGCCAGGCTGGTGCCGGGCGAATCCGTGCCCTCGGTCGGTGACGGTGGGTTCGAATCCTCGGGTTTCGCCGCCTGCGATTCGGCGACCTGCTCTGCGTTACGCTTGAATGACGTAATCATGGTTAGTGTTTGGTTTTGGCGAGGTAGAACGATTCCTTACCGACCTGGACGATGCCGCGGTCAGCCAGAGCCTCGCCGAGCTCCTGTTTCGCCTTGGTCTTCGCGCCACGCGGCGCGCCCTCGGCAAAAGTCTTCTCCAACTTGGAAATCGAAACGTCGCAGCAGCCCGCGAACTGGTCGGGGCTCATGCGGTCCTGCACCGCCGCCCACGCGGCCACGGCATCGGTGATCTTGCGCACCCCTGAGCGACTGCGCAGCTCGTGGCCGGGGATCTCCTGGCCGCCGAGGCGAAGCTGCACCGCGTGGTGCTTCACCGAGTCGCACCACTTTTCGAGCACGCGGGCTGCGGCCAGCGCCCGTGCCATCACGCTCGGGTCGGTGATCTGGCCGGGGTGGAATTCCTCGGGAATTTGAAGTTCGTCTTGGTAGCCGGCGGCGATGGTCAGCGCGTGGCGGTGGAGCGCCGGGCAGGTGGCCTGGCGTCCGCACCACAGGCAGTTCTCGGTGGGCCGGAGTTCGGGTTCCTCTGCTTCGCAGCGGGCGATGATGGTCGAGATCCGCAGCCGCAGCTTCTCCATGTCGGAGCGGGCGTAGGTGGCCGTCGAGATCTCGTCGCGGCGGGGCAGCAACACGTGAGCGGTGATCGTCTGGATGTGCTCGTTGGCCTCGAACACTCCAAGCACGTAGGCCTGCACCTGCGCGTTCACCTCGGCATCGGGAACCGCGCGCCGACCAAACTTGAAGTCCACCACGTCGCCCCGGCCGAGACGGTGGTTGAAGAGGACGTAGTCGACGGTTCCGAAGGTGAGCCCCTCGCAAATGGAAAGCTTCCTCTCGCGCCAGGTGTCGAGATTCTGTTCCCCTTCGCCGCGGGCTTGATCCTCGAGGGATTCGATGTAGTCGCGGCACATCTCGACCACCTGCAGTTGCTCGTCGTCGAGTCCGTCGATCTTGCCGGTTTCGAGGGCTGCGTGCAGGCGGGTGCCTTCCTCGGCCGCAGGGCCCGACTCGTTGTTCGATTGAAAGCCCGGGCAGATCTCCTTGTAGGCAAGGGCACTCGGGCTGTGCTTCGCGTGGGGCGTTTCGTCCATACCCCTCCCTTGCGGCGCGTTTCCGAAAACCGGCCCCGACAAATCCCCGTCGTTGAGCGTGTCGATGCGCGCGAGCTTCGCTTCCACCGCAGCGCAGGCGCGTTCTTCCACGGTGCCCGCGGCAAAGAGGATCCGCTGGATCGAATGGGCTCCGCCGGCGCGGTGGACTCGGCCCAGCGCCTGCCGGAGGTCCTGCGCCGAGAAGGTCGGGCTGATGAGCGCCAGGCGCGGCTTCACCCCGGTCGGGTCGTGCAGGCTCACGCCCACGCCCCCAGCGCGGATGTTGCAGACGATCACATTGACCTCGTTGGCCTGGAACCGGCGGATCGCTTCCTCGCGCTCGGCCGGGTTCTGCCCGCCGTGGATCACGCAGTCGGTGCCACAGCGCTTCGCCAGTTCGTGGAGCGGTTCGTCGAAGTTCACGAATACCGCGACAGACATTCCCTCGTCCAAGGCGTCCTTGGCCATGGCCGCGATCGTGGGCACCTTGAGCGCCTCGATCTCCTGGCGGGCGCGCAGCAGGATGGTGAGGTGGTTCGGAGCGCTGGCATCGAGTTCGGCGGCGATCTCCTCCTTCTTCTCCTCGTCGTCGGTGGCGAGCGCGCGGTTGAGGTCGACCTTCATCTGATCGTAGACCGCCTGGATCTCGCGCTCGCGGCCGGTGCCGACGGGCTCCGCGATGATCTGTGTCTCCGGGAAGTCCGGAATGTCTGCGATCCGCATCCGCGCCCCCATCCGAAGTTCATGGAAGATCCGCCGGTGGATCCGCTCGATGTCGTCGGGGCCACCGGCGAATTCCATGCCGAAGCGGCCCTTCGCCACACCATGCGCCCGGGCCCACGGCCAGTAGTCCTGCAGCCGGTGCAAGCCGAGCGCGTAGCCAATGGCACGCATTTCGAGCGGGTTGCTGGCGGCAGTGGCGGAGAGAAGAAGAAGCCGGAGCCCCTGGCGCTTCGCCGCGATCAACAGGCGTGCGTTCTGCGTGTCGCGTCCCTTGCAGCGCTGGCATTCATCGAAAACGAGCAAGGTTCCGGGCGGGAGCGACCAGATGAATTCCTTGCCACGGAAGCGACCGAGACTGGTGTTGCCCAGCCGCACGGCTTCGTAGTTGTGGACCCCCACCACTTCGACTCCGAAGCCCTCGGCCACCCGCGCCCATGCCGGGAGCACCGCCTTCGGTGCCACCACCGCGAGCTTCAGTCCGAGCCGTTTCGTCGTGGCCGACGCCACGTAGGTCTTGCCCACTCCGGCGTCACTCGAATCGAGTGCCACGCCGCGGCGCACCAGTGTGTCACCGATGCGCCGGGCGTGGTCGATCTGGAAGGGCAGGAGTTCCACCTACCCCTCCCATGCGGAGGTCACGACTCGTCCGGCCCCTCGAGAAGGCCGTCGAGCCAGTCGCGCAACTTCTCAAGGTCGCAGCGCGCCTTCTTGCGGCTCATCCCGAGTGCACGGGCTGCCGCCGAGAGGTTGCCGCCGAACTCCTCGAAGGTGTCGGCCAAGTGCCGAAGCTCTCCGGGCAGCCGAGCCAGCGCCTCGATCACATCAATTCGCCGGTGGCGACGATGGTGCCATGCAGGCTGCCCTCCGCCGTAACGCTCGCGTGCTTCCTCGAGGTCCTGGAGGTCGCCGAAGCAGCTTGCCTCGTCGTCCTCCACTGGCGCCTCGAGTCGCAGGGCCTCACGGTCCGTGCGACGCTTCTCGGCATTGATGTGGTCGAGAATGTCCTTGATGCGGCAGTCCACCGTGCGGCGCACCGCGGCGCGGTAGTGCGGGGCATCCGGATCTATCTCACCGGCCAGCTTCTTCCATACCTGCACCTGCAGGTCCTGTTGCAAGTCCGGGACGTCGTCCGGCGTGATGCCGAAGCGTCCGAGGAGCTTGCTGATTTCCTTGTTGATTACAGTGGTGATGAATTCATCGATTCCTTCGTATTTGTTCAACGGGTCCTTTCCCCGACCGGGGAAGGGGGCCGCTGCCGAATCGCCTCTGCGCCAGAGGACCGACCGCCATCAAAAGAAGAAGCGGAGGTGCTGTGGATTCACCCAACTCGGGTGAAATCCGGCAGCGACCTCCGCTTCCTGCGGTCAGTCGGTTAGTGGTTTGTTACTAGTTTCCTAGTGCTTGGTATTGGCGGGAGCTTCGAGTTCCTCGTACTCCCAATGGATGGGCACGCGGTCGGTGACCTTGAGGGTCATCTCCCAGGTGCCGGAAAGAGTTGCGACTTCGGCCAGGAAATCCCCGACCGCATCCGGGCGGCTACCGCAGTAGCGCCCCTTCAGGTCACGGGCGGGAGGCGAACCCCGTCCTCCTGGCTTGCCCGAGTGGCGCAGCTTCGGCTTCGGGTCGTCCATGATCCGTCCATCGAGGACCTGGAACGTGACCGTGCCGAACCGCATCCGATTCAGCACCGCTTCGAGCCACGCGCCGTTGTGAGCACGGGCTCCCTTCTTCTGGTTTCCATTGTTGGTTTCCATGTTGAAAGTCGTTTGCAGCTTGTTCATGGGGTGTTCCTAGTTGTTCCTAGGTTTTGGGAACGACTTAGGCAAAAAAGGGGCCGGGGCCCCTTAGTTGAAGAGTTCCTCGCGCCTCTTGGCCCGGTCCTTCTTCAGGTAGTTGTCCACGGCGATCCGGGCCATCTGGTTGCTCACGTCGAAGGTGGTTGAGACCTCGTCGATCTTGAGGAAATAGCGGGTCATGGTCCGCGGCGTGGCCTTCTCCATGTCGAACTCAAGCAGCAGTGGTTCGACGACCTGGTAGAAGAGCGGCTTGGGCATGAGGATCGAGGCCATAAACCGGTTCGCCTGCACCTCATACCACGGGGACTGATAGGTGCCACCGAACACGTCGCTCTCGCGGCAGACGATCCGCTCTTCCTTGCGGGTCTGCTGGCGCTCCATCTCCCCGAATAGCAGACCCTGGTTCTGATCAAACATCATCTTCTCGATGAACAGGTTCTCGTGGAGCACACCGTGGCCAATTTCATGCGCTTGGGTTGAGCGGTTCCGGTGACGACCGGTGTCCGAGTTGTCCTCGGCCAGCGCACGGTTGAGCACGATACGATCGAAGCCGTTAACCCGGATTTCTCATACCGAGAATTGAGGGCGGTTGGAGTTTTGGTGTAAGTTGTTGGTGTTCAAATCAATGACTCACACACAAAACCCAACC
>JAKZES010000069.1 GCA_022548915.1 Verrucomicrobiaceae bacterium E54
CAAACCGCTGACTGGACAGCCGGATGCGGGAGATCCGCACGTCCGGTTCGAAGGGAGGGGCGGCGCAAGCCAATGCGCCGTCCCTACCCCTATCTAAAGCAACGTGCTGCGGGAGTAGAGGGCGAGGACGGGAATGCCGCGCGCTTCGATCGCCTGGCGTCCGCCTTCCTCGCGGTCGACCAGCACCAGGGCGAAGGCGACCTTGCCGCCGGCCGCCTCGATCGCGTCGATCGCCTTGAGCGTCGAGCCGCCGGTGGTGATGACGTCGTCGACGACGATGATGGTGTCGCCTTCCTTGAAGTTGCCCTCGATCTGCTTGCCGCGGCCGTGGCCCTTGGGCTCCTTGCGGACGGTGAAGACCTGCAGGGCCTCGCCGGGGTGCAGGCGGGCGGAGGTCATGCCGATGGCCAGCGAAATGGGGTCGGCACCCATGGTCATGCCGCCGATGGCGTTGATCTTGAGGCCCTCGTTCTGGATCCGCTCGCGGACGGCGGCCCAGCCGATCTCGCCGACGAGGTTGGCGCCGACCGGGTCGAGGGTGGTCACGCGGCAGTCGATGTAGAGGTCGCTGGTCTTGCCGGAGGCGAGGGTGAAGGTGCCGGTGCGGACGGACTTTTCGAGGAGGAGGGCTTTGAGGGCGTCGCTCATGGCGCGAGCGTAGCGCGCGAGTGCCGAGTGAGAAGTGCCGAGTGAGAAGGCGTTGTCATGCAGGCTTGAAACCTCGCGGTCCATTCCCACAAAAAACCGCCGGCCCTTTCGGGACGACGGTTTTTGGGTAAATCGGTGAAATCCGCGCTTCAGTTCGCGGCGACTTCGGCGGGCTTGACGTTCACCCGGCGGCCGTTGCGGTCGAAGAAGACGTTGCCTTCGACGCCGGCGTGGATGGTGTGGTCCTTGCCCATGAAGACATTCTTGCCAGGGTGCCACTTGGTGCCGCGCTGGCGAATGATGATCATGCCGGGAACGACGACCTCGCCGCCGTATTTCTTCACGCCGAGACGATTCGAGCGGGAGTCGCGACCGTTCTTGACGGAGCCTTGTCCTTTCTTGTGAGCCATGACTTAGGAAGGTCTAATGATGAATTTCCGAATGACGAATGGATTCAGCCTTCGATCGATTCGATCTCGATCTTGCTGAGCGAGCGGCGGTAGCCCTTGGTCTTGTGGTAGCCCTTGCGGCGCTTGAACTTGAAGGCGATGCCTTTCTTGCCGCGGAAGTTCTGAACGACGGTGGCCTTGACGCTGGCGCCTTCGACGATCGGCGAGCCGACCTTGATGTCGCTGCCCTCACCGATGATGAGCGGGGCGAACTCCAGGATGGTGCCTTCGTCGAGATTCAGGTTCTCAACGTCGAGCTTGTCGCCTTTTTCAACGCGGTACTGTTTGCCGCCGGTTTTGATCACTGCGTAGGCCATGGCCGTGTGGGGTAGAAAAATGAAGCCCGTCAAGCGGGCGGGCGGGGAGAACACCACAGCCCTCTGGGGCGGGCAAGGCAATTTTTTGAAATCGACGGCACCGGCGGATCGGCTTTGCTGCGGGGGTGGAACGGCTGATTCCGGATGAGGCGGCGATGGAGGCTCTGGGGCATGAGATCGCCTCGGGGCTGGCGGGTGGGGAGATTCTGGCGCTGGTGGGCGGCCTCGGGGCGGGGAAAACGCGCTTTGCCAAAGGCCTGGTGGCGGGACTGGGTCATGCGGGCGAGGTCACCAGCCCGACCTTTGCCCTCGTCCACGAGTACCGGGAGGGTCGCCTGCCGGTGTTTCACCTGGATTTCTACCGTCTGCAGGCAGCGGAGGAGCTGGTGGGGATCGGCTGGGACGAAATGCTCGCCGAGGGCGGCGTGGTCGTCGCCGAGTGGGCGGACCGTTTCCCCGAGCTGGTGCCGGCCGAGGCGCGGGTGCTGGAGTTTAAGGTGGTGGATGGCGGGCGAGTGGTGCGGGAGCGGGGATGAAGAAAGGACCGCGCGACGCTGTCGCGCATGGAGGGGCTCACCCGGATTGCCCGAAGGAATGCCGCCGGGCATCCGAGCCGGCGCTGGTCCTGTTTACGGAGGTCAGCCGCTCTCGCTGTTCGATGCGCGACAGCGTCGCGCGGTCCTTGCCGCCGCTGCGACGATCTCTTACTCTCCGAGCCCCGAGCCATGAGTCTCCGCGAACCGATCGACAAAGCCGAAGCCCTGATCGAGGCCCTGCCCTACCTGCAGGCCTTCCGCGGCAAGACCTTCCTGATCAAGATGGGGGGCTCCGCGATGGAGGATCCCGAACTGGTGCGCAAGGTGATGCGGGACATCGTGTTCCTCGAGGTGGCGGGCATCAACCCGATTGTTGTTCATGGCGGCGGCAAGGCGATCTCCGCGGCGATGAAGGAGGCGGGCCTGGAGGCCGAGTTCGTCGGCGGCTTCCGGCGGACCTCCGACGAGGCGATCGCGATCGTCGAAAAGGTGCTGTCGAACGAGATCAACCCGGGCCTGGTCCAGATGATCCGCGAGTTTGGCGGCAAGGCGACCGGAATCCCGGGGAACGATGTGTTCCTGGGAGAGAAGATGCACGTGAAGGACGAGGCGGGGAATCCGGCGGATCTCGGTCGGGTCGGCGAGGTGGTCGGCTGCCGGCCGGCCTCCTTCGATGCGGCCCACAAGGCGCAGATCGTGCCGGTGATTTCCCCGCTGGCGGAGGAGCTGGCGAGCGGCAGGGCGCTCAACATCAATGCCGACCTCGCGGCGGCCGCTCTGGCCAAGGAGCTGCGCGTGACCAAGCTGGTCTATCTTTCCGACGTGCCGGGCCTGATGCGGGACCCGAAGGATCCTGCAACGCTCATCCAATCCGTGAACCGCGAGCAGGCCGAAGCGCTGTTGGCCGACGGCACGATCTCCGGTGGCATGATCCCGAAGATCCGCAGTGCGCTCGACGCGCTCAATGCCGGCGTGCGCAAGGTCCACTTCATCGATGGACGCCAGCCGCACTCGCTGCTGCTGGAGATCTTCACCCAGAGCGGCATCGGCACCGAGGTCACGCGGTAGGGAGTGGCGCTCTCCGAGCGCCATGGCGGGGCGCGGCGGCCTTCAGACCGCGGAGTGCAGGTCGCCTGATCTGCCAAGTGGAATGCCCCAATCAGGGGTCGCAAGATCGAAGTCGAGGGGGCGGACTCGAAGTGCGGACAGGCGATTTTTCCTGAAGCCGGGCGCAAGGTGCGATCGGGAGATCGCCGAGCCCCGTCATGGCGCTCGGAAAGCGCCACTCCACAACAACCGCAGGCTGTTGAGCACGACGATCACCGTCGAGCCCTCGTGGCCGAGCACGCCGAGGGGAAGCGGGATGGCACTGCCCAGCGCGGCAAGTCCGAGCACGACCACCACGCCCAGGGAGATGGCGAGGTTCTGGCGGATGATCGTCCGGCAGCGGCGGCTGAGCTCGAGCGCCTCGAGGATGCGCTCGAGGCGGTCCTGGGTGAGCACGATGTCGGCCTGCTCGAGCACGGCGTCGCTGCCGCGCAGGCCCATGCCGATCGAGACGTCGGCGGCGGCCAGGCTGGGGGCGTCGTTGACCCCGTCGCCGGCCATCGCCACCCGCTCGCCCTGCTCCCGCCAGCCGCGGATGGCGGTGACCTTGTCTTCGGGGTGCAGCCCGGAGCGCCAGTCACGCAGGCCGAGTTCGCGCCCGACGAGTGCGGCGGATTCCTCGCGGTCGCCGGTGAGCATGGTGACCTCGATGCCGTCGTCGCGGAGTTGGCGAACGGTGTCGACGGCCTCGGGTCGGGGCGCGTCCCGGAGCAGCAGGCGTCCGGCGAGATCGCCGGACTCGACCAGCACCTCGGTGAGGCCGGGTTCGGGATCGGGGAGGTTCTGGAGCGGGCTGCTTTCGGCGAACAGCGCCCGGCGGCCGAGCACGGTGTCGCGGCCCCCGACCGCGCCGCGGAGTCCCTTGCCGGCGATCGACTTGAAGTCGCTGCTGTCGAGCCGCGGGGCTTGGCGCTTCAGCTGCGCGGCGACGATCGCGCGGGAAAGCGGGTGGGTGGAATGACGTGAGAGGGCCGCCGCGACGGCGAGCAGATCGTCTTCCCCGCCGCCGCCGAGGACCTCGATGCCGGTGAGTTCAAGCTCGCCGTGGGTGAGCGTGCCGGTCTTGTCCACCGCGAGGCGATCGATGGTCGCGAGATTCTCCAGCGCCACGCCGCCGCGGAAAAGGATGCCGCGGCGCGCGCCGGCGGCGATGCCGGTGAGGACGGCGCTGGGAATGGAAATGACCAGCGCACAGGGCGAGCAGACCACCAGCAGGGTCATGGCCCGGTAGAAGGCCGAGCGTCCCTCGTCTTCCGGGACAAAGGCGGGGATGCCGAAGGTGAAGTGCCAGATGAGGAACATCGCCAGCGCCAGCCCGAGGATGCCGATGGTGTAGCCGGTGCCGAAGCGGTCGGTGAAGCGCTGCGACGGCGCCTTGCTGGCCTGGGCCTCGCGGATGAGGCGGATGATCCGGGCGTGGGCGCTGTCGCCGGGCGGGCGCAGGACCTTGGCATCGAGCCGGCCCCAGGTGTTGAGTGTCCCGCTGAAGACGGTGTCGCCGGCCTGCTTGCCGACCGGCACCGCCTCGCCGGTGAGCGTGGATTCGTCGGCCGCGCTCTCACCGCTCAGGATCAGGGCGTCGGCGGGGAACTGCTCGCCGGGCAGGATGCGGACGACCGTGCCGGGCACCAGGGCCTCGATGAGAATCTCGCGGGTCGTGTCGTCGGGCAGCACCTCCAGTGCCTGCTTCGGTGCCTCGCGGAACAGGCTGCGGATCTCGCGGTCGGTGCGCGCCATCGCCATGCCTTCCAGCGCGTTGCTCAGCGAGAAGAGGAACAGCAGCGCGGCGCCCTCCCACCAGGCGCCGATGAAGGCCGCGCCGAGGGCGACGGCGAGCATCAGGAAATGGATGTCGAGCCGGAAGCGCTTGAGCTTGCCCAGGGTGTCCAGCGCGGCATCCCAGCCGCCGGCGAGGTAGGCGGTGGCGTAAAGGGCGGTGGCGATGTTCTCCAGGCCGGGAAACCGCTGGGCGAAGATTCCCCCCAGCGTGGCAAGGCCGCAGACGACCGCCGAGGCCAGCAGCAGCGGCCACGGGGGCTCGCTGGAGTTGCCACCCATGGCGGCAGAATCGGTCCTCGCGGGAAGGCTTGCCAAGCACGACGTGCGGATTGCTCAGCGGATTTCCTTGGCCTCTGCTTGCGGCGGGCCGCCGCCATCACGGCCCCTCCTTCGCCAAGGCTACGGCGGCCAGGCTGCCCCGGGCCGGGGCAGCCACCCTCAGCGTTCGAGGATCTCGACCTCGTAGCCGTCGGGGTCGGTGACGAAGGCCATCTTGCGCTCGCCCGAGGTGAACTTTTCGCGCCAGCCGCCGGGCCAGATCTCGATCCCGTCCTTCTCCAGCTTGTCGCAGTAGTCGACGATGTCCGGGACGCCGACGGCGATGTGCATCAGGTCCTCCGGGCACTGGGTCTTGTAGTCCTCCGACCAGGTCAGCTCGAGGAAGGCGTCGTTGCCGGGCAGCTCGAGGAAGGCCAGCTGGTTGCCTTGCGGCGAGCCTTTCCGTTCCTTTTCGACGAAGCCCAGTTTCGAGTAAAAAGCGATCGATTGGTCGAGGTCCTGAACGCGGATGCGGGTGTGGAGGAACTTGATCATGAAGCGAGCGTGGACCGGGATCCGGGGCTTGTCATGGCCGAATCCCGCATCGTTTGCGATTCCTTCGGCAGGGACTCGTTTGCATCTGGCCAAGCCCGGGATCTGCGGCTAGCGTGGGAGACCATGAAAACGATCGTTGCTGCCATTGATTTTTCGGATGCCACCGATCTGGTCGTCGAGACTGCGGTGGCACAGGCCAAGGCCTTCGGTGCGGAGCTTCACCTCGTCCACGTGCTCGAGCGCGAACCCGCCTACACCGCTTATGGATTCACTCCGGACGAGTTCCCGGCCATGCACACCTTCCACGAGGAAGCGGGTCGCCGGGCGAAGAAGCGATTGGATGCGATCGCCGCCGACGTTGAGGGCGTGCAGCGCCATCTGGTCGACGGCAGTCCGCTGCAGGCCCTGCTCGACTACGTGAAGGAGAACGGGGCCGACCTGATGGTCCTCGGGTCCCATGGCCACGGCATGGTTGCGTCCCTGTTGATCGGCTCGGTGGCCGAGGGCATGGTTCGCAAGGCCGTGGTGCCGACGTTGGTGGTTCCCGTGACCGCCAGCTGAGTGCCGATCCGCTGAATCCGCTGAGGAATTCGATTGTCAGCCCCGCGGCTGCGGTGGCTTAAGGGTGCATGCGCATTCTCGCCCTCCTGCTACTCGCGATCACCGCCCGGGCGGCGGACAAGCCGAACATCCTGTGGATCACCAGTGAGGACAATGCCGCCCACTGGCTTGGCTGCTACGGCAACCAGCAGGCGGCCACCCCGCGCCTCGATCGCCTCGCCGAACAGGGCAACCGCTTTCTTCACGCCTACTCGAATGCACCGGTCTGCGCGGTGGCGAGATCGACGATTCTCACCGGCGTCCATGCCCCCAGCCAGGGCACCCAGCACATGCGCAGCCGCCATGCCATCCCGGCGGAGTTCAAGCCCTACGTCACCTACTTGCGCGAGCAGGGTTACTACTGCACGAATGCGTCGAAGACCGACTTCAACATCAAGGGCGACGACCGGGCGATCTGGGACGAATGCTCGGGCAAGGCGCACTACCGCAAGCGGGCGGAGGGCCAGCCCTTCTTCGCGGTCTTCAACTTCACCGTCTCCCACGAGAGTTCGCTCTTCCCCGGCAAGCGGGCCAAGCCGCCCTACCGCCTGAAGCCCTCGGAGATCGACCTGCCGCCGCACCTGCCCGATCTGCCGGAATTCCGCGACGACTTCGCCGCCTACCACGAAAAGCTGAGTCAGCTCGATGCCCAGGTCGGCAAGGTGCTCGACGACCTGGAAAAGGCGGGCCTCGCCGGGGACACCATCGTCTTCTACTACGCCGACCACGGCGGCCCCACGGCGCGTGGCAAGCGCTACCTCAAGGACACCGGGGTGCGCGTGCCGATGATCGTGCGGGTGCCGGAGAAGTGGAAGCACCTTTCTCCCTTCGAGCCGGGCGCGACGATCGATGAACCGGTCGCCTTCGTCGATCTGGCGCCGACGCTGCTGTCGCTGATCGGCATGGAAAAGCCCGCCCAGATGCAGGGGCGGGCGTTCCTCGGAGAACACCGGACGCCGCCGAAGGACGGCGTGTTCCTTTTCGCCGACCGCTTCGACGAGATCTACGGCATGCGTCGTGGATGGACCGACGGGCGCTGGAAGTACATCCGCCGTTTCACGCCGTACCTGCCGGCGGCACCCTACAGCTACTATCAGTTTGGCCAGCCGTCGTGGGTGGCGTGGCGCAAGGCGTGGCAGGAAGGGACGCTCGACGAGGCCCACCGGCGCATCTGGGAGACACCGCAGCCGGTCGAGGAGCTTTTCGACCTCGAGGCGGACCCCTGGGAGATCCGCAACCTCGCCGGCGACCCGCAGCATGCCGACCGCCTGAAGGCGATGCGGGAGCGGCTCAAGGCGAAGATGGCCGAGGTCAAGGACACCGGGATCATCCCCGAGCCGATGTTCGAAATGCTGTGCCCGGATCTCCCGGTGGCGACCTTCGCACGGTCCGAGGATTTTGATTACGATGGCGTGCTCGATCTCGCCTTCGTGGCCACTTCCGGCGAACGCGGGGAGGATCAGCGCCTGCAGGAGGCACTGAGATCCGACGACCTGGTCAAACGCTACTGGGGCCTGGTGGGCAGGCTGGTGCGGGAGGATGCGGAAGGGGTGCGCCCGCTGCTCGAGGACGACGCTCCGGTGAATCGCGTGCTGGCCGCCGAAGTCCTGGACGCGGCCGGGGAGACGCAGATGGCGGAGAAGGCGCTGCTGGCGGAGTTGGACAAGGATGTCGGCGACTACTCGACGCAGTACCTGCTCAACGCCCTGACCCGTCTGGGAGTTTCGGCAAAGGTGCCGGACGCCTGGATCGAGGAGGCCCTGAAAGGGAAGCGTGGGAACGACTACGTGAAGCGCTTCGCGCAGCGGCTGCGCGAGGAACGGAAGTGATGCAGACGGTGCTCGAGCTGGCGAACGCGACCGTGTGGCGCGGCGACGACGCCTCGATCGCCGCGTTGCAGGAGGTTTCGCTGAGCTTTCGCGAGGGGGAAAGCGTCGCCATCCTCGGGCCGAACGGCTCGGGCAAGAGCACGCTGCTCCAGGTGCTCGCGGGATCGCTGCGGATCGAGGCAACGGAGGACGCGGACTGCCGGCTTTTCGGCGAGGAGTTCTGGGACATCGAGACCCTGCGCCATCGCATCGGCCTGGTAATGCCCGAGGAGGTCTCGCGCTTCGATCCCGACGAGCCGGCCTTCCAGGTCGTGCTGTCGGCCTTGCGCGGATCCTACGGCGTCGTGCCCGGCATGCGATTTTCGATCAAGGATCGCGAAAGAGCGTCGCGCGCGGTGGATGCGATGGGGGCCGAGGAACTGGTGGAGAGGCCTTTCGGTCGCTTGTCCTCCGGCGAGAAACGCCGCTTCCTGATCGCGCGGGCGCTGACCCACGACCCCGGCGTGCTGGTTCTCGACGAGCCGACCACCGCCCTTGATTTCGCGGCGTCGGCCGGCTTGCAGAAGGTCCTGCGGAAGTTGCTCAAGCGGGGTCGGACCCTCATCTGGGTGACCCATCATCCCGGCGAGATTCCCCCGGAGATCCAGCGCGTGGTGATGCTCAAGGAAGGCCGGGTCTTCGCCGACGGGCCGAAGAAGGAGGTGCTCACCGACCCCCGGCTGTCGCGGCTCTTCGGACTGCGGCTGAAGGCGACCTGGTCCGCCGGCTGGTGCGAGGTGCGGGCTTGAGCATTCGCGGACCCGCCGTTATCGCCGGGGGTGTGGAAAGCATGGAGCAACGCGTCGCGGATGAGGTTGGGGGCGAGGGGATCGCCTCGATGGTGGCGGCATTTTATCGCCGGGTGAAGAAGGACGACCTGCTCGGTCCGATGTATCCCGACGACGACTGGCAGGGTTCCGAAGACCGGCTGAAGATGTTTCTCAAGTTCCGGCTGCTCGGCGATCCGGGCTACACCCTGCGCAGGGGGCACCCCCGTCTGCGGATGCGTCATGCGCCCTTTGCCATCGGCGAACCGGAGCGGGATCGCTGGGTGGAGCTCATGGGGGAGGCGATGGACGAGTGCGGCATCGAAGGCGAGGTGCGGGAGCAGCTCGACGCCTTCTTCTATCAGGTCGCCGATTTCATGCGGAACCAGTGAAATGAGGAGAGCGGCTTTGGAAGCCGCTGCATACTGCCGGTCCAGACAAGCGGCTTGCAAAGCCGCTCTCCCCAGTCCTTGCTCCCTTCAATCCGCCTGCAGCGCCTCGATGAGGTAGCGGAGTTCCTCGGCAATTTCTTCCTCGGTGTCCACGGTCTCGGCGATCTCCCGGCGGATCGCGTCGCCGAACTTCTGCCGCAGCCGGTGGATGGCGACCTTGATGGCTCCCGGGCTCATTTGCAGCTCCGCGGCGGCGTCGGCCTGCGAAAGGCCTTGGACGTCGCCGACCAGCCACGGCTTGAGCACTTCGAACTGACGTTTCTTCGCCGTCTCGCCGAAGGACTTCTCCACGGTGATCAGCCCCCGCTCCATGACAGCCAGAGCCCAATGCCGGTCGAACCAGGCATCGGTCGGCGTCGCGCCGGCGTCGGGCAATTGCATCTCCGGCGACGTTTCGCCGTCGCGGGATTCGATGGACTCGATGATCGCATCACCACCGCGCTTCTGGCGTCCCTCTGCCCGGCGCCGGTCGGAGAGGAAGTGCTTGAGTGCTCCGAGAATGTACGAGCGGAAGCGGCCCTTCCCCGGGTCCGCCTTGTCGATGGCCTGGCCGGACAGGAGCCGCGAGAAGAACTCCTGCGCGAGTTCTTCGCTTTCGTCCTCGTCGCGACCCTCGCGGCGCAGGAAGCGATAGACCGGCGTCCAGTAGGCTTCGCATAAATCTCCGAGCGCCACCCGGGCCTCGGGTGCATCGCCACGGGCCCGCATGACCATCGTCCAGCGAGTGGTGTGGAACGCTTGGGCTCCGGACTGGGCGAAGGTCTTGATCTCAGGCATGGCGTCGGGGTGATCGGGTCATGGCACCGTCCATCGGCCATCACCGTTCGAGCAGGCGAACTTCGAGCCGGAGCACACCGTTCAGCTCGGTCTTTCCATCGACTTCCTCTTCGAGCCTCGCGATCGTGGCTTCGTAGGTTCCCGCAGTGGCGAGCGGAACGTCGAGTCGCTGGTTCTCCGGCACATTGAAGTTCCATTCCGCGAAGTCGGTGTCGGCAACCATGAATCCGCTTTGACCGGTGCTTCCGACAAGCGCTGCAATCCCACAGTGGACCTCCTCGGAATCGATGATGGTGCCGATGTGGAGTCGGCAAGTCTCAAAATCCTCGACCCTGATGCGGGTCCGCCTTTGGGCCGGTTCCCAGGGGCCGACCTGGCTGTATCGCTTCGGATTGCCCTTGCCGTCGTAGAGCGCCAGGCGGAATTCGGCGCGGAAGCTGTCGTGGATCTTCAGTGGCAGGATCACCTCAGGCCCCCCGCGATGCCAGTTCATGCCCGAGGATTCAACCACGGCGTTCATTTCCCAGGCAGCCATCATCCGTTCCGACTCCCGCTTCACGGCTTCAACCTGCCTTTCGGCGTGAGACATTCCAACTTCCGGTTCCGGCAGAAAGCGGGGGATCGTCAGGAGGAGGATCGGTCCCGCGAGCGCCAGCAACACCACGAGCGCGAGTCCACGGCCCATTCCCGGGAAATCGCGGCCACCATCCTCACGGGGCACCCCTCCCGCCCAGCGGCGCAGGGTGCGAACGAGCACGAACGCCGCGAGGAAGGCGGGCAGGATGAGAAACACGATCAGCACCCATGGCCCGAAGGAGATCCCGCCGCCCGAGCCCGGCATCGGCATCATCAGGAACTGCGATCCGACCATCGGTATCATGAGGATGAGCCAGCCGACGGTCCCGAAAACCGCCAGACCCAATCCTGACGTCCTCCCGCCCGAGCGCCGGATCCCCGTGAGTGCGACGCAGCCGAGGATGAACCCAACGATGGCGACGATGGCGCTCAAGCTCAGGCCGATGCCCCCGATCACCTTGGTGACCTTGTAACTGAAGATGGAGCCGCTGGTGAGGATGGCCGTCGCGATCAGGATCGCCAGGCTGACGCCGGTGAGGGTGGCCGACGACAGGCTGCCGGCGGTGCCTCCGGCATCGCGGTCGGGTGCCGGTGCGGCAGGGGGTCGGGGGCGCTCGGCCACGGCGCCGACCTGGGTCATGACCTCCTCGGCCGACTGGAAGCGGGCCTGCCGCTCTTTTTCCAGGGTCCTCAGAACGATGTCGTCGATGCGGGCGTCCATCGCGGCCTTCTGGGAAGGCGGGGCGAAGCGTCCGAGGGGCAGCTCGCCGGTGAGCATTTCGTAAAAGACGACCCCGAGCGAGTAGAT
The DNA here is from genome assembly GCA_022548915.1 of Verrucomicrobiaceae bacterium E54. Lineage (GTDB taxonomy): Bacteria > Verrucomicrobiota > Verrucomicrobiia > Verrucomicrobiales > Akkermansiaceae > Haloferula. The sequence goes on from JAKZES010000069.1 coordinate 11,498, forward strand.
GTCGGCCCGCTGGTCGATGTCGCCCGGCGTTTCAATCTGCTCCGGGGCCATGTAGTGGGGGCTTCCCAGCACCGAGCCCCGCAGGGTGAGGGTGACGTCCGGGCGATCGTCCTCACCGACCATCTTGGCGATGCCGAAATCGGCGATCTTCACGCGGCCCTTGGAATCGATGAGGACGTTCTCCGGCTTGATGTCGCGGTGGAGGATGCCCTCTTCGTGGGCGAACTTGAGGGCCGAGCAGATCTCCTCGACCATCGCCAGCGACTCGGCGGGACTGAACCTTCCGGCCTGCATCGCCTGGCGCAGGTTGACGCCGTCGACCAATTCCATCAGCAGGTAGCAGTAGGGGCCGGCGGTGCCATAGTCGTGGATGCCGACGATGTTGGGATGGCTGAGGCGTGCCAGGACCTTGGCCTCGCGGTTGAAGCGCTCGGTGAAGGACGGATCGGCGGCAAGATCATGGGAGAGGATCTTGAGGGCGACCATGCGGTCGAGCTGCGGCTGCCGTGCCTTGTAGACCGCGCCCATGCCACCGGTGCCGATCCGTTCGAGGACTTCGAGATCCGGGAAGTGCGGTGCGATCTCCTGCACGGATGGAGGGCTGCCCGCCTTGTGGCCGGTGCTGGTGGCGCTCGGGGTGGCGGCGGCACCTTCAAGGACGCATTTCGGGCAGAGGCCACCCGGGCTGTCTCCGGGAATCTCGGAATGGCATTTCGGGCAGTGGGATGGTTCAGATGGGGTCATGTCATCCGCTTCCTGAGCCGTTGGCGGCGGGAGGTTACACCTTTCGAGGAGTTTTTTATCCCGGCGGGATTTCGGGCCGGGGCCCGGATCAATCCGTCATCGAGTCGACCCATGCATCCAAGTCTTCGGCGTCGGCGGCGAAGCGCTGCAGCTTGTCGGCGAGGGCGCCCTGGCCCCTCTCGCGGGCTTCGTTGGCCGACTGGAGCAGGCGGGTGACGTAGGCATCGCGCAGCCTGCCGAGCTTGCTCTCGTGTGCTTCGTCGATCTCCTGCTGCTTGGTGTAGCAGTAGGTGCAGACCTTGCCCATCTGCGGTGAAAGTTGGACCGGGTTGTCGGCACCGAATTGTTCAGGCGCGGGGACGCGGTTGCCCTGCACCATGGCCTTGAGCCCGTCGACATGAGGCTTCCACGCCTCGCGGTCGGCGAAATTGAGCCCGCGGAACCAGACGTCGAGGTCCCAGCTGAAGGTGCGCGCATTGGCGGCAAGTTTGTCGTCCCGCTCCTTGATGGCCTGCTCGACGAGTTCGCCGGCCTTGGTCCGGAGTTCCGCCAGGCCGGGGTCGGCATTTCCAAGATCCTCGGGCCGGGCCTCGGCGGCTTCGGCATCCTTGCTCCACTCGATGATGAATCCCGAGGCGGTCTCCTCCGGGTCGGCGTCGTGCCAGCCGTCGCCGGGCATCAGGACCAGCGCGGACTCGTTGCCACCGGCATCGGCACCCCAGCGTGCGAATTTCCACTCCTCGCCGGTGTCCCAGGTCCAGACTTCGCCCTCGCGGGAGGCACCGAGCCAGAAACCCTTGGGCGCGTCGAGTTCGGCAACCCGGGACTCGAGCCAGTCGGCCTCGATCTCGGTGGCGGGCACGGCGAGGATGCCGCCCGCCTGCCGGGCCAGCTTTTCGGCTTCGCGGCGTTCCACGTCGCGGCGGATGATGGAAAAGTAGCGGGCGTCCTGCGACTCGGTGCCGGGGGGGAAATTCGGATTCGGGGCGTCGAGCGTCTCGCGGGTCCGGCCGAGCATGGCGGCGAGGGTGGCGGGGTTCGACCCGTCGCGCCGCCACTCGATGATGAAGGGGAACCGGTCGGTCCGGCGGCGGGCGCGGAGCAGACCGAGGCCGTTGATGGTGGCGTAGTTGCCGGCCCCCGGCGGATCCTTGGCCAGCGACCAGTCGGTGCCGTCGATGTTCACCCAGCGCCCGCCGACGGAGCGCCCGGCACCGATCCAGAGGCTGCCGTTTTCCGGCACCAGCTCTTCGAAGCCGGTGATGTCGTCGGTCGAGTGAACGATGGCGAGGTAGCCGCCGTGATCCTCGGCGAAGGCGGCCGCCTCGTGCCAGCTGAGCGGTTTCTCGACCACGAAGAAGTCGCGCTCACCCTTGCGGATCGTGCCCTTGGGCATTTCGGCACGACCTCCCCGGGCGAGTTCCGTGCGGAGGCGCTCGAGGGTTTCCATCGGCGTCTCCACTTTGGGAGGCTCGACGTCCGGTGGTGGCGGGGTCGGCGGTTTCTGGGCATTGCGCCGGGCTTCCTCGGCGCGGCGCCGGGCCTCGAGTTCCGCCTGCTTGCGCGCCTCGTACTGCTCCCTTTCGTAGCGGGCCTTCTTTTCGGCATTCTCCTTCTTCTTGCCTTCGTAGGCCTTCCAGGCGAAGCCGATGGCGACCAGCAGCACCGCGATGATGAGCAGGTTGCGGATGATGGCCCAATTCGAGCCGGAACTCATGGCAACCTGGGGTGCCGGCGCGGCGCCCGGCTTGCCGGCCGCGGGATTTCCCGGCAGCGGTTTTCCTGGAAGGGGTCTCCCGGGAGTGCGGGGGGTGGCGGCCAGCTTGGGGGTCGGCGAGGTGGCGGCCGGTGGCGGGGGCCCGGCACTCTTGGGGCCGGGATTCCTGAGCCAGCCCTCGAGCTCCGCGGCCATCTCGGCGGCGGAGGCGTAGCGGCGGTTCGGATCCGTCTCGGTTGCCTTGCGCCAGATCTTGTCGAGGCGCAGGTTGCCGGTCGGCTTGCGCTCCTCACCGGGGGCGAGGTCGGGGCGTTGTCCGGTCACCAGTTCGTGAAGGATCACGCCGACAGCGTAGAGATCCGCCCGCTCGTCGGCGGACTCGTAGTCTTCCAGGAACTCGGGGGCCGAATAGCCCGGCGTGCCCATGACCAGTCCGGGGCCGTCGTGGCCCGCCGGTCGCGCCAGCCCGAAATCACCGATCTTCGGTTCCGCCTTTGGGGTGAGGAGGATGTTGGCCGGCTTGATGTCGCGGTGGATCACGCCGCTTTCATGGGCGTGGGCCAGTCCGCGGCAGATGCCCGCGACGATCTCGACGGCCACCTTCGGATCGATCTGCTTGTTCCAGGCGGAATGGTAGAGCGACTTGCCGTCGACATACTCCATCACGATGTACGGCATGCCGTCGACATCGCCGAAATCGTAAACCGAGATCAGATTCGGGTGGTTGAGGCGTGCCATCGCCTTGGCCTCGACCTCGAAGGACGCGTGGAATTCCGGGTCGGCACCCAGCTCGCGGGGCAGGATCTTCACCGCCACGTCGCGATCCAGCGACCGTTGGCGGGCTCGATAGACCGCGCCCATTCCACCCTGCGCGATGAAGGTCTGGAATTCGAGGTTGGGAAGCAGGGCGGCAAGCTGCGCGAGTTCCGGGGCCTGGAAGGATTCGTGACTCATTTACGAAGCGGGCGGTCCGTCGTCATCATGATAGCGGAGTTTGGTAAACGATCCATTCCGGAATCTTGATGGCGGCGTTGTAAAGGGCGTGGAGCACGATGGCGGTGAGCAGCGCCCGGCTGGAGACGTAGGCGAGCGCGCAGGCGGCGCCGACCATGGCGACCATGATCAGGCTCGGCCATGTGTAGAAGTGGACCAGCGAGAAGACAATGGATGAGATGGCGACCGCCGGCCAGATCTTCAGGCGGTTCGCCAGCGAGCGGAACAGGACGCCGCGATAGACGATTTCCTCGGCGACGGGTGCCGCCAGGCAGGCGGTGGCGATCCCGAACGCAAGACCCCAGGGCCCGGACTCTTCCGGGCTCAGGCCGCCGGTCGGGTCGATGGGGCCGGAGGCGTCGATCGTCATCCGCAGGCCGAACTCGATGATCTGCAGGATGGCGAAGGAGCCGAGCACCATCCGCCCGTCGAAGGGCCCGGCCAGACCGAGGCGGCTGATCGCGTGCCGTGGCCGCCGGAACATCAGCCCGAGCGCGATCAGCGCGGGGAGGAACATCGAGACGGTGGCGACGGTGAGATACACCGGCGGCGACATCACCGGATCCTGGCCGGTCGCGACCAGGCCCAGGCCCTGGCTGTAGAGGTTGCCGAAGCCGACGAAGGCGAGGTAGGCGAGAAGGAACACCCCCAGCCCGAAGGACAGGTGCCAGCGGTGGCTGTAGTTGACCGGCTCCCGGGTGCGGCCGGCGCGGAAGAAGGCGAGCAGGGTGCCGGGGATGAAGATCAGGCCGCCGAGTCCGAGGGCGAGCACCACGCCGCGCGACTTGATGGCATTGCCGACAAGGTGGCGGGTGCGGGAGTCGACCAGCTTCCCGGCGTAGTCGTTTTCCGGAATGTCGAGGGCCTCGAGGTAGGCCATGTCCCACCAGTGCTCGCGACCGTGGATGATCCGGGAAATCACCTCCTCGGGCGGGGGCGGAGCGGCCAGGCCCAGTTGCGCGAAAGGAGCGGCCGCCGCATTTCCATCTCCCTGAAGCGCGATCATCACCCCGAGCGCAAAGGCCCCTTCATCGCCGATCTCGCGGGTCGCCTCGTCTTCGTCGTGGCGGTGGCGCGAGCGGACCAGCAGCTCGAAGGACTCGATCTGGCGGTCCAGCGTCTGCGACAGCGGATCGATGCCGAGCAGCGACTGCACGAAGGGCGGCAGGTGCCGGGTGCCCTCGGCCAGGCGCAGGTCCCGGTCGGCCTTGCGCATGGTCAGCTCCCAGGTCTGGACCGGGTCACCGGCGAGATGGGGGACGCGCGGGCTGCCGAGGTGGTTGTCCCACAGCCACACGCCGAAGAGGAACAGCAGAAGGAGCAGCAGCGGCTCCGAGAAGCGGCGGCGGCTCAGCTTGCGATAGGGATTGTCGGCGGGCGAGTGAATGGCGCGGGACGGGCGGGTGACGCGCGCACCGTCGGTCGAATCGCCGCCGGGGGCAAGCACGCGGAGTCGCTTTCCACTGGCGGCGGGGGAGTGCCGCGCGCAAAGTCCGCGCGTGCCTCCCGATTTTCAGTTCTGGATGAGTGCCGGGTTCCTGGTGCTGGCGTTGCTGGCTTTTGGCGGCGGGGTTTTCATGCAGCGCGCGCAGCCGCCCCGGCCGCCCACCGTGCCTCGCGGTCCCGGCCTGGGAGGCTGGCGCGTCGCGGAGGGGATCTACCTGCCGATGGACCTCGGCGTTGTCGGGTTCCTCGTCGTCTTCTACGGGATCTTTCCCCTGGCGGCCACGCTGGTGCCGGCCACCGGGCAACCGGTCGAGATCGGCGTGCTGGTGCTCGCGGTGAATGCCGCCGTGCAGTTTTTCCTCATGGCGATGGTCATCGGCGTCGTCGCGTGGCGCCAGCATCCGGTCCAGTGGCTCGGCCTGCGCTGGCGGCCGGTGCCGGTGGTGCTCACGGTGCTGATCGTCATCGGCGCGGGGATGCTGGCGACGGTGGCGACCGGGTTTTTCGCCGCCGGGCTCGAGTTGGTGGGATACCAGGACTGGCTGCTCGCCCAGCTCGGCCACCAGGAGTTGGAGGATGCCGCCCAGGATGTGGTGAAGGCCTTCAAGGAGGCCGGCGACGATCCGGCCGTGCTGACCATGCTATGCCTCACCGCCGTGGTGGTGGCCCCGATCACCGAGGAAGTGATCTTCCGCGGCTACCTGTATCCCGTGGCGAAACGTTTCGCCGGTCGCTGGGCGGCGGTGGCTTTCAGTTCGCTGCTTTTCGCGATGGTTCACCAGAATTCCATCGCGCTTCTGCCGCTGGCCTTCCTCGCGGTGCTGCTGGCCCTGTCCTACGAATGGAGCGGGTCGATCTGGGCGCCGATCGGCATTCACATGTTCTTCAACGGCACCACCGTCTTCCTCGAGGTCGGGCAGCTGCTCGAGTGGTTCACCCTGCCGGAGACATGAAGCGCCTGCGCGACATCGGAGAGGACGCCTTGATCGACCGCCTTGTCGCGGGTTTCCCGCAGGAGGGCATGATCGCCGGCCCCGGCGACGACTGCGCCGTGATCGATCCGGGTCGTGGCCGGCTGCGCCTGCTCAAGACCGACGCGATCGTCGCCGGCGTCCACTTCGAGCCGGACACCCCGGCGTCGAAGGTCGGCTGGAAGGCCGTGGCGAGGGTGGTGAGTGACTTCGCCGCCATGGGCGGACGCCCGGAGCATCTGATGGTGACCGTGGCCCTGCCCGCCGACACGCCGGTGCGCTGGGCCGAGGCACTCTACCGCGGCGTGAAACGCTGCCTGGATCGTTGCGGCGGGGTGCTGGCCGGAGGCGAAACGACCCGGGTCCCCGATGGTTCGGCGGCGGTCATTTCGGTATCCGGCGAGGGCAGCGTGGCACGGGGAGCGGTCGTCCTGCGATCGGGAGGAAAACCCGGCGACCTGCTGGCCGTGACCGGCCGCCTCGGTGGTTCGATCGGGGGGCGCCACCTCACCTTCCAGCCCCGCCTGAGCGAAGCCGAATGGCTCGCCGCGCATGGAGCCACGGCCATGATGGATCTCTCCGACGGACTCGCGAAGGACCTGCCGCGACTGGCCAGGGCGAGCGGCTGCGGCGCGGTCGTCGAGCGCGAGGCCCTGCCGCGCCACCGCGGCTGCACGATTGAGCAGGCCATGACCGACGGCGAGGACTACGAGCTGCTGGTCGCGCTCGAGCCCGGAAAGTGGAAAGCGGACACCTGGCCCGCGGATTTTAACCCGCTCACCGTCATCGGACGGCTGGCCGAGGAGGGCGAAACCTTCGCTGGCGGTTGGGATCACTTCGGGCGATGACCCGCACCGTCCGTTGCCTCCAGAATCTGAAATCCGACATCTAACATTCCATGTTTCACATCGTCCTGGTCGCCCCCGAAATTCCTCACAACACCGGGGCCGCCGGACGGCTGGCGCTGGCGACCGGGTCGCGACTGCACCTGGTCAAGCCGCTGGGCTTTTCACTCGACGACAAGCACGTCCGCCGCACCGGGCTCGACTACTGGCACGAGGTCGACCTGGAAGTCTGGGAGAGCCTGGAGGAGCTGGTCTCGACGGCCGAAATCGGCAGCCGCTTCTGGTACCTGAGCACCAAGGCCGGCACCGGCCTGTGGGAGGCGGGTTTCCGTTCCGGAGACTATCTGGTCTTCGGGTGCGAGTCGCGGGGACTGCCCGAGGAGATCGTCCGCGAGGCCGGCGGCCGGGCCGTGCGCGTGCCGATGCGCCCGGGTGGCACGCGCAGCCTGAATCTTTCCACCGCCGTCGGCATCACTCTCTACGAAGCGCTGCGCCAGAGCGGGGGAGACGGGCTGGCGTAGGTCCCTTCAGGCTTGTCCGGGCGCGCCATCCACCGAGGCTCCGAATTCGTGAAACCCTACGTTCAACTCGCCGAGGCCCGTCTTGCCGATGGCACGCTGTTCTCGCTGCACCGGCACGACGGTCACTTCTACCTGAAGAACGACGGACGGGAATTGATGAGCACCCGGCTGACGCATTCCGAGGAAATGCTCGCCGACCTCGGATGCGCGCATTTGGCGGAGGGCGAAGCTTCGCGGGTTCCGCATCCCAAGGTGCTGATCGGTGGTCTTGGCATGGGCTTCACGCTGCGGCGGGTGCTTGAATTGATCGGCCGACCCGCCACCGTCGAGGTTGCCGAGCTGATGCAGGAGATCATCGAGTGGAACCGCACATTCCTCGCCGAGCACAACGGCCCGATCCTTGCCGATGAGCGGACACGGGTCTTCGAGGGCGACCTGTTCGACTGCCTCGCGAAGCACGGCAGGGGAAGCTTCGACGCCATCCTCATCGACATCGACGACGGCCCCGACATGCTGATCACCGGGGAAAACGAGCGCCTCTACACGCCCTCCTTCCTCGCCCGCATCCGCGAAGCGCTCGCGCCGGACGGTCGTGCCGCCTACTGGATGGCCCATCCGACACCGGCCTTCGAGAAGATGCTCAAGCGGGCCGGGTTTCAGGTCGAAGCCCATCCGGCCAAACCCCACGCGAAGTCCAAGAAGCCAAGGCACTGCATCTACGTCGCGTACCGTAGATAGTGGGGTCCTGATACGCTAAAGCAGGATCTCGGTCACCGGCTTGACCGGCTCGACGCCGGTCAGCCGCTGGTCGAGGCCCTGGTGCTTCACCGACTTTTACGCAAGCTTAACAGTATTCCGCGGCTCTGACATCAAGGCTTAACATGCGGGTGCTGTGCTGGGCGGTGATGTGAAACAAACCATCTCCCGCGTCATGACAACACCCCGCACCAAGTCCAGCAGCACCGTCGCCAGCACGTTCGGAGCCCTTGCCCTGCTGGCACTCGCCCTGCCCGCCAACGCCAATGACATCTCATCGGCCTCACCGACCGTCGTGGAAGCCGGATCGGGCAGCGTCACCGTGACTTTCACGATCGACTCGTCGGTCTTCCCGCCACCGCCACCCGCAGGAATCGCGCCGACGAGCGTGACGCTCGGAACGCTCGAGGGCGGCTCGATTCAGCATGCCAGCCAGTTCGTGGTGGAGGCGAGCTTCAGTGTGCCGTCGGACACCGCTCCGGGGTTTCCCGGCGCGACCATCGTCTTCTCCACCCCCCAGGGCACGCTTTCCTACACGGGGGACGGGCTTGTCGAAGTCGTCGCGGCTTCCGGTCCGCCTGCGGCATCGTTCGCCTTCACGCCGGGTTCGGGCGTGGCTCCCCTGAGCGTGGCCTTCACCGACGCCTCGACTGGCGTGGTCGGCAGCCACGCGTGGTCGTTCGGCGACGGCGGGAGCAGCAGCGACGCGAATCCCGTGCATGTCTTCACCGCTCCCGGGGTCTACAGCGTGAGTCTGACCGTGACCGGCCCCGAGGGCAGTGATTCGACCACGCAGGCCGACGCGATCACGGTGATCGATCCGGATATCCTGGTCGGCACCTACCCGGTCGTGGACACCGGCCAGACGGCCTGCTTCGACAACAACGGGGAGATCGTGCCGCCAGCCAGCGGGGCGGCATTTTACGGTCAGGACGGCCAGCATGCCGGCAACGCACCGAGCTTCACGCTGAGTGCCGACGGATTGACGGTCGCCGACGAGGTCACCGGCCTCACCTGGGTGCGCGATCCGGATACCGACGGGGATGGCGACATCGATGCCGACGACAAGATCCTGCTCGGCGATGCGGATGCCTACGTGGCCCAGCTCAACGCCGACAACTTCGGCGGCTACAACGACTGGCGCCTGCCCTCCATCAAGGAACTCTACTCGCTGGTCGATTTTCGCGGCACCGACCCCAGCGGCTACACCGGGACCGACACCTCGGGGATCACCCCCTACATCGACACCGCCTACTTCGACTTCGGTTTCGGCGACACGGCGGCGGGTGAGCGTCTCATCGATGCCCAGTATCTCAGCTCGACGGAGTATGTGAGCACCACGATGGATGGAAATGCCACGGTCTTCGGCTTCAACTTCGCCGACGGCCGGATCAAGGGCTATCCACAGTCGAAGGCGATGTACGTGCGCTGCGTCCGGGGCAATCCGCTCTATGGCCTCAACCACTACTCGGACAACGGCAACGGCACGATCCGCGACGAGGCCACCGGCCTGATGTGGATGCAGGCCGACAGTGGGACCGGGATGGACTGGCAGGAGGCGCTCGCCTGGGCGCAGGCCCGGAACGACGAGAACTACCTCGGCTTCGATGACTGGAGGCTGCCGGACGCCAAGGAACTGCAGACCCTCTTCGACTACGACAACGCCCCCAGGCACAACGGTCAGCCGGCGATCGATGCCGTGTTTTCCTGCACGTCCATCAGCGGCGAGGACGGTTCGCTGGATTACCCGTTCTACTGGACCGGCACCACCCATGTGACCTGGACCGGCAGCGGCGGCTGGGGGGTCTATCTGTGCTTCGGCACGGCCTACGGCTACTGGAACTCGGTCTGGCAGGATGTCCACGGTGCCGGCGCCCAGCGCAGCGATCCGAAGCATGACGACGGCACCGACTACTCGGCGGGGCACGGTCCGCAGGGCGACGCCGTGCGCATCGACAACTTCGTGCGCCTCGTGCGCACCATGCTGCCCACCGATGACAGCGTGGGCGACGGCATTCCGGACGCGTGGCGCCGCGAACACTTCGGTGGCACCGGAACCACCGTGGATTCCGATTCCGAAGCCACGGCGGATCCCGACAAGGATGGCCTGAGTAATTACGACGAGTATGTCGCCGACACTGATCCCAACGACGGCGGCTCGTCGTTCTCGTCGGAAGGTGCGATGAACGCATCCGGCTTCAGCGTCTCCTACGAGTCTTCGGCGGAACGGCTCTACACCCTGTGGCGGTCGGCCGACCTCTCCGCCGGTTCATGGCAAACGGTGGCCACGCAGATCAACATTCCCGGCACCGGGGGGGCGGCCTCCCTGATCGATTCCGATCCATTGACTCCCGCCGGCTTCTACCGGGTCGAAGTCAAGCTGCCCTGACGCGATGCGCGGGCGACCAGGATCCACGCGGAGGCTCGCTTCGCGCTTTCCACGAACCCGGATTCCGGTTTCGGTGGCGGGGTGATTCGGGTTGGTCATCCACGGTGGGTCGGGGCGGCTGCGGCGTTTGTCGTGGCGGCCTTCGTGGCCACGGTGGGGCCGCGGGTCGGCTGGATGGAGAAGATGGACCGCGGGCTGCTGGCGATGCTGTCGGGTGAGGACGGCAGGATCGTCGGTGAGGGCACGGCGGAGTCGCCGCGGGCGGTGGAGCGGCTGGAGCCTCCGGCTTCGCTGCCACCACTGCGGGTGCTTTTTCTCGATGACGACCCCGACCGCTACTTCGAGCACACGCCGCCACCGCCGGCCGACCTGATGGTGGTGCTGGCTCGCCTGCGCGAGGCGGGGCTGGAGAGCGTGGGCTTCGGCTATCCGCTGCAGTGGGAAAAGCCGGACACGCTGGCGTTGGAGGCGATGCGCGGGACGATGGATCGGTTCGACCGGGCCGTGATCGGCTACGTGGTGAAGGACAGCACGGCTCCGGTGCCGGTGCCGCCGCCGTTCCTGCAGGCCTCGATGCCCTACGGGGCGGTGAACGGGGACCGGACCAAGCTGCCGGTGGTCAACGGGGTGGTGGGACTGGCCCCGGAGTTCGGCGGGGAGCGGTCGTGGGCAGGCTTCACGCGCATTGAGACCGAGGGCGCCGAGGAGCGCCGCGCCTACCTGCTGGCGCGCTGGTCCGACCGGGTGATCTTTTCGGTGCCGCTGGCGCTCGAGATTGCCCGGCTCGGGCTGTCACCCGACACCGATGTGAGCGTGCGCATGGGCCACGAGATCGCGCTTGGTGCCCATGGCCCGCGGATCCCGATCGATTTTCGCGGCCGGGTCGATTTGCCGGACGAGGCGCCAAGTCGATCGGCGGCCCCGGCGACGGTCGTGATTTCCGAGGAATTTCCGGAGGGGTTCCTGGCCGGGGAGGGGCCGCTGTTCTTCACCGATGAGCGCCTCCTGGGCGACAAGGCCAACCGGCTCTGGGCGCAGCGCCTGCCTCGGTTGGATGCGGCGGTTCGGGGGGCTCCGACCCTGACGGGCCGGACCGAGATCCCGCATTGGCCGGTGGCGGCGGCGGTGATCCTCGCGCTGGTGCTGTCGGTCGGCGGGGCCTGGCTGGCCGGGGAAGACGGTCTGCGCCGGCGCATGGGTGTGGTGATTGCCTTTGGCGCCGCCGTGGGTCTGTTGCTGGTCGCGATGCTCCGCGGTGGCATTGGCGCTCCGATGCCGCTGGCGATGCTCAGCGTGCCGGTCGTGCTTTTCGTGGCCACCCTGTTGCTCGATGCGGTGCCGACCGTTGAAGTCGTGCGTGCTGCGGACGAGTCGGCCGCGGGGAAGACGGCGCAGGCTTCGGGCAGGAAGAAGCGGTCCCGGCGGCGGAAGCGCTGAGCCTTTCCTCAGCGGAGGGTCCGGGCGATCGCGTCGTACATCCGCTGAACCGTGCCGCCGGTGCGCTGCACGGTTCCGGGCGCGTTGTCGTAGGTGCGCTGGACGGTCTCGTATGTCCGGCCGACCGTCTCGGTCGTGCGGCCCGCGGTTTCGTAGGTGCGGGCCGCGATCTGCTCGCGGTCCGCGTAGGTGCGGTTGGCGGCGGCCACCGTGCGGTTCGCGGTCCCGACGGAATTCCTTGCGGTCGTGCACGACACCAGGGTGCCGGCGAGACCGAGGGTCACGGCGAGAGCGATTGCCTTCATCGGGGGCAGCCTAGAACCCCGACAGCGAGGGTCAATGCAGCATTTTCCCGCCCCGAATCCTACCCCGGCCGGCTGTCGAGCTGGAAGACCTGGCCGGAGTAGCCCAAATTGCCAACGGGATGTGAGTTGGTCGGCCCAGGGGCCGACTGCGACCGGGGGGCACCAACAACGCCGGGGAGTTCCTCGAAAGCATCCAGCTCATCGCCAGATTGCGCGGCGTGCGAACCGGCAAATACCACTTCAAGACCAAGCCCGGCCGACCCCACCCCGATCGTCCTCACCGGAAACCACATCCCCGACACCATGCGCCGCGCCGCAGAGTGGAGCGCGGAAAGACACGGACTGAGGAAATCGAAGGAGCAAGACGGCTCGTTCCGTCCAAACTACCATGAATGCCGTAGCCAAATGGTGAAATACGACTGTGACTCCATCCAGAATGCGAAATGCGAGGACCCCTTCGATCTTCGACG
>JAKZES010000006.1 GCA_022548915.1 Verrucomicrobiaceae bacterium E54
GCTCAGCGGCGAAAATCGTGCATGCCTTCAAAGCCTGGTTACCGAGAACTTCCAGCTGTTCGAGAATCCGAAAAGTTAATGCCGAGAAGTATATTCAACGAGATCAAGGCCAAGCAAAGCGGCTTTTCATAGAGGCTTCGGAATCCGGGCATGAAGCGGCGGGGGAATGGTTGGAGAAACTAGAAAAGAGATGGTTTGTGGGAAGCTATCTTGAGAGCGAGCGGGAGACCTACAGTTATCTATGTATTGTTAATCTGGCAATTCAGGGTGACCAGAGGTCCGCATTACGAATGAGCTTAAATTATTTTCGGCACCAAGGCAGAGCGCTGTTTGCTGCGGGTGGGCTCAAGCGACTTTCCCAAGAATGGGGCCACGAATGGCTTTCTGTGGCCGCGGGCCTGGGTGATTCGGTCGCGCAGCTATTGGTTGCTGACTTTCACGCGAAGGGGCTTTGGGTCAAACAGAGTAGTCTTACCGCTGAAAGTTGGAGGAGAAAAGTTCAGAGGCCCCGGTTGCGGAAAGCTCAGCTGGGGTTGGCGAAGATATTCGGTTCCGAGGATTCGCTGCATGCCCAAATCTACCGGGCGGTCAAGTCCGGGGTGAAGAGTGAGAGAAAATTGGGTGAAGCTCTATATAAGGCGTTCAAAAAGCCAAGCCAGTAGCATGGTCTTCTGCTGCATGTAATGGATTCTAGCGTTTTTCAGGGCTTCGCTTGGCCGGCGATTATAGCTGTGAGTTCGTCCAGAGCCAGGACGCGGTCTCGGCGCCGATGCACGACAGCCTGGCAATTCGCGCAAAAGGGAACCAGATCTCGGACGTCCTAGCCTGCCCCTTCACTCGGGGCGAGCGATCCGTTTAGGACCTCGTAGGCAATGCGGCGCTCCAACATGAAAGATACCCGTCGACCATCGGTGAAGTAGAGACGGACATCGGACTCCGTGAGGCACATTGTCTCCGCCAAATCGGACAGATTCCACTCGAGCACACCACGCGGTTCAGCCATCCCCCTTTTCTATTTTGTGAGCCTTGATTGTCAAACCATCGACCGTGACAGCGATGCCACGTGCGCTTTCAGTGGACTCGAACTGAGAGGCAATAGGACGAACAAGACTCGAACCTCACAAGCCACTGACTCTCAGTATCCCCCAAACAGAGAGGGCTCTGAATGCCCGTGAAGGGCTGAGTGTTCGGGATGCCACTCGCTCGCCGGTCTGAATTTTGACAGGACCGCGATTGCCCTTGGAGGTAGCTTGGATCCTTGGAACCGAAGGGATTCCGTGTGGTCGTCAGCGGCGAGTTCACGGGGTTGCCGCGGGAAGATCCTCTTTCAAGCGTGGCGGTCGAGGGAACATTCGATTGTCGGTGCGGCCGGGTCGGATCACCATGACGCCGCTCCGCGGAGCAGCCTTTGGAAATCAACCCAGCATCCACCGTGAAGATCGGATTCATCGGAACCGGAAAGATCAGCGCCGCCGTCGTCGAGGGTCTTTGCCGCTCGCGGCTCGAAGGGCTTTCGATCCGGGTTTCCCCGCGAAACGAGCGGACCTCCGCCGAACTGGCCCGGAGCCATGCCGCCGTGCGGCGTTGCGGGGACAACCAGCAGGTGCTGGATGAGTCGGACATCGTCTGCCTCGCGGTGCGGCCGAAAGACGCCCGGCGGGTGCTGCGCGAGCTGGTCTTCCGGGAGGACCACCGGGTCGTTTCCTTCGTCACCTTCCTGCCGTTGGAAGATCTGGCGAGTGAGGCCGCCCCGGCGCGCAACGCCTGCCGCGCGATCCCGTTGCCGACGGTGGCGCACCGCCGCTGCCCGATCCCGCTGCTGAATGCGGACGACCGGGTGCTGGAGATGTTCGAGGCGATCGGCCAGCCGCTGAGGGTCGAAGACGAGGAACAGCTCCACGTCCTGTGGGCGCTGACCGGATTGATTTCGCCGCTCTACGACCTGCTCGGGCAATGGAGCGGCTGGTCCACCGCCCGGGGTGTCGGCCCGGACCTGACGAATCGCTACGTCGCGGAGATGGTCGAGGCCCTTGCCTTCGCAGCCCGGCAGCAATCTCCGGTCCGCTTCGACCATCTCTCGGAACATGCGGCCACGCCCGGGGGGATGAATGAACAGGCGGCCCGCGAAATCGCAGACTCGGGGTCCCACGCGGCGTGGCCCGAGGTGCTCGACCACCTGCTGGCCCGCTTTTCAGAAGCGGAGGGCGCTTCGTGACGGGCGGGTGTTCCGATGCGTTGGCTGATCGGCCCGACCCTGCTCGTGCTGTTAGATAGAAGGAGCCGAGGCCTTACTTGACGCAGATGAGGTGCTCGGATGTGCGGAGCAGCAGCTTCCCGTCGATGGGAACCGGAGTGGCGAGGATCTGCTCTCCCATGTCATTCTCCCCGAGAAGCTCGAAGGCATCGCCGATCCGCGCCGAGAACACGACCCCGTCCTCGCGGGCGGCATAGAGGATCCCTCCGGCAATCACGGGTGAGGCGTAGTAGGGAACGACGGACTTGGGAAGCTGGGCCGTCCAAAACGGCTCACCCGTCTCCGGATCGAGGCAAACCACTTCGCCCCGGTGACGAAGCAGGTAAACCTTCCCTTCGTACTCGATCGGGCTTGAGACGAAGACTCCGAAGTCACTGCGCTCCCAAAGCCGATGCGTGCCCGTGACATCGCCGGATCCTCCCAGGCGAACCGCATGGATCGAAGCCTGCTTCCGGTCGTCCCGACCCACCGGGACCACCGCGATGTTCCCCGCGACCACCGGTGTTGCGATCGGCGGCCAGAGGTTCTTCGCCCTCGGATTGAAGCCCCCGCAGGTCCACAGCAGTTCACCGTCATCCGCGGCGTAGGCGGTCAAGTGGTCCGAACACCACACTAGCAGGGCGTCCCGGTCGCCGTGACGAACGGGAACCGGCGTCGAGTATCCGTTGTCGTTCTCGGCCGGGGCCTCGAAGTTGCGTTCCTGCTTCCAGCGGATTTGGCCGGTGGCCTTGTCGAAGCCGGCGACCCATGAATCCCCCGCGTGGAGCCGGGGAAGGATGACGAGATCGCCGATGATGATGGGAGAACTCCCCTGGTCCCAGAACAGTTCCTGCGGACCGAACTCCTCGACCAGGTTGCGTTTCCAGCGGATCGTCCCGTCCATTTCCAGGGCCGCGAAGGTGCCGCTCTTGAAATAGACGAAGACCCCGGTGCCATCCGTGACCGGCGAGGCGTTGCTGCTGGTGCCGAGCTTCATGTGCTTCGGCTTCCTGATCGCACCGAAGCGGGTCTTCCAGACTTGTTTCCCCTCGAGATCGAATGCCAGGGCGGTATCGATGCCGTCTGCGGGTGCGGTGACGAACACCCGGTCCTTCCACACGACCGGCGAGGACGCCCCCTTTCCGGGAAGTTCGACCTTCCACAGGACCTCGTCGGCACTCCATTCGGGCGGGTAGTTCTCGCCGGCCCGGCTTCCATTGTGCGCGGGCCCCCGCCAGGAAGGCCAGTCTTCCGCGACGAGAGGGCCCATGGTCGAAAAGAACAGGATGCCGGCGGCGGAGGCGATGCTGTGCTTGGACGAGTGCATCCCCGTAGCTAGCACAATTGCGGGCATTGTCATCCTGCTTTGTTGCGGACGGGAAACCCGAATTCAACGCCGCTCCGGGGCCGGGCCGATCGTCCCGCCCTCGATGAAGCGGGCGAGGGTGAAGGTCTGCCGGTGGTCTTGCACACCACGGGCGACGTTCCCGGCCCAGCGCCCGATCCGCCGGGTGAGGGGAGCAAAGTCCGAATAGAAATGAGTGGCGAGAGGGTCGCACCAGTCAAACGAGGGATCGTGGTCCAGGCAGATCAGCGAGACGTCGCGGGGAGCAATGATCCCGCGGCGCGCCAGGTGGTCGCGGACGGCGAGAAAGGTTGGGATTTCCTCGACGATGAGGGCGGTGGGTGGGGTGACCTGGAAGAGGGATTCCAGGCAGCGGTGAAGTCCTGCGGGGCGATAACCCCAGACCGGCAGGTGATAGGCGGTGGGCCGGATTCCCTCGGCTTGAAGGGTTTCAAGGAACTTCCGCTGGAACAGGGCCGGCTCGGGAACGATCATGTTCTCCCGCGAAAGCAGAACGATGCGACGATGTCCCAGCTCGACCAGGCGCCGGATCACCGGCTGCAGGTTTTTCCGGATTCCACAACCGGCGATGGGCAGGCCGGACTTGACGCCGAACAGCGCATAGGCAGGCACCGGTTGCTTGCAGAACCACTCGAGCACCTCCCGCGATCCGGCGGTCACGATCCAGGCATCGGCCGGAACCTTGTGAACGAAACGCGCGACCCGCTTCACGTCCATGCCCAGGTCCAACAGCGTCTTGGTGGTAAAATCGGCCGTGAATCCGCGCGCCTTCAGCTGGCCCAGCAGTTCGCCGAAGAACGGCAGGGCGCGATCCGAAGGGTCGTAGGCGAGGACACGCAGCCTGAAGTGCCGGGGTTGGATGTCGCCCTCGGGCAGCACGATCCGGCGCCGCCGGCCCGGTCCCTGCGAGGCGAGCAGGCCCTCCTTCGCCAGTCGGCGCATGGCCTGCTCGACCGTCCGGTGGCTGACACCCAGTTCGCTTGCGAGCCGGTCGCGCCCCGGAAGGGTGCCCCTCCAGCGTCCGGAGAGCATCCCCTCCCGCAGGAGTTCGAGGACCTGGTCGGTCACGGTTCGAAAGCCGCTTCGCTTCACGTCGGGCAACCTGTCACAAAAAGTGACGGTGTATCAAGGAAGCTTATGCCCCGCGGCATGTATGAACGAGGGCGTCTGAGGCGTTTGTCTCCCCCATGCAGTCCTTCTTGATGTTTCTGGCGTTGATGGTCGTGATGCCGGGTCTTGTCGTCTCGCGGTCCCTTGCGGAGGAATCGCCACCGAAGGCCGCGCCGGGCGTGGACGCGAGGCTGCTCGCGCGCTACACGTCCGCGAAGGACAAGCTCCACGCGGAATTGACCAAGCGGATCCCCGACCTCAAGGACGAGGCCAGGGTGCAGGCGTTCTTGAAGAGCGACAAGCTGGACCCACTGCTTGTCACCTTCGTGGTCCTGCACGAGGCGACCCCCGAGGGCCTCGCGACCTTTGCCCAGCAGGGCAAGGAGCAGGAGCGGCTGGTCGAGCAATTGCTGTCGAACACCGACCTGATGAAGCAGATGCTGGTGGCCGACGGTCCCACGAAGCCCAAGCGCGGTGTGCCGCAATGGGGTCCGGCGATCAAGATATACACCGACATTCAAAAGGCGAGCAAGAGGGCCGATGCGGGGATCTTTCAACGGCTGGCGGTGGCCTGCGCCCTCGAGCATGCGACCCCCCTATGGCAAAGCAACACTGAGGCGCGCCCCGGTCCCGAGCACGTCGACCCGTTGGAGCGCTACATGGGCTACGAAAAGGCTTATCTCGCCGGGGAGCTGGATCCCGCCTTCCCGACCTTCGACACCTTTCATCTGTGCCTGGTGGTGAATGAACACGAACCGGAATGGACGCATGCCTGGGGACGCGAGATGATGCGCAACTACCGGCCCGACCACCTCTTCAACTCGACCGGCAACGGCAGCTACAGCCGCTTCGTCACCAGCGACATCCCGAACACTTCGGCCCGACAGTTTCACGACAATCCCAAGCTTCATGGTTATCAGAATATCCTGATGAACCACGGGATCTGCGGTCGCCGCGCGTTCTTCGGGCGCTTCATCCTCCGGTCCTTCGGCATCCCGACCATCAAGCGTCCAAGCCGCGCGCATGGAGCCCTGGCCCGCTGGTCGCCGGACGGGTGGAAAGTCGATCTCGGTCCCGGATGGGGCTCCGGCACGACCAACACGCCCTATCACAGGGATCGAGCGTTTCTGAAGACCACCCAGGCTCGCCAGAATCCCGAGGCCTACCTGCAGGTCAAGCGGGCCCAGTGGATCGGCGACCTGATGGGCGAGGAACGGATGTACTGGGGCGATGGCGGCAAGGATACCTGCTACGGCGTGTCGCTCCTGACCCAGGACCGCATCATCAAGGATATTGAGGAGGGGAAGCTTCCCCGGGTGGACCACTCGGCGGTGATGGAAGCCGACGAACCGACCCTTGCCGAGAAAGTGCTGGCCAAACCCGTCAGGAAGGAGGCCATCAGTTACAGCAGTGACGGCACCATCTTCATCCCTGCAGCCGCCTACGACAGCATTGGAGGCCGCGCGCCCAACAACCTCCTGACGGTAAGAAGTTTCGATGGCGGCGAGCAGATCTACCTCCGCCGGTTCGGCCCCTTTGGTGGTTCGGTGCCCATCCTGAAGGGAGGCAACTACAAGAAGGACTCGAACGAAGCCCGGTCGGCAAAACGGATACGGAGGGCCGGCCTTGGAGAGTATCCGGACTGGGGAATGCGGGTGGCGTTCACGCCGAAAGGCGACAATCCACCGCCCGAGCTGAAACCGGATCTGGGCAACGGGGTCTCGATGGACTTCATCTACGTCAAGCCCGGCACGTTCATGATGGGCAGCGACAAGACGGAGGAAACCAAGTTCACCTGCCCTGAAGCGCCCAGGCACGAGGTCACGCTGACGAAGGGATACTATCTCGGCAAATATGAGGTGACGCGGGCATAGTACAGCGGCCAGATGAACGTGGATCAGCACGACTACCCGGCCGGCCACATCAGCAAGGACGAAGCCGAGAATTTCTGCAGGGCGCTTTCGGAATACACCGGACAGGATGTGCGCCTCCCGACGGAGGCCGAATGGGAGTATGCGGCCCGCGCGGGGACGGATACGCTCTGGTTCTTCGGCGATGATCCGGCGCCGCTCGGCGACTATGCCTGGTATGAGCCGAATGCCGGTGGCAAGCCCCATCCGGTCGGCCGGAAAAAACCGAATCCCTGGGGGTTTCACGACATGTACGGCAACCTCTGGGAGTGTGTTTCCGACGCGTATCACCGGGATTACTTCGCCAACAGCCCGAAGAAGGATCCGATCGGCAATCAGCAGCCTTCGGAATACACGATGGACTACACCATCCGTGCTTCCAAGGCAGGCCGATACGTCCTGACGGCGGAGGTGGTCACGGCCAACTACTGGCAGAACATTGCACTCCGGGTGAATGGATCAACCGACGAACAGTTGATCACTTTGCCGATGACTTTGGGGGATTGGCAAAACACGCCGGAGACCGTCGTCGAACTCAAGGCCGGGGAGAACCAGCTGAAGTTCCTGCGACGGAACCCGATTCAATATGCCGTTGCCATCCGCTCCTTCACCCTGAGGCCGATCCAGTAGCGCATGAATCCACCTGTCGTGTTCCTCTCGAAGCAAGCCCCACAATCCCCGATCGAACCATGAAGATGCCCTTGTTAGGACCGATGATGATCGCCCTGGCACTGGCCACCGTCTCCTCGGAGGCCCGCCCGTGGACGGCGAAGACCGGTAAGGTCGTCGAGGCCGACTACGTGGCTCTCAGCCCCGATGGGGAGCAGGTCGCCCTGCGACTGCCCGACGGCCGCATCGTGAAGACGCTCGTCGCTAATCTGTCCGAGGAGGACCAGGCCTTGATCGAGAAGATCAAGATCGAGGGCCCGGACGCGATTCCCAGGGAAGTCGACTACGGTGACATCGATCCCGACTTTCTCCCGCCGTCACCATGGCCGGTGGTCAGCTATGAGGACCCCGACGGCTGGAGCACGATCGACGTAACGAAGCATGGCCTGCGGCCGGACAGCGGGATCGACGCGGCGGCGGCCATCGCCAAGATCATCGGCGATACCGAGGGACGCCGGCGCCTCTTCTTTCCCGGGGGGACCTACACGCTGAAGAGCGCCCTGGTCATCGAGCAGGGAGATATCTGGCTCGACGGCGACGGGGAGAAGACGAAGTTCGTCCTGGATTTCCCGGAGGACGCCCATGTCAACGGAATCACCTTCAAGGGGTGGGCGGAGGAGCCGCTCGCGCTGGCGAAGTTGCCGGAACGCGGTGACCAAGGCGTCGAATTGGAGGCACCGGCGGACCTGGAGGTCGGCGACCTGGTGAGGGTTTACCATCAAGTCGCAGACAACCGGGGCATTGGCTTTCCACGAGGCCAGCTTTCATGGATCACCGGAATCGACGGCACGACCGTGACGCTCGACCTTAGGATTGGTGCCGACTTCTCGGGGTCGGCCCTGCTGCGCCGCATCCACCCGCTTCACAACGTGCGCCTCACCAATCTTTCCGTGACCCGACTGAACCGCGGCAAGATGGGCGACCACAACATCGAAATCAGCCGTTGCGCAAACGCCGAGATCAGGAACGTGGAGTCCGGCAAGGCCACGACCCATTGCCTTGCGGTTCGAGACAGTCGCGATGTGGTTGTCTCCGGATGCACGGTTCATGAATACCAGGGAGGCAAGGGCTGGAACGGCTACGGCATCACCGTGGAGCGCAGCACGGCGATCCATGTCGTCAACAATCATGCCTGCCACCTGCGGCATCACTTCGAACTGGCCTGGGGTACGAGCTACAGCGTCATGGCCTACAACACCGCCGAGGCACCCTACGACTACTGCGACATCGGCAGTCATCACGGGGATCTCGGTTACTGCAATCTCTTCGAGGGGAACGAGGGCAGTGAGCTGTCGTTTGACTACGGCGAGTCGAATTGGAACGCCTACAACTTCTTCTATCGGAACCATGCGAAGAAGCAGGTGGGGAGCTTCAGGGCCAAGGGTTCGACGCGCTTCCATCTCGCGGTCATCGCCAACGAAACCGCGGCGATCGGCATGCACAAGGTCGAGCATCCCTACGTCGGGGCGAACCTCGTCAAGGGTGAGCTGCAGTGGGGCGACGTGCCGGAGGGCAGCCGCCTGCCGGCTTCGCTGTTCCTGGATTCCAAGCCCGACTATCTCGGAGACAAACCGTGGCCCCTTTTCGGTCCGCCGGTGGGAAGCGGGCGATCCAGGTAAGTCCTCCAACCACCTCCTTGCCTGGATCGCCGAAGGCATTGCCATCGACCCTCGAGACTGAGAAAGGCGGTGGCTGTTGCTCAAGGCGTCCGACCCCGTAGTCGGCGTGTCACTAGTCCATCACCACTTCCCAGGAGTAGGTTTCGATCTTCGTGTGGGAGCTGCTCAACTTCTTGAGTTCGGCCTTGCCGCCGAAGTTCTTGTCACTGTTGCGGAAGGTGACCTTCTGGTCGCGGTGCGTGGATGCCGCGGCGATCTTCTGCTGGAGGCTGAAAAGACGCTCGAGGCTGCCTGGTTCGCCGTCGCGGATCTGTTGCTTGATTTCCTTCCGTTCTGCCCTGAGGGCCTTCTCCTGCTCCCGGTTGTCGTAGTCGGTGACGGGTCCGAAATCCAGATCGCGCGGCGGGCTGAGGTCTTCGGTCGAAGTCCATTCCAACTTGGCTGAAAAGGCCGTCGGAACCACCGCGTCCACCTCGCCCGTTTCGGGCGAAAGGTGCAGGTTCATCGCCGTCGGGCTGGTTCCCACCGTGGCATCGGTGAGTTTGGCGTGTTCTCCGTCGCTCCGCTCGATGCTGCCGGAGAAGCTCACGACTTCCGCGCTGGTGATGTTGTAGGGAATGCTGAACCCCATACCTCCCATCGGCTTGAAGCGCAGGACCATCGTCACTTCAATGTCCTCCTTCGACCAGCTCTTGCCCGACGAGGACTGGTGGTGGTCGTGGATGGACTGGGTCACGCGCATGAAGTTGGCGTTGATGATTTTGATTTTTTTGCTTCCGAGAAGCTGCGGCGGGATCTCCAGATCATGCATTTCGTCTGGCTTTTTGCCGGTAAGGGCTTCCGGGATGTCGTGGGAGCGATAGACCCGGATCGTGTCGATGTTTGCGGCCGGCACCGAGGGGGCCACGTAGTGCAGCCGGATGATGTAATCTTCCCCGATGACGAACTTTTTGCCGTGTGGGACGAGACAGGGCTCACCGTTGGCAATCATGCCCATGGCCGTCACGATCACCTTGTAGTCGGGGTCCGCATGTTTGCCAAGGGGATCGAGCATCCCACTGAGAATGATCTCCATGGTCTCACCCGGTAGAAGCTCCCGCTTGGCGGGCGAGATGGTGACCGTGGTTGGCCAGAGGGGCGGGTTGTTGTCCGTTGGCCAAGCGTCTTCGTCGTCCTCGGCCGGGGCGAAGGTGGGCCCCACGGCGAGCGCGGCGGCCAGAAGGATTGCTGTGATGCTCGTGTTCATGACGTTGGGATGCGGGTTATCGCTTCACGAGTTCGACGCGGCGGTTCCTGGCACGGTTCTCGTCGGTGTCATTCGGGGCGACCGGCATGGTTTCTCCATAGCCTTTCGCCGTGAGGCGCGGTTCGGGGATGCCGAACAGGAGCAGGAAGCTGCGAACCGCGTCCGCGCGGCGTTGCGACAACTCGAGGTTGTAGGCATCGCCACCCTGGTCGTCGGTGTGCCCCTGAATCTCGACATTCAGGTCGGGATTGTCCTGCAGCAGGGTCAGCACATGTTCGAGTTGCTTCAGCGAATCCTTTTGCAGGGATGCCTGATCGTAGTCGAAGAGGATGTCGTAGAGCATGACCCGTCCGTCCGCATCGAGGGCGGCCTTCATCTGGGCGGGTCCGAAGGTGAGGGACTTCTTGAAGGAAGCCTCATCGACGATGGTGAGATACTGCTGTCCCAGGTTCGCAGGCCCGGTGTATTCACACCAAGTGGTGCCGACGCCTTCACGAGGCAGGGTGAAAACGAGGGTCGAGTCACTTTCGAAGACGACCTGCCCGCCCTTCTCCTCGGCCGCGGCGCGGAAGTTTTCCATGAACTCGATCTTGGAAATGTCCTGTACCCTGCTCCCGTCGGGCTTTCTTACTTCGTAGAGCAGGCTCCAGCATTCCCCTTTGATCTTCGTCGTTCTGCGTTTCCCCGTCTCTGCATCGATGACGGGGAACTCCGCAGCTCCGAATCGCTGGTGCTTGCTCATGTTCTGGGCCAGGACCGAACCGGGAAACGGCCGGATCAACGGATGCTCCGGGATTTCGGCGGCGTCGACTAACAGAGTGGTGGGGAATCCCACCAGGAACATCAGCGCCATTCCCAAGCTGCGGGTTCCGACAGGTTGACTTTCGTTTGGTTCGGAGGACACGTCGTCCGTGGTCTGCGGACGGAGGGAGGACAGGTTTCGCTGCCTCTGCGAGCGATGTTGGGTCAAACCCCAGCACGCGAGACGTTGTCGTGCTTTCATACCATCTGGCAAGGTAGGCACTTCACTGCGACACGTCAAGATGTGCGGAGCGCAACTCCAGGGCGTCTACACTTGAAAGTTGGAAACCGCGAATGGACGCCAATGGACGCGAATTCTGGATCTCTGAAGTCCGGGAACCGCGTGTTCAATACAACATTCGCGTGAATTCGCGACCATTCGCGGTTCGGATTTCCCCAATGTAGATGCCCTGGGCGCAACCCTCCGGGCGGTTGGGGTGAGGTTGCCGGAAGCTGCGTCGGAGGGAGGTCCGCTCCGGCGTTCTTGGTACTCTCCGCAGGCCGACAATCGAGCGTGGCGGCTATGGTCGCGCCATGTCGAAGGCAGGCCTTCCCGGGAAGCCGCTACTTGGCGGCGGGTTTGGGAGCAAATACCATGCACCAACCGCCCGCGGTAACGATCTTGTTGCCTACGGCACCACAAGGGCCGGAGTCTTCGCCGGCTTTTCCTGTGTAGAGTGCGCATCCGTCGCAGCGTTGCTCGGGCTTGTGCATGGGGTACTTGGTCTGGTCCACCTTCGTGGTGTCCTCTTTGTAACCGAGTGCTTTGGCGGTAGGATCATCTTCGGTGAGCTTCACCGGCTCCTCGGCAGCAGAAGCACGGATGGCGAGAAGAGCAGGCGCGCCTGCGGCGAAACCGAGAAGGAAATGACGTCGTGAGTGCATGGCAGTGGATTTGTGGACGGTGGAACTTAAGCGGGAGCGGCAAGGAAGTTCCAGATTTAGCAAACAACTTGTGTGTTTTTGCACCAAACAGTGTGTTTTCCGAACGAGTGATGCGCGGGCTTTGTTCCGGAGTAGCCGGTCGTTTTCATTCAAAAGTCCTCGGCAGTTCGGACCTTGCGGCTTTGGACCTTGCGACCCGAATTGGTCTGAAACAGTGCCGTTCGGTTCAAGGCGTGGCGCCCTGGATCCGCAGGCGCGGCTTCCCGCTGAGGGCGATGGCCATGGCCGCGGTCGGGTGGAGGCGGGGTGACATGTAGTAGGCCTTCTCGTGGCGGTTGCGTCCGGGCTGGGCGACGAAGGCGCCGTCGTGCGTGCGCGCCATGTTGATGAAGGCCTTGTTGTAGTCGAAGAGTTCGCGCATGGCCTTCCTGTCATCGGCGAGCCGGACGCCGATCAGGGCCCAGGCGTAGGCCAGCACGTTGTCGCCATGGCCGTCGTTGAGGCGGGTCTTGGCGGTGACCAGGCCCCGGGTGACCGCAGCGACATGCTCGTCGGCACCGGTCCTTCCGGCCACCTTGTGCGCGATGAGGGAAAGGCCCTGACGGCCGACCGGGGTGTAGGCCCCGGTGGCGAAGCGGTAGCCCATGTAGCCGGACTCGTGGGTGTGGGTGTGGACGCAGTCGTAGGCGATGTCGCGGTTGAAGTCCTCGATTTGGATGCCGCAGTCCTCGGCGAGCTCCCAGGACAGGATGGCCATCAGGGTGGTGATGGTCATGGTTCCGTAACCGGCGATGCGGGCCCCGTGGCCGTTGCCGCCCTTGAGGAAGTTCGCGGCCTGGGGCTGGCCGCCGTGCATGGCGTCCTTGTAGTCGGCGGGATCGATCACCTGTGAGAGGTAGAGGCGTTCGGTGAGTTTCCGGATGGTCTCGAGGACCCGCTTGTCACCGCTCTTGAGGTAGTACTCGGAGAGAAAGATGCACTGGTAGGAGGGGTACCAGGTCCACTCCTTCTCGCCGGGCATCTCGTTCCACGAAAGGGCGAACGCCTCCGCCTCCTTCATCCTGTCGTGGGCGAGCAGGGCGAGGCCGTACAAACCGCGTTGGTGGACGGGACCGCGGGTGGCGTCTTCCCGGGTGAGCAGGTAGGTCATCGCGCCCTTGGCCAGTTGCTCGGACTTCCTGCAATCCACGGGGTAGGTGCTGGAGAAGCGGCCGATCGCTTCGAGCGGAACGCTGACCTTGATGGGTTCACCATCACGAAGCACGTCGAGCACGAGCTTGCCGTCCCGGCCTTCGCTGTCCTCGATCGCCAGGCCGAGGTCCATCACGGGGCCCTCGATGCCGTTGCCGGGCTGCATGCCGTAGCACTTGCCGAAAGTGTGCTTGCCGAAAGGCCTGGCGTTGGCGCCGGTGATCTCGTCGTCGAGCTGCAGGCGGCCCTTGGCCGGCGAATCCTCGAACACATGCTTCACCACGAAGGACCGCTCTTTGAGGATGGCGCGGGCACCGGTGGGACCGAGATTGACCAGAAAGCCGGGAACCTCCTTGTCGGGACCGATCTGGGTCGGTTTCTCCCATTGGCCGAGGTTTTCGGCGTCGTAGATGGCCAGCACCGGAGTGGTGAGCAGGGCGAGGACGAACAGTGGAGTGGGCGGGAGCCGCAGCATGACGGGGGACATACGCAGCCGACCGGACGACTTTGCTGAAAATCGCAACCATCCTCGTCGGGGCGTCGGCTTGGATCGGCAGAGTCCGGGTGTTCTTTCCGGTCGTGCCATGGCGACGCGAGGAGCCGCCCGGTGACGGGACCATCCGCCTCCTCTCCGGATCACCCCGGGTTCCGTGCTTGCAGGGTGCAAACGACGATTTCCAACCACGGATTGAATGGATGTTCACGGATTCTACGGCGGGAAATCAGAGTTGAATGAGAGCTGAACCATTTTGCTATTGGGTGAATGGGTCACCTTTCATCACTCATCAAAAATCCGTGTATCCGTGGTTCCCATCGAGGGCAGTCGGGATCATGGCCGGTACAGCCTGAAGAATTGCCGGGGCGGATGTTCGGGACCGAGGGGCACGGAGTGGACGAACTCACTGCCTTCGACGACGATCCCCGTGGTGACCTCGCTCCATGAACCAGGCTCGAGGCTGTCACTTGCCTGGAGGATCGCGGTGGTGTCGCCGGCGGGCCAACTGAGGCGCAGCGCCGGGCCATCCGGAGTGCTCACGACCTCCGAACTCATGACCATCTGGATCGGCGTGAGCAGAAACGCCTGCTGGTCGCTGCCGGCATATTGATCGGCGGAACCGTAACCACAGATCTGGCCGGCTTCGTTGATGCCGGTGGCCTCGACGAGTTTCCACCCGTCGAGGTTGGCCGTCATGGTGTTGAGGTCGTGGATGGTTCCATCCGGGTCCCAGAGGGTCGCATAGCGGCGATCATGAATTCCGGTGCCACTGTTGCGGGAGTAACCGACCACCTGCCCCTGCTCGTTGATGTCGCGGGCGGCGGAGCTGCTCTGCTGGGAATAGGGGAGAATGCCGTAAGTGCGCAGGGTGCCGTCGGCATCCCACACGCAGGCCCGGCCGGTGGTGGTGCTTCCGGCCACCTGTCCCAGGTCGTTGATGGCGGCGACCCCGCCGGTCCCGAGTTCGGTGTAGGTCCCGTCCGGCCACCACTTGTAGGCGTGGGCGACGTAGCTCCAGTCGGAAACGGTTCCCGCGATGACATTGGAAGAATTGACGTCAATGGCGTAGCCGTGGGATCCCGGCCGGGCGAGGGACTCCATGCTGAGGACGTGACGGAACGGGGTGAAGTTGACGAACACCTTCGAGTTCCCCACGACCCAGCCGTTGTCATTGATGCCCTTCGCCTGCGCGAGCGGGTTCTGTCCGTTTGGGCTCGGGTCGAGGTTGCCGAGATCGGTGAACGAACCGTTCCAGTCGAAGGCATGCTCGGACCAGTCGCCGGCCGTCTCATAACCGACGATGTGGCCGGAATTGTTGATGTCCTGGACGTAGACGCCCCGCGATTCAGTGGTGGCACTGCCGAGCGGTGTGAAGCCGGTGCCGGGGGCCCAGCGATACCCCGCGCTGCCGGTCGTCACGGCCATCTGCCCGTGATCGTTCAGGGCGACACCACGTGAGTAGCTGGCTCCTTCCGGGATGCCGATCTTCTGAACCGAGTAGATGGTCTCGGCCCGCGCCACCGGGCCGGCGAGCAGCATCCCCAGCACCACCAGGATCGAGGCACGGTTCCAACGGAAAGGAGCGGTGGACGCCGTTGAATGGAGGCGAAATGCAGGCGACCGTCGCGACCGGACGGAAGAACTCGCCGTGGGGGAGGAAACCAAGGCTTTCATACCGGATAGCAAAATATGCGGAGTCCGGCGGGGTGTCAAATCAGGAGCCAGCCGCGATCCGGGCATCCGCCCGTCGATCGTGGGAGCGACGACCAGACTCGGATCCGGGATTTCGCGAAATCGGCGCGGCGCCCGGAGGCCGGCAACGAGGTGAGCTTTCTGCCCCGCGCTCCCCGGTCACTTCCGCTGCCACCCGTCCGCGTCCGCCAGGATCCCGCGCGGGCCGTCGCCGTCGAGCCAGGCACGTGCCTTCGCGTCGGATGTTAGATAGCTCTCCCAGAAGGCCGTGCTCAGCGCCAGGATCACGCGGTGATGATCCGGATCGCGCCGTCCCGCACCGCGACGCCTCACATCGCTGAAGGCCATGTGCTCGGCCCCGTCCAGCACCAGCTCGTACTTCGACCCCGCCGGCATCGCCGGATAGACCTCCCGTCGCTCCTCGGGCGTGGTGTTGCCGATCGGACTGCCGTCCCGGGTCCCGGTCATCAGCATCATCGGCAGCGTGACCTCGCCAAAGGCCTGCTCGGCACTCCCCCGCCTCGGCGGACTCGGGCTCAGCGCCAGACCGGCGTCGATCCGCTCGTCACTGAAGGCCTTTCCGGCCCGGCCGAAGACCTGGCCGCACACCGCCTGCGTGGTCACCGCGCCGTAGGAATGCCCGGCCATCCCGACCTTTTCCAGGTCCAGCCGGCCCTTGAGAAAATGCCCGTCTTCCGCGTTCCACCGCTCGAGCTGGTCGAGCGTCGCCGGCACATCGCACATCCGGCCCATGAAGGTCTCGCCATTGGCGGCGGATTTCATCTTTTCCATCCGCTCCGACCCGGCTGCGTCCTTCCACACCGCCTCGTCGCTGCCCGCGTGCTGCATTGCGACCACCGCGAATCCCCGCGCCGCCCAGTGCTCGACGAGATAGGTGCCGACCTCCCGCGAGCCGCCGAGTCCGTGGCTCAGCAGGATCACCGGCGCCGGCATTTCATCCGGCAGATAGATCTTCAGCGGCACCTCCCGCCCGTCGTGGGAAAACTCGGTCCGCATCACCTCCACCCCACCCGGTGCCCGCGATGGATCGTAGCGCGATTCCACGGCAAACCCCACCGAGGTCGCCACCAGCAACAGGAAGAGAGACGCTTTCATCCCCTCATCCAACCCGGCACCCGCCGATTCGTTGCGCCAAAACCCGCCTCCTCATCTAGAAGCTGATAGGGATTCCGCCATGCACCGCCAACCGAATACTCGAAAGCATAGACTAGAGGTCTTCGCCTACTTGCTGAACAACTACTTCGACGGAGATATTGAGCGGTTCGCCGCCAAGACAGGTTACAAGGTCGGGGGTCCGTGATTTGTGGCATTCGGTGAATCGGTCTCCGCCCGATCTGAGAAGTCCGACTTCGTCGTGGATTGGGGGACCCGGGGCTGCGCCCGCTGCGCGAGCTGACCCCGGGCTATCGATGGGTGGCCCCGTTGGGGCCGGGGAGTGGCGACCTGGTCGGGGTGGTCATCGACTGGGCCAAGGCGGTCCTGCAGCTCGAGCTCCTCAACGGGGAAGGCGGGGTCTTCCTCCGCCATCCGGTGCCGCTGGAGGACCTGCAGGCCGGGGGAGCGGAGTAGGGTTGGGCCGCCCCCGGTTCACCCGCCTTCCGGCTCGGGGAAGACGGTTTCGGGGCGTTCGTCGCCGCCCATGCCGAAGTCGTCGAAGATGTCCTTCGAGGTGACGTAGAGCATGATGCTGAAAAGCAGGAAGACGAAGCCGAGCTGGAGGACCTCGAGGAACTTCACGTTCACCGGCCGGCGGGCGATGGCCTCCATGGTGGCGATGGTGATGTGGCCGCCGTCGAGCACCGGGAAGGGCAGCAGGTTGAGCAGGGCGAGGTTGATGTTGATCAGCACCATGAAGCCGAGGATGCGGTGGAAGGGGTGGTCGAGGAGCAGCGAGAAGTACTGGATCTTGCCGATGCCGACCGGACCGCTGAGGTGCTGGATGCCGATGCTCGACTTCGGCGAGGCGACGCTGGTGAGCGTGATCCACATCGTGCGCAGGGTGTCGACCGTCTGCTCGACCGGGTTCGGCCGGACCCATTCGCGGATGTAGGGATCGGGCGCGGAGAACAAGGCGCCGATCATGTAGTCCTGCGGCTCGGCGTCGGGCTCGGCGTTCTTGACGATCGGCCGCACCGGCGACACGGCCAGCTCGACCGGTGCGCCGTCGCGCTTGACGGTGAAGGTGAGCGTCTTGCCCTCACTGTTCTTGATGAGTTCGAGGAGCTGGGAGAAATCGACAATGGCTTCGCCGTCGACCTGCTTGACGACATCGCCCTCCTCGAGTCCGGCGAGCCGGGCGGGGGCGTTGGGGTCGTCGACGAGTCCGGTGATGGCGATCGGGGTGTCGGGGGCCATCGGCATGATGCCGACCTGGCGGGTCTTCTTGCGATCGAGCACGGACTCGCTGGGCGGGATGTAGAAATCGGAAACGATCTCTTTCCGGCCCTCGCCGGGGCGATCGACGGTGAAGTGGATGCGGTCGCCCTTGCTGGTGGCGATGTGCATGAAGACGCTGTCGAGCGGCAGGTTCCAGGTCTCCACCGGTTGGTCGTTGATGGAGAGGATGCGGTCTCCGCGCTGGAGTCCGGCCTCCGCGGCCTTGCTGCCGGCCTCGACCCAGCCGATGGTGGTCGTCGGGATCACGTCGACCGGCTTGGCGATGATCCAGATGATGACGGCCGAGACGAACGCGAGCAGGAAGGAGAAGAAGGGGCCGGCGAAGGCGACAATGATCTTGTCGAGCGGCGTGATGTTCGGCAGCGGTTCGCCGTCGTCGCGGTTGCCGCCTTCGATGGCCTCCATCGGCGCCATCTGCGGCAGCGCGACAAAGCCGCCGGCGGGAATCCAGCCGAGACCGTACTGGACGCCGTTGATGGTCTTGCTCCAGATCGGCTTGCCGAACCAGATCTGGAAGCGGTCGATCTTGAGGCCGCGCCATTTCGCCGCCCAGAAGTGGCCGAGCTCGTGCACGAAGATGATCAGATTGAAAATCATGATCACCAGGAAGATGAGCAGGGCGGTGGTGAGCGGGCCGGGGTCGAGCATGAGGAACTAGAGGAACGCGCGCAGGTTACGGTCGACCCCCGATGCTTCAAGAAGTTAAAACATACGGGATGGCGGGGGATCGGGTGCCGCGGTGCGGGTGAGGGGTTCGAGTCTTGGTGATGAGTGGGGAGTGGTCAGGGAGCAAGAGGAATGGCCTGCGGAGGTGGCCGGTAGAGTGGGAGTTGCCGGGTGGGCGACCGCCATCGCTGCGCTCGGCGGCGAGGATCTGACCACCGGCCACTGGAAACTCATCACCAAGGCCCGGAGCGCAGGATCGGTTGGCGGACGGACTGGCGGACGAGCGGGACGCTCGTCCCTGCCTGTCCAAGAGCATTGACGCCCCGGGCGGAGTTTTTCCATGCTCCGGACCGTGGCGAATCGGATTGAGAGTGCCGTGGTGCGCGGGGAAATCGACAACACCGTCGAGGGCCGCACCATCGGCTGGATCTGGCTGCTCGGCCGGGCCGATCCGGTGACGCTCGATCTGGCGGGCGACTGCTGGCGCGACCTGGCCGGGGCGCGGCTGAAGTTCCGCAACCCGGAGGCCACCGGGCATGCGCAGCTCGACGACCTGCAGCGCGGGGTGGTGGGCGACATGACGGCTTCGCGGAAATGCCGCGTGCCCCTGATTCCCATCGATGACTACCTGGAAGCCAAGGCGGCGGGCGAGGATCCCGGGGAGGTGTGGAAGAACACGCTCTACCTCGAGTGGTTCAGTGAAAGCGATGGTCGGGTGGTGATCGAGACGACCGACTACGAGCTGGAGCTTTCCGACCCGGAGTGGCGGATGGATGCCGATGCCGAGGAGGCGCAGAAGCTGGCGAACCTGCAGGCGATGCGGGATTTCCTCGAGCGGATCATCGACCGTCGCCCGTTCCAGCCGGACCGGCCGGAGGGGGTCGAGGATGATGAATTCGAATGGGAGAAGCGGCTCAAGGAGAGCGACCGCCTGACCGACGCCTATCAGGAGGTGCTGGAGAAGTACATGAACGATCCGGATGCCGAGCGGAAGGAGGCGTTTGCCATGGGATGGGACGGGATGCTCGAGGCGATGGCCGACAAGCAGGAGCAGTCGGACCCGGAGGACGAGGAGGACGACGACGAAGAGGGTTGGATGGAGTGTGACGACGACATGGACTTTGGCGACCGCGAGGACGAGCATCCGCTGATCCAGGAAGCGGAGGATCTGGCGGTGCGGGCCTTCACCACGCTCGACCGCGAAAGCGAGGCGGCGGCGGAGGTGGCCAGCCTGATCGGGCAGGTCGCGGCCAAGCTCGCCGGGGCCCTGTGCGGCGACTACGAGCGGGAGATCGGATTCGTGCTGGCGCTGCTGAAGCGCTGCCTGAGCCTGCAGAACGAGGCGCTCGCGGCCTTCAACACGCTGCTCGAGCAGACGCCGGAAGCGGATCGCCGGCGGGCGATCGAGGCGCTGAGGGACGACTTCCACCTGCTCCGCGGCAAGACTTCCGAGATGCGCCGCGAGCTGCGGGGGACCTGATGCGGAGTCCGGGCACAGCGGTCGAAGGTCCTCGGGTTCAGGGGTTCACGAGCATTCATGACGCGGGATGGGTTCCGACTTTGGACTTTCAGACCTTCGACCTCCAGACCGAGTCACCCGCTTGAGGAAGTGCGATTCAGCCGGGAGGCGATGATTAAGACATCCGAAGCAATCGGGATTGATTTTGTGCCGGGAATGCGACAGATTCCCGCCATGAAGATTTTTGCGTGCACGGCGCTGTTGGTGATGGGGCTGAACTCCTGCAACACGTTCATCGGCATGGGCCGGGACATCCGCCAGATGGGTGAGGGCATGGAACATGTCGCCCATGGCAAGCGTCTCGATGGGAGCGAGAAGACGGGGAGTTCGCAGCAGTCGTCGGGAGACGAGGCTTTGCCGACCTACTGACCCGGATTTTTCCCGCCTGGGAAATGAGGGCCGTCCGGCCCCGGTCACGGGCTTTTCTCCAGCGAGTCGATCGGCTTGTTCTCCCAGAACCAGCGGTCACCTCGCTTCTCCAACGTGCGGCCTCCGGAGCCGGGGACGTGCTTCGCTTCCTTGTCGGGAAGATGCCCGGCGAGCCGCTTGATGACGTCCGCGTGCTCCGCCTTGCCGGCAAGGTTGTGCCATTCGTTGGGGTCGTTTTCGCGGTCGTAGAGCTCCTCCGAGCCGTCGCCGTAGCGGATGTAGCGCCAGCGCTCGTCGCAGACCGAATGGTTGCCGGGGTTGTGGGTGGTGATGGCCGGACGCCGGGGCGTGTCGGGGTTTTCCAACTGCGGACGGAGTGACAGGCCCTCGAGCCCCTCGACCGGGTCGAGTCCGGCGAGGTCGACCAGCGTCGGGTAGATGTCGAGCAGTTCGGCGGGTTGGCGGCTGCGCTGGCGGGCGTCGATTCCCTTGCCCGAGAAGATCAGCGGCACCCGGGTCGAGCGTTCCCAGAGGGTGTTCTTGCCGCTGATGTCCTTTTCGCCGAGATGCCAGCCGTGGTCGGAGAAAAGCACGACGAGGGTGTTGTCGGCGGCGGATGATTCGTGAAGGGCGTCGAGTACCCGGCCGACCTGCGAGTCGGCGAAGGAGACCGAGGCGAGGTAGGAGCGGACGAGGTTGCGCCACTCGCCCTGGTCGCGGAGCAGCTTCAGCCGCGGCTCGGGCAGCCGCCAGTTCAGGTACCAGGCGAACTCCGGGACGTCGTCGCGGTCGCCGTCGAGCAGCGGTGGCATCTTGAGGGTCTCATCCGGATAGAGGTCGAACCACTCCTGCGAGGCGAAGCACGGCACGTGCGGCCGGCCGAAGCCGACCCCGAGGAAGAAGGGCTTCTCGTGGTCGCGCCCGAGGAAGTCGACGGCCCAGCTGGCGATCTCCCAATCGTTCTGCTGCTCGTCCTTTTCGGGATACACGCCCCAGTCGACCAGACGGTGCTCGGAGATGCCCTCGACGAGTTTTTTCTTCGGCAGCGGGCCGAAGTTGCAGGGTGGCCCGTATTCGTCGAACTCGGCGGCGCGGTCCTTCTTCGGCGGGAAGGTGTGGTAGATCTTGCCGACCAGCGCGGTGTGGTAGCCGGCCCCGTGGAATGCCTGGGGCATCGACACCAGCTGCCGCAGTTCCGGGACCGAGCGGAACCACGGGGCGAGGCCGTAGACCCCGGTGGTGGTCGGGCGCAGGCCGGTGACCATCGAGGTCCGCGAGGGATTGCAGACCGGGGCCTGGCAGTGGGCGTTGGTGAAGAGCGTGCCGCTGGCGGCGAGGCGGTCGATGTGGGGCGTCCGGACCTGGGGGTGGGTGTCGAGGCAGCCGATCCAGTCGTTCAGGTCGTCGATGCCGATGAGCACCACGTTGGGTTTCCCCGCCAGCGCGGGGACGGCGAGGAGCAGGCAGGCAAGGAGGGTTTTCATCTCAGGAAACCAGTGCGCGGGCGATGTCGAGCCACTCCTGTTCGAGGGACTCGCCGCGGGGTGTCGCCGGCTTGCCGGCCTGGGCATACCAGTAGCAGGCGTTGCCGTAGTCGCCCTCTTCGCGGTGGAGCCAGGCGTGGATCCAGGCTCCATCGGGGTTGGGCAGGTCCTGGCAAAGATCGTGCGCCTCGGTCCAGCGGCCGGCCTTGGCGAGCCACAGGGTGCGTTCGGTCAGGGTCAGGCCGGTGGGCGGCTGCGCCTCGTTGGCAGCGGAGCGGGCAATGGCGTCGGCATCCATGGACCTAGGGGAGCGGAAAGCCCGCCGGGGATCAACGGCATTCGTGGGGCGCAGCGGGCCGTTCGGCGTGCGGTTCAGGAAAGCGGCAGTTTCCGGAGCGCCGGATATCCGGTTGGCCCGGGGACTTCCGGCGGGCGGTTCAAATAAATTTCGACACATCTTCACACGGGCGACGCATTTGTTTAGATAGGTAGCCACTCATCATCATGAAATTCCTCGCCTTGTTCCTCGCGGTCTTGATCGCGCCCCTCGCCGCCGCTCCGCGGCTTCACGTTTCCGGACCGACGATCGTTCCCGGGACCGACATTGAAATCGTGCTCGATCACGAAGCCTGCCCGGCCGACCGGATCGGCAAGGTGGCGGCCACTCCCTGGCTGCAGATCGAACCGGCCTGGGCCGGGAAGACGGTGTGGAAGGAAGCGAACGTCCTCGAGTTCCAGCCGGCCGAGGCGCCGCAACTCGGCACGGAATACACCTTCACGCTGATCGGCGAGCACGTGTATCTCGACGGCAAGCCGGTCCCCGCAGGCCGGCTCGGAACGGCGTCAACGCCCAAGCCGGGCATCGACTACGCGACGCTGCTGGGACGCTACACCACGGGTTGGTCGGCGCGGACCGCCGCCTACTATCTGACCTTCAACGGCGAGGTCGATCCCGAGGAAACGGCGCCCTTCTTCCACTACACCGACAAGAAAGGCCAGCGGGTCGCGGCGAAGGTCCGGCGGCCGGATTTTGCGGAGCTGAAGCAGCCCGGTTACATCCGACCGACCTTCCTCCAGAGCTTCGAGGCGGCGCTTTCGGGTCAGCCCTTCGAACCCGGACTCGCCGCCGGCTTCAAGCCATCGAACGGCCTGATCGTCGAGCCGGCCTCGCCGCTGCCGGTCGGCGACGAGTGGTATCTGGTCTCGCGGGCGGGGTTGCCGGTGGGAGGCCATCCGGCCGTGAATGAATCCAGGCGCCGGATCGGCGACGTCGATCCCTTCAAGCTCCAGCACGCCTATGCCAGGACGGTGGCGGACGAGCCGCGCCGGATCGTGGTCGATTTCTCCCGCAGCCTGCCGAAGGAATTTTCCGCGGATCTGGTGAAGGTCGAACCGGAGGTGCCGGAGATGACGATGTCGGTGGAAGGGGACAAGCTGCGCATCGACGGCGACTTTTCGGCGCACGACCACTGGACGATCTTCGTCGAGGGCGGCATTTCCTCCTACGACGGGCTCGTGCTCGGCCAGCGCTGGATGGGCAAGGTGAAGTTCGAGCACCTCGAGCCGGGCCTCGGAGTGGCCAGCGAGGATGAAAGCCAGTTGGCGCACGGTTCGCGCTACTACCGGATTTCCACGGTGAACCTCGATTCGTTGAAGATCCGCATCAAGAAACTGCATGGCAGCCAGCTCGTCCGGGCGCGCCAGGGATACCGCTACTACACCGGTCGCGGCCCCCACGGCCAGGGACTCAGCCCGCAGCGTCTGATGCCGTATGAGATGATGGTCGGCACCACGGTGGCCGACTTCGAGGTCGAGCTGGACAACCCGATCGACACCTCCCGGCCGCTCTATCTGGACTGGGACAAGGTGCTGGCGGACGACCCGCAGCCCTACTCGATCGGGAGGGCGCCCGAGGAGCCGCGCGAGGATGCCTCCGCCGATCCCGCCGCGTTCTTCATCGAGATCGTCGGCGAGCCGAAAAGCGGCGCCCGGCCGGAGCGGCGGAAGGTCGTGCAGTCACTGGTGCAGCTCACCGATCTGGGGATGGCCTGGAAGATCAGCGGCGACGAGGTGAAGGCCCTTGTCTTCTCGTGCCGCACCGGCGAACCGGTGGAGGGAGTGAAGGTGGACCTTTTCGGCGAGGATGCCGAAGTTCTCGGCCGCTTCAAGACCGGTGCCGACGGCATGGCGACGCTGCCGCGCGACTCGAAGATGCGCCACCTGCGTGCGAGCCTCGGCGCGGACCAGTTCACCACTCCCTACGATGACGCGATGCCCACGGTCGGCCTGTGGCGTTTCCCGGTGCGTTACTCGTGGCAGGAGTCGCCACTGGAGCAGCGGCGGGTGATGCTCTTTTCCGATCGCTCGCTCTATCGTCCGGGGGAGGAAGTGCACGTGAAGGGTCTGGTCCGCCGGCAAGACGGCAACGCCATCGAGCTGGACGCGCCGTCGAAGGTGAAGTTCACGGTGACCAATCCGACCGGTGTCGAGATCCTGTCCGAGGACCTCGAGGTGTCCGCGGCCGGGTCCTTCGACCAATCGTTCCGGCTGCCGGAAGAGACGACCGGCTTCCACCGGGTCATGGTCACCTGGCAGGACGAGCACGACGCGGCGGCCGAACTTGAGAACTGGGTCGAGCGCACGCATGCGATGGAAGGCAGCCGCGCGACCATGACGCTCCGGGTCGAGGAGTTCCGCCGGAATGCCTTCGAGATCACCCACGAGATTGCCGAGCCCGCGCCGGGAGCCTCCGAGGTCGAGCTGCAGCTCGAAGCCGGGAACTACAGTGGCCAGCCGCTCGACGGGGCCGAGGTCCACGTCTGGTCGCGGGTCTCGGACCGGAACTACTACCCCGACCGCTTCCGCGATCACCTGTTCGGCGACCACCGCCGTCCGGATTTCGGCTACTGGTATCACTACTTCGGCTATCGCTGGGATGATGACAACGGCAACCCGCGCAGCGACACCGAGACGACCGAGCTCAAGCTCGACGAGGACGGCCGGGCAACGGTGACGGCCAAGGTGTCTGAAGCCGAGTTTCCGACGCTGCGGGATGTGATGATCCAGACCGAGGTGACCGACTCGAACCGTCAGACGCTGAGCAAGACGAGTTCGGCAATGGTGCATCCGGCCTCGGTCTATGTCGGCGTGCGGCGGATCGACCGCTTGGTCCGGGTCGGCGACGAACTCCCGCTCGACCTGGTCGCGGTCGACACGAAAGGCGCCCCGTTTGAAGGGGAGCTGGAAGTCGAGGCCACGCTTTCGCGCGAGGTCAACGAACAGGTCCGCCTGCGCACGCCGGAAGGGGGGGCGGTCCGGAACGAGAAGCGCGACGAGGAACTTTCCTCCGCCCGGTTGAAGGTCGGCGGGGACGACTCGAAATACGTCTTCGCTCCGGAGAAGCCGGGACGCCACACGCTCGAGCTGCGGGGTTCCGATGCCGCCGGCAACGATTTCGCGACGGCCGTCACCATCCACGTTTACGGCACCGACGAGTATCCATGGGCCTATGAGGACGGCATGCGAATCAAGCTGGTCGCCGAGAAGAAGCTCTATCGCCCGGGCGACACCGCACGGGTGCTGGTGCTTTCCCCGATCGAGGGCACCGCGCTGGTCACCGTCGAGCGCGAGAAGGTGAGCCGGTCCTTCACGATCCCGCTCGATCCGACGAATCCCGTGGTCGAGATCCCGGTGACCGACGAGGACGCGCCGAACTGCTTTGTCTCGGTGCTGGTGATCAAGGGGTCCGACGCAAGCGCCCGCAAGTTCAAGGAGCCCCAACTGCGGCTCGGCTACTGCGAATTGATGGTCGAGAACGTCCGCGACCGCCTGCAGGTCGACATCACCAAGGTCGATGGCGAGTATTCCGCCGACCCGGTCGAGGGTGAGCTGGTCTCGCTCATGCCCGGCTCGGACGCGGTGATCGAAGGCCGCGTGCTCGATGCCGATGGTCGCCCGGCCGCCGGTGCCGAGATCACGGTCTATGCC
The DNA here is from genome assembly GCA_022548915.1 of Verrucomicrobiaceae bacterium E54. Lineage (GTDB taxonomy): Bacteria > Verrucomicrobiota > Verrucomicrobiia > Verrucomicrobiales > Akkermansiaceae > Haloferula. Next base: position 25,662 of record JAKZES010000006.1, read on the forward strand.
GAGGATGAAGGCACGCTGGCGGTGGCCGGTTACGAGACACCGGATCCGATGTCGTTCTTCTACAATCCGAGACTGCTGCGGGTCGAGTGCGGGACTTCGCTCGGCAACTTCGTGCCGGAGTCGCCGGACGAGCAGAGCTTTTACAACAAGGGCCTCTTCATCGGCGGCGGCGACGGCTTCGGCGCGGGAGAAGGACTTGATGCTCCCCGGCGCGACTTCAATCCCTGCGCGTTCTGGATGCCGACGGTGGTGGCGGACGCCGAGGGGCGCTTCCGCATCGAGGCGGACCTGCCGGACACGCTCACGCGCTACCGCCTGATCGCGGTGGCGCACCAGAATGCCGCGCGATTCGGCCATGCCGAGGACGCCTTCCTGGTCAACAAGCCGCTCATGCTCGAACCGCAGGAGCCGCGTTTCGCCAACGAAGGCGACCAGCTGGCGATGCGGGCGACGATTCGCAACGCCTCCGACCTCGACGGCGAGTGGAAGATCACGCTCGTGCCGAACCCACCGGCGTCGGATCCGGTCGTGGCTCTTGCCGAGGGGGTGGAGGAAAGCACCACGATCACCCTCGCCGCCGGCAAGGCCGCGACGGTCAGCTTCGATGTCGACTTCCGGAACACCGGCGAAGCCGTGATGAACTGGCGGGCCGAGCCGGTGAAACTCGGCGGGCGCGCGCCGAACCCGGCGGAACTCCGGCGCCACGCCGACGCGGTCGAGTCGATCTTCCAGGTCGAGTTTCCGATGCCGCTGCTGCGCCAGACGCGCCTGGTGCGCCTCGAGGGCGGAGCCTCTGCGCTCGATCTGCTCGAGGATCTTGACCCGGCGCTGCTCGACGGGCGGGGCCACCTGGAGCTGGAGCTTTCCCGCTCGCTGCTGCTCGAGGCCGGCGGGGCGATCGATTATCTACTGCGCTACCCGTACGGCTGCGTCGAGCAGACGACCTCGTCGCTGATTCCCTGGCTCGCGGTCGAGCGCCTGCGGGCCGCGTCGCCCGAGTTGGCGAAGCACACGCCGGACGAGGTGCGGTCGGTGATTTCCAAGGGCGTCAACCGCCTGCTTTCGATGCAAAATTCCGACGGCGGCTTCGGCTACTGGACGAGTGCCACCGAGTCGAGCCGCTGGTCGAGCAGCTATGCCGGCCTGGGTCTGATCATGGCCTCGAAGCAATCGCCGGTGCCCCCGGGGGCCGTCGACCGCCTGGCCGATTATCTCGCGCGCCAGCTGCGCTCGATCGACAAGGACACCAAGCCCTACGATCTCGAGATTTCCGCGCGCGACCTTTGGGTGCTGGCGATGGCCGGCAAGCCGCAGGAAGCTTATGCCGATCTGCTTCGAAAGCGGATGCCCGACCTTTCCTCACGGGCCCGTTGTTTCCTCGCCATGGCGGAGGTGACGGCAGGTCGCGAGGGCATCGCGCGGGAGCTGCTGGCGAGTGCCTCCGAGGCGCGTGAAATGAGCGGATGGTGGATGCGCTGGCAGCCGGACGATGCCATGAAGCTGATGGCGTGGTCGGCGGTGGACCGCGATTCGCCCGAAGCCCTGGCGGCGCTCGAAAAGATGCTCCGCGACCGCAATCCGTATGGTCACTGGAACACGACCTGGATGAATGCCTGGTCGGTGCTGGCCCTCGCGGCCTACGCCGGCGGCGAGAAATGGGAACCGTCCGAGCTGGTGCTCGACACCGGCGGCGATCCGGAGGTGTTCACGGTCGGGACCGAGAGCCCGGTGGTCTCGCGACGGCTTCCGCTGCACCCGGGACTCAAGGCCGCCGTGACTTCGGATGGTCCGGCCTTCGTGCGTGTGACGCTTTCCTCGAAGCCCAGGATCACGCCGCTGCAACCGGTGTCGGCCAACGGCCTGGAGGTCACCCGTTTCTACCGCCGCGTGAAGGCGGACGGCACCGATGAGCCGCTCGACGTGCCGAAGGTCGGCGACCTCATCCGGGTCGAGCTGCGCGTCACGCTGCCGACGGACGATGCCCGCTACATGGTCGTCGAGGACCGCCTGCCGGGCATCTTCGAGGCGGTGAACAACACCTTCGAGTCGCAGGCCGCCAACATGAATGCCGGCGCGACGAGCGAGCGCTCGTGGACGGTCTCGCACAACGAGATCCGGGCCGACCGGGTGATGTTCTTCATGGACCGCCCCTACGGCCGCGGCACGCACACCCTGAGCTACCTCGCCCGCGTGACCCTGGAAGGCAGCGCCTACGCCCCGCCCGCCAAGGTCGAGGCGATGTACGACCCCGACCAGCTGGCCCTGTCCGCGAGTCGGAAGTTCGAGGTGGAGTGATGTTTCGCACGACGAAGCGCTGGCTTCTACTCGCCGCCGGGGTGCAAACCCTCGGCGGCGTCTTGCTTGGGACCTTCGGCCAGCATGATGAATGGGGTTTTTTGGGGAACTTGGTCGGATTCGTCCTGATTGCCACTCCCCTGTTCCTTCTGTTCTTTGCGGAAGCACCCAAGAACCGGGATGAGTTCGGGATCGGGATTGTACGCTTGGGAGTCCTCGGCTGGATGACGGCGGGAGCGACGCTTGTGGGAGTCATCCTGCCTCAGCTGCTCATGTCCTGAAACAAGGTCCTGTTCATTGGTGGGGGACGACGGGGTTCGGCCTGAAGGGCCGGAAGAACAAAGTTGTCGTCCTGGAGGATTTCGAGGGTGCCTGAGGCACATGAGGTCGGTCACTCCCCCAGCACCAGGAGCCGGAGGTCGGGAAAACGCCGAAATCCTTTGTCGAAGGTGACGAGCCTCAGGCCGCGTTCGATGGCGAGGGCGGCGAGCATCGCATCGTTGCAGTCATTTCCACGGAGCTTCAGATGGGAACAAAGGTCAACCCATCGTTCTCGGGCGGCGGAAGTCCAGGAGGCCGTCTCCACCCCCGGTGAGGAAGCCACGACCTGCAGGAAAGACCGGGCATCTTCGATGGTGGCGGGAACCGGGAAGATCCCGGGATGGGTCACCACCCTCAGAAATCCGGCCTCGACGGTGGGGAAAAGACGAAGCGGCAGCCCGCGATTGAGGGAATCTTCCAGCCAATCCTTCGCCTCATGGTGGTGGGGGCTGTCGCTCCTGAAGGCGTTGATCAGAATGTTATTGTCCGGAAGATCCATCGCCATCGAGCTGCTTGAGGTCCTCTTCGAGTTCGGCTTTCTCGATGCGTTTGCGCAATTCTGCGGCGGACATCGGTGGGCCCGAGCCGAAGGTCGGCAGCTCGATCCGGCGGGCGGGCGGCTCTTCCAGCCGTCCAAGCCGCTCCTCGACCGCTTCTTCAAAGAAACGTGTCAGGCTGAGTCCGAGTTCGCTCGCCTTGGTCTTGGCTCTCCGATAAACCTCATCGTCTATCCGTAAAGTGGTCTGCATGACAGAAATCTGTCACGCAATGGTGGCGACGTCAAGATTGGCGCCAGGGGTGCCGTGGATGGCGGTTGTTGGGCGTGGGGAAAAGGAGGCGAACGAGGTTCCAATTGAAGACTTTCGGGTTCCGTCGGCGCTCTCTTTGACGAAGCTTGATGCCCGTGCCGAAGATCCGAAAACGATACGCCATCCCGATCGGCCTGCTGCTGGCCGGGGTGGTGGGGTGGTTCGGGGTGCCGTGGCTGGTGGATCTTCCCGAGGGCCTCGGCGGGGTGGACGCCTCGCCGGTGCTGCTGGATCGCCATGGCGAAGCCCTGCATCACCTCACGCTGCCGGACTTCACCCGGAGCTCGCCGGTGGATCTCGAATCGATCCCGGTCGAGTTGATCGACTGCACGATCGCGGCGGAGGACAAGCGCTTCTTCGATCATGGCGGGATCGACCTGCTGGCGACGGCCCGGGCCGGCCGCGACTGGCTGCGCCGGGGTGAGGCGGTGTCGGGCGCGTCGACGATCACCCAGCAGCTGGTGAAGCTCTCCTCGCCACCGCAGCCGCGGACGATCCGCACCAAGATCCACGAGGCGCTGGTCGCCCGCCGGCTGGAGATGAGCCTGGAGAAGGACCGGATCCTCGAATCCTACCTCAACCGGCTCGATTACGGCCGGCTGCGGCTCGGGCCGGTGGAGGCGGCACGTTTCTACTTCCAGAAGCCCGTCGCGCAGCTGTCGCTCGGCGAGTGCGCGCTTCTGGCGGGCCTGCCGCAGGCACCGTCGCGGCTGAATCCGCTCGAACACCCGGACCGCGCGCTGCGGCGGCGCGAGGTGGTGCTCGACCGGCTGGCGGCGGGCGGAAAGTACGATGAAAGCCGTATTTCAGCGGCCAGAAGCGAGCCGTTGCGGCTGCGCCCGCTTGCCGAGGAGCCGGTGGCGCCGTGGCTTCCCGAGATGGTCGGGGGAAATGTCCGCACGACGCTCGACGCCAATCTGCAGCGTGGGATCGAGACGATCGTGGCGGAGGAACTCGAACCGCTGCGCGATTCGAACCTGCGGCACATCGCGGTGGTGGTGATCGACAACCCGAGCGGCGGAATCCTCGCACTCGTGTCCTCGGGCGATTGGAACGATCCCCGGGGCGGCCGCATCAATGGTGCCCTCGCACCGCGCTCGCCGGGATCCGCGCTCAAGCCCTTCACGTATCTGATGTCGTTCCAGAACGGACGCCACCCCGGGTCGATCATCGCGGACATTCCGACGCGTTTCCGCACCCGCCAGGGCCTCGACGCTCCGGAGAACTTCGACCGGAGCTTCCAGGGCCCGGTCACGATCCGTCATGCCCTGGCGTGCTCGCTGAATGTTCCGGCGATGCGGGAGCTGAACCGGCTGGGCGGTTCGCCGCCGCTGTCCCGCCTGTTGGCGAAGCTCGGCGTTGCCATCGCGCCGGAGGCCGATGCCGGGCTGGGCCTGACCATCGGGGGCGCTCCGGTGCGCTTGATCGACCTGACCAATGCCTACGCGACCCTGGCCCGGGGCGGGAGCCATGCGTCGGTCGTTCTGGACCCGGACCGGGAGGTCGAATGGGAGAGGGTGTTCGGGGAAACCGAAGCCTGGCTGGTCGCCGACATTCTCGCCGATCCCACGGCCCGGGCGCCGGCCTTCGGTCGCGGCGGGCCGATGGAGCTGCCGTTTCCCTGCGCGGCGAAGACCGGCACCTCGTCGGACTTCCGCGACAACTGGTGCCTCGGCTTCACCGCGAGGTTCACGGTCGGCGTGTGGGCGGGGAATTTTGACAACACGCCGCTCAAGGGATTGTCCGGAGTGGCCGGCGCGGGACCGGTGTTTCAGCGGACGATGCGGGCACTGCATGAAGCCCGGGAGCCGGAATGGCCGGACCGCCCGGCGGAGCTGGTCGAGGTGCGGATCGACCCGCGGAGCGGCAAGGCGGTCGGCCCCGGGGCGAAGCACTCGGTGCTCGAGTGGGTGCCTCAGGGGGCCGAGCCCGAGCCTGCCGCCGCGGCCGACTACGACGGCGCGGGTCGGCTCTACCTCGATTCCTCGTATGCCGAGTGGCTGGAGTCGGATTTCAACCGCCGCCGGGATGAGTTCGCGCCGCGGCCGGAGCTTCCGGTGGAGTCGCCGCTGCGCATTCTGGCACCTCGTCCGGGGGCGGTCTACGTGCTCGACCCCGAGCTGCCGAACGGCGGGCGGTTGCATCTGGCAACCAACCTTCCGGGTCTGGTCGAGTGGTCGTGTGAGACGCTCGAGCTGAGGGACGGTGACCCCGAGCCGGCGGTCCTGCTCAAGAGCGGACGGCACGTCCTGAGGGCGACCGATCCGCGCAGTGGGGAAACCCGGGAGATCGAGATTGTGGTGGAAGAGGGGTAGGGAGTGGCGCTTTCCAAGCGCCATGACGGGGCGCGGCGATCTCCTGATCGCATGGAGAGGTAGGCTGGCTCATCATGCTTCTAACGCCTACGGCGAGGGTGTCACGAGGCTCCCGCAAAAGCGCCTCCGGTTTACCCCCAGCCACCTCGATCCCGCCAGCCCCGTCCCGCGGCTGAAAGCCGCCCGGCCCCGGCATGGCGCTTCCCCCTTCGCCAAGGCTTCGGAGGACAGGTGCAAAGCGCCACTCCTTTCTGCTTCCGGCTCCGCGCCGAACCGCCCAGCATCCGCCCATGATTTCCCCGGAGACGTACGAGTCGCTTGGCAGCTTTTATCTCGGTCGCGGATACGATGCGGCAGCCGGCGAGGCGAATGGTGAACCCCTGCTCTATGACTCCAAGGACCTCGTGACGCACGGCGTGGTGCTCGGGATGACCGGCTCGGGCAAGACCGGCCTCTGCATGGCGCTCCTCGAAGAGGCGGCGATGGACCACGTGCCGGCGATCGTGATCGACCCGAAGGGCGACATCGCGAACCTGATGCTGGCCTTTCCGAATCTGGCCCCCTCGGACTTCCGGCCCTGGATCAATGAGGACGACGCCTCCAAGAAGGGCGTCACCCCCGACGCCTACGCCGAGAAGACCGCGGCGATGTGGAAGAACGGCCTCGCCGATTGGGGGCAGGCGCCCGAGCGGATCTCGACATTCAAGGAGCGGATCGACGTCAACATCTTCACGCCCGGCTCGAATGCGGGCATTCCGGTCTCGATCCTTTCCTCGCTCGAGGCACCGCCCTTCGAGGTCATCGACGACGGCGAACTGCTGGGCGAGCGGATCGAGTCGACCGTTTCCTCGCTGCTTTCGCTGGTCGGCGTCGATGCCGATCCGATCCAGTCGCCCGAGGCGATCCTGCTGGCCAACGTCTTCGCCCACGAGTGGCGCGGCGGCCGCGACCTCTCGCTGGAAAGCCTGATCCGCCACGTGCAGCAGCCGCCCTTCGACAAGGTCGGGGTGATCGATCTCGAGTCCTTTCTTTCGTCGAAGGACCGGCAGGAACTGGCGCTGCGCTTCAACAACCTGCTCGCCTCGCCCGGCTTCGCCACCTGGCTCGAGGGGCCGCCGCTGGACATCGCGAAGATGCTCCACACACCGGAGGGCAAGCCGCGGGTCTCGATCTTCTCCATCGCCCACCTTTCGGACAGCGAGCGGATGTTCTTCGTCAGCCTGCTGCTCAACCAGATGCTCGGCTGGATGCGCGCCCAGAACGGCACCACCTCGCTGCGGGCGCTGCTCTACATGGACGAGATTTACGGCTACCTGCCGCCGACGGCGAACCCGCCGAGCAAGAAGCCGATGATGACGATGCTCAAGCAGGCGCGGGCCTTCGGTCTCGGCTGCCTGTTTGCGACGCAGAACCCGGTCGACCTCGACTACAAGGCGCTGTCGAACATCGGTTCGTGGTTCCTCGGGCGGCTGCAGACCGAGCGTGACAAGCTGCGCGTGCTCGACGGTCTCGAGGGGGCTGCGGCCTCGCAGGATTCGAAGTTCGACCGGCGCGAGATGGAAACCCTCCTCTCCGGCCTCGGCAGCCGGGTCTTCCTGCTCAACAACGTCCACGAGGATGCGCCGGTGCTGTTCCACGTGCGGTGGGTGATGAGCTATCTCGCCGGCCCGCTGACCCGCACCAGCATCAAGAAGTTGATGGATCCGAAACGTGCGGGCTTCGTCGAAGATGAAAAGAATGCCGAGGCGGCTGCCCCGGCCAATCCGATGGCCATGCCCTCCGCGTCGGCGGCGCCGAAGGGAGAGCGTCCGGTGGTCGGCCCCGGGGTGGTCGAACGCTTCATGCCGGTGGCCGGGTCGGCGGATGGCGTGGAGTACCGCCCGCACCTGCTGCGGGCCGGAACCGTCCGCTTCGCCCTGTCGAAGGCGGATATCGAGGGCGTGCGGGAGGTGGTGAAGGTGAACCCGATGAGCGCCGACGGCATCGACTGGGAAACGGACGCGGGGGTGAAGCCGGGAAGCTTCAGCGACCAGCCGGCGGCGGGCGCGGGCTTTGCCGAGCTGCCGGGCTTCGCCATGAACGCGGACAATTACAAGCAGGTGGAGAAGGACTTCTCCGACTGGCTTTACCACAACGAGCGCGCCGAGATCTTCGAGTGCCCGGCGCTCAAGGCCTTCGCCGCGATCGGTGAATCCGAGGCGGATTTCCGCGCGCGTCTTTCCCAGGCGGCGCGGGAGATGCGCGACGAGGCGGTCGAAAAGCTGCGCGACAAGGTCGAGTCGAAACTCAAGACCCTCGAGAGCCGCAAGGACACCGCCGAGCGCACGCTGGAGCGGGAGAAGGGCCAGGCCAATGCCGCCAAGATCGATGCGGGCATGAGCGTGCTCGGCAGCCTGCTCGGCGGGATCCTCGGTGGTCGCCGCCGCAGTGCGACGACGGCGGTGAGCCGTTCCTCAAGAGCGTTCCAACAGCATCGCGACGTCGCGGCGGCGGAGAAGAAGGTCGAGGCGGTGGAGCAGGACATCCTCGAATTGAAGGAGGAGCTGGAGGCCGACATCGCCGAGCTTGGCGAGCAGTTCGATCCGCAGTCGCTCGAGCTCAAAACCGAGACGCTCAAGCCGACGCGGACCAACGTCGAGGTCGACGAGGTCGCCCTGCTCTGGCTGCCCTACGACGGGCAGGGCGGGAAGGCGTGGTAGCAAGATGTGGCGGCGGATTTCATCCGCCGCCACATTCCGTCAACCTCCTGCCACCTTGCCACCGACCTCTTCAGCCATCGCATCCATCCGCTTGCGCAGTTCCGCGACCTTGTCCGGCATTTCTCCGGCGCGGTTCACGCGCTCGTAGGGATCGGTGACCATGTCGAAGAGCTCCGGCTTGCCGGTCGTGGTGCGGAGTTTCCAGCGGCCGACCCGCACGGCCTCCAGTCCACTGCGAAAATAATAGTAAGCCTCGCGCGGCGAGGCCTCGCTCTCGCCACGGAGGAAGGGGGCGAGGTCGTGCCCGTCCACCGGGTGATCGGGCAGGGTGCCGCCGCCGAGTTCGACGAGGGTGCGGTAGATGTCGGGCATCCCGACGAGCTCACCCGATGTCCTGCCGGGCTGGATCTTTCCCGGCCAGCGGACGATGGCGGGCACGCGGGGTCCGCCCTCGTAGGTCTGCCCTTTCGAGCCGCGCAGCGGACCGGTCGAGCCGGCGTGCCAGAGTTCGTTGCCCGCCTGCTGCATGCGGGGCGGCATCTCGACCCACGGGCCGTTGTCCGAGGCGAAGAAGACGAGTGTGTTGTCGGCCACGCCCTTCTTTTCAAGCGCCGCGAGCACCTCGCCGACCGACCAGTCGACCTCCTCGATCACGTCGCCGTAGAGTCCGGCCTTCGACTTCCCGCGCCTTTCATCCGAAACGTGCAGCGGCAGGTGGGGCATCGCGTAGGCGAGGTAGAGGAGGAATGGACCGTTCGATTCCTCGATCCGCTTCACCGCCTCCTCGGTGTAGCGGGTGGTCAGGGGATCCTGGTCGAAGGGATGCTCGACCATCTCGTCGCCACGGTAGAGCCCGAGCGGTTCGTCGGTCCGGACCCAGGGCTTGATGTAGTCGTTGGAATAGGGGAGTCCGAACCAGGTCTCGAAGCCCTGATGGGTGGGCAGGAACTTCTTCTGCTTGTACCCCAGATGCCACTTGCCGACCATGTGGGTGGCGTAGCCCGCTTCCTTGAGCGCCTCGGCGAGCGTCTTCTCGGTGTCGGGAAGCCCGCCCTTTCCGTCCGAGCCGGTGCCGCCGTTGAACTTCACCCGCGGCATGTAGCGGCCCGTGATGAGCTGAGTGCGGGAGGGCACGCACCAGCAGCCGGTGAGAAACGAGGTGAGCCGGAGCCCCTCGTCCGCGAGGCGGTCGAGGTGGGGCGTGCGGATCAGCGGATGGCCGTAGCACGAGGGATCGCCGTAACCCATGTCGTCGGCGAAGAGGATGACGATGTTGGGAGGGGTGTCGGCAGCCGCTCGAAGGGAGGAGGCGATGCCGAGGAATGCGATCAGAAGCGTGGGAAGCAAGCGGCGGGACATGGGACCCATTCAAGCGTCCCGGTCGGCCGGGGAAAGCCAGGAGTTCATCGGATGCAACGCAACTTCAACGATGGCGACCCGCTGTCCTACGCGATTACGTTAATGTTTGGTTCTTCAAATAGTTCGACTTCGTGGCATGATGATCCTCGTCCGGCACCCACCAGACACCTGCTCCAGTCCCCGCTGAGGCAGTTCCCCCAACCCCCACCCCCCAACATGAAAACTGGCACCCCCCTGCCGGTCCGCGTCTTCTCGACGCTGATTGCCGGCCTCATTGCCCTCGCTTCTCCGGCGACCGGCAGCAACCAAGGAACCCCCACCGGATGGATCACCGCCACCCCTGGCGTGGTCAAGGCCGGCACGCTTCCCACCCTCAAGTGGAAGATCAACCACCCCGCCGTCATCAAGGATTACGTCGATATCGATCCTCCCGGCGTGATCATTCCCCGGGAAAAGCTCCGCATGGAGATCCGGGTGCTCGGTGCCGGTGTGACCTCCGGCAGCGGATCGCGCATCAACTTCGTTTACACCGAATCCTGGTTCAGCCTCAACAACGGCGGCTGGGACCGGCTCTTTGCCGGTGACAACTGGGACGTCCGCCAGGACCGCGTGGTTCACTCCGGCATCGTCAACCCCGGTGCGTCGCTGCGCTTCGGCGGACGCTTCTGGTGGAATAACAAGTGGAGCGAATTCTACCACTCCAACGATGGCACGACCAACGTCAACGTGCTGACCAATGGCGACGAGGTGCCCACGACCTACTCGATCGAGTCGGCCCCGACCCTCGAGGATTTCATCAAGCCCTACCTCGACGCTGGTGGAAACGTCCGCATCGGCCCGATGGACTGCATCGTGATGATGGAACTCACCCACACCCAGAAGCAGCGGAACAACCTCGGCTACGACCTTCAGGACATGGTGCTGCTCATCACCTTTGAACCGATCTGAATCGATCTGAGCCCCCCAGCAACATCCGCACCCCGTCACTTGCCATGAAATCGTCATCCAGCATCCTGATCGCCATCCTGATGGCCGGCCCGTCAGCCTCGGGCCAGTCCGAGGGCTACACGAACTTCATCCGGCAGACGCTTCTCGAAACCTCGCCTCCCATCCACTGGGATGTGAATGTCGAGAGCGACGGGGAGCGGATGTCCATGGTACCCGTCGACCTCGCCGGTTCGCGCTACGAACTGTGGACGGTCAAGACAGGTGCCGAAGCAACGAGCTATCTCCTCGATGTGGCCTACGTCAGCGCCTACGCCCCGGTGGCGACGATGACCATCCGCACCGAGGACCCCTACAGCGGTCCGATTCCCCGCACCCGCGCGGATCGGCCCTTCCACGTCGACATCGATGTCCAGGGTCTGCTCAGCGGCCCCCAGGATCCGGCGGCGTCGAAGTCGGTGCGCCTGCTCCGCCACGTCCAGTCCTACGGGAACACCGACGGGTCGGGCATCGACCGCAGCCAGGCCATTCTGCACTCGCAGGCGGTCCTCGATCAGAACGGCACGACCACCCTGTCATACCCGGTCACGTCCATTCCCGGGGCCGATCGTCGGGCCGTCCGCGGCGAGGAGCGGTTTTCGGTCTTCACCCGCAACGACGACGGCTCCATCGACCAGCAATTGGTATCGCGCTACGTTCAGATCTGGCCGGTCCCGAGCGCCGCGATTTCGGGCGTCACGCCGGGAGAGGTCGTGCGCGTGCATCTTCCGACGCTCACGGTCACCGTGAACGACCTTTATCCGAAGTCCTACACCTACACCCAGATCTACAAGGGAGCGCCGGCGCTCGGCACGGAGGGCGACCGGATCGCCGCGGCCCAGCTCCAGATCGACCAGGCCACCCCCGAGGACCGTGTCTGGACGTCCGACAACTACGGCAGCTTCATCACGGAAGACGGCCAGTGGACCGTTGAGGTCGTCACCGAGAGCGTCTTCGGCACCGAACGGCTCGCCTACGTCACCTTCGAGGTCGACCGCACCCTCGAGGTGAACTCGATGATCTCCACCTCCGAAGGCTCCTGATCTCCAACCTCCCCCATCCGATGAAAACACTCACTCTGATCACCTTGTTGGCGCTTCCGGCACTTGCCGGAGAAATGCGCGACATCGCCTCGCAGGACCAGCTCGGCCTGAAGCTCCGCATGAGCGAGCAGCAGGATCCGATGAAGAACCTCAAGGTCGTCGAGGCCGACGATCCCACCGAGGCCGCCCGGCCGGAGGACCTGATGGCTTCGTCGGAGGTGCTGTCCTTCAACGGCATCGCCACGCTCGTGCCCAAGGGGGCGGTGCTGGCCGTGCCTGCCAACCTGCGGTGCCGGACCGGCTTCCAGCCCGGTGCCCGACTGGTGCCGTGGAACGAGTTCTTCGCCGTCAATCGTGGCTGGATCCAGACCATCGAGGTCAGCTTCGACCAGGCCGCCGGCCGGGCCGAGTTGCCCGAGGGGCTGCGCAAGCAGCTTGAGGAAAGCCGTGTGGTCGTCATCGCGACGATGCGCCAGGGCCCGATCACCGTGAACCCGTACAAGCCCTCGGCGGAGGGCGCGGACCCGCAGACTGCGGCCCGTTGAGCGGGGGCTACTTCTCGTTCAGCAGGACCTCGCGGGCCTGTGCGAGCTGTTTCCGGTCCTCTTCGCTGACTTCCGGCGTCCGCAGGTCGAGGCGACTGATGCGCTCGGCGATGATGTCGGCCACCGCAGCGCGGGCGAACCACTTGCGGTCGGCCGGGATCACGTACCACGGGGCGTGCTCGGTCGAGGTGGCGGCGATCATGTCCTGGTAAGCCTGCTGGTAGTCGTCCCAGTACCCGCGCTCGCTCAGGTCGGCGGCACTGAACTTCCAGTGCTTGTCGGGTTCGTTCAAGCGGTCCAGGAAGCGTTCGCGCTGCTCGTCCTTCGAGACGTTGAGGAAGAACTTGAGCACCAGGGTGTCGTTGTGAACGAGAGCCTTCTCGTAGGCGTTGATATCCTCGTAGCGCTCGCGCCACAACTCGGGTAGTGGCAGCTGCCGCCGCCGCGCGGAGAGGAACTGCTTTTCGAGGAACTCCGGGTGGACCCGCACGACCAGGGTTTCCTCGTAGTAGGAGCGGTTGAAGATGGCGATGCTTCCCTTGCGCGGCAGGAAGCGGGTCGGCCGCCACAGGAAATGGTGTTGCCGCTCTTCCTCGTTCGGCGCCTTGAAGCCGTGGACCGCCACCCCTTGCGGATTCACGCCGGACATCACATGGCGGATCGTGCCATCCTTGCCGGCCGCATCCATCGCCTGAAGGATGATCAGGACCGAGTGGCGTCCATCCGCCCACAGCCGCCGCTGGGCGTCCGAGAGGGCATCGATGTCGTCAGCGAGCGCCTTCTTCCCCTCCTTCTTGCTCTTGAGTCCCGCCGAATAGCGTGGGTCGTGGTCGGTGAGGCGGAACTTCCCGCCGGGATTGGCGAGGAATGGCTTGTGGTCGAGGCGGTGCGTTTGGTCCTTCTTGCTCATGGTCCGCCGCATGCTGGGCCCAAGGGGGCGGATCTGGCGATTCGATTCCATCGGGAGTCCTTGTGATCGGGGCGGCCTCCGGGCTAGGATGCCGACATGGTTCGCCGATGTTTCCTGCTCTTCCTGTGTGCTGCCCTGCCCCTGCTTGCCCGTGATGCGAAGGAGCAGGCCCGGATCGATTCGCTGCTGGGGAGCATCGAGTCGCTGGAGGGCGCCAAGTTCATCCGCAACGGCAAGGCCCACGACGCGGACGAAGCCGCCGACCACCTGCGGAAGAAGCTCGACCGTGCCGGCGACCGGGTGAAGACGGCCGAGGATTTCATCGACGGACTCGCCACCAAGTCATCGTTTTCCGGAAAGCCCTACCGGATCCGCTTCAAGGACGGATCGGAAACAGCAACCGGTCCGTGGCTGCACGGGCAGCTCAAGGAGATCGACGGCAAGGGATGAGCGGGGAAGCTCCACAGGAGATCCTCGAAGGAGCTGATTTGTGCCTCTGCTGTCTTGAGCCCGTCCGGCCGGGAGCCTGCCGATGTGTGAAGTGCGGAGCACCGCAGGACTTCGTCGGTGTCGTCATTTCCACGAACAACTATGTCACTTATCGCAGGAGCCTCCGAAAATTGCCTTAGCGCAGGAACCGCACCGCCAGCGCCTGGGCGGCATCGAACCCGGCCCGGGCATTGTGGATCCATTCGACGCCGAATCCCCGGAAGCTCATGTCCGGTGAGGCAAGGCAGGTGAGGGTGACGAGGATCAGGAGGTTGGCGAGGTAGATGATGACCAGCGACAGGAAGGTGCCGTTCTCGCGCAGGTCGGGCTGGTCGCGGGGAATCATCCACAGCGTCCACAGCAGGTGGAAGGCCCAGAAGAAACCGAGCAGCGCGTAGAGCGACTTGAGGCCGGCCGGGGACAGGTCGACGAAGACCCCGACGCAGGCGTAGATCCCCACCGTGAGCGCGGCCCACAGCGGCACGAAGTAGGGCGCGAGGGCGATCAGGATGTTGGTCTTGTCGGTGGTCACGTAGCCGCCGTCCACACTCACCCCCCACTCGGCGACCGTGCCGCGGAAGAGCCGGATGAAGAGGATGTGGGTGAGTTCGTGGCCGAGGACGTAGAGATACAGGAACAAGTCCCACAGCAGGCCGGTGGCGAACCACGCAATCATCAACACCGCTCCCGTGGCGAAGTACCAGAAGGGCGCGGAGGTCCAGAACAAGTGGTCGAGGGCGGCGCTGGAAAAGAGGTTGAAGAAGGTCCAACTCGTCACCACCGCCAGCGGCGCGAGGGCGAGCCCGAGCATCCACCGGAACATCCGCAGCAGCAGGTGCGGCGAGTCGTCGACCGGATAGGTCTCGGCGATCGCGGCCCGCACCCACTTGCGGCCGCGGCGGTTGGCGGGACGGTTGGCCCGCACCCGGGCCCGGGCCTGGGCGAGCCGCAGGGATTCCGTGAACGACGCCTTTTCCCGGCGGCGGTTGCCGCCGGTCTTCGAGCCGAGTCGGATGCTTTTCCTCGAGGGAGGCATGGGCGGCCCCCGAGATACTTTGGAAAGCTTAAGCGATCAAGATCGAAGACGGGAAAGCGGTGTTTATTTGACCACCTTTTGGCCGTCGTTGGTCCAGGAGCGGATGCCGCCCTTGAGGTCGTAGAGGACCGGAAATCCCGCGTCCCGGAGCTGGCGGGTCGCCCGCTCGCTGCGCCTGCCGCTGCGGCAGTAGACCAGCAGGGGCTTCGATTCGTCGAAGCTCTCCTTGACGGTTTTGGCGAAGTCCTTGCTGCCGATCTCGATCCGGGTGGCCCCCTCGATGCGGCCTTCGTTCCATTCTTCCTCGGTGCGCACGTCGAGAAGCTGGACCTTCTCTTCGGCGATCAGGGTGGCCGCTTCGGCCACCTTCACTTTCTGCGGGGCATTGGTGGCCGGGGCACAGGCGGAGAGGGCGAGGGCGAGAAGTGGGACAAGTCGAAGCATGCCGGAAGCATAGTGAACTTTCCGCCCTTGTCGTGGAGAATTTGCGCCACGTTACCGCCACTCGCCGCGTTGCTCGCGCTCGTGGTCGATGCGGTCCTGGAGGTTGCGGGCCTTGATGCGGTGGGCCCGCTTGGCGCGGCGCTCGATGTTGATCTGGCGCTTCTTGGCGCGGCGGCGGAGTTGCTCGATCTCGTCGTCGAGGCGGAGGAAGCTCTCAAGGCGCTCGATTTCAAGCTCGCCGTCCTCGACCGCGGCGCGGATCGCGCAGCCCTTGTCGGTGCCGTGCTTGCAGTCGTGGAACTGGCACCGCGAGGCGATCCGCTCGAGGTCGGCGAAGTTCTCCCGCAGCGTCCGCTCGTCGGTCCACATCTGGATCTCGCGCATGCCCGGATTGTCGATGAGCATGCCGCCGGCGGGCAGCAGCACGAGTTCGCGGGCGGTGGTGGTGTGGCGGCCCTTGCCGGTGACCTGGTTGACCTCGCTGGTCCACTGCCATTCCTCGCCCATGAGCTGGTTGACCAGGGTCGACTTGCCGACACCGCTGGAACCTACGATGCACATCGTATTTCCACGGGTCAGGTGCCGCTTGAGGATCCCGAGTCCGCTGCCTTCCAGCGCGCTGACGAGGTGGACCTCGGCTTCCGGATTAAGGGCTTGGATCTCGGCGCAGGCATCCTCGCAGTGGCCGGGCGGGAAGGCGTCGGCCTTGTTGATCAGCACCACCGGCCGGGCTCCGCTGCGGCCGATGAGCGCGAAGTAGCGCTCCATGCGGCGCGGGTTGTGGTCGGCGCCGGGATCGGTGACGACCGCGACGACGTCGACGTTGGCGCCGATCACCTGCTCCTCGACGCTCTTGCCCGGCAGCTTGCGTGAGAAGCAGGAACGGCGGGGCAGGCGGGCGCGGATGACGTGGTCCTCGTTCTCGCCGCCGAGCTCGACCGCCGCCCAGTCGCCGACGGCCGGGAGCTCGGCATCGGTTTCGGCGTCGTGCCAGACCTTGCCGGACAGCACGACGTCGATGTCGGTGATTTCACCGTCCTCATCGACGATGAACGCGCCGTAGTTGATCGTCGTCTCGCGGTTCAGCCGGGCGGGGACGTAGCCTTGCTTCGCCAGCGCTTCGAAGGCGCGGGCGAGGTCGTCGTTCCAGCCGAGATCGGCGAGCATGGCGCAGCCTACGGCTCCGAAGTTCCAAGGGCCAAGTTCCAATCCATCTTATCCATCCTGGTCCTGATCTGATTCCGGCCAGCGGACCTTGGCCCACACGGGGAAGTGATCGGAGGGCTGGAGCTTGCGGCTGGGTGCCCGGTCGATGCCGGCGGCTTCGAAGACGGCCCCTTTCGAGACGAGGATGTGATCGACCTTGAGCGCGCCGCCGGCGTCGCCGGACCAGAAGTGGAGCGTGCGGCGGTTCTCCTCGTGGCGGTGGAGGGAGTGGTAGGGGTCGGTGAGGCCCGCGGAGGTGAACTGCCGGACCGCCGGGTTGCTCTCGACCGCATTGAAGTCGCCGAGCAGCACGACGGGCTCGCCGGGGTGGGCTCGATTCGCGATCCGCTCGACGATCAGCCCCGCCGACCTGACCCGGGAGGCCTGGTGGCGGTGGTCGAAGTGGGTATTGTAGATGTAGAAGCCGCGGCCGGTGGGGCGGTCGATGAGGCGCATCCAGGTGGTGCAGCGGACAACCGAGTTGCCCCAGGTCTTCGAGCCGGGCTTCTCGGGTAAGTCCGACAGCCAGAAGGTTCCTTGTTCGGCGCGGTCGGCCTCGAAGCGATCGGTCTTGTAGAGGATGGCGGCATACTCGCCGGCGCGCTCACCGTCGTCGCGTCCGATGCCGGCGAAATCGTAGTCGGGGAGCGAGGCGCGCAGGTCGGCGGCCTGACCGTGCAGCGCTTCCTGGACGCCCAGCACGTCGGGGTCGAGCCGGCGGATGGTGCGCACGACCCGGTCGATGCGGTTGGGCCAGGCCCGCCAGCCGCGGTCGCTGTCGTTCTCGTAGCGGATGTTGAAGCTGCACAGCGAGAGCTCCAGCACCCCATCCTCGCGGACGGCCACGGCGCGCGGAGCCTGCTTCTCGCGGCAGCCCGCCACGAGGAGGAGAAGGACGATGCCGGCGAGGCGGATCATTCGCTGGAGATCATGTCGGTAAGGACGTGCACCGTGACGGCATCGGGGTCGTTGCGCAGGGCTTCCCGCAGGCGCGGCACCATCTCGATGCGCCGGGCGCTTTCCAGCGCGGCGACGACTTCCCCGCGGGCGTCTTCAAAGGAGCGGGTTTCGGCGGCGCGGCGGTCGGTGACTTCCACGATGTGCCAGCCGATCTTGGTGCGGATCAGGGTCGGCCGCTGCGGTTTCATTTCAAAGGCGGCGTGACCGAAGTCGGCGGGCAAGCGGCCTTCGGTCATCCAGCCGAGGTCGCCGCCCGAGTGCTTGGTCTTGAGGTCGTCGCTCAGCTCGGCGGCGAGGGTCGCGAAGTCCTTCGTTCCGGCTTTCAGCTCCGTCAGGGCCTTTTCCAGAGTCGCCTTCGCTTCCTCGGAGTCGCGGTCCAGGGTGGCGAGGAAGACGTGCCGGGCCCGGACGCGGAGCGGCAGGTCGAAGCGGTCGCGGTGCTTCTCGAACCACTGCCGGGCCTCCTCGTCGGTGACCCGGATCTCGTCGGCGATCTGGCTTTCGACGTATTTCGTCTGCTGCAGCCGCGCGGCCAAGCGGTAGCGGAGCTCCTTCTCACTGTCGATGCCCTCGGCGGCGAGTTCGTTCTTCATCTCCTCGCGATTGGCGAAACGCGACGCGAGGCGCTTGATGGCGTCGTCGATCTCCTCTTCGGAGACCGGCAGCGAGTCCGTGTTGGCATTCACCTTCACCCGCAGCAGTTCGTGGTCGATGAGGTCGTTGAGTGCCGCGAGTCGTTCGGTGCGGCGCTGCTCGGGGGTGAGTTCGTCGATGTCGCGTCCGCGCAGCCAGAGTCGCTCGCGGGTCGCGCGCTCGACCTGCGAGAGATAGATGGGCGTGCCGCCGACCCGGGCGACCATGCCTTTCGAGCGGGCGTATTCGAAGGCCGACTCGCTGTCCGGCCGGGCCGCCTGGAAGTGGCGGTGGACCGGCCCATTGAACAGGAACATGTCCGCCCCGAGGTAGAGCGTGACGATCGTGTAGAGCGCCAGGCGGACGGTGAACTTCTTCGACGGGGCCACGGAGGGGAGGACTACGGGGTGGAGTTCATCGAATTTCCACCGAAGCGCCCGGCCGGACGAGATCTGGCATGCGCATGGCGTCCCAGTTCGCCATCCGGATGCAGCCGGCGCTGCGCGAGCGACCGATCGTTTGCGGGCTGGATGTCCCGTGGATGCCGATGCCGGAAACGCTGAGGCCCATCCAGATCACGCCGACCGGACTGTTCGGTCCGGGCGGGATGTTGATGGCGTTCTTGCTGCGGCCCTTGCCGTCGAGCAGCGACTGATCGTAGCGCCAGACCGGGAGTTGGACCGCATTGCGCATCTCCCACAGGCCGTACTTGATGAAGCGTTCCTGACCGGGCGTGATCGGGAAGGCGGCGATCAGCGAGCGGTTGGCGCGGACCTGGACCGGCCCGTCGGGATCGTCCCCGACGACCAGGGCGGTCGGGGTGTTTTCGTAGATGCGTGCCTGGTTGACCTTGGTGTCGACCACCACGTGCCGGTTGGCGAGCAGCGGTTCGGTTTCGTAGCGGGCCCCGGTGAGGTTCTCGACCTGGAACGGCTTCACGTTGGGAACGATCAGGGCCTTGCGGGGGGCGAGTCCGTAGACCGTCGACGAGCCGTTGATTTCGACCAGGAACTCGACATCGGTGTGGTAGCGCTCCGACATGAACTCGCCGTAGCTGCGGTAGCTCATGCGCTTGGCGCCGGCCTGCTGCGAACGCTTGTAGGGGAGTTTGGTGTTCACCCACTGGGTCGCGACCTCGGGGACGATCGCGGTGGCGAAGGGGCTGGGCACGGCCTTGCGCGCGGCGGCCAGGGCGGCGGTCAGGTCGTTCTGCGGGTGGCCGTTGGCCTCGTTCCAGGCATTGACGGCCAGCACCGTGAAGCGGCCGGGCTTGCCGTCGATCACGCCGGGGCCGAAGAGTTGCTGGTCGAGGAAGATCTGCAGCCGCACCGCATCCTCGCCGGTGGGAAGGTGGTCGATGTCCGGGGTGTCGGAGCGTGGATTGTTCTCGGGCTCGGGCAGCTTGACCTCCCCGGCAGGCAGTGGCTTCGACTCCGGAGCCTGTTGGACGGGCTCCACCGGCTTGATGCCGGAATCGGGCGTGATGTCCGACGGATCGACGGGCAGGGCCTTCGGCACCTCGGCCACCAGATGGGCGGCGAGGGTGAAAAGCGTGAGCAGGCTGATGCGGAGCGGGTGGGCCATGTTCGCGGGAAGCTGTCACCATCCACAGCGTCTGTCAGGTCGATTCCTGTGGCGAAAAGACCGGACATCGCCTTACGTAGCGGCAGCAGTCATGAACATCCGATCCATCACCACCGCTCTCGCCCTCTCGCTGCCGCTTGCCGCGGCGCCTCTTGTCTTCGAGGGAGGCGACGGTCCCGGCAAGGGCAAGCACGTCGTCCTCGTCAGTGGCGACGAGGAATACCGCTCGGAGGAGGCGCTGCCGATGCTGGGCAAGCTGCTGGCCGAGCGCCACGGCTTCAAATGCTCGGTGCTTTTTGCGATCAACAAGGAAACCGGCGAGATCGACCCGAACGAGCAGACCAACATCCCGGGCATGGAGGCCATCGACTCCGCCGACTTCGTGATCCTGGCGCTGCGTTTCCGCGAGCTTCCGGATGGGGACATGAAGCACCTCGTCGACTACGTCGAGGCCGGCAAGCCCTTGCTCGGGCTGCGCACCAGCACTCATGCCTTCCGCTACTCGCGCGACGAGGAAAGCCCGTATGCCAAGTGGTCCTTCAACTCGAAGGAATGGCCGGGGGGATTTGGCCGGCAGGTGCTCGGGGAAACATGGATCAACCACCACGGCCACCACGGCAAGGAAAGCACGCGCGGGATCATCGACGAGGCCAATGCCGGTCATCCGCTCGTCCGCGGTGTCGAGGATGTGTGGGGTGACAGCGACGTGTATGGCATCAAGAACTACCCGGAGGACGCCAAGACCTTGATCCATGGCCAGGTGCTCACCGGCATGTCGCCGGATGATCCGCCGGTGGAAGGCGAGAAGAACGACCCGATGATGCCGGTGGCCTGGGTCCGCGAGCTCGACGTGAACGGCAACCAACAGAAGATCATCTGCTCGACCATGGGAGCGGCCACGGATTTCACGGCCCCGGGGCTGCGGCGTTTCGTCGTGAACTCCGCCTACTGGGCGACCGGACTCGAGGTGCCCGAGGAACTCAACGCCGATCCGGTCGACGAGTTCAAGCCGACCAACTTCGGCTTCAACAAGTTCATCAAGGGCCGCAAGCCGGAAGACTACCGCTGAGCCTAAGGGCAGGGGAGGTGACCCGACCGCATCGACACGAAGCTGCCGGTGCGGTGAACCGGGGATTTCGATTCGTCCGCCCGGGTCACCCCGGGCATCCGGTGTCCTCGTGACAGTAAGCGGACAGAACCTGCCTCGATCTACAAGTCCGACATCGTCTGGTCGTAGAAGGCCGTGTAGGCGTCGGGCGTCGGCCCTTCGCGGAAGGCCATCGCACTGCGCGGGTGGAGGTTCATCCGGCCGGTGAGGTGGTAGGGGATCGAGGGACCCCAGTCGCACTTCTCACGGATCGGCAGGATCGTGTTTTCGATCACCTCAAGCACCGGGCGCAGCTTGAACTTCGGGTTGCGCAGGAAGCTCAGCAGGATCTCCATCGGGCAGTTGCCGGCGCCCCGGCCGAGGCCCATCATCGTCGCATCGACGCGATTGCTGCCGAGGATGATCGCCTCGATGGTGTTGGCGAAGGCAAGCTGCAGGTTGTTGTGGGCGTGGATGCCGACCTCCTTGCCGGTCCCCTTGAGGGCCTTGGCGTACTTGCGCATCAGATGGTCGATCTGCTCGCGGTAGAGGTTGCCGTAGCTGTCGACCACCACCACGGTGCCCACCGGGCTTTTCGCCGCGATCCTGAGACCCTGGTCGATCTCGCTGTCCGCGACCGTCGAGATCGCCATGATGTTGAGGGTGGTCTCGTAGCCGAGCGAGTCGAAGCGCTCGATCATCTCCATCGCCTCGGAAATCTGGTGGATGTAGCAGGCGACGCGGATCATATCGAGCACGCTGTCCTTGGCCGGGATGATCTGGTGCTTCCAATCGCTCTTGCCGCCGGCGTCGGCCATGGCGCAAAGCCTGAGGCCGGTCGCTTCCGAATCGTGGTCGCCGACCACCCGCCGCATGTCTTCCTCCTCGCAGTGGCGCCACGGGCCGTAGCGGTCCTTCGGAAATTGCTGCGGCGAGTTCTTGTAGCCGATCTCCATGGTGTCGATCCCGGCATCGATGCAGGCCCGGTAGACCGCGCGCACCTGATCATCGGTGAAGTTCGAGTCGTTGATCAGGCCCCCGTCGCGGATGGTGCAGTCGAGCACCTTCAGCTCGGGACGATAGGTGATCCAGGGTGCTTTCTCGCTCACGTCGGCAAGGGGTTGGTTGTTGAAACGGCAGCTCCATCGCCGCCGCCGCCATTCCCTCCGATCAACCGCGCCGTTGCAAGCCAAGGCCCCGACATGTTTTGGCATCGGTGATCCACGTCCGCCACTGGGGGAACGGAGAAAGCGGCTGGATTCGCGGCCGGCAATGGCTTGAAATCAGCCCGTGGAAAAGGCCTACCGATCGTATGGCGCCTACCTGAAGGGCCTGCTGGGTTGCAGGACCTGCAAGCTCACCCTCGATGCCGGCTTCAGCTGCCCGAACCGCGACGGCACCAAGGCGTGGGGCGGCTGCATCTTCTGCGACCCGACCGGATCCTCGTCCCGCGCCCAGGACGGCGGCGAAAGCATCGCCGCCCAGCTGCTCGACAACCTCGGGAAGCAGCGCCGCCGCTTCAAGGCCCGCAAGTTCATCGCATACTTCCAGAGCTTCACCAACACCTACGCGCCGGTCGATCACCTGAAGGTCCTCTACGACGAGGCCTGCGCCGCCCACGAGGACATCGTCGGGCTGGCCATCTCGACCCGGCCGGACTGCGTCGACGCGGAAAAGCTCGACCTGATCGCCAGCTACCGGGAGCGACTGCCCTACGTCTCGGTCGAGTACGGCCTGCAGACCATCCACGACCGGACGCTCGAGCGGATCAACCGCGCCGAAACCCACGCCGATTTCCTGCGCGCCTACGAGGCGACCCGGGCACGTGGCCTCGACCACTGCGCGCACGTCGTCCTCGACCTCCCCGGGGAGTCGTGGGAGGACCAGATGGCGACGGCCGACCGGCTGGCCGAACTCGGGGTCAATGGCGTCAAGATCCACCTGCTGTGCGCGATGGAGGGCACCGTGCTGGCCCGACAATACGAGCGCGGAGAATGGCAGCCGCTGGATCCCGGGGATTATCCCGCACTGGTTTGCGACTTCCTCGAGCGCCTGCACCCGGAATGCGTCATTCACCGGGTCGCCGGCAACGGCCATCACGAACACATCGTCGCCCCCCGCTGGCTGCAGCGGAAACACGAGCTGATGCAACGGATCGACGCCGAATTTGCCCGCCGCGGCACCCGCCAGGGAAGCCGGTGCCGGGTGACACGCCCGTGAGTTCCGGCCGATCTCTTCGGCTCCATCGCCCGGTTCCGCCCGACCGGTGAGACGGACCGCCGGACCCCGGTCGCGTCGATTACCAAGCCACGAGTGAGGAAGTGGCAGGAAACGGCATTCCCTCGTCACAGTTTTCGGGGATTCGCGCAAAGGCTTCAAGGAATCACGTCTTCGCGTGTCGTTCCGATGGAAGACCCGGCTTGTAGCGAAGGCTGCGCCGGGACCATTGTCGTACCGTTTCAGCCCAACCCCGACTCACCCATGAATCCCGCGCACTTGTTGATCCGCCGCATGCCGGCCTGTCTGGCTGCTGTCTTCGCCACCTGCTTCCCTGCCCATGCCCAGCAGGAGGTCGGCTACATCGAGGAGTTCGCCCTGGCGGAAAATCGTGAGCAGGCGCTGACCCAGTTGATCCCCGGAACCGAGGACTTCTATTATTATCACGCACTCCACTACCAGAACACCGGGCAGCGGGCGAAGTACACCGAGACGCTCGGTCAGTGGAAGAAGCGCTTCAACAGCTCGGCGCGCCGGCAGGTGATCGAGCACCGCCAGGCACTGCTCGACTACGACCGGGATCCGAAGGGGTCGCTCGAATACATCCGTCGCGAGCTGGGTTTGAATTTCAACCACCAGCAGGAAGGCAAGGCCCGGGAACAGCAGTACCCGAACCAGCTCAACCAGGCGGAGATCACCTGGGACAAATTCCTCCAACAGGCCCTGAGCGGGACCAAGCTGCTCGACCGGATGTCCAACGACGCGTTCTTCCCGCTGATGGCGAGTGGACGGGAACTCACCCCGCTGCAGCGGCGCGACCTGCTCCAGCGGGCGCAGCTGCCCGACCTGCCGGGCCTGGTGAAGCTGATCGCCACCGACCTGGCGACCAAGGAGAGCCGCGGATTCGGCGAGTTCAACATCCACCGCGCACTGACCCTCGCCCAGCTCGACGAGCTTCGTGAAATGCGCGGGGACCTGCTGCGCAACGAGAACTACGTGCACACCTACCTGCTGAAGCTGCAGCCCGGGGCCGACAGTGATCCGGTGGCCGACGTGGCCGCGCGCGAGGCCTACCTCGAAAAGGCGTGGGCCTTCGTGAAGGACCTCGAACCGTCGTTCAATTCGCTCAAGGCGCACCTGCTTTACCAGCGCCTCGAGCACGACCGGTCGATCGGCGTGCGCGACGAGAAGCGGTTCCTCGAGTACGTGAAGCTGCCGCGCAACGTGTCGTACATCCGTCCCGAGTGGCGACGCGACGAAAAGGTCGAGTGGAACCACCCGGCCGACATCAACCGCAACTACGCACCGGTGACCGGGCTGCCGCCGATCGGTGGCGACGAGCCGCTGGTGCGCGACTACCTGCTGCACTTCTTCAAGGCGGCGAAGGGCTACGAGCCGTACGCGCCCTACATCAGCGAAGGCTGGCTCAAGGCGGTGTTTGCCGAGGCCAAGATCGTGAATGGCATCGGCGATCCCGAGCGCTGGACCTCGATGCTGAGTCCGGCGGCCTTCCAGGCGCTCAAGGACCGGGTGGACCTCGAATTTGATCCGGCCCACCGGGCGGCGCCCGGCAAGGATGGCAAGCCGGCGGCGAATGCCGAGGAGTTCGGGATCAACGATCCGGTCAAGCTGCGCCTGCACGTGAAGAACGTGCCGAAGCTCATCGTCAAGGTCTTCGAGCTGAATCCGCTCAACCACTACCTCGAGAGTGGCAGCGAGCTGAGCACCGATGTGAACCTCGACGGCCTGGTGGCCAACATCGAGCGGACCGTCGAGTATGACGACGCCCCGGCACGCCGGACCACGCGCGACTTCGATTTTCCTGAAATCGGGAACCAGCGCGGCGTGTGGGTGGTCGAGTTCATCGGCGGCGGCCGCAGCAGCCGCGCGGTGATCCGCAAGGGCGGGCTCACGGCACTGACCCGTCCGGTCTCGCAGGGCGTGATGGCGACCGTGTTGGACGAAGCGCATCGGCCGGTGGCCGACGCCGCGGTGTGGTTCGGGGGTCGCCGGTTCGACTGCGACGAGCAGGGGCGCGCGCTGATTCCATTCTCCAACAATCCGGGGAACCGCGCGATGGTGCTTGAGGATGGTTCCGGCTTCGCCTCGCTGGCCGGCTTTTCCCATGCCTCGGAAGACTACGAGCTGAACGCCGGGTTCCATGTCGCCAACGAGGCGCTGCGCCCCGGTGCCCTGGCGACGATCGCGGTGCGGCCGCTGCTGACGGTGGCCGGCCGGCCCATCTCCCTGACCCGCCTCTCGGACGTGAGGCTGGTGCTCACCGCGACGGACCTCGATGGCATCGCGAGTTCGACGACGATCGACGACTTCAAGATCGGCTCCGACCGCGAGGCGACGCATGAGTTCCGGGTCCCGGATCGACTGGTCGACCTATCCGTCGAACTGAGGGGCAAGGTCAAGGTGGCCAGCGCCGGGGGTGACGAGATCGAGCTGCAGTCCCGCGGATCGTTCCCGGTGAACGGCCAGCTGCGGACCGACCGGGTCGACGACCTCTTCCTCAGCCGGATCGGCGGCGAGTACGTGCTCGAGTTGCTCGGGCGCACCGGCGAGGCGCGCAGTGGTCGCAACGTGAACGTGGCGGTCAAGCGGCCCGGCTTCGGGCAGCCGCTGGACTTCACCCTGAAGACCAACGACGCCGGGGTGATCGGTCTCGGCGCGCTCGAAGGGATCGAGACGGTGTTCGCCACCGCGCCGGGAGGCCACCGCCAGTCGTGGAGTCTGCCGGAAAGCCGCAGGAGTCATCGGGGTGCGGTGCATGCCGAGGCTGGCAAGCCGGTTCGCGTTCCGTTCGTGGGCACGCTGGAGCGGGCCGGGGTGGCGCTGTGGGAGGTGGCGGCCGGCGGCTACATCGTCGATCATTTCGACAAGCTGGCACTCGAGGGCGGGTTCCTCGTCGCCAAGGGCCTCGCGCCGGGCGACTACCGGCTCGAGCTGAAGCGCAGCCATCAGGGGATGACGATCCGGGTGGCCGGGGGCGCACGTTCGGTGGGCCATGTCTTCAATCAGGCGCGGATGATCGAGGTCGATGACCGCGAGCCGGCCCACCTGGTGGATCTGAAGGCCGACAAGAAGTCGGTGACGATCGATGTCGCGAACGTCGACGAGGTGACCCGCGTGCACGTGGTGGCGACCCGTTTCCTGCCGAACCTCGACATCTATCAGACGTTGGGTAATTCCGGGCAGCCGGGGCTCTACGTCGGCCAGCCGGCGCGCTTGCCGAACCTGTTCCTGAGCGGCCGCAAGATCGGCGACGAGTTCCGCTACATCCTCGAGCGTCGCTACGCGCGGAAGCTGCCGGGGAACCTGCTCGAGCGGCCGGAGTTGCTGCTCAACCCGTGGGCGGTGCGCGAGACCGATGCGGGATCGGAGCAACTCGCCGGTGGCGAGCTTTACAGCCGCAAGGACGCCGGTCGGGGTGCCTTCGGTGGCGCGCCCGGTGCGGCGGATCCCTTTGCCGCAGGCGGCGGCGGGCCGGTGCCCGGATCGATCGACTTCCTGGCGAAGGACCCGGTGGTGATGTGGAACCTGCGACCGGACAAGGACGGGAAGATGAAGATCGACCTCGATGCCTTCGGCGACCGCCAGCATGTGCACGTGCTCGTCGTCGATCCGCAGGGGGCGACCTATCGCGAGCTTTCGCTGGCCGACCGCGGCACCAAGGTCCGGGACCTGCGGCTGATCAACGCGCTCGATCCGGACAAGCATTTCACCGAGCAGGACTCGGTGACCCTGATGAAGGAAGGCGACACCCTCGAGATTCCGGACATCCTGACCGCGCGCTTCGAGACTTTTGATGACCTCGGGGCGGCCTACCGCTACCTGATCGCCCTGCGGGACGATGCGACCCTTCGCGAGTTTTCCTTCATCATCGAGTGGCCCAAGCTCGACGATGCCGTGAAGCGGGAGATGTACTCGAAGTACGCCTGCCACGAGTTGAGCTTCTTCCTCTCGAGGAAGGATCCGGATTTCTTCAAGTCGGTGGTGCTGCCGCACCTGGCCAACAAGAAGGACCGGACCTTCATGGACGACTATCTGTTGGGCGCGGAACTGGTCGGCTATTTCGACGCGTTCGAGTATGCGCGGCTGAACGTGCCCGAGCGCATCCTGTTGGCGCGCCGGCAACAGGACCGGATCGAGGGCATCCGGATGGACCTGCGTGACCGAATCTCGCTGATCCCGCCGGACCTGGCTCGTGAGACGGCCTTGTTCGAGGGAGCGCTGGCGTCATTCGGCATGAGTGGCGACCGCAACAGCGGAATCGACAAGGCGAAGATGGACGCCATGCCGGAAATGGATGCCACCGAGCTTCGCAATGCCGTGCCGATGGCGGCCAAGGGGAGGAGCGCGATGCGGCGTCAGCTTGGCGAGGAACTTGCGGAGGCGACGAAGGAGTTGAGGGATGCGCCGGCAGAGTCCGAGCTGAGGCTCGAGCGGATGGAGAAGATGGTGGATGAGAAGCAATCCATTGCGGAGAAGAAAGCCAACGTTCGTTATGCCTTGGACGAGGAGATGGGCGATGTCGATGCCTTCGCCCCCGCCGCCCTCGAGCTGGACCTGGACGACGCCTTCTTTCGCGAGATCGAGAGAACCAAGGAGTGGGCGGAGAACCACTACTACAAGCTTCCGATCGGCCGGCAGAACTACGACCTGATCACCGAGAACAAGTTCTGGCTCGACTACGCGAACCACGGGGGCGAGGCCGGATTCGGGTCGCGCCATCTCGGCGAGGCGGCGAAGTCCTTCCCCGAGGCGATGCTGGCGCTGGCGGTGCTCGACCTGCCCTTCGAGTCGAAGAAGCACGTGACGGACATCGAGGGCACGAAGCTGAGCTTCAAGGCCGCGGGCCGGGTGATCGCCTTCCACCGCGAGATCAAGGAGGCCGGGATGGCGGAGGATCCGGCACCGCTGCTGGTGAGCCAGAGCTTCTTCCGCAATGACGACCGCTATCGCACGGTGAACGGGGAGAAGGTGGACAAGTTCGTCACCGATGAATTCGTCGCCGGGGTCGTTTACGGCGGCCAGGTGGTGGTGACCAATCCGACCAGCTCGCGGCAGAAACTCGACGCGCTGGTGCAGATCCCGAAGGGCGCGATGCCGGTGCTCGGCAAGCGCGCGACCGCGACCCAGCGGATCGCGATGGAGCCCTACACCACGCAACGCTTCGAGGTCTTCTTCTACTTCCCGGCGGTGGGCAGTTTCCCGTGCTATCCCGCCCACGTGTCAAAGGCCGGCGAGGTGATCGCGCAGGCGGATCCGTTCACCTTCAAGGTGGTCGAGAAGCTGTCGAAGGTCGACGAAGCCTCCTGGGCCTACATCAGCCAGTGGGGCACGCCCGAGCAGGTGCTCGACTACCTCGCGACGCAGAACCTGCATTCGGTGAAGCTGTCGCAGATCGCGTGGCGTTTCCGCGAGAGCAAGGACTTCATGCTCAAGGCACTGGCCGCGCTAAATCTCCGGGGCCTGTATGATTCGACGCTCTTCAGCTACGGCATCATGCACAACCACGCGCCGGCGGTGCGCCAGTTCCTGCTGATGCAGGAGGGGTTCCTCAACGGCTGCGGCCTCTACCTGAAGAGCGGGCTGATCACCATCGACCCGATCGAAAGGCGGGCCTACGAGCACCTCGAGTACAAGCCGCTGGTGAACAACCGGGCGCACCGGGTGGGCGCGGACCACCGCATCCTCAACGACCGGATCCGAGGCCAGTACCAGCAGTTTCTCCAGATCCTCACGCAGAAGCCGGAGTTCGACGCCATGGACCAGATGAGCGCGGCCTACTACCTGTTCCTCCAGGACCGGGCCCACGAGGCACTGGCCCGGCTGGATGCGGTGAAGCCGGACGCGCTGCCGACCCGGATGCAGTACGACTACTTCCAGGCCTACGCCGCCTTCTACCGGTCGAAGCCGGCGGAAGCCCGCCGGATCGCGGCCCGCTACAAGAACTATCCGGTCGACCGCTGGCGCGAGCGCTTCGCGGCCATCGGCGCTCAGGCCGACGAGATTTCGGGCGAGGCGCCGGAAGTGAGCGACGAGGAAAGCCGCGACCAGCAGCAGGCGGCGCTTGCCGCCAAGGAGCCGGCACTCGATCTGAAGGTCGAGGGCACCGAGGTCACGCTGGACTACCAGAACCTGAAATCCGTGCAGGTGAACTACTACGAGATGGACCTCGAGTTTCTCTTCAGCACCACGCCCTTCGTTTCGAGCGACGGCGGCGGCTTCTCGATCGTGAAGCCGAACCGGACCGAGACGGTCCGGCTGGCGGCCGACAAGCGGACGCATCAGTTCCAGCTCCCGCGCGACTACCAGGCGAAGAACGTGCTGGTCGAGGTCGTCGGCGGTGGCAAGAAGCGCTCGCAGGCGGTCTACGCCAATGAACTGCAGACGATCGTGAGCGAGAACTTCGGGATCCTCACGGTCCGCCATGACAAGGACGGCCGGCCGCTGCCGAAGGTCTACGTGAAGGTCTACGTGATGACCGGCGACGGCGCGAAGTTCTACAAGGACGGCTACACCGATCTGCGCGGGAAGTTCGACTACGCCACGGTGAGCACGACCGACATCGCGGATGCTCAAAAGTTCAGCGTGTTGGTGATGAGCGAGGAGCACGGCGCGACCGTGCTCGAGGCACCGGTGCCGCAGAGGTAGTGCGACGAGGCACCTGTGATGAAAACCCCGCCTTGCCCGAGGCGGGGTGGATCGCTTCCATCTGCAGGCATGATCACCTCCATGCTGGCAGACTCCGCGGGCCGGAAAGGTTCGACCTTCGCCTTCGGGCTCGCGTTGATGATTGCTCCGCTGACGGCGGACGAGGGAGGCTATGCCCCGAGCGTGCCGAAGCCGACGCTTTCCGAAGTGGCGTATGGTGAGCACCCGCGGCACGTCCTCGACTTCTGGAAGGCGGAGTCGGAGAAGCCGACCCCGCTGGTCTTCGTCATCCACGGCGGTGGCTGGCAGGGCGGCAGCAAGGAGCGCCTCGACCGCTTCGCCGACACCCGGGCCTTGCTCGATGCCGGCATTTCGGTGGTCGCCATCAACTACCGCCTGATGAAGCACGCGGCCGGGGTGGTGCCGCCGGTCAAGGCCCCGATGGAGGATGCCGCCCGGGCCCTGCAGTTCGTCCGCACCAAGGCGTCCGAATGGAACATCGACAAGTGGCGCATCGGCGCGGCGGGAGGTTCCGCCGGGGCCTGCACGAGCCTGTGGCTGGCCTTTCACGACGACCTCGCCGACCCGGACAGCGCCGATCCGGTGGCCCGGGAATCCACCCGGCTTTTCTGCGCGGCGGTCCGCGGCCCCCAGACGACCCTGGATCCGGCGCAGATGAAGGAATGGACGCCCAACAGCAAGTACGGCGGTCACGCCTTCGGCGAACCGAACTTCAAGGCCTTCCTAGCCGCGCGGGAGAAGATCCTGCCGTGGATTGAGGAATACTCGCCCTACGCGCTGGTCAGCAAGGATGACCCACCGGTCGCGCTCTACTTCGGGGCGCCGCCGGAAATCGGCAAGGCCCAGAAGGATCCCACCCACACCGCGAACTTCGGCCTCAAGCTCCAGGAGCATTGCCAGGCCAACGGGGTCGCCTGCGTGCTGGTTCACAACGGCATCGAGGATCCCGAATACCCGGAGCCGACCGACTTCCTCATCCACACGCTGAAGCGATGAACCCCACGACCCGGATCTCCTTTCCACGCATCTCCGGACGGGGACTGTTGCCATGGCTGCTTGTTGTCATGGCGGCCCCGGCCTCCGCCGCCCGGCCCAATGTCCTGTTCATTGCCGTCGATGATCTGCGACCCCAGCTCGGTTGCTATGGCGAGTCCTGGATCCAGTCGCCGAATCTCGACCGGCTCGCGCAGAGCGGCCTGCGCTTCGACCGGGCCTACTGCCAGCAGGCAATCTGCATGTCGTCGCGGGCGAGCCTGCTGAGCGGCTACCGGCCCGACCACGGCAGGATCTACAACAACGGCCCGCTCTTCGAACACGTCCCCGATGCCCTGACGCTGAACCAGCATTTCCTCAACCACGGCTACGAGACCGTGTCGCTGGGGAAGATCTACCATCACGGCGGCGACAAGAAGCAGGGCTGGAGCCGGCCCGCCTGGCAGCCGGAGGGCGACTGGTCCGGCCGCGGCTATCTGGCGGAGGCGTCGCGGCGGGAGGTGGCCCGCTACGAGAAGCAAAACCCCGGGGCGAAGCGCCAGGGCATGGGGCCGGCCTTCGAAGCTCCGGAGGTCGACGACGAGGCCTACGCGGATGGCAAGATCGCCACCCGGGCGATCGGGGAACTCCGGCGGCTGGCCAAGGGCGGCGATGACGGCGGGACCCCGTTCTTCCTTGCGGTGGGTTTCATGAAACCGCACCTGCCCTTCAATGCCCCGAGGCGTTATTGGGACCTCTACGACCCGCGGAAGATTCCGTTGGCTCCCCAGCGCTCGACACCGAAGGGCGCCCCCAAGCCGGCCCGCACCGGTTGGGGCGAACTGCGCGGCTACCAGGGGATGCCGCGGTCGGGCGCGATGCCGGCGGACTCCGAGCGTGAGTTGATCCACGGCTATGCGGCCTGCGTGTCCTACGTCGATGCGATGATCGGCCGGGTGCTCGATGAGCTGGAGAAACTCGGCTTGGAAGACGACACGATCGTCGTCCTCTGGGGCGACCACGGCTTCAAGCTCGGCGACCTCGGGATGTGGTGCAAGCACACCAACTTCGAGCGCGACACGCGGGTGCCGCTGATCGTCCGTGCGCCGGGCATGAAGGCTCGGGGGAAGTCGACTCCTGCTCTAACGGAACTGGTCGATCTCTATCCGACCTTGTGCGAGCTGGCGGGCCTTGAGCTTCCCGGGCACCTCGAGGGAACCAGTTTCGCGCCGCTGCTGGACGACCCCTCGCGAGAGTGGAAGTCGGCGGCCTTCAGCCAGTATCCGCGGGGAAGCGTGATGGGTTACACCATGCGTACCCGCGACCACCGCTACACCGAGTGGCGCAAGCTCAAGGGCGGCGAGGTGGTCGCCCGGGAGCTGTATGATCATCGCGCGGATCCCGAGGAAGCGGACAACCTGGCGGGGGATCCAAAGTCGGGTGCCCGGCTCAAGGAATTCGCCGCGCGCCTTCGCGCCGGCCCCCAAGCGGCTCGCCCCCCATGGCGATGATCTGGTCCCGCCGATCCACTCGCAACAGCGATCTGAATGCCTGATGTCCGGGTCCGACCCTTTCGGCGCCGGATTTCCGGCTCCGGCTGGTTCAGACGAGGTCGTAATCGTCGAGCCACGCGAGGGAGATCCCGGGGATGATCGGAAGGCGATTCATGGTTCGGTGGGTGGTTGGCGGAGGAGCTCGCGGATGCCGTCGACCGTCACTTTCGCCGTCGGCTCGAACTGGTCGCCCGCCGCGTAGTCGAGCAGGCTGCGGCGGAGCTGAAGGGCCGGCAGGCGGCCGGCGAGGTCGGCGTTCAGGTCCGCCGAACACACGAGGAGGCGGCCCTTGCCGACCCGGCATTCGAAGACCAGTGCTTCGCGCCGGGGATCGTTCCAATCGGGAACGACCTGGACGATCGGCTGCAGTTCGACCGGCGCCCCGGTGAGGTCGACGGCCACCGAACGGTTCACCAGGTCGTGCCATTGCCAGTCGCTGTGGAAAGCGGTCGGGAAGGCGGCGAGTGCCGGATGGTCGACGTCGCACAGCAAGCCGAGGGAGCGGTTGGGGGTGCGGAACCACTGGGTGTTCCAGAAGATCGGCTGCCAATCCTCCTTGCGACCGTCGAGCGTTCCGAAGTCCGGCAGCAGGACCACCCGTCCGCCCGCCTCCAGTTTTGCCATGGTGGCCTCGTCGAGCTGCTTGACCACCGTCACTTCATCGCCGGGCTCGTCCGACGGCACCTCGGGATAGACCCACAGGTTCCAGTCGTTCACCGCCTCGGTGCCCGGGATCGAAACAGTGAGCCGCAGTGCGGTCGGAGCCGCCAGCTCACCGAGGGGAGCCGAAATCTCACCGAGCGTGCTCACCCTGCCCGTGGAGGCATCGGCGGCCGGGAGCCGGCCCTTTCCGACGGTCCTTCCATCGCCGGTGGCGAGGGTCCATTCGGCGTGGCAGGCATCGAGGTCCTTCGCCCCGAAGTGCGCGACATCGAGGCGCGCCTTGAAGGTTTCTCCCGGCGTCCACGCCCGCTTGGCGAAGCGCGCGAGCGGAACCGTCTCCGCACAGAAGCGGCGATACTCTTCGGGCGTGATGTAGCCCTTCGACTCCCACCTCGCATTGAGCACGCCGACCAGCGCCGTGCCCTGGCCGGGAAAATCGTGGAGGTCGAGCAGCTGGAAGCCGCCGAAGCCCGGCGTGCGCAGCATCGACTCGATCTCCTCCTTGTAGCAGAGCGCCTGAAGCTTGCCCGAAGCCATCAGGAAGTCGCGGGCCTGTGGCAGCATCCCGCGCTGGTCGAGCCGGTCGCGGAACAACTCGAAGTTCTTCGGTTTCAGAAAGCCCTGGTAACGCTTGATTTCCTCGAAGTCCGGGAAGGCGCAGAACTGCCCGATCTCATGGGCGATCACCGGGATCTTCTCGTCGACGATGGCCTCGGAGAAATCCCAGTCGGTTCCCGGACCGCGTAGGCCACGGATCTTGATCCGCTTTTCCCCGATCCGCATCGTGATGCGGAACTGGTCCGAGGCGGAACGATGGTGATGGGTGGTGCAGGCATAAAGCCGCCGGGGGTCCTTCTCCACGGCATGATCCACCAGGCTTGTCAGATAGGCGTCGTCGCCGCGCAGCTCGTTGCCCATCGACATCAGGATGAAGGATGGGTGGTTCCCGTAGGTGTCGAGGATGCGGTCTAGTTCGCGCTTGAGGAACTCGTCGCGCGGCTGGTCCTCGCCCATGTTGTAGGCCCAGGTCGGGAGCTCGGCCTGAATGTAGAAGCCCAGTTCATCAGCCACCCGGAAGGCGACCTCCGGCGGGCACCACGAATGGAAGCGCAGATGGTTGAGACCGTGCTCGCGGCAGATCTCCATGATCCGCCGCCACGGCTCCGGATCGGTGGGCGGGTAGCCGGTGTCGGGGAAGATGCAGCACTCGAGCGTCCCGCGGAGGAAGATGGGGCGGCCGTCGATGGTCACGCGGCGGCCGTTGGAAGCCACCTCGCGCAGGCCGAAGGTCGCATGATACCGGTCCTCGATCCGGTCCTTGCCCTCGCCCGTCGTGACCAGCAGACCCAGACGGTGGAGATTGGGTTGAAACTCATCCCAGCCTTTCGCCTTTCCGAAGAATGCGTCGAACTCGAAGACGGTGCTCTCCTCCTTGAGCATGACCGAGGTCTCCAATGCAGGCTTCAAGGCCGCTCCACCCGGACCACCGACAGAGGCTTGGAACCCGGCAATCTCACCGCGCTTCCCGGTCGCATTGCGGATCGTGGCGGCGACCCGCACCGTGTCCGGCTTCTTCCCGGGCGAAGTCCGGACCGACTCGATCCAGATGGGCGGCCGGGCGATCAGCTCGAGGTCGCCGATGATGCCGTTCCAGTTCGTCTGGGTGTGGTCGGAGATACTATGGGCATCGTGGCCAACATTGAAGCGGATCCGGTTGTCGACGCGGATCGTCAGCGTGTGCTTCCCGGGGGCAAGGTCACGCGGAAGGACATACTCGTGCGGAACGCTCAGGCTCTCCCGGCTCCCGAGGTGGACGTCGCCGAGCCACGCGTCGGTGAACCAATGGCAGCGCTCGAGCGAGACCGTCACGTGATGACCCTCCCAACCTTCCGGAAGCACGATGTCGCGCTGATACCAGGCCGCGCCGAGGTAGTGCTTCTCCGGCTGCAGCCAGCACGGGATCTTGATGTTCCCCGGCTGGCGGAACTTCTCGTATTCGGGCGACTCGAACCATGCCCGGTCCTTGATCGAGCCGATCCACTTCGTCGCGACCGAGGGCTCGTCCCCATAGCCCTGCGCCTGCAGCGACCCGGGAAGCCGGATTTTTTCCGGGAGCCTGCTCGTGAACCACTTCTCCTCCCCGCCCACGTCCCCGCGGTCGAGCTGGAAGCGCCACTCGCCCGCGAGGTCGACCGTGTCCCGCGCCCAGCCCTCAAGCGGAAGCAGCAGGGAGAGGATGCCAAGGGCGGAAAAAATCGATCGGTTGCGGTGTTTCTTCATGAGCATCGGATGGCCTGCAGCTTGGCGGGCTCCGCCTCCCTCCCGGCAAGGGGACGGATCCGAAATCCGGCACCGGCCATGACCCGCGGGTGGCGGATCACGCCAGATCCTCGGGGCGCCAGCCCTTGCGGGCCTCGGGGTTGATCAGTGCGGCCGCCTCGGGGTTGCCTTCGATCTTCAGTTCGTCGGCATTCCAGGCCAGTCCTTTCCCGGTGCGGATGGCCAGGGAACCCAGCAGGATCGCCTCGGTCAGTGGACCGGAATAGCTGAAGTCCGAGCACGACTTGGTGCCGTTCTTCACCGCATCGATCCAGTCGCGGTGGATGCCGGGAACCCGGGGGATCGTCTTCGGCACCTGCTGGTCCTTGTTGGCACGGTACTCGTTCCAGCGGGCCTGAGGGTAGAGGCGCGGGCTGTTCGGCCGCATGCCGGGGTGGAAAATGCCACCCTTCTCGCCGACCATGATGAATCCGCCGCCACCCGGCATGTCCCAATCCATGCCTTCCGGGGCCTCGGGCATGCTCGGTCCCTCATACCACTTGACCGTCACCGGCGGCTTGCCGTCGCGAGCCGGGAACCGGAAGCTCACGATCGAGCCGTTGGGCGTGTGGATCGGATTGGCGGCTTCGGCCATTTCGACATCCACCCGTTCGGGTGCGCCGAGTCCGAGCGCCCAGTAGGCCGTGTCGATGGTGTGGCAGCCGATGTCACCGAGCCCGCCGCAACCGAAGTCCCACCAGGGACGCCAGGTGGTCGGATGGAGGGCCTTGTTGAAGGGCACGTCCTTGCCGACGGGACCCAGCCACGCGTCCCAGTCCATGCCTTCCGGCAGCGGCTGGGCCGGCGGAAACTCGGTCTTCACCTGGCCATTGAAACCCCAGCCGGACTTGGGGCGGTCGGTCCAGGTGATGACCTCCTTCACCTCGCCGATGAGGCCGGCATCGTACCACTCCTTGATCAGGCGCGCGCCCTCGAAGGCGTGGCCCTGGTTGCCCATCTGGGTGGTCAGGTTTTTCTCGGCCGCCAGCTTCTGCAGCGTGCGGGCCTGCCACAGGGAATGGACGAGCGGCTTCTGCACGAAGACATGCTTGCCCATGCTCATCGCCATGTAGGCGACCGCGAAGTGGGTGTGGTCGGGCGTGCCGACGCCGACGGCGTCGATCTTGTCGCCCATCTCCTCGAGCATCTTGCGGAAGTCCTTGTAGAACTTCGCCTCGGGAAACTTCTGCTTCCACTTGCCCCAGACATTCGGGTCGCAATCGGCCAGGGCGACCACGTTGTTGCCATTCGAGCAGGCATTCAGGTCACCCCCGCCCTGGTTGCCGAAGCCGACCCAGGCGATGTTGAGCTTGTCGTTGGCACCGGCCACCGACTTGGCAAGGATCTGCGGAGCGATGAAGGGCACCGACAGCGCGGCCGCGGACTGCTTGAGGAACTTCCGGCGGGAGGCGGTGAAGGATGGCGTGGAATTCATGGTGACGGTTTGGAGGTGGGATGGGGTCGCAAGGCGGATCGAAACGGATCCACATTCCCTCCTACGATTCCTGAAGGGCCGCGCATTCAAATGATCGTCATCATCCGGCGAATCCGGCGGGATTCTCGGCCGCTCCCCTCCCGGCGCACCGACTGGTGAGCCACAAGATCAGGGCGACAGAATCATTTCCCTGCCCCCAGAGGCGCGTAGAACTCGATCTCCCACAGCCGCGAAAGGTTGTGGGGAGCACCGGTGATGACGATGCGGAGGTGCCGGGTCTTCACCGCCTCGAAGGTCGCCGCCCAGACCGGGCCCTCGTTGCCTTTCACCGCCGGCAGCACTTCCCGCCAGCCGTCGCCGTCGTGGGATTCGATGGAAAAGTCGCGGACCGGATCGAGCACCCGGGCGCCGTTGTAGCGGCCGGAGATCATCCGCACCGCCCCGAGCTCGACCGGCTCGTCCCAGCGGTACTCGATGATGTGCGGCAGCGGCCCCTTGCCGACCCAGCGGCTGTCCTCCTCGATCTTGCCGTTGCCATCGTTGAGGAGCATCGTGCGATCGACGTTGCCGGCGGAAAACGGGCGGTTGGTGCTCACCCTGGCGGTCCGCGCGAGGTTCCTGCCGGCGCGGTCGAGCCACTCCGGCTGGGTCAGCCTGACCTTGCGCAGGCTGGTGCCGTGTTCGCCCTGATTCGAATACGGGATGGTGGAGCCATCGACCTTGCCGACGCCCGCCCGCATCCGCTTCTGCAGGTCCTTCAGGTGGTTCTGATAGACGCCGCGCGGATCGGCGCCGAACTCCTTGCAGACACTCGCGGCCATGCCGACGATTTCCCCCTGGGTGCCGCAGGTGCGCATCACCCGCACCGCCCCGAGGGCGTCGTGGGTGACGCTGATGCAGCGACCGGCCATGAACAGGTTGTCGATGTTGCGCGAGTAGAGCGTGCGGTAGGGAATCCAGAACGGACGGTTGTCCTTGTGGGCCGGGAAGAGTCCGTGTTCGGCCCGGGAAATGAAGGCGTCGCCCTCGAAGCCCTTGCTGTATTCCGGGTTGGGGAGGTGCAGGTCGTTGCTCCAGCCGGTGGGCGCACAGCCGTCGGGAAACTGCCGGTCCTTCATGAGGTCGTCGACGTCGAGGATCACGTCGCCGAGCAGCCGCCGTGACTCGCGCTTGCCCAAAATGTAGGCGGACCAGTTCAACTTGTGGTTGGGCAGCACCTTGTCGACGTTCTTGAGCGCGTCCCACGCGCCATACATCGCGCGGAAATTCCAGTCGCGCACGTATTCCATCTCCTCGATCGGATCGCGGTCGAAGCCGCTCTCCCAGTACCAGCCGCCGAGCTGGTTCGGGTCCGGCTTGTTCCCGCTGCGCCCCGGGAAGGGCTTGTCGGAAAGGTCGAGCGCCCACGGGCAGCGGGGAAAGGGCACCACTTCCGTCCCCTCCTCGGTGCCGGTGTTGATCGCATTGGTGTCCTTGCACTCGCACACGTTCCACAGGTTGCAGGGGCCCATCTTGTTCTTCTCCTGAAGATCGAAGTCCGCACCCGCAAGCGCACCGATGCAGGCATCGCCGGTGCAGTCGGCGAACCACCGGCCGTCGATCCGGAAGCGGCGGCCCGAGCGGGTCGACTGCGCCAGCACGGCACGGATCCGCGTGCCGTCCATCACCACGCCATTGCCGCGGTGCTCGAGGAAGAGGTCGATGTTCGGCTCGCCCTTCACCACCGCCAGCTTCTTGTCGTCCTCGTAGAGCTCCGCCGTATTGGTCGGCCCGTAGTGGGCGCGGCTGTCGGCTTCCAGTTCGGCCACCACATCGCCGACGCGCGGCCACGGCTCCTTGCTGCGCGCCCCCTGCAACCAGACCCGGACTTCCGAGCTGTTGTTGCCTCCCAGCACCGGCCGGTCCTGGATCAGGGCGACTTTCAGGCCAAGGCGGGCCGCGGTGACCGCCGCACAGGTGCCGGCGATGCCTCCTCCGGTCACCACCAGATCATACTCCCCCACCGCTTCCGGTTCGTCGGGAAGGCCGAGAGACTGGCGACGGAAGGCCGCCATCTCCGGATCGGCATTGGGCGGAACGAAATCGGGGTCACGGGAGAACAGAATCGCATCGCACCGGCCCTCGAAGCCGGTCAGGTCGTGCAGGGTGAGGGTGAGCTCCCCTGCGGGCAGATCGACCTCGCCGCCATCCTGCCAGTGCCACTGCGCCCCGACCGTCCCGAAAGTCGTTTCGAGCGGCTTGCCGTTGATGAGCAACTGAAAACGACCCGGCGTCCCCGGTGCCTCCCACTGCGCCACCCAATCCTTGGTGCGCACCCAGACGCGGTGCTTGCCCGCCTCCTTGATGGAAACCTTGGTGGTCGCATCCTCGACCGGCACCCCGAGACCATGAGCGAGCAGATAAGGCGAGCCCATGAGGTCCATGAACTGCGGATCGATGACCCAGCCACCGGTGTCGTCAAAGCCCTCGGCCTCGACAAGAATCGGGGAGCTCTGGTCCGCACGGTCAGCCGCCATCGCGCACGGCGTGCCGACCGCCGCCCCAAAGCAGGCCGTCCAGCCAAAGAGTGAATGGAAAAGAAGTCTCATGATTGCGTCAGCTCACTGCACCCGCCCGGGTAAAAAAGTCAAACCCGGCCCCTGCCACGGTCGGCGCAGAATACCGCCCACCCCGGGAAACCCAAAAACCCGGGGTGGACGGCTCGTTCTGCAGAACGGATCTTTGATCACCCGCAGGGGCCGTGTGATTTTGGAAGAATCTCCAGAAGGTGGGCATCGATGGGAAAGCTTGGGTAGGAACTCTCTCCCTGGAAACGGCCTAGGGTGACGGTTCAGAGAGTTGGAAGAACCCCCTGGCTCCGGACGCATCGGCGGCGTCGATGATCGCCTGGCCAACACCCGAACCGTCGGTCGTCACCGGGGCGTTCTGGGCCGTGATGGTGGTCGGGAAGGGAGACACCAGCAGGTCGAGCGACTTGCGAACTTCGAAGGTGCTGTTGGGGGGACCGGTGAAATCGATGATGAGGTCGTCGTCAATGTCCCAGGACATTCCGGTGATGCCGAAGGGAAAAGTGGTCGTCGCTTGGAAGTTCTGTGCGGTCAAGTCCGCCCCGGCGAGGGTGACGTTGAGGGTGTTGGGGCTCCATTGGTGGCTTGCATGAGAAGCCGTCACGGTGCGGGCACCATCGATCAGCCCGGCCAGCTCGTAGGCGCCGGTCGCGTCGGTGAAAGTCCAGTGGGTCAATCCGCTCTGCACGCGCGCCCCGGCGATCGGCGCTCCGCTCGCGTCGGTCACCACCCCGCTGATGCGGCTGGTCCCCGGCTTGTTGGCTACAATCTCTGACATCCAGGTGCGCATCCGCGCCCGCACGTCGCTGACCAGCGGGTCGCCGGTGTAGCTCAAGGAACTCGCCAAGGGTGCGCTGGCATCGGTGATCCACTCGTCCGTGTGGACGGTCCCGGCAAGCTCGTAGGACTCCACGGGGAAGCCTCGCGCATTTAGAAAATCCACGCCTTTCCTGCTGTTGCCGCCGCCACCATCGTTCTCGCCGTAGGTAATGAACGAAGCCCGGCCCTTGACGCGATCGGTCCGGGTGCCGGTGTCAAACCAGGCATCGTGGTGACTGTGCGGGAGAAACCCGACCCAGATGTCGGCCATGGCGTCGTCGAGTCGGCCAATCGAGCCGCACGCTACCGCGCCGCGCGAAAACCCCGTGACAAACACACACGAATGGTCGCCGCCGTAGTTTTCGATGAGGTCGATGACCGTCGCCATGGCGTAGGCGGCATCATCGGCTGCGCCAATCTCGCTCTGCCCTTCACTACCCCACCACGACGTGGTGTTGAAGTCGTCGGACTTGTCGCCAAGGGTCGAGTTCTGGTCGATGTTCGGCATCGACACCCAGATGTAGCCGGTGCCGGCCGATTGGTAGTAACCCAGCTTGTTGGCCTCGACCGTCCACCCATTCCCCCCGTACTCGATGATCACCGGGTACTGCTGGCCGGGCACCCACTCCGGCGGCAGGTAGAGCGTGTGGTAGACGCTCGAGTTCCCATCGTAGCCCGCCCCGGGCGTCGTCACCCGGACCCGCTTGCCGGCCGCCGGGGCGTCGTTGGTCACCGGCGGGGGCTTTGGCGTCGTGCCATAGGTTCCCGAAATGGGAAGATTCTTGTCCTGGGCGACGGCGTCGGTGTCGATGACAAGGCTCCCCGTCAATCCGCCCGCGGGGGAAGCCACGGAGGCCGCGACCGTGAACTCGATGTAGTCTCCGACCGCGAGCGTCTGCGGGAGGCTGATTCCGCCGCTGCCGTTGATCGCAATGCCGGAGAGGCTATAGGCGGCGTCACCGGAGACGGCGGCGGAGGAAATCTCGATGGCGTTGGTGGGTCCATCATTCACGAAGCGCACCGTGCGGGACTCCGAGAACGGGCCCCCACCGGCCACCAAGCCAAAGTCCAGGTCCAGGTCACCGTTCACCAGGTCCTGGCCGAGGATCGGGTCGTTGGGGGGGAGGGCAGATCCTCCGAAGCGGATCTCATCCATGGCGGTATAGGCGTCGCCGTGGTTCTGGAAGTCGGTCAACCTGATGTGGGTGACGCCGGACACGGCACTAGGGAAGGAAAGGGTGCTCACCGGTGTCACACCCGTGCCACCCGCGTCATGAGTCGGCAGGAGGAAGTCGCCAAGGTCGTCGATCAGATCGCCGAAGGTGGCACCTCCATTGGTTGAGAAAGAGATGTCCACGGTTTTAACGGACCGATTGACCACACCATTGTTCTGGTTGTCATTCCAGATGTGGACGCTGTCCACAATGAAGGTGCCCCCCAAGTCGAAGGTCATTTCGGTGCTTGGGCCATTGCCATTATTGCTATGCCAACTATTGGCACTGGCTCCAAAGGCATGCGTTTCACTGAGGATGTCGCCACTGGTTCCACCACCGCTCAAGCCGACTCCATCGATGAGACCCGTCGTGGCAGGATAAATGGCACCCGCCGGACTGACTACCGACATCGGTTTGATGATCGCCGCGGGTTCGGTGAAGGTGCCCGTGATGGAAAGATTCTCGTCCTGGCCGACGGCGTCGGTGTCGATGACAAGGTTCCCCGTCACTCCGCTCGCAGGCGCAGCCAGCGAGGCCGCAACCGTGAACTCGATGTAGTCTCCGACCGCGAGCGTCTGCGGCAGGATGACTCCGCCGCTGCCGTTGACCGCAATGTCGGCGAGGCTGTAGGCGGGGTCGCCGGAGACGGTGGCGGTGGAAATCTCGATGGCGTTGCTCGGTCCATCGTTCTCGAAGCGCACCGTGCGGGACTCCGAGTACGGGGCAGTACCGACCACCGTTCCAAAGTCCAAGTCCGGGTCGCCATTCACCAGGTCCTGACTAAGGACCGGGTCGGTGAGAGCTGTGAAGGTGCCTGTGATGGGGACCAAAGCCGGGAGCCATTGTCATGGAGGCGTAAGCTGTAGATCGAGTTCAACAAGGCGCCGTTTCGTTGGACATGGGTGGGGACCGAGGTGTCGGTCGGAGAGAGCAGATGCAGGCCCGTCAAGCCCCGGGAGGGGCGGCAGATGCCACCGACAATCGAAGCGAGGGACAGGGCACGTGCGGATTCCGGCATGACCCAGAAGTCTTTCGCCAAGTTGCTCGGGGTGCCCATCTCCACCTACCGCAACTATGAGCAGTACATCACCGAAACGCCGCCTCCCGTGCTGAAACTGGCCGTCATTGCAGCAAGCCACACCGAATTGATCGATGCGGCGTAGGGACCCAATAGAGGGACCGGGATCATCCTTCGACTGGAGGTGCCCACTCCCTCCTTGCAAGCCACCCACCGCTGGCTATCTTGGGACGAGTGAGGAAAATCCACTATACGCTTTACCGGGAGGATTCCGACTTCGTCGCCCAGTGTCTGGATTACGACGTTGCCAGCTTCGGCGCCACCCAGGAGGAGGCGCTGGCTAATCTGAAGGAGGCCGTCGAACTCTACCTTGAGGACGGCGACAAGACCGCTCCCCGGATTGCCGAGGTGTCGGTCGGAGACTTTGCCATCGCGTAACGTCCTGCTGATGCCCAAACGCCTTCCTTCCCGGGTCTTTATTGGCATCCTCGAAAAGAATGGTTTCCATTTTGTTTCCAAACGGGGGAGTCACGCGAAATATCGCGATGCGGCGGGCCATACCGTCATCGTCCCGCATCCTCGCAAGGACATCCCGACCGGAACTCTGCGTTCCATGATTCGGCAGAGTGGCCTGCCGACGAGTCTTTTCGATTGAGACAAACCCGTTCTGTCGCCCACTCCCGGGGCTTTTCCTCCTACCGCCGATTGACCGCCAGCTCACGCTGGCGGCTAGAGTCTATCGCCCCGACCGGGGCTGGAGACGCCGCCGACAATCGAGTCGAGGGACCGAGAATCGGGCTCGCACTGAATATGATTTATTGCGTAATCAGATTATCAGATTATGATGTTCTCATGGCCAAGACGGTGACGGTGACGGAGGCAGCCCGGAATTTTTCGGACGTGGTGAACCGGGTGTTCTATCGCGGGGAGTCGATGGACCTCACACGCGGTGGGACGGTGGTGGCACGCCTGGTGCCGACGGGTGCCATCGAAGCCCCCACCGGCCGGGAGGTGCTGGCGGGTTGGAAGACGCTGCCACACCTGAGCGGGGAAGAGGCCGAGGATTTCGCCGCGGAGGTTGAAAGCGGACGCCAATCCATGAACCGGATCCCGACGAGCAAGTGGGATTGATTCTTGATTCATCGGTGATCATCGCAGCGGAGCGCGGCAAGTTCGACTTGGAAGGGCTGCTGGAGGCGTATCGCGACGAGCCGGTGCGCATCGCGGCGGTGACCGCCTCCGAGCTCCTGCACGGCTGGGAACGCGCCCCGGCTGGCGCACGCCGGGATCGCCGACGAGGGTTTGTGGAAGGGCTGCTGAAGATCTTGCCAGCCGCTCCGTTCGACTTGGACTGCGCCCGTGTGCACGCGCAGCTCTGGGCGCGGCTCGAGGACCAGGGAGTGATGA
The DNA here is from genome assembly GCA_022548915.1 of Verrucomicrobiaceae bacterium E54. Lineage (GTDB taxonomy): Bacteria > Verrucomicrobiota > Verrucomicrobiia > Verrucomicrobiales > Akkermansiaceae > Haloferula. The sequence continues at coordinate 69,252 of JAKZES010000006.1, forward strand.
TCGGAGCGCATGACCTTCTCATTGCCGCTACCTGTGTTCGCGAGGGAGACGCCATCGCCACCCTCAATGACAAGGAGTTCTCCCGGATCGCAGAGCTGATCCTGGCAGATTGTGGGCGTTGGGTGATGTGAAGGGAGGCGCGGCGCCCCGCCGGCCATGGAGGAAATCGTCGGGGCTCACCAGCCTTCGCCCCGCGACCGCGTCGCTACGGGCCGGCACGCGCGCCACGATCACTCCCCCACCACCGTCACCCGCACGTGGTCGAGGTCAAGGTAGCCGGGCTCGAGGCCGGAGGCCTGGTTGGGGGCGATCTCGATGGCCAGCGGGGCGCCGGGGGCGAGTCCCTCGGGCAGGGTCGAGGAATCCCAGGAAAAGCCGACGCTGGTCACGCTGTTCGGCGGGCCGGGCGGGGTGTCGTCGCTGAGTTCGGCGAGGATGGTGTCGCCGGATAGCAGGCGGATGGTGTAGCCGAGGAAGCTGGCCTTGGCCTCGGCCTCATCGTCGCGCACGCCGATGGCGGCGCTGACGGTGTAGTGGTGATCGGGCGCGATGGTGCCAATCTCGCGGCGGATTCCGGCACCCGGACCCAAGGCCGCCATGAGCGGACCGCGCATGGATCCAACCGTGCCCCTTTCCCGGCCTTGGTCCTTCAGCCCCTCACCGGCATACCAGGTTCCATCGCCGCTGGGATTGATCAGACCGATCCGGGTTTCGCTCTCCCGGCCGCTGATCCGGCTCACGCTTCGCTCTCCGTCCGGCAGATCCGCCGGCGGGTAGATGGTCAGGACGCGGCCCTCGACGGAAGTCCGGGCGCTGCCCACCGCGATCTCACGTTCGCTCCAATCGCTGATGTTGCGCAGAAAGATTCTCCCGGTGCCGAGCTTGATCGGTTCATTGAAGACCATTCTCAGCGGTCCGCCCGGCACCGCGTTGCTCGCTTCGTCGGCGGGGTGCAGGGCCATGAGCACCGGCGGGAAGGTATCCACGCCGCTGTCGATGCCGTCACCATCCGGGTCGTCGCCGATACCGGTCTCGGTGCCTGCGTCGTAGTCGTCGATCCCGTCGGCGTGGTCGTTGCCGCCGCCGCCACTGGATCCTCCGAAACGGATCTCCGCAAAGCCGACATAGGGACTGCCGTGGTAATGAAGATCGGTGAGCTTGATATGCGTCACACCAGACACGGTGGGGAAGGTCCGGGTCTGTGCGGGAGTGGGAACGTTTAGAGCGTTCTGGGCGAAGACAAGGTCGTTCACCAGGTTACCGTAGCTCTCACCCCCATCGCTTGAGAAAGAGATGTCCATCGATTCAACCCCCCAATGAACGACCTGATTACCCCAGCGGAAATTCCAAAGGTGGACGCTATCGACAGCAAAGGTGCCACCGAGGTCGAAGATGATTTCGAAATTGGGGGAAGTCTCGTTGCCAGAAATCCATTGGCCACCGCCATCATCATGCGTTTCACTGAGAATGTCGCCACTGGTTCCACCACCGCTCAAGCCACTGCTGTTGATGGTGTCGATGAGGACCGTGTTCGTGCTGCCACCATCCGTCGAAACCGAAGTAGGCGTAATGATGTTGGGGGTAGCCGAAGTGATGGAGAAGTTCCAGGTCGTGTCATCATCGATGCCGCGAAACCGGTTTCCGGCGAGGTCACGGATGGCGGTCGAGTCCATCCGGATGGCGTATTCGCGGCCGCCGACGAGGCCTGATTCGAAGTCTTCTTGGAGCAGCGTTTCGACCTTCGCGGGCAGTTGGCGGAAGAAGGCGACAGGCGGGCCGTCAAGGTCGCGATCCACCCGGGTTCCGGCGAGCCGGACCGAGCGGGTGGCGGTGATGATTTCCCCTTCCGTTCCGTCGAGGGCATCGACCCGCACGCGGCCTTCGAAGACATGCAGGTCCAGCTCGGTGCGCTTGCGGGAGGCATCGATCCCAAAGGCGGTGCCGAGGTCGACGATCTGCTGATGAGGGGTGCGCACGGTGAATCCCCTGCCCTCTTCGGTGGGCACGTGGAAGAACCCACGGCCGTGGTCGAGTTGCAGGGTGCGGTCATCGACCAGGGTGATGGCGGCGGGCGCTTCGATGACGGCGCGCACCTGATAGGGGAGCTCCAGTTCCGCCACGCCGTGCTCGAGCACGATCCGGGAGCCTTCGGCGAGCGCGTTGCCCATGGGTGCCTCGCCGTCGCCGGTGTGGGTGAGGCTGAAGGCGGAGTTGGGCGCCACGTGGATGCTCGCGATCGTGACTGCGGACGATGGGATCGTTTTCACCCACAAGGCCGCGGCGGAAATGACAAGAACGGCGGCGGCGGCCAGCAGGGAGGTCTTCAGCACCCGTCGGCGCTGCCGGGCGAGGACACGGTCGATGGGGACCACCGGCAGTTTCGCGATGTTGGCCTGCGATTCGTAGTGCACCTCAAGGGCACTGTGCAGACGGGAGAGCTTCTGCCAGGCCTTGCGGGCCTCGGGATTCACCTCCAGCTCGGCCTCGAGGGCCGCGAGTTCGCCGACGCTCAGCTCACCGTCGAGCATCCGCAGCATCTGGGGCTGGAGGTCGGGAGGAATCATACGGATTGGGCGGAAAGCGTCTTCTCCACGCAGGACTTAAGGGATTCCCGGATGCGCAGCAAGGCGATGCGCAGGCTGCCGGCCGAGCGCCCGTTCTCGGCGGCGTGCTCTTCGAGTGAATGGCCCGGGGTGTACCGCTTGAAGACCAGTTTGCGCTGGCTGTCGGTGAGTTTCCCGAGGCAACCGTCCAGGGCCTCCATCAACTCGTCCTCGGAGTCCTCGGGCGCTTCCACTTCCGCCAGGAGATTGACGATCTTTTCGGAAAAACCAGCCGCCCCAGCCGCTTGGTGCGGTCGCGCTGGCGGCGGACTTCGTAGCGCGCGATCTGGAAGGACCAGGCGATGAAGTTGCTGCCGGGCTCAAACTTTGCCCGTTTCTGCCACAAGGCGGCATTGGTCTCCTGCAGGACATCGGCGACATCCGGGCTGCCGGGCATGAGGGAGATGATGAAGGCGCGCAAATTCCCCTGATGCTCGGTCATCAGCTTGACGTAGGCCTGCAGGTCGCCCGGGTCATCTGCTTCAGGTGATCCCATCGCTCCGATGGATAACCAAACGGGAAGGCCCGATGTTACAGAGATCTTTGGGAATCGACATGAATATTGAATCCAGCGGTGGATCCATGGGCCTCGATCCTCTTCAGACCTTCGAAATCAAAAGGAATCCACTCCAAAACCCGACCCTCAGATCCGCAGGAAGAGCTTGCGGCGATGCATCCCGAACAGGATCAATCACTAGGTTGCGAACACGGCCACACTTTCGAAAAGGGGCGGCAGGTTCGTCACAATTGATACTGCGGAATCTTCAGCAACTCTCCCCCCTTCAGGGCCGATTGGTGGGCGACGAATCCGGAGATGGTCATGTTCAGCGCCATCGCAACGTCGATCCACGGCTTGCGGTCACGCAGGATGGAATCGATGAACTCGCAGGTCAGGTGCCCGTGCGATCCCCCGTGGCCCCCGGCTCCCATGCCGGGTGGCAATGGCGGACGGGCGGTGTTCACCTTGGGGTCGGCGGTCTTCTGACCATAGATGCGGCCCCGCTCGCCGCCATGGGTGGGAATGTCCCAGGCGACCGCCATGCGTGACATCCCGCCGTCGTCGGTGCGGAACAAGGCGATCTCCGAGCCAAAGGGGTTCTGGTAGTCGTTGTTCTCCGGCTGCAGGTGCGGGACGGCACTGGGCATTCCCATGCAGGACACCTCGGTGAAGCTCCCGCCGGTGATGGCAATGTGATAGGCGTTCGAGTGCGTCGGATACCACTGCGGTGGCAGGCCCTTGCGCCAGCCATTGACGTCCACCTTGCCGGTTTTCGGATTGTAGCCTCCGATCGGCTTGCCGAAGTAGTGGAAGTACTCGCCCTCGGAGTAGATGATCTTTCCGAAGGCATCCGCCTTGTAGCGCTGGCGCCAGGCATAGAGATCCGCGTGGAAGCAGGAGGTCTCGTTCATCTGGTATTTCATACCGCTCTTCTTCACGGCGTTGAGCAACTTCTCCGCCTCGTCTTCCGCCTCGAAGCCGAACACCGCGGGAACGGCCGAGCATACGTGCTTGCCATGCTCCAACGCCATGATGGCGAGTCGGGCATGACTCGGCGCATCGGTCGCGATGTAGACCGCCTCGATGTCCTTGCCCTTCTTGATCATCTCTTCGCAAGAGGGGTAGGTCTTCTTCGCTCCGACCGCCTTGGCCAGTTCAGCGCAGCGGCCGGGGTCGAGATCGGTGGCCGCGACCACCTCGACATTCGGATGGTTCTGATAGAAAAACGCCGCACCGAACTTGCAGAGTCCGTATCCGGCGATCCCCACCTTGATCCTGCGGTCGGAAACCGGCTGCCAGCCCTTCGCCGCATCCGGATCCTCGTCGGTCTTCTCGAAGCCGGGGATCAGGTTTCCTTCGGCATCGGTCGGCCCCTCGGCGGCAAGCGCCTGACCGGTCAATCCAAGGAAGGCGCCTGCTCCACCCATCCCGTGCAGGAATCCCCGCCGCGACAGGCCGGACGGTTTCATGTCGCTGCCCGGATCGCCACCAAACCCATCGTGCTTCCCTCGTGCCATCCCATTCTACTTCACCACCGCCTCGAACACGCCGACTAGGTCAAGCCAGTCGCCGATCTCCACGGCCTTGCTCTCACCCGCGATGCCTTCCGGCTTGGTGATCTTCGGCGCGAGCGACTTGCCCGGCACGGTGTAGATCAGCGGGACGTCCGTGTCGTCCTGCCACAGGTTGAAGCGGGCCTTGAGGCTCTTCGCCAGCGCCGCCATCTCCGGGCCGAAGTTCGCCCCCTGGTCGGCGGCGACCGTCGCCTCACCGGCGAGGAACACGACACCGCTGAGTGCGGCCGGGGTGAAGCTGTGGACGTAGACGTTGTAGGCGGCCGTAGCCGTCGAGTCGCCGATCTCGGGCTTGGGCGACGGATAATGCCCCCAGCTCTCCCCCCACTCAGCGCCCTCGGGCACGGCCCGGGTCTTGATCATCGTCGGGATGTATTCGCCCCAGTAACCCTTCCAGTCGGCGATGTAGCGGCGCACGTTTTCGAGGTAGTAGGGGTTGTCGGGATACTTGCTGCCGACGGTCTTGTAGTCCTCCATCAGGCTCGGGGCATCCTTGAGGAAAGCGGGGGCGATCCAGTTCTTGAGCGGGACGTCCTCGGTCTTCTCCTGGAGAAAGATGATGCCGACCGGACGACCCGTCTTTTGCGCGATGGCATTGCCCAGGGCGGCCGCCATCCCCTCGGCCTCCTTCCAATACGAGGCGAAGCGGTTGCTGGCCTTGCCGTTCTCATCAAGCACCCGCGGAGTCCGCGACACGCAGATGCTGAAGCGACTGGGGTCCGGCCGGCCGCCGCGCTTCGACTCGTTCTCGATCATGCGCACGATCTGGCCGGACGGCTTGACCTCCGGCGTGGACCATTTCCCACCCTTGCCGAGTCCCGGAGCGATGACGCACCAGACGTCGCCGAACACGATGCCGGTCACGACCCGCTCGTGCACCAACTCGCCATCGATGGTGAACTGCACCTTGAGCGTGTGCTTCTCGGGGCCGGCCTTCATCGGCGGCAGGGTCACCTTCCACTCCACCATCTCCGGCGCGACGTCGATGACCTCCTTGATGTCGCCGAACTCGAAGTGGACCTTGCAGTCGCCTTCCTCCGGCTCGGCCTGCCACTCGCCGAAGTTCCGGGTCGAGCCCCAGATGGTGACCGGTTGATCGGCCTGGAACACCGCGTCGTCGCGGAACTGCGTGCTGAGCAGCGGCATCTTGCGGTACTCGTAGATCTTGCCGACGGTGCTCGGATCGATGGTCTCACCAGCCACCTTCAGTTTCTCATCCGGCCAGTCCTCGCTGGTGACCATCTTCTGGTCGAAGTAGATGAACGGCGTCATCGGCAGCATGGCCTTGTTGTAGAGGTTCGGCTGCCATCCGATCTCGCCGGTGCCGTAGGAAACGCCGAGCGGCTTCTTCACGCCGGGCGAGCTCACGATCACCTTCTCTCCGTCGATCTTCATGCTGGCCGGATGCCAGACGCGGTCCTCGCCGGCGACGTAGAAGAGCTTCACCTGGGCGTCGCCGTCCGGAATGATCTTCGGATCGGCGTAGCCGGTGGAGTCCTCGTGCTTCCCGATCACGTTGTAGGCAGTGCTTGCGACCACCAGGCCCCCGTCGGCGTGGTCGAACTCGATGATGATCTTGTCACCCTCGACCCTGTACGACTTGAACATCGGCCCATCGGCCACGAGGTCCTTCTGGCCATACTGGTTCTTGAGCGCGTGCAGGGCGAGGCGCTGCCCGGGCACCGCCTTGGCGGAGTAGTGGATGGCGCCGCTGATGTCGATCTGCGAGGCCATGCCGGTGTTCGGAATGTCGCGGGCCAGCCAGGTGCCGAGGCGCATCTCGGCGGACGAGCTGATGCTCGGCGAGTTGTCCTCCTGCCCGATCTTGTTCATCCCGGCGCTGTAGAACTGGTGGAAATAGACCGGCAGCTCCGGCTTGTCCCAGACCAGGCGCCAGCCGCGCACGAGGTTGTGCAGGTTGTTGTAGTAGGGCAGTCCCTCACCCATGTTGGCATAACCCTGGTTCCAGATCGCACCGCGGATGGCATACGGGACGACCGGGCTCAGCCGGCCGTTGAAGAGCCAGTTGGCATCGCGGTTTCCGGCCAGGTTCCCGGGCAGGGGTTCATCGATCTCCCTGGCTTCCTTTCCCGCCTTGATCGCCGCCTCGCTGGCCGCGATCTGGTCCTCGAGGGACTGGTAGAAGGCGGTCCACGCCTGCTTGTGCTCGGGCGTGGACGGATCGGTCTGCAGGCACTTGAGGTGGATCGCCTTGCTGTAGTCGTCCTCGGCGGCGGCCCATCCCTCACGCGGCACCCACGCCTGGATGGCGGTCTGGCTGAACGAGCAGTTGAGGATGCCGATCGGCACCTTCACCTCGCCGTAGATCTTGTGCGCGAAGGCGAAGGCGATCGCGCTGTAGTCGCCGTAATTGCCGTTCTTCCACGAGCCCGTCGCCTTCTTGATCGGGTGCAGCTGGGAGGTCACCGAGGAAACCTGAAATTCACGGATGGGAGCCACCTTGCCCTCGTTCTCGGCGGCGAATGCCTCCGCCAGGGACCTCACCGCGCTCTTCGCGGCCGTCCACTGCATGTTCGACTGGCCGGAAGCCATCCACACTTCGCCGACGAGGATGTCGGTGAGCGTTTCGGTCTTGCCGCCCTCCTCGCGAATGACGAGCTCGGCCGGCTCGAAGCTGGCCTTCAGGTCCTTCAGCTCGGCCACCCACTTGCCGTCATCGGCGGCCGTGGCGGACGCCTTCTGTCCGGCAAACTCCACCGTGACCCTGGTTCCCGGCTTGCTCCAGCCCCACACGGGGACGGTCATGCCGCGCTGGAGCACGGCGTGATCGTGAAACGGTGCGCCGAGTTGAACGGCGAGCGGGCGCGGGCCTTCCTTCTCCCCGGCCGGGGCGGCCGCGTGGGATGTCGGGCTTGAGAAGACGAGGGCCGCGGCGGCGAGGCAGAGGGTGATGAGTTTCATGATGAATGGAGTCGGGAGCGCACGAAGCGATGCTTTCCGGACGGTCGGAGAGCCTCGATCCTATCACCTAATTTCGGCTCCCGGCTGCGGATCAGAGGCCGGCCTTCTCGACGCTGGCCTTCATTTTCTCAGGACCGGCTCGTGCGAGCCGAAAAAGGACCAGCCGAAGCTGGGATCCGTCTGCAGGACCTGGCCTTCCACACCGTCGGGCAGTCCGGGAAGGGTTCTACCACTCGCAGATCACGTGGAACTTCTCGTCGGGATTCACGTCCCGCATGTCCCACGAACCCTGGTGGCCGATCATCACGTGTTTCTGCGCATCGCCACCATTCGGTTCGCCGGCCTGCCACTTGAGGAAGCGCGCCCTGGTCCCATCGGCGTGACGCCAGTCGCCGTCCTCCTCCTCGTCCTGCAGGTCGATCCAGAGCGCTTTGCGGTGCTCGACCGAGTAGCCGTGGAAATGATCATACTCCGCCTTGCCGCCGATGCTGAGGAGGCTCCCGCCGATCTTCCCGCAGGCGGCTGTCGCCTCGGCGTGGGTCATCGGATCGGGAAACAGGTAGTAGGTCGTTTTTCCCACGGTGAACACCTGCTTCTTGATCTCCGGGGGGATGCCATCCGCCACACCAGGTGCCCTGCCCTCGCCGAGTGATGCCATCCGTTCCCTCGCCCGTTCCAGGCCGGCGTCCTCGGCCAGCACCTCTCGCATGCGTTTCACGGCAACCGCCTGGTCGAGCTTCTTCGCCCGGGTCAGTTCAACCTCCTCCTGCTTGAGCAGCTTCTCCATGCGCCCTGCCAACTCGACCAGTTCCCGTGCGTGGTCGTCGTCGATTTTCTTCCGGGCGGCGACGTACTTTCCGCGGTTCTCCTTCAGCGAGTCCGGACTGGTGTCCGGCAGATCTTCCAATCGTCCGTTTCCCTCGCGGACCGTCTCGATCTCATCCCGGATCGGCAGGGCGGCCTCCAGCCTGCCGGCCGCGGCCGCCTGGTCCATGAGCCGCTCCAGCACCTGCAGGTATCCGCCCGAAAGCTTTTCCAATCGCTGGTCACGCTCCAGATTGAGCGCGTCATAGTTCTCCATGAAGGTCTTCTGGAGATCATCCAGCGAGCGGGCCCGCGCCGGAGCCAGAAGGAGAAGGAACAGCGCCCCCAGGCGCAGCAGGCGACTCACCGAGCGGGGGAAAGGTTCAGAGCGGGGCATGGCACCGATTCATCCTCGGTTGATTTCCTGCGGTGGCCCCTCGAAACCACGAGCCGCCGCCCCCGGCAATCACGCGCCACCTTCGGCTTTGCGCTTCGCCTCTTCCTCGGCCTTCAACTCGGCCTCGAACTCGGCTTCCTCCCTCGCCCGCTCCTGCTGTTCGGCTTTCTCGGCGGCCTCCTTCGCCGCGGCCTCCTCGGCAGCCTGCTGGGCGCGGAGCTTCTCCTCCCTCGCTTCCTCGCGGGCACGGCGCTTTTCGATCTTCTTCAGTTCACGCGCGTGGCGCTTGTGGTCCTTGCTGGGTGTGAATGCCATCGTTTGCCTTTCGGTTGGTTGCGGGCGACGCGACTGCTGTGCGGGGAGAAGGTCGCCGGGGGCGAGGTCCATACCCCGCCGCCACCCCTGGAAGCAACCCATAACCCGAATCCACCCGCCGGCAATTCGGAGGGCCGGCGACGACGGGCCTTGCGGATCGAAGCATGGCCCGAATCCTACCTCATGTCGGAGATCAAGAAGCACCGGGGCATCTGCGGTGACCCGGGAGCGGCCGACCGGTGTCTTCCGTGAGCTCGGTGGTTTTCCTCTTCTCGGACCAACACCCTCACCCGCCCTGTTCGAACCACTGCAGGGCGATATCGATCTCGTTCAGGTCGAGGTTGTGCTTCCCGTCGTGCATCGTCTTCTTGACGTTGCGCATTCCGTTGCGCCTGAGACTCTTCTCCATGTATTCCTGCTTCTCGACTTGAGCGACCTCGTCCCACTTGCCGTTGCTCAGGTGGACCTTGATATCCGAGTAACCTGCCTTGGGTGCCTTGTACCGACCCCGGTAGTGATCACTCAGGTCCTGATTGCAGCCGGAGAGCATGGCGCCGATCACCTTGTAGTCATTCTTGATGAGGTAGGCGGCAGGCTGCCAGCAGGCCTTCGCCCCTCCGGAGAATCCCCCGACGGCATATTCCCAGTTCCTGCTGTTCGGCCACACCTCGAGGAGCTTCTCAAAGGTGCAATACAGGTCCGCGTCATGGTTCTTGCGCCCGAGGTTGGTGTCATAGGCGAGGCAGACCCAGCCATTCTCGACACATTTCTTGGCGTAGAAACCCACCACTCCGAAGTTGCCGGAGAGCCCCTGCTTGGCGTTGTTGACCGCCGTGTTGGGGATGAACACCTTCTGGGGTTTTGAAGGATCGAAGCCGTGCGGCACGGCGATCGCGATCTTGAAGCCGGTGTCCTCCGACTTCCACTTCTTCATCATGGCCATGCGTCTTTCGTCGTAGGGGTAGTCATACTTGTTGACCTTGCCGCCGGTGATCAGCGGCTTGCCGTCGAAGCTCGCTTCGCCGGCGGCCACCTTGGGCCGGTCCGGAGCCGGCTTGTCCTCCGCCTCCTTCTCCTCCATGTCTTCCTCGACGGCCTCCCCCGTGCCGAGATTTTCCAGCCAGCGGTCGCAGTAGGCGTTGTCGGCCTCGCTCAACTTCGTCCGCGGGATTTTCACCTCCCGGCCGTTGAGCGAGACCGTCACCGAGTGCACGTCGGCGCGGACGATCTCGGCCTCCATGGTGCGACCCGTCGTATCGGTCCAAGTGCGGGCGGATGCGGCTGCCGATACCAGAAAAATGACGAAGGAAAGCGAGACGATCGATTTCATGGCGGGATGATGGGTGGGAGGGGGTGAACCTATTGGATACACTTGGTCCGCCCGGTCAACTCATTGTGCGGGATTGTCCAGCAAATCGCGGGCGGGGCGGACTGACAGGATCGATCGCCATCCAAGGCACGCTTGCGGCCCGCAACCGGGCCTGAGAACCTGCGCCCGTGAGACTCAAGGAGTTGTATTCGTCGTCATCTTTCGATTCGGCACAACGCCAGGCATTCGAGGATGCTTATGCCCCGCTCGGAGACTTCAGCGAGTGGTTCGCGTCGGGAGAATCCCGCGGCGAGGAATACGGCCTGGGTCCCGTCCTCATCGATCCCAATCCCGTGACCCTCGACGCCGACCGGGCGGTCTCCCGATACCGGGAGATCTGCGACGCCTGGCTGGAGTTTGGAATCATCCCCTCCGTCGGGGCGCAAGCCGGTCACGAGATGCTCCGGGGTGGAGACGATTTGGCATCCGACATGAAGGCGTTCCTCAAGGAGCAAGAGGGGTGCGAAAGCTACACTGCCGAGTATTACTTTCTGCCCGACTGCCTGGGCAAGCAGGCGCGATCGCAGCTCCTCAAACTGGATGATCTCAGAGAGATTCCCGGGATGCTCATTTCATACCGGCCGACGTACGGGAATACTCCTGCCAGATACGGTGCCAATGTCTTCGCAGGAAGGCTCAAAGGCAGGACTTTCTGGAAAGCCATCCGGGAAGCGGGAGAGCGGAAGTATCTGTCCGAGCTTTCCAAAAAGCTCGACGAAGAAGGTGAGAAACCGGAGTGGAACCTCTATCCATCCAAGTCTCCCGAGACGAAGCTCATCAGTGCAAGAATTCCACCCGATCGATTCGACACGGGCATGGTCGACACGCTTGCCGACGCGGCTCGGCGGTTGCTCGGAACCCAGGCGGACGTCTTCCGCTGCTACGGCAGTTCCGGACCGGAAGGGCTGCGGGCATTGGAACCGAGAGCGGCAACTTTCAGCGAAGTCCAGTTCAGCAGGCTGGTTCCGCAATATGAAACGCTCTTCGAACAACGTGCCCGGATCCCGGAGATGCCGGGCCTCGATTCGTTGGACATGGCCATCCCCATTGGCGCAGAGCGTATCGGGCGCACACGCTACCTGCACTTTTGGGACTTCAGAGGGGGAAGGTGCCGCCTCGGGGTGCGGGTTCTCGACAACAAGGTGTCGGAAGACGACGTGCCTACTCTTGAGAAGCATCTCGGGGTCGCCTTGAAGGGCGAGTAAGACGAAGCTTGCGGGAGCCGTGGCACCCGAAATTCTTGCCAGTCCGTCACGGCCGCAGCGGACCCGGGTGGTTGATGGTCGTCGCCTTGCGGGCCGCCCCGGGAAACTCCGCGTGGGGGTTGCCCCCCGGGCCTTTCTCCCAGCCCAGCACCTTGCCATCGACGATGCGCGGCGGTCCGTGGCGGCTGGGCGTCGGGTTCTCCGGCAGCGTGTCGCCGGTTTCCTCGGTCCACTCGGCCAGAAGTTTGCGCGCCTGCTGGAGCGCCTCGGCGGAGCTTGCCTCACCGGCGATGTTGGTGAGCTGCTCGGGATCCTTGCGCAGGTCGTAGAGTTCCTCCTCCGGATAGGGATTCGAAAAGGTCTGCCAGTGGTTGTCGTTGGTGCGCCCCTCCGCGTGCGCCTGCCACAGCTCCTTGCCCGCCGGGTAGGTGGTGTCCGACTCCGAGCACAGGTTCATCTGCTTGGGAAAATAGTTGCGGATGTAGGCGAAGTCGTCCCAGCGAACGAGTCGCGACTGGTTGCGGTAAACGTGCCAGTTCTGCTCGGCGAAGACGACCTCGCGCACCGTGGCCTGCGGGTCCTCGAGGATGGGCAGGAAGCTCTGCCCCTGAATGCTTTCGGGGATCCCGACGCCCGCGAGTTCGAGGCAGGTCGCGCTGAGGTCGATCACGCTGACGAAGCTCTGCGTGACGGCCCCTTCCTTGATGATCTTCGGGTAGTGCACGACCCAGGGGGTCTTGATGCCGCTGTCGTAGAGCCGGCTCTTGGCGCGGGGAAAGGGCCGGCCGTTGTCCGAGGCGACAACGAGGAAGGTGTTGTCGAGGATCCCCTGGCGTTCGAGTTCCGCCCGCACCCGGCCGACGAAGTGATCGAAGCGGCTGACCTCGTGGTAGTAGAGGGCGAGGTCCTTGCGGGTTTCCGGACCATCGAAGTTGTAGGGCGGCACCACCACTTCGGACCGATCGTATTCGGGGGCGTGGTCGCTCACTTTCCAGCCGCGATGTGCGTCGTAGGCGGCAAACCAGAAGAAGAACGGCTGGTCCTTGGGACGATCGCGGACGATCTGCACCCAGTCGGACGATCCGCCCGGCTCGCCGCCGCCGGTGATCTTGTCGAAGGCCCTGTCCTGCCTGCCGAACATGTGGTTCTTTCCCGAAAGGGCGGTGTAGTAGCCGGCCTCGCGCAGCAGCTCCGGGAAGCGCGTCTGGTCGTCGGGCAGCTTCGAATGCAGCTCGGGCGCACCGGTGTTGTGCGGGTAGCGGCCGGTGATGATGCTGCAGCGCGTCGGGCTGCAGCTGCTGATGGTCAGGTAGGCGCGATCGAAGCGCATGCCGGTGGTCGCCAGCCGGTCGATCTCCGGGGTCTTGATCACCGGGTGGCCGTAGCAGCCGTGGTCCTCCTGCGAGATGTCGTCGGAGATGAAGAAGATGAAGTTCGGGCGGCTTGATTCCGTTTCAGCGAACAGACTGCCTGACAGGCAGAAGGCGGCAAGGAGAAGGCGTTTCACGTCCGGACCATCCCAAGCCGGAGGCTGTCGGTCAAACCCTGCCCGCCGGCGGGGTGCAACTGAAAGTGGTGCCGGGGCGTCCGTCTGAAGACTCCGGAAGAGTCCCGGGAAACCTAGACTGCGGCGATTCATCGCCGCTTTGATGGAGGCGATTCATCGCCGATGGCCCGGCTCGCATTGAAATGCTTCGCCAAAGCGGCGATCAATCGCCGCAGTCTAGCCCGCATGTTTCACGTAGTGAAGCATGCGTTTTTCGCCGACGTGGGTCGGTCAATAGGCTGCGACGAGAAGCCGACTCGGCACGGTCGGCACGGAGTGTCGGCCGTGCGGCGTCGGGGCTAGCCCCGATAGCCCCGACTTGTCGGGGCGTATCGGCCCTCCGGGCGAACATTTCATGAAATGTTCAGGCTAGAGGGGGATGCCTGCCGGCCGAAGTCGGCCCGGGAGAAAACCACGCCGGAAGAGCGGACTGAGGTCCTCATATGGCCTCGCTGGCGAATCCGATATCCTGACGCCGGGAAGATTCTCCGGCCGGCAAGTCCCGGCCATGCCCACCACTTTCAGTGACACCCGGGGCGATGGACAGGCGCTCCGGGCCAGCCCCAGAGGGACATTCAGCGGGCTGTCCACTTTCCGCTACACCCCCGCCGATGTATTGCCCGGATGACGCGGATCCGCACATCCGGGCTGTCCCGGACCGGGCGTTTCGGCTATCGAGGAAAGGCATCCAACAACCTTCCGATGAACTCGCGCGAACGCATCCAGGCCGCCCTCTGCCACAAGCCCGTGGACCGGGTGCCGATCGATCTCGGGGGCACCCGCCAGAGCGGCATCGCGGCGCTCGCCTACCAGCCTTTGCGCGAGTCGCTCGGGCTCGACACCCGGGCCCCTTTCCGGGTCTTCGACCTCTATCAGCAGCTGGCCGAGATCGAGCAGGAGGTGCTCGACTGGAGCGGCTCGGACACGATCGGCCTCAACCGCCCCAAGGTCGCCTTCGGCATTGAAAACCGCGACTGGAAGCCGTGGCGGCTGTGGGACGGGACGGAAGTCGAGGTGCCGGGAGGCTTCAACCCGGAGACCGAGGAGGATGGCGCGCTCGTGCTGCGCCGCGGCGACGAGGTCATCGCCCGGATGCCCTACCAGGGCTACTACTTCGACCGCTACGAAAAGTATCCGGGGGCTTCGCATCCCGACCTCGCGACGTGGCGACCACCCGGCGTGTCCGACGCCGACCTCGAGCACTACCACTCGCTGTCGCAGGTGCTTCACGACCAGACCGACAAGGCGGTGATCGCCGCGATGGGGCCGCCCTACGAGTTGTTCAACGGCATCGGCCAGGGTAGCTTCGAGGACTGGATGATCACCTTCGCGAGCGAAGACGACTACGTGGAGGAACTCTACGGCCTGCTGGTCGAGACCTGGTTGACGAACCTCGAAAAATTCCACGAGGCGGTCGGCGACCGGGTGCAGGTCATCCAGATCGCCGACGACTTCGGCACCCAGAGCGCACCCTTCCTCGCGACCGGCATGTTCCGCGAGAAGCTGCTGCCCTTCTACCAGCGCGGCCTCGACTGGATCCATGAGCACACCGGTTGGAAGGTCCTGCTGCACAGCGACGGTGCGATCCGGCCGCTCATCCCCTCGATCATCGAGATGGGGGTCGATGCGCTCAACCCGGTCCAGCTTTCCTGCACCGGGATGGACCCGGAGGAGCTGCGCTCCGAATGCCGGGGCCGGCTGGCCTTCTGGGGCGGCTCGTGCGACAGCCAGGGGACGCTCGACAAGGGCGGCCCCGACGAGGTGGCGGCGGAGGTGCGGGCCAATCTCGACGCCTTCCGGCCGCGCGACGGCGGCTTCGTCTTCGCCAGCGTGCACAACATCCAGGCCAACGTGCCGGCCGCCAACATCCGGGCGCTGTTCGAAACCGCGCTGGGTTACTGAGAGCCGCAGGAGCTCCTGCCCGGCGAACTTCTCAAAGCCGGTTCTCGGCGATGTCCGCGAGCCGCAGAAGCGTGAGCTCGGCCGGAGAAAGCGAAGCGCGCTCCCGGATCAGTTCCGCGAGCAGCTTCGGATCGTCCGTGATGATCTGGTCGACCCCCATGCCGATCATCCGGTTCATCAGCGGCAGGTCGTTGACGGTCCAGACGTGCACTTCGAGTCCGGCGTGGTGGGCGCGGTCGATCAGGTCGCGCGTCACCGCCTTGGCGCTGACGCTGAGCAGCTCGCCCTCGAGGCGGGTCACATCGCCGATCGAGGAAGTCACGATCAGTCCGGTGCGGAACTCCGGGCCGGCGGCACGGGCGCGGAGAATGCCTTCGTAATCCAGCGAGGTCAGGATGCAGTCGTCGACAAAATCATTCTCGCGAACGATCCGCACCACCTCGCGGGCGAGCTTCTGCTGGTGACCGTTGAACTTGAGTTCGATGTTGAGCCGCGCCCGCCCCTTCACGGCCTTGATCACCTGGTCCAGCGTCGCCAGCCGCTGGTCGCTGAACTCGGGCGAAAACCACCCGCCGCTGTCGAGATCCTTGAGTTCGTCGTAGGTCACCTCCCAGATGCCCTTCCGGATGCCGAAGACCCGGAGCAGGTCCTTGTCGTGCACCAGGACGACGGTGCCGTCCTTGGTTTCCTGGACGTCGATTTCGACGTAGTCGGCACCCTCCTCCACGGCGAGCAGGATCGCCGCCATGGTGTTCTCCGGGGCCGTGATCGAACTCCCGCGGTGGGCGGTGATCCCCACCTCCTCGGCGATCGGGCTGCTGTCGGCGATGCGCTTCGCCGCCGCCAGCGAAAGCGCCGTGAAGCCCAGGACGACCACCCAGCCGATCCGCAGCAGCCGCCCAAGCCTGGCAAGAACCCCCGAATCCCGGGTCGTCAGGGGCTCCGGAAGCGCGACACCCGGCCTCGACCCGACAAAGCGCCGGGCAACCATGCAGGCGAGCACCGTGCTCATGACGAGGCTCACCAGTCCGGCGGCGAGGAACTGGAGCACGCTGAGCACCGCGGTCATCGAAAGCACCAGTCCGACATGGTCTCCCGCGAGCCCGAGCAGGACCCACTTGAGGGCCGCCATGACCAGCCACAGGCCGAGGAAAAGCACGACCCCGATGCCCGCCCAGCGCAGCAGCATGATCAGCAGTTCGCGGCGCTGCGGACGGGCGATCCGGGTGCTTTCACGCATCGCCTCGACGGGCGTGGCCCCATGGAAGAGCACGAGCGGGATGGAAAAGATCCAGTCGAGAAAACGGCGGCCGGCAAGGAACAGGAAGGCCAGCGCGCAAACCGCCGCCACCGCCACGGTGATCCAGAATGCCGGCGGCTTCGCGATGAGGTAATAGTTGATGTCGCTCTCGGTGAGCAGCGCGAGATAGGTCGCCCCGGTCACCGCGAGGCACGGCGCCGCGATCAGGAGATAGATGAGAAACTGGCGCACCGAGAGCTGCCACAGCCGCGGCAGCGCGGCGAACAGCAGGCGGAGCAGCCGCGGCAGATGAATGGACCCGACCTTGTGGACGGCCAGCGCAATGCCGAGCAGCCCGCCGAACTCGAAAAAGACCAGCGCGAAGGCGAGGCTGACCACGACGGCGAGGTAGAGCAGCCCGGTCGGTGACAGGAAGAAGCCCGCGAGGTCATAGTTGCTGACCGCACCGCTGCCGGAGAGGGCGATGAGGCGGGCGGAAAGCCAGGCCACGAGCGGCGCGAAGAGGACCGCGCCGAGCAGGCGGACCAGCAGTTCGTAACCGACGAAGGGCATCAGCCCGCTTCTCAGCGTCCCGGCCACGGAAAACTCGGACGGCGGGCGGGACTCAGACTCCATGGCGGGCGGAAATTCTTCGGGTCATGGGCAGGCGGATGGGCCCTACACTGGACCGATTCGGCGGGGAGTCCAGTACCGGCCGGGCCGCCAACCGCCCGCCGGGGCGTCGATCCCACGGCAACCGCCGCCGGTCCCGGCACCCCCGGTGATTTTCCGTGACACGAAAGGACTCCGCCCGACGTTATATTTCGGTCGAGGACCCACCATCTCCATGAAAGCTCACACCATCGCAAAAACCCTGCTGCTGGCCGTCACGACCGTCGCCATTTCCAACAGCTGGGCCATTTCCTCCGACAGCGAGCGGCGGCTCGGGACGCAGTACGAGAAGCAGTTCAAGGAACTCAAGGCCGACCTCGAAAAGGCGCTGGCACGGATCGATGCACGCGGCAAGGCGGACTACCTCGCCGCCCGCAAGGCCGAAACCGAGGCCGAGGTGAAGCTGAAGGAGGCCCGGGACCGCGTCGGCAAGGTCGGGGCGGCCCAGGGGCTGGTCGCTCACGCCAAGGGCAAGTGGATCGGCGGTGCCGAAAAGGGCATCGCCGCCACCAAGGCGAAACTCAAGGAGGCCAAGACTGCGGACGAACGCAAGGCGGCCGAGCAGGAACTCGCCAAGTGGGAAAAGAACAAGCAGGAAGGACTCGCGGCACTCGAGGAACGGCAGGCACAGCTCGACGAAGCCCTCAAGGACAAGCCGGCCGCCGAGAAGGCCCTCAAGCAGGCGCAGGAGACGCTCGCCGCCGCCAAGGCACGGACGATGCAGGCGCTCGAGGATCTCGGGCTGGAGAAGCTCCTGACGAGCAACACCTACGACGGACCGCTGGCGAAGTTCGTCGTGATGAACGAAGCCACGCCGGACAAGCTCGCGGCCTTTGCCGGACAAGGCCGGGAACAGGAGGCGATGATCGAGGCGATGCTCGCCGACGACGCCCTGCTGGTCCAGATGGCCGTGGCCGACGGTGCCCGCGGCGGCAACTACGGCCGGGCGATGGAGATCTACCACGGGATCCGCGAGGCCAGCGAGCAACCCATCGAGGGCACCTTGCAGCGCCTGGCGCTGGCGATCAGCCTCGAGCACGCCACCCCCCACCAGCAGCGCAATGCGGTCGCCGCCACCGACGCCCCTGCCGAGGTCGATCCGGTGGGTCGCTACCTGCAGTACGAGAAGGCCTTCCTCAACGGCCGCCTCGACCCGGCCTTCGCCAACCTCACCGTGTGGGACATGCGCTACGTGGTGGACGGCGAGGAGCCCGACGAGATCAGCGTGTGGGGCCGCGAAATGCTGCGCACCTACCGTCCGGACCACATCACGATGAACGACTACCGCTGGCGCTACGTCGCGCTGGTGCGCTCGGACATTCCCTACGGCTCGCAGAACGTGAAGGACGACAAGGACGAGCTGCAGTTCTTCCAGAACATCCTCATGAATGGCGGCGTGTGCGGGCGCCGCGCCTTCATCGGCCGCTTCATTCTGCGCGCCTTCGGCATTCCCACCACCGCCCGCCCGCAGAAAGGCCACGCCGCGCTGGCCCACTGGACCCCCGACGGCTGGGTCGTCTGCCTCGGTGGCGGCTGGGGCGCCGGCTGGACCAAGACGCCCTACGATCGCGACCGCGATTTCCTCGCCACCACCCAGGCACGGGCGACCGGCGCCCACTACCTGCGGGTCAAGCGTGCCCATTGGATTGCCGACCTGATGGGTGAGAAGCGCGTCTGGGGACTGGAGGGCAAGGCCGAGCCCGGATTCTGGAACGGCATCGCCCTCAACACCCAGCGCGCCCTGATCGAGGCCGCCGACGCCAAGACGCTCGAAGCCGTCGGCGAGGACATCGCCGAGGCCAGCGACACCAAGGAGAAGATCGAGATCGTCGAGGTCGAGATCACCGATGACGACCGCAAGATCCGCGAGGAGGACGGGGTGATCCGGATCCCCGCTGCCGCGACCGAAGGCAGCCGCGGCATCCAGTTCATGGACAGCAGCCTCGGCGGCAAGCAGCTCCACTACGGGAGAGGTAGTAATGCCGAGTTCGAGTATGCCTTCCAGACCAGGACCAAGGGCAAGCACGCGCTCGTCGCCCGGCTCGCCACGCCAAGCTGGAAGCAGTCTTTCGATGTCACGGTCAACGGCGACGAGGTCGTCCCGATGCCGCTGCCCCACACGGTCGGCCTGTGGGGCACGAGCGAGCCGATCGCGGTCGAGCTGAAGAACGGTCGCAACACGCTGCGCTTCAAGCGGACCGCCGACAGCAACTCGAAGGGGATCACCATCAAGGAATTCAAGCTGGTTCCCTGGGATCAGCGCGAGGAACTGCTCGTCGCGGAGGAGGCCGCTCCGGAGGAGGAGACCGGCGTGTCGTCATCCTACCAGAACCTGCTCGCCACCTCGCTGCTGCAGTCCCTCGCCGGCATCAGCAAGGACGGCCGGCTGGAGCCGCTGCCGATGGATCTCTCGATCACCGGATCCCGGGTCAAGCTGCTGGAGGCCAGCGGCAGCGGCATTCTCGCCTTCCAGGCCGAGGAGGGCGGCAAGGTCGTGCCGGTGGCGATGGAGGACCTCAAGCTCGAGGACCACGCCCTCCTCGCCCGGTTGGTCGCCCGGCTCTGCCCGGACGATCCGACCGCCCACGCCCTTGCCGGTGCCTACATGGAGGCCGTTGGCGATGCCGCGCTTGCCGCAGACTACCGCCGCAAGGCCGGTGCCGAGGTGGTCGAGCAATTCACCGCGATGCTCCAGCAGCAGGCGAAGTAGGCACGAGCGCCACCCCCCCAATTCCAACATCATGAACACCCGCCCCTATTCCTCCATGGCTCTGCTTGCCATGGCCGCCGCCGCCGTGACCGGCTCTCTCGCTGCCAAGCCGCTCAAGGTCTTCATCCTCACCGGCCAGTCCAACATGGAGGGCCATGCCCAGACCCGCACCTTCCCCGCGGTCGCCAAGGACCCGAAGACGGCCGACCTCTACAAGAAGATGGTCGATGCCGATGGTGAGCCGGCGACGATCGAGGACGTGTGGATCGCCTATTCCTACGGGGACTTCGGAGGAAATCCGGTGGGCAAGCGCTCGGGGCAGCTGACCTCGGGCTTCGGCAGCCAGCACCACGTGGGAACCGGCAAGATCGGCCCCGAGCTGACCTTCGGCATCACGATGCACGAGCACCTCGGCGAGCCCATCCTGCTGATCAAGAATGCTTGGGGCGGCAAGAGCCTGATGGTCGACTTCCGCCCGCCAAGCGGTGGTGAACTGGAGGATGAAAAGGCCAAGGAGCGGGCCGGAAAGTACTACGGTCACATGATGGACCACGTGAAGGAAGTGCTGGCCGATCCCAAGAAGGTCTATCCGGACTACGACGAGAAGGAGGGCTACGAGCTGGCCGGCTTCGTCTGGTTCCAGGGCTTCAACGACCTCGTGGGGAACTACCCGCGGGTCGATCCCGCCCAGGGCAAGAAAAGCGTCAAGGACTACTCCGAATACAGCCGGCTGCTGGCCTGCTTCATCCGCGACGTCCGCAAGGACCTCTCCGCTCCCGGGCTGCCCTTCGTGATCGGGGTGCTCGGCACCGGCGGCGAATCGGCCGGCGACAACACGGACGCCTTCCGCAAGGCGATGGCCGCACCCGGAGAGTCGGACGAGTTCAAGGGAACGGTCGCCAACGTCTTCACCCACGAATACTGGCCCGCTGAGATCGAGGCGGTCATGGAGAAGGTGAATGCCGTGAACAAGGAGTTCGCCGATCGGGATCGCGAGATCAAGCAGCGCCGGAAAGACGGCGGGGAGTGGAAGGAGGATGCCGCCAAGCTGGAGGCGGAAAAGAAGGCGAAGATCGAGGAGGCCCTGAGTGAGGAGGAGCTGTTCCAGTACGAGGTGGGGCGCTCCAACCAGGGTTTCCACTACCACGGCTCGGCCAAGTTCTTCGCCCGCATCGGCAAGGCCTTCGCGGAGGCGCTGGTGTGAATGGGGTCAGGTGCTGCATTTTAACATTTGGATACGGCATTCATGGTAGTTTTGGACGGAACGAGCCGTCTTGCTCCTTCGATTTCCTCAGTCCGTGTCTTTCCGCGCTCCATTTGGCGACGCGCAGAATGGCATCGGGCATGTGGTGTCCGATGAGGGTGATTTTCAGTTCGTCGGGATGGGGTCGGCCGGGCTTGGTCTTGATTGGGTATTTGCCGATTCGCACACCGCGAGAACTGATGATGAGTTGGATGCCATTGAGGAACTCCCCGGCGCTGTTCGTGCCCCCCGGTTGCAGTCGGCCTGTGGGGCGAATGAACCACGTCCCGTTGAGAATTCGGGCTACTCCGGCCGGCTGTCGAGCTGGAAGACCTGGCCGGAGGTGTGCGGGAGGTGGTGGTGGAGGTGGACGAGGAAATCGGCGGTGGCCTGCGGGGTGTTGAGTCGGCCGAGGCAATGGGAGGCGAGGACGGCGGTGCGGTGATCCTTGCCGACTCCGGCGGTCATCCGGGTTTCGAGAAATCCGGGGAGCAGGGTGTTGACGCGGATTCCGGCGGGGCCGAGCTCCCGGGCGAGTGAGCGGGCAAAGCCGAGGAGCCCGGCCTTGGCGGCGGCGTAGGTGGCCTGGCCGGGGGCCGGATGGCATGCCGCATGGCTGGCGACAAAGACCAGATGACCGCTCCGTCGCTTGATCATCCCCCAGGCCACGGCCTTGGCGCAGCGGTAGGCACCGTGGAGGTTGACCTCCAGCTGGCGATCCCACGAATCCTCAGCGGTGCGCGCGAGCAGCCGGTCTTCCGCCAGCCCGGCATTGGCGATCAGCAGGTCCGGCGTTTCCGCCGTCGCGAAATACCGCTCGACCGAAGTGGAATCGGCGACGTCGAGATCCCTGCGACCCGGCGCATCGACCCGGTCGCCCGCCCTCTCGAAGGCATGGCCGATGGCCCGGGCGAGGTCGCCCTCGCCGCCGGTGATCAGGATTCGCTGGCCCACGGGCCGATCATGGACAGGGGAAGCGGGCGGGGGAAGGCGGGAGGCGACGACCTCATTTGGCCGGCCGGATCACGGTCGCGTGCTCGTCGTAGCGGGCGGTGGCGCCGACCTGTTGGAGAAGGTAGTCGAGTGCCACCTTGGCGGGAACATTCTTGAGCCGGAGGTTCACTTCCTTGTCACCCAGTGACCCGCCCGGATCCTGCACCATGAAGTTGGGTGTCAGCGCCTTGTCTTCGCCGCGGCTCTTGGCCGATTCGGTCTCGATCATCTGTCCGAGCGCGGCGAGCGCCTCGTTGAGGGTCACGCCGGCAAAGTCGATGGCCGGCAACCGGATCTCGGCAAGTTCCGCGGCACGGCGCTGGGCCTTGAGCGCCTCGGCCCGGGCGGGAAGCTGGCCGAGCTGGTAGCGGGCCTGGGCGTGGTTGGGCTGAATTCTGAGCGCCTCCCGGAAGGCCTTCTCGGCGGCCTCGGGTTGACCCTGGTTCATGGCGGCGAGACCCATCTGGTAGAGCCGCTCGGCATCGTTGGAAAACGCGGGCAGCGAGGTGGCGATGAGGACGAGGAGAAGAACGATGGATTTCATGGGCTTGGGACGGGTCTGGTGACGAATTCTGACGGGCGATATGCAGCTACAAGCTTGCGCAGATTCGGCGATCCATCAATCCCGGAGTTGCGTGGAGCGCCGGGAGCGGGCATTTCGGTAGGGTGACCGATGACGAACGGTGGATGGCGAGGGCCATCGAGGAAGCGGAACGTGGCGTGGGGAAGACCGCGCCGAATCCGCCGGTGGGCTGCGTGATCGTTCGCGACGGGATGGAAATCGGCGCGGGATGGCATCGACGGGCGGGCCAACCCCACGCCGAGCGCGAGGCGATCGCCGCGGTCGCCGGGATCCACGGCCCCGAGGCGCTGCGCGGGGCGACGGCCTACGTGACGCTCGAGCCGTGTTCGACCCACGGGCGGACGCCGCCATGCACCGGTGCCCTGGTCGAAGCGGGCATCGGCCGGGTGGTTTTCGCCTGCACCGACCCGAACCCCGCCCACGCGGGGGCGGCGGTGGGCGTGCTTCATTCCGCGGGAATCGAAGTGACCCGGGGCGTGCTGGAGGACGAAGCCCGGCACCTGATCCGTCCCTTCTCGAAGGTGCAGGCCACGGGCCTGCCGTGGGTGCTGTGGAAGACGGCGATGAGCCTCGACGGGCGCCTGACCCGTCCGCCGGGCGAGGGGATGTGGCTGACGGGGCCGGCCTCGCGCGCCGAGGTCCAGCGCCTGCGATCCGGGGTGGATGCCATCGTGACTTCCGGGGAGACCGTGCGCCGCGACCGGCCCCGGCTCAATCTACGGGACTTGCAGTACTTGGATGGCCGGGATCAGCCGTGGCGGCTGGTCCTGACCGATCGGCCCGACTCGTTGCCGCAGGATGCGCCGCTGTTCGCGGACGGTCATCGCGAGCGCACCGTGGTGCGTCCGCGCGGCGACCTGGCGGCGGTCCTGCGCGAGATGGTGTCGGAGTTCGATGTCGCCACCGTGATGCTCGAATGCGGGGGGCGCCTGGCGGCGGACTTCGCCGAAGCGGGACTGATCGACGAGGTGGTGGCATTCATGGCGCCGGTGTTGTGCGGCGGGCCGGTTCCCGCGTTGGGGGGCGGGGGTCTCCCCGAAGGTTGCGGGCTCGACGGGGTGAGCTTCCGCCGCTTCGACGACGACGTGATGATGCGCGGCGTGCTCCGTCACGGGACTCTCACGCAAGACGCTTGAAGGTTTCACCCCGGGATCATTCGGCGTTCATCCGGTTGCGGATCATGGGAGCCGTCCTATGAGTAATACCATGAATGCTGAAGTTGAATCCGTGACCCGTCGCAACGGTTGGAAAGCCAGTGTGCGACCGGTCCTGAGTTATGGCATCGCCATCGGCCTGACGCTTGCCGGTCCGGCGCTGATGGCGTCCGCCTTGATCCTCGCCCTGCTGGCGGGTGATGCGTCCATCATCGGGCTGGGCCTGCTTGCCGGGGCGTTTCTCGGTGCCGCCGGTGCGGTCGCCCTGCTCTGGTGCTTGGCGGAATCGCGCGGCTCCCGGAGTGCCGACATGGCATGACGCCCGATTGGTCCGAGCATGCAAGGGTGGGCCGATGGCTCCTGCCGGCCGGGGCCATCGGCCGGGCCTGTGGGCGGGCCTGTGGCCGGGCCTGTGGGCGGGTGCATTCCCTGCGCACGGGGGACGCGCGCTACTTGCCGAAGAGTTGCGTCCAGTGACTGCCGTGCCGACCAAGACCGATCCGGGTGTGATTGGCGCCGAAGAGGTTCTTGTGGTGGCCGGGTGAGAAGAACCAGCCCTTGTTGGCGGACTCGGGCTGGGTCGAGCCCGCGTAGATGTTTTCACCCGAGGCCGTGGTGCCGAAATTCCTGGCCCGGTCCCAGGGTGTGGCCTTTCCCGGAACCGGCGACTCGTGGGCGAAGAACCCCTGCTCGGCCATGTCCTTCGAGTGGTCGCGTGCGGCCTCGCAGAGTTTTGGATCGATTTCGAGCGCGTTGAGGCCGACGAGCAGACGCCACAGGTTTGCCTCTTCGACTCCCCGCGCTTCGTCTTCGGGCACCCCCGTGTCCTCGGCCGTCCTGCGGTTCTTCTCGAGGATCCGCAGGCCATCGCGGGGCAAGTCACCGGTTTCAGCGGCAATGCGCGCCTCGGCAGCGGCGAGTTGTTCGACCGAGTCGCTCGGGGTGGCGGAATAGTCGGCATCGAGCGCGGCATCGCGGAATCGGGCGAGCTGGGTGGCGGCTTGCCGCAGCTTGGTGGTCGCCGGCGGGAGCTTGGCCACGATCTCACCCGCGCTGGGGGCCAGCATCTGGCGGAGTTCTTCCACCGCGGGCATGCTCTTGGATTTGAGCAGCGGCTTCATCGGGGCCTCGTCGAGGTTGCGGATCCGCAGAAACTCCTCGCGCAGGTCCCGGATGCGCTTCCGGGAATCATTCCCGCCGCCGACCACCGAAGCGGCTTCGTCCTCCAATGTCTTGAGGTAGCGGTCGCGCACCCCGGGCCACGCCTTGTTGAGGTCGGCCAGCAGCGCCTTGAGCGTGTCGCCGTCCTTGTCCTCGAGGGACTCGCAGATGGGGTCGATCGACTCGCCCCTTTCAAGCCGGGTCTGGAATGCCGCCAGCAACTCGTCGGAGGCGAGATTGGCGGCGGCCGGGACGGCGAGGCAGGCCAGCAGGATGACGAGTCGGGTGGTCACGAAATGAACGCGGGGCAAGGATGCTCGGCCCCTTGCCCCGCGTCGAGTCGGATCCGGTGGATCAGCGGCACTTGCGTGCGGAGCCTCCGCCGACGATCACCGGGCCGATGCGGAAGCCGGTCGAGCGGTGGCTCCGGACACTGCGGCCGTAGTGCGTGCGGGGCGCATAGCTGTGGCCGTAGGCGTGGTGCGAGCGGCAGCGGTGGTTCACCGACAGCGTCCGGGTGCGGTAGATCGGACGGCCGGTGCAGCGGTCGTAGTAGGCGACGTAGCGCTGGACGTAGACCGGGCAACCGCAGCTGGTGTAGTGGCTGACGTAGGTGTGGCTGCTGTTGCAACCGGGGCGGGCTTCGGCATCGGGAGCGGCGATGAAGCCGGCGCCGATCACGGTGAGGAGTGCAAACAAGTTCTTCATGGCATGTGTGTTTCGGATTCGTCCCTTCGACCGCGGTGCCGTGAAATTTATTCAGACAACTTTCGGGGATCGGCAAAAAAGAACCCGCACCGGCCGGGCCGATGCGGGTGTTGAACGAGTCGGGGACGTGGTCTCAGCGAACGGCGGCGTAGTTGACCGCCCGTGCGATCGACCGCTGCACAAGCAGGTAAACGATGATCATCGGAATCAGGCCGAACACGCTGAGAATGCCGCACGCAAGAGCGGTGATGGGATAGGCGAGGAACATGCCCTCGCTCATCTGCGGTGCCTGGGGGTGGTTGGGGTTGTTGGCCACGAGGCGGTTCCACTCCTGAGCCCATCGCCAATAAGCGACAAAATACCAGTAAAGGTTGTAGAAGGGAATGAAGAGGAAACCAACTGCCTTTCCCGGGGTGCTGTAATGCGTATGTGGCTGAAGCAAAACCCACCCGCGATACAGATGAACCAAACCGATGATCCAGCCGGTCATCCATGGGATCAGAGACAGGTAGATGAGTATCATCGGAGTGGTCATGGCTTCCTCTGGAGCCGCATTCCCTGCGGAGGTCATCTGAAAAATCACGGCGAACAGCCATCCGTAGCTGGCGAGCATGCCGATGACGCCGACCAAGGTGAAAACGGCGACAAGAGTGAAGTTCGCCGCTTTGACTTTCGGAAGTTCTTCAATGCCTGATCCCGATCCGGCAGGTGGATGGACTGCCGCTGGCGCTGCATAGGGATTCACCTCGCCGGCCGCGGGCGCTGGAATGGCGGTGCCGGTCGGGGCCACGGCGGCGGCGGGCTGGAATGCCGATCCGAGTTCGTCGATCATGTTGGCGGGCTTCCAGTCCTCCATGCCCTCCCGCCAGACCAGGTCGGCGGCGGGATCGAAGTCGCCGTTCGAGGCGAGACGCTGAAGCTCGGAGACGGGGACCGGGCCCTTCTGTTCGCCGCCGTGGGCGTAGTACCATTCACTCATCGCCTCTGCATCCTAGCGGTTGGCGAAATGGGATCGCAAGCACCGTGGACAATTAGTTGGCCGGGCGGACCACGCCCGATCCGTATTGCATCCAGCGGTAGGCCACCACGCCCGCGAGCCAGACGATGGGGTAGGCGAAGACCACGCCCACGCAGAGCGCGAGGACGCCGGCAATGACGATGAGAAAGCTGAGTATCGCCAGGCCGAGGAGGGGCCACTTCTGTCCCTCGGTGATGCGTGAGCTGTAGGCGAGCGACTCCATCACGCCCATGTCGCGGTCGACGATCGCCGACTGGTACTGGCCATAGCGGAGGGCGATGTAGATGCCCGGGACGATCAGCAGGACCAATCCCACCGCGACCGCCAATCCGTAGAGCAGCCCGGCGAGGAAGGCGCGAACCAGCTTGCCGGCTTCTCCGAACAGCATGCCGATGGTGAACTCCCGGCCATCGACGATGTTCAGTCCGATGCGGGTCATTCCCAGGGCGAGGAACACGGAAACGAGTTGGTTGATCAGGTTCACCACGATCGAAACCAGGACCTGGGCCGGGGTGATTTCCTGGTTCTGCGGTTGGAACTCGCCGGTCTGGGGATCGATCTCGAACCCGGGCTGGATGCCGCCTCCGAGGAGTCCCTCGATCACCCCGAAGACCGAGCCCGCCGTCCACGAGATGGCTCCGAAGATGACCACGACGGCAATGACCATGCCGAGATTCGCCTTCATCAACTCGAAGCCCCGCGAAATGCAGGCACCCACCTGGAGCGGGTCGCTGCCCGGAGGGATTTCCTGGCGGTCGTCCCCGGCCATTCCGGACGAGGCCATGACGGTTTCCGGTGCGGCCGGTGCGGCGTAGGGATTGAAGTCGCCGGAGGCCGGCGTCGCGGGTTCCGCAGTGGTCGGAGCGGTGGGAAGCTCCTCGGTGGCGGGCTGGAACAGGGATCCAAGTTCCTCGACCGCACCGGCCGGCTTCCAGTCGGGCATGCCGTCCCGCCAGACCAGGTCGGCGGCGGGATCGAATTCTCCGGTGCCGGCCAGACGCTGGAGCTCGGAAACGGGAACCGGACCCTTCTGTTCGCCGCCGTGGGCGTAGTACCACTCGCTCATCAGGGCGGCACGCTAACAGACCAGTGGGGTGCCCGGCAAGGCCGGGGGTGGGTGGGGGTGTCACTGAAAGTGGTGGGCAGAGCGGTTGGGGTGACCGCGAAGCAGTGGGCCACGGCCGGACTTTTCAGGCTCGGTGTTCCTCCCTTGCTCCCTTGCTCCCTGGCTTCACTCCGCCCCGGATGGGGAGCCGCCGGGAAATCTAGACTGCGGCGATTCATCGCCGCTTTGATGGAAGCGATTCATCGCCGATGGCCCGGCTCGCATTGAAATGCTTCGCCAAAGCGGCGATGAATCGCCGCAGTCTAGAGAGTGATGCCGGGCGGCCGGCAAGTCCCGGCCATGCCCACCACTTTCAGGTACACCCGGTGGGTGGTGCTTTGCGGCCGGACGGGATGGAGGAAGTCGTCGGTGGAAAAGCTTCTCTTTGGCTTTTGCGGGCCCAGAGTGAATTCATGAAGAGTCTCCCTGTGCTTGCGGTGGTTTGGATCGCGATGGTGTTTGGCGTCCCTGCCGCCCCGGCCGAATACCGGTCGATCGCGGTTTCGGAGATCGGCTTCGAGGAGGCGGAGAATGCCCTCGAGACCGCACTAAAGCACCCCGTCTCGCCGTGGGGCGGTGCCTGGCCCGACGTGCGGGTGAACGGCGAGGCCTACTTTCTGCTGGAGTTCGATGAGGAGGATCGGCAGCCCATCCCGCAGGGGGAGGGCCGGGTATTCTTCAAGGTGCCCGAGGACGGCCGTCTTTCGGGCGTGATCGATCTGGGCCCGGGGGGAGACGGGGCGACCGTGGCGTCGTTTGCCTTCCAGCTCGCTGCCGATGCGGGGGAGTCCTGCGACGAGGAGCAGTTCCTCAAGGCCCGGCGGGCCTGGGCTTCGAGGCGGATGCAGGCGGGCGGGCCGGGCAAGGCCTGGTTCCGGCACCTGGCGGGGAAGAGGCAGGAAGATGATGCCGTTCCGCGGGTCGGCGAGCGCTTGGACGATTCCTTCCAGGTCTTCAGCGGGGGACGGGCGATTTCCGAAAACCTGGCGCTCGACCGGGACCTGATCCTGGCGACCTCGGAGGACGCGGAGGCCAAGCCCGTGCCGGTCGCCGACATCGTGGGGATCACCGTCGCGGAGATCGATTGGGCGGAACGTCTGCCGGAGGGGGAGATTGCGGTGGACCCGCTGGCCCGGTTCATCCCTCACGACCAGCACGCGATGTTTTCGCCGTCGCTTCCGACGCTGCTCGGGCTGCTCGACCGCCTGGAACGCGAGCCGGTGTCGGCCTTCAGCCGCCTCGATGCCCGCAACCCCTACGCCGAGCTCATCGGCCGCTATCGCCGCCAGCTCGGCCTGGACCTGCCGGATGTGACGACGCGTCTGCTGCCGGTGAAATCCGTGGCCCTCACGGGAGGCGATGCGTTTTTCCCGACCGGCACCGATGTCGCGCTGCTTTTCGAGACCGGGAAGCCGGACCTCCTGTTCGACATGCTGGCCAAGTCGATCGGTCTGCGGGTGGGAATCGATGGGGTGGAGGCGGAAGGCGGGGACTCGACGGTGCTGTCCTTCGTGAGCCCCGACCGATCCGTTTCAAGTCACCTGGTGAAGGTGAAGGGACTGGTGGCCGTGACCAACTCTCCGGTCCAGGTCGGGCGACTCACCGAGGTTGCGCTCGGGAAGGCCGAAGCCCTTGGTGGCACGGACGAGTTCCGTTTCTTCCGGGCCCGCTACCCACTTGACGACCCGGGATCGGCCTTTGTGTTCCTGTCGGATGCGACCATCCGGCGCTGGGCGGGACCGGAGTTGCGCATCGGCGTCTCGCGGCGCAACCGGGCGCTGGCCGCGCTCGATGAACTGACTTCGCGCGGAATCTCCGGTGAGGGTGGCGACGAGGACTATGCGGAGCTTCTCGGCAAGGTGGAGATCGTCGATGGCATGGCGCGCAGCGGACGTTTCGGCGACGCCGGGTTTCTGACCCCGGTCTCCGAACTGGCGATCACCGAGGCCAGCGCGGCGGAAAGGGATGCCTATGTCCGCTGGCGGACCGGCTACGAACAGGGCTGGTCGCAGGTTTTCGATCCGATTGCCCTCCGGCTCTCGATCGATGAGGACGGCTACGACGCCGACCTCACGGTCCTGCCGCTCACGGTGGGCAGCGACTACCGGGAGATGATGGCTTTTGCCGGGGACTCGGAGTTGTCCGAGAAGGCCCGCACCCGCCCGGCCACTTCGATGTTGCATCTGGCGCTGGCGGTGGATGCCGACGGGCCGATGTTCGAGGACTTCAACCAACAGCTGACACCCATGCTCCCCGGCTTGAAGATCAAGCCGCTCTCGTGGGTCGGCGACGCGATTTCGATCGACCTTCACCAGAGCCTGTTGTGGGAGCATTCGGGAGACCTCGAATCGATGGCCTTCGAGTTGTGGAACAAGATTCCCGTCTCGATGAGGATTGAGTCGAGAAGCGCGATCAAGCTCGGGCTCTTCCTCACCGCGATGCGGGGCATGGTCGAGACCTCTGCGCCGGACACGATGAAATGGGAGACGCACAAGCACGGCGACCGCTCCTACATCGTGATCCGCTCCGTGGCGGACATGGGTGAGGACTTCCGGATCTGCTACGCCATCATGCCCAAGGCCCTGATCCTCGCACTTGACGAACGGATCCTCAGGAATGCGATGGATCTTGGGCTGGCCGAGGCGGTCGATGCCGAGGCGGTGAATTCCGGCAGGAGCCTGTCGCTCGATGCCAGCCCGGGCTTCCTTGTGAACGGTCCCATCGGTCTGCTCCTTGCCGACACCGATTCGCTCCGGCAACGCGAGAGCTGGGCGGCCCTTTCGATTCTCAACGAGTGGCATCGCATCGCTCCGGATGAGCAGGCTCTCCAGTTCCATGAGAACCATTTTGGTTCCCGGATCGCGTGCCCGGGCGGGAAGGGCTTCCACTGGAACGAGGAGGCGCGCACCTTCGAGTCGGCCGCCTACGGGCATCCGGCGGCACCCCGCATGGAGGGCGAACCGGTCGACTTCTTCGAGCGCTTCGAGCGACTCCGGACCGCGCTCGATTTCGAGGACGACGGGCTGCGCGCGCGGCTGCACGCGGGTCAGGACCAGCGGGAGGAAACTTCGGCAGCGGAGCGCGAGGGTGGGCGCAAGCTGGCGGACATCCGTGAACTGGTGCCGCTCAAGCCCGGCCGGGTGCTTCACTACGAGGGAGCGAATGCCATGGGCAAGCACACCTGGAGCTGGGAAGTGAAGACGATGGAGAAGACCGAGGACGGAACCCGCATCGTGACCGAGGAACCCTACGCCGACCCCGACGGCGAGGGCGTCTATCGCGGCACCTCCCTGATCGGCGACGGCGAACAACTCCTGTCGTGGACCGAAGGCGAGCACAGCGGCGAGTATCCGGAGCCCGAGCGAATCCTGCCGAAGGAGTTCCGCGAGGGTGCGGTGCATCGCAGCCGGTCGTCGTGGACGAGTCGATATGTCGAGGAAGGCGAGACGGAGCTCGACCGCGGTAAAACGGAGATCGAGATCCGGGTCCTCGGGCTCGAAGACGTCGAGGTCCCGGCCGGCACCTTCAAGGACTGCGTGGTGGTGGAGCGCCGGACCGAGCAACTCTCCGAGGAGTGGTTCGACGTCTCCAGCGAGCGCCAGTGGTACCACCCGGGCACCGGCCTTGTTCAGTCCGAGGACCTCACCGGCTTCGCACCGGTCATGAAGCTGGTGAGAATCGAGGAAGGCGGCGACTAGGCGGAATGGCGCTTCCTTTGGCGTGTTCTCGGGATTCGATGTGGCTCAGGGCAAGGCGGTCGAAGGTCTGAAGGTCCAAGGTCAAAAGTCCTCTGGTTCAGGCGTTTGCTCAAGCAAAGGCTCGGCAGGCTCTCTGCATGCAGAAAAAAACGCCCGGCGGCGTGAGCCGGCGGGCGTTTGAGAGGGGTCGGCGGCTGGAAGCCGCTTTTCTCCATACTCAGAAGTGGATGGCGTGGCCTTCGGCGGCCAGGGTGGCCTCGTGGATGACCTCGCTCATCGTCGGGTGGGCGTGGATGGTCGCGTGGATCTCCTCGCCGGTCAGTTCCTGGTCGAGGGCGAGGCCCATCTCCGCAATCAGTTCGGTGGCGTTGTCGCCGATGATGTGGGCGCCGAGCAGCTCGCCGTGCTTCTTGCCGTAGAGCAGCTTGGCGAAGCCGTCCGGCTCGCCGGCGGCGATGGCCTTGCCGATCGCCATGAAGGGGATCTTGCCGACGGTGTACTCGACACCCTCTTCCTTGAGCGCGCGCTCGGTCTTGCCGACCGAGGCGACCTGCGGGTGGCAGTAGGTGCAGCCGGGGAAGTTGGTCACCTTGCGCGGCGTGTGGCCGTCGACGTAGAGGCCCTCGACGCACTGGATCGCCTCGAAGGACGCGGTGTGCGCCAGCCACGGGGGGCCGGTGATGTCGCCGATCGCGTAAACGCCGTCGATCGAGGTCTCGTAGCGGTCGCCGACCTCGATGTAGCCGCGCTCGGAGAGCTTCATTTCCTGGCCGCCAGGCAGCACCGGCTGGACGCCGATGGCGACGAGGCAGACGTCGGCGGAAATGGTGCCGTTCTCCTTGGCGCCCTCGACCGTGACCTCGACGCGGTCGCCGTGGTCCTTGGTGGCGGTGACCTTGTGGCCCGTGAGGCAGCGGATGCCCTGCTTGGTGAAGGATTTCTCGAGCGCGTCGCCGATCTCGTCGTCCTCGACCGGGACGAGGCGGTCGAGCATTTCAACGACGGTCACCTTGGTGCCGAAGGCATTGTAGATGTAGGCGAACTCGACGCCGATCGCGCCGGCACCGATGATGATCATCTCCTTCGGCTGCTTCTCGACGACCATGGCTTCCTTCGAGCCGATCACCGAGGTGCCGTTGAAGGGCAGGCCGGGAAGGTCGCGCGACTTGCAGCCGGTGGCGACGATGATGTGCTTGGCTTCCGCGGAGGACTTCGAGCCGTCCTTCGCGGTGACCTCGACCTTGCCCGGTCCGGTGATGGCCCCGTGACCGCGGACGTATTCGACGCCGTTCTTCTTGAACAGGAACTCGATGCCGCCGGCGAGGCGGTCGGAGACCTTGCGCGAGCGGCCGATCACCGAGGACCAGTCGTAGCTCAGGTTGTCGAAGGAGAATCCGAATTCCTTGGCGCGGTGGGAGAGCGTGTGGAACAGCTCGGCGTTCTTGAGGAGCGCCTTGGTCGGGATGCAGCCCCAGTTCAGGCAGGTGCCGCCGGCGCGGTCCGCCTCGACGCAGGCGACTTTCTTTCCGAGCTGGGAGGCGCGGATGGCGGCGACGTAGCCGGCGGGTCCGCCGCCGATGACAATGAGATCGTAGGCCATGGGATGCAGTGGTTTCGCGGTTCGCGCGGAGGGTGGTCGTGAGACGGGAGGATGTCAAAGGGGAAGGTCCGGAGGAGTGCCACTGGAATTGGCGGGCATTTTTCACCGGGTGAGGAGATCCGCGGAAGAATTTCGAATACAAAATTGCCGAATGCCGAATGGAGTGCTTTGAGAGGAAGATGATCGACAGCCGCATCCAGGCGTCATCGCCGGGCGAGCCTTCGGCTTGCAGCGCACCAGCAAGCCTCGACGCCCGACAAGGACCGGCCCATTTCCCTTCGACACGACATTCGACATTCGGGATTTCCTCATTCGTCATTCCTCCAAACCGGTTTGCCGACTACTTTCAGTCGCACCCGGGCCGGGGAGCGGCCATGTTCCAAAAATGTGCCGGGTATGTAGCTGGAGGATCGGACCGCTTTTGGTATGCCCTTCTTTGACCAACTCCCCACATACCATGATGAGATCCCTTGCCCGCCCCCTGTTCCTGGTTCCTGCCGCAGCCGCGCTCGCCCTGACCAGCTGCCTCGAAACCGACGAAAAGATCGTCCTGAACCCCGACGGCTCCGGCAAGGCGCTGGTCAAGATCCGGGTCGCCGGGGGTCCCGACCTCGGAATCGGCTTCGGAGAAGAGGCCGAAAAACCGGACCCCGGGAAAATGGCCCGTGATACCGCCGTGGGGCTGCTGGGTGGAGCCCAGGGGGTCGAGGCCTGGTCGGACGTCAGGTATCGTGTCGACGACGAGGGCATGACGGAATTCACCGGCGTTGCCTATTTCCCGGACATCACGAAGTTCTCGGTCGGCTCGATGGACAGCGGCGGCATGTCCTCGGACATGGGCAACACCCGCTGGCGGATGGAGGAGGCCGGGGGCGTGATCACGCTGAGCTTCATGCCCATGGCCGGGGATGAGGACGAGACCGGGGCGGCGGATCCCCCCGAGGACATCGAGGCGGAAATCAAGAAGCAGCGGATGGAATTCCGCCAGGCCAAGCCGATGATGGCGGGGATCATGGAGGGGATGAAGAGCAGGATTGCGATCAAGGTGGCCGGCGAGATCGAGGAGACGGAGATCTTCGAGAAGAAGGGCTCCAACGCCGCGACGGTCACCTACACGGGCCGGCAGATGTTGGACGGGATGGAGAAGGTGCTGATGGATGACGAGGTGATGAAGAAGCTCGCGGCCGAGGGGAGCATGGACAGCAAGTCGGGCGACATGCCCCCGGAAGTCATGGAGTCGGCCTTCGGAGGCGAGGACTTCAGGATTGTCTTCAAGGCAGGTGAGCCGATCTTCGATTATCAGGCCGAGGTGGCGGAGGCGAAGGCCGGGCAGTCCGATGAGTTGAAGGAACTGATAGAGGCGTCGAAGCAGGAGGCTGAGGGGGGCGAAATCGATATGGGTGGATCGTTCAGTTTCGACAGCGATGACGACGAGCCGGCGGGTGATCCGGATCCGGGCTTCGAGGCCGCCGCGCGGAAGCACCTCGGCTCACTGGCCCCGTCGTTCACGGCGAAGAACGGCAACGAGATCAAGGCCGTCGTCGATTCCATCGGCAAGATGGAGAACGATGGCAAGGAAGGCTCGGCCGAGATCGAGGTGTCTTTCTCCCACGGCGACAAGACGGAGAAACTGACGGTGACGGCATTCTTCTCGAAGGACGGGGATGATTGGGAGGCCAGCGGCTTCAGTGCGGGGGGGCTTCCCGATTTTCTGGGTGAGGGACTCGATCCGGTCCATGCCGTGAGTGCCTGGGTCAAGAAGGAGTGAGCCGGCCATCGACCTGTGTTCTTGCCAGGCATTCCCGAAGTCGCTTGATTCAACCTCCTAACAAGCAACCTCAGGAACATGATCAAGGAATTCAAGGAGTTCGCCTTCAAGGGCAACGTGATGGACATGGCGGTCGGCATCATCATCGGTGGTGCCTTCGGCACCGTGGTGAAGTCGCTCGTCGACAACGTGCTGATGCCGCCGCTGGGCAAGCTGATTGCCGGGGTTGACTTCACCAAGCTCAAGTGGGTGCTCGAGCCCGGTGTGGCCGAGGTCAAGGACGGCGACGCCATCGTGACGGCGGCGAAGCCCGAAGTGGCGATCGCTTACGGCCAGTTCATCACCGACTCGATCGCCTTCCTGTTGCTGGCCTTCGCCGTCTTCCTGGTGGTGAAGAAGCTGATGGTGGCGATGCAGAAGAAGGAGGAGGAAGAGGCCGCGCCCGCGGAGCCGCCGGCCGAGGAGAAGCTCCTCACCGAGATCCGCGATCTGCTGAAAGAGAAAGCCTGATCCGCCTGCCTGTGGCCTGACCGTCCCGGTCATGAAATGAAGGGCGGTCCATGTCTTGGAAACAGCCCGATGGACCGGGCGGCCCGGGCCTGAGCGTTCATGTCCGTGACGGTCAGGCGACGGGCGGGCGTCGCTCACTTCTTCTCCATCGGGTGCGCCTCCGAGCTGTGCGAGGAAACTGGATAAGGACCGAGAGACGTCAGAATCAGCTTTTGTCATCTTTTTCAAAAATGTGACAAAACAGGATTGGTGTTCCATTTTTTCGCTGAAGCGTGGCTCCCGAGTAAGCCCTGTCGGTTTTTCGCGATGGCGAACGCTCCCAAGGCAGCCGTGTATCCAAAGCCGGAAGAAAGTCGTAGCCCTGAATGGAGTCACAGCCACCCTACGGGCCTGCCTTCGGGAAGGCTCTTATCATACCATGCCTCCAGTTCTTCGTTGAGCCTGTCGCGAAGTTCCATCGCGCTTTCGTAGGCGACGTAGCGATGAGGAGCCAATTCGAAGTGGACCCTGTTGCCGGGTGAGGATTCCCCGTCACAAGGCGCGACATCCTTCTTTTTTATGCTTGTGGAAGGTGAGGATGAACGGGACGCCCCGGAACTTGGCGTAGCCGACCTCGCAATAGACGTTGGGCTTCTCGTCGGTCAGGTCCGCGATTATCAGGTGGCTTTCGTCGATCTCGTTGAAGATCCACGACGGGATGTCTTAGCTGGGGCCCTTGTGCTTGTCAGCACAACTGCCAAGAGTTCGGCGGGGCTGAGGCTTTCCGCACCGTGCGCGAAGAGCTTTTCGCGGGGTCGTTCATCAGCGGGCCAGCTCTTGATGCGGTCGGATTGCATGCTAGGTCGCGTTGATGGTGTCTTCCGCCTCGCGCAGCGTCGCGAGCACCGTATCGAACTCTGGTGGCGGGGAAAGGAACATCGGTTCCATGACGGCATAGTCGCGGCGGAGTTCGGGGATCCGCGCGTCCGGCGGGACGAGGCGCAGCGTGCCGGGAACGGCGGTTTCGTAACGAGCCCAGCTTGAGGCGAAGAAGCGGCTCTTGTGGAGGCGAACCCGCTCCAGCAGATCGACTCGTGCGGCGGCGGCACGGCCGCCGGGGTGTTGCCAGAGTGCGGCGAAGTCGGAGTAGTGGCGCGCGAACCGGTCCCGGATCGGCTGGTCGGTTGGCCGGTGGTATTCGGCGTGCAGGATGGTGGCCTTTTCCCAGAACGTCCGTTCGATTTCCAGAGCGCACACTTCGGCGTGGAAGTCGTCGAACGCATCGGGCGCGAGTCTGGCGATCAACGGTGTGATCGTGTGGGTGCCGGTGGGCCGCTGGTCGGTCAATGACCCGAACTCCATTTTGACGAGCGGCGGAATGTACGAACCGGGCGCGACCGCACGCGGGTAGGGAAAGAGGATGACCGGCGAGCGGGACGCGGCGTCCTGCTCGAAGCTCAACCAGTGGCCCGTTTCAGGCCGGGGGCCGAGGGCGGCGGTCACCACGGTTTCGAGAGCGGGCATGAACCGCGTCTCGACCGCGGAAGAGCAATCCGCCTGGAGCTGCGCATTGCGCTTCCGGCGCTGGGAATGGGAGGGCGCATTGTCGAGATCGGCTTCCTCCCACCCGAGCGAGGCGGGGGTGAGTGCAAGATCGATGTCCTCCGAGAATCGATGGATAGCACCAAAGACCTTGGAGAGAGACGTGCCGCCCTTGAAGACACACTGCGCCCCGAGTTCGGGGGTGGCAAAGATGTGGCGGAGCAGCCAACAGACCCAGAAGTCCTTTTCCGCAATGAACTCCGGCACACCCGCACGCTCGGCGTGGTTGCGCCAGTAGAGGGCGCGTTCTGCGGCGGGAAGCGTGGCGAAGGATTTCACGGGGCGTCGTCCTCCCTGGCGATGGCCTTGAAATGGGGGTGCATCCAGGCCGGTGCGAGCGGGAGATCCTCAAGCAGGCGGCGACGATCCTCGGGAGACAGCAGCTTGCGCAGGTGCGCCACCCGTGCCGGAGTGATGTGGTCCTTGCCGATGTAGCGGAGTGCCGCAATGACCAGGCCCGTCGTCCGGCCTGCGGCTGCCATCATGCGGGGTGAGGCCCGCCTCAATTCGATCGTCCGATTTCCGTAGCGAATCATTCGGGCCTTGCCGTCGGTAAGGAAGACCACGCGGGCCGGAACCTGGTCCGAGAGGCGCAGCAGGTTGGCGGCATAGCCGCCGAAGGGCTGAAGTTTCACATGATCCCGGTCGGCAAGCGCCTTTGCCACAGCCTCCACAGGCGGCAGGATTTCGCCGAGAACGGTATGGGTCCTCGGCTGATAATAGAGTCCTCGCGCCAGCCGTTTTAGAAATCCTGACTCCACCAAGCGCGACAATGCCTTGTCGATGGCGGCACGGCTCGCAAGTTCAAGGAATTGCCCCGCGTGGAACACGGTATCCGGGCTGGATTTCGTGACTTCCCGTCGAATCCGATCAGCCGTGCTGTGATGGGTCAGTGGCCTGGCCATTACGTCAGATAAAATGACTCTTTTTCTGACGTAATCAACCCCAGACTGTAGTGAATCTGGAGGCAGGCAGGGAGCCTCGTATTGCGGGTGATGGCGCGAAGTTAGCCTGCATTTCTCACGCGTGAGAAATGCATTTCGACCGGGTCGGGACCGATACGGCGACGGCACTCTCCGGCGGAAAAGACAGCTGGTTCCATCGCCTATCGGGGCTAACCCCGACTCCGTCGGCCCTCGCGCTCTCGGGTGCGGATTCCTCACGGGGCGTGAGAAATCCGGGATAGACTGGGCCGTCCGGTCCGTAAGCGGATCCATGCGAAGATCGCTTTTCCCGATGCTGCTCGGCATGTTTTCCGCCGCTGCGGCCGAGTCCGGTGCGGACCGGGTTCTTTGGTATGACGAACCGGCCGCGAGTTGGCAGCAGCAGGCACTGCCTTTGGGCAACGGCAGCCTGGGCTGCATGGTGTTCGGTGGCGTTCCCGAGGAGCGCATCCAGTTCAACGAGGACTCGCTGTGGATCGGCGGCGAGACGAACACGGGAGCCTACCAGGCTTTCGGAGACGTCTTCATTGCCTTCGATCACGAGGAGCTTTCCGACTACCGGCGGCAGCTCGACATCAGTCGGGCAATCCATCGCGTCCACTACACCAGCAAGGGAGTCCGCTACACCCGGGATGGTTTCGTCAGCGCACCCGCCGGCGTCATGATCTTTCGCTTCACCGCGGATGCGCCCGGTGCTCATTCCGGGCATATCCGGCTGACCGACGCGCACGACGCAACGATCGTGGCCGAAGGGAACGTGCTCTCGGCGGCCGGCGACACCATCCGCCATCAGTTCTATCCGAAACCCGGCAGGACGTGGGAGGATCCGGTCGTGCTGAAGTATGCCTCCCGGGTGCTCGTGCGGCATGAAGGCGGGGCCATCGAGGCGGCCGACGGGGCGATCCGTTTCAAGGGCTGCGACAGTCTAACGGTTTTCGTCGGGGCGGCGACCGATTACGTCCCGCACCGGGACCGGGGCTGGACCGAGGGCGATCCGGTGGAGGAGGTGAAGCAGCGTGTCGAGTCGGCGGCCAAGCGGCCGTTCCAGGAACTGCTGACGGAGCATGTGGCCGACTACCGGGAGCTGTATGGCCGGATGACGGTCGACTGGGGCACCACGGCATCGGATCAGCTGGCGTTGCCGACCGACGAGCGGATGGCGGCCTACCGGGGTGACGGCCCCGGACCCGGGGAGAAGACGGTCTATGAGGCCGAGGCGGTGGGAGGCACGGGAAAGCCGGATCCGGATTTGGAAGAACTGATGTACCAATATGCGCGCTACCTGATGATCAGCTGCTCGCGGCCCGGCAGCCTGCCCTCCAATCTTCAGGGCTTGTGGAACGACCGCAACGATCCCGAGTGGCGCTGCGACTACCATTCCGACGTCAATCTCCAGATGAACTACTGGTTCGTCGACCAGGCGAATCTGGGCGAGTGTTTCGAGCCCTTTGCCGACTGGTTTCACGCGATCCGCGAGGTGCGGCGGGAGGAGACCTGGGAGCACTTCAAGAAGCGCGGCTTCGCCATGCGGGTGGAGAACGGGATTTTCGGAGGCGGCAGCTACCGATGGTCGATCGGCGACGCCTCCTGGCTGGCGAACAACCTCTGGGACCACTACCGGTACACGCTCGATGAGGATTACCTGAAAGCGCGGGCCTACCCGGCGCTCAAGGATCTCTTCATGTTCTGGGAGGACCACCTGGTGGAAATCCCGTCGCCGGACGGGGAGGGCACCGTGCTGGTTTCGCCGGACGGCTGGTCGCCCGAGCATGGCCCGAAAAGCGAGGACGGGGTGAGCTTCGAGCAGCAGCTTGCCTGGGACCTCTTGTCGAACTTCGCCGAGGCTTCGGAGATCCTGGGGATCGACGAAGAGGAGCGCGCCAAGGCCATCGACATGCGCGACCGTCTGCTGGGACCCCGGATCGGCAAGTGGGGCCAGCTGCAGGAGTGGATGGTGGATCGCGACGACCCGGAGAACCGTCACCGCCACCTTTCGCACCTGATCGCCGTGCATCCCGGGTGCCAGATCTCACCGCTGACGACGCCCGAGCTCGCCGAAGCGGCGCGGGTCTCGATGAATGCCCGCGGCGACGGAGCCACCGGTTGGAGCAAGGCCTGGAAGATCAACATGTGGGCGCGCCTTCACGACGGCGACCGCGCCTACAAGCTGCTCGCCGAGATGCTGCGTGGGAATGTGTACGACAACCTGCTTTGCGCCCACCCGCCGTTCCAGATCGATGGCAACTTTGGCTACGCGTCGGGCGTCGGCGAGATGCTGGTGCAGTCGCACATGGATGGGATCCACCTGCTGCCGGCGTTGCCCGGGGAGTGGTCGGACGGTCATGCGCGCGGCATCCGGGCCCGCGGCGGTTTCGAGATCGACCTGCGCTGGAAGGAGAACCGGCTGTTTCATGCCACGATCCGATCGGACCATGGGCGCGACTGCGTGCTGCGGGTGGCGGGTCCGGTTTCGGTTTTTACAGGTGGCGACGAGGTGGAGTTCCGCGAGCTTGAACCCGGGAGGATTGCCTTTCCGACAAGGGCCGGGAGCGAGTATCGAGTGCTTTTGGAGCGGCCGGAGGAGTGAATCCCGGGAGGCGACTTGCGAAAAAAGGCCGCCCGGGGATCCGGACGGCCTCTCGAGTGAGCTGAGGGTTGCTTACTTCGCGGTGACGATGAACTTGCCGTTCATCACGCCGAAGTGGCCGGGGAAGGTGCAGAGGTAGGGATACTCGCCCGCCGCCGGGGCGGTGAAGGTGACCTCGGTTTCCTCGCCGCCGCCGATCATTTCGGTGTGGGCGATGATCAGGGACTTGGATTCCTCGTCCTCGGGAATGTAGTCATTCGCAGCGGCGGGAGCGCACTTCATCGCGAACGGGGCAATCTGGGTGCCGGACTTGAGGATCACCACGTTGTGGCCCATGGCGGCCTTCGGCAGCTTCCCGATGTGCTTGAACTTGATGGTGACCTTCTGGCCTTCGACGGCCGTGATCTCCTTCTTGTCGTACTGCATCTGGTCGTTGCCGGTCATTTCGATCGTGACGGCGTCCTGGGCGGCGGCGCCGACGGCAGTGGCGGCGAGGGTGAGGAAGGTGAGGATGAATTTCTTCATGTCGCTTATTGGTTGGTCGGCGCTACACTTGCCGTGATCCGGGAGTTTCGCAACCCCCGGAATCCGGCGAATTTTTTCCCTCCCCCGACGCGTCATTCGCCCTCCGGACAAAGGCAAGAATTGCGGCTCCCGCCGTGCCGAGGGCCAGCAGTTGGTAGCCGGACAACCCGGCGAAGGGCTTGGGGGTGGCGCGAAGGAACTCGTGGCTGAAGCGGAACAAGCCGTAGGCGATCAGGTAGAGGTGGAAGTGCTGGCCTGGGAGGATCTGGCGCCAGCGGAGGGCCAGCAGGCCTGCGAACACGACGAGTTGGAAGCCGATCTCGACCGGCACGGCGGGCCAACGGCAGCAGTCGAGGGGGATGCCGAGGCAGCATCCGGCGTGCAGGCAGCCAAGACGGCCGAGAACGAGCGGGATTGGCAGCAGGAGCGCGAAGCGGTCGCCGGTGACCTGATCGTATCCGGTGAAGTGCTTGGCCGCTTCGACCGCCGCCCAACCGCCGGGCAGCGCCCCCATCACGGATTTGCCCGACAGCCAGATCGTCCAGCGGTCCGGGTCGCCGGCGTGGAGCCACCCCTCGGCGGCAAGAAAGGCGAGCTTGGCCCCGAGAAAGGCCCCGATCAGCCCGCAGAAGTAGATGACCGGAAGCCGCGGGTCGTTGCGCGACATCCGCCACCAACCGAGCGCGCCGATCAGGATTCCCGCGGCGACCGCCGCCGCGTAGATGGGCGAGCCCGGCGTCATTCGTTCAGTTCGACCCGGATCCGCGCAAAGCCGGCGTCCGGGGCCGCGGTCCAGGTGAGGACCCGTTTCACAAATCCGGGCACCGCCGGTGCGTAGGCCTCGGTGGTCGACGAAAACCCGGGCGGGGTCGTGGTGACCCAGCCGCCGAGGGTCGACGAAAACTCCGGGATGTACGACAACCCTCGTAGCACCTTGTCGTCGCGCTCGGGGAAGGAGAGCGTCACGGTGCCACCGCCGACGCTGAGAGCGGGAGTGAGCGGCCCGCCGTCGGCGAAGACAAGGTGTCCGTTCTCCGGGTCGCCGCCGAAGGCGTACTCCAGGAGGTTGATGAGCTGGTCCTTGTCGGGATCGTCGCTCTCGGCGGGCTCGGAAAGTCCGGAGGCCCAGTCGGCGAAGGACGGGGCGAGCGCGATGGTGAATCCCGGAGAGGCTTCGGTCGTGGTGTCGCTGCGGCGCATGATGCCGGGGTCGATGGTCGCAACGGAGGGGGCGGCGGTCCAGGTGGCGGTGAAGGTTCCGCCGGCGGCTGCGGCGAGCAGGGCCCGGCGGAAGGTCCACGATGGCGCGCCGCCATAGGTGACCCAGCCGGCAGGCGGGGTCAGGGAGTCCGGGGCCTCGGCCGGGTCGAAATGGAATTCGACTTCGAGATTGCCGGTCTCGTTGGCACCGGTGTTGGTGAGCGTGTAGGAGAAGTCGAGCGGCAGGGCCCGGCGCGGGGTCGTCTGAGCGGTGGCGGAGGCGTCGCCGAGGGTGGTCATCGGTGCGTTCGCCGGCCGCATCCGGTAGCCGTCGGTGGCGAGGACGGCGTCGAGCGCGGTGATGTAGTGGGGAATGAAGACGTCGTAGTTTTCGTAAGGTTCGCTTGGGGGCGGTTGTGGGTCCGCAAAGTAGCCGGTGACGTAACTGTGAACTCCTACGAGCGCCGCTCTACCGTTGTGATCTACGAAAGTCGGACTGCCGGAGTCGCCACCCTCAAAGTGAACATCATCGGGGTCGAGGCCACCGCCGGTGCGCACGTAATCGAAATGCATGTAGCGGGTGGTCAGGAAACCGGTGTTACCGCCGTAGTTCTCGGTCCTTGAACTGGTTTCCACGTCTGCAATGACACCCTTGCCAATCACCGGGAACTTGTTGCCGCCTCCCTCATCGCGTTTGCCGGCCACACCTATTACGAGCGTCTCGTAGTCGCCTGGACTTGGCAGATCAAGGTAGGCCAAGGGTTCGACCCCGGAGCCTGCATCGATCGGTGAGGTGAGCTTCAGCACCGATAGGTCGGAGTTCTGGCCGCCGT
Organism: Verrucomicrobiaceae bacterium E54; assembly: GCA_022548915.1. Lineage (GTDB taxonomy): Bacteria > Verrucomicrobiota > Verrucomicrobiia > Verrucomicrobiales > Akkermansiaceae > Haloferula. The sequence goes on from JAKZES010000006.1 coordinate 112,221, forward strand.
CCTGGATGACCACCTGCGAGGTGATGTTTCTGATATGGTAGGTGCCGCCGCTGTCGACGAAGCGGACCGCTCCGCCGGGTCCCAAACCACCAGGAGTGAAGTGAGTGGCGAATAACACGTGCTGACGAGACACCAAGGCGCACTGAATGTCGGCTGAGATTGCATTCATGCCGATCCCTGTGAGGTCGAGATTGGCGAAGATCTGATTCGGATTGATCTGCGGATTGGTCGGAAACGGATCAAACCGCTTGTGCCGGGTCGCGTCGTAGCTGCGGAAAACAATGGCGTCCGCCGAGGCCAGGGTCAGCAAGAACAGCGACAGAGTGGTGGGCGGGAGGCGGGGCATCAGGGAATTTCGGGAAACCTAGGCGGACTTGCGGCGATCCGCCACGGCTTTGTTCGGCAAGATCAGGCTTCCGCCCGGCCCCGCGGAGCGTCAGTTTGAAGGGGTGATGACTTGGATGAGATGGATGCCGCCGATGCTGCTGGCGATGGTGGTGACGGCCCACGCCCTGAAGCAGGAAGCGGGAGACGGGAAGGCCGCCGCTTTCGAGAGGTTCGAGCTGACACGGGAATTCTGGTCGGAAGGCGTGGACTTCGGCGATCTGAACCACGACGGCGAAGCCGACGTGGTGGCGGGTCCGCACTGGTGGGCCGGGCCCGATTTCGAGCAGCGTCACAGCTACGGGCCGTCGGAGCGGAAGTCGCCCTCAGCGGAAGCCCCCCATCGGGCGAAGAACCCGGAGGGCGAGATGGTCACGGTGGCCGGCTTTCCCGGTGCGTGGTCGGGCCGCAACGGCTACTCGGATTGCTTCCAGCTCTGGTGCGACGACTTCAACGGCGACGGCTGGGACGACGTGCTGGTGGTCAGCTTTCCCGGCAAGGAAGCCTTTTGGTACGCCAACCCCCGCAACGAAGAGGGTGACTGGAAGCGACATGTCGCTTATCCGGCGGTGGACAACGAGTCGCCGCTGTTCGTCGACGTGACCGGTGACGGCCGCAGGGAATTGGTCTTTCACACCGAACTGAAGGAGAAGGGGGGTGCCTGCCTGGGGTATGCCGCGCCGGATCCGGCGAATGCGACGGCCCCGTGGCGTTTCCATCCGGTATCGGCCCCGCATCCGGATCCGAAGCCGCAGAAATGGGGCCGCTTCCATCACGGGCTCGGTGCGGGGGACGTGAATGGCGACGGCCGGATCGACCTGTTGATGAATCACGGATGGTGGCAGCAACCCGAGTCCTTGAAGGGCGATCCGGAGTGGAAGTTTCATGCCGCCGACTTCGCGCCGCAGGCGGCGCAGATCCATGTCGACGACGTGAATGGCGACGGTCGGAACGATGTCGTCACCGCGCTCGAGGCGCACGGCCACGGACTGGCCTGGCACGAGCAGGGGGAGGATGGGACGTTCCGCCGCCACGAGATCATGGGCAAGACCCCGGAGGCCAGTGCGGGCGGGGTGGTTTTCACCCAGCCGCATGCGGTCGAGATGGCCGACATGGACGGCGACGGGCTCACCGACATCGTGACCGGCAAGCGTTTCTGGGCCCACGGGCCCAACGGGGATGTCGATCCGGACGGCACGCCGGTGCTCTACTGGTTCAAGCTTTCCCGCGACGGGAAAGGCGGAGCGTCGTATGAGCCGCGCCTGATCGACCGGGACTCCGGGGTGGGCACGCAGTTTGCGGTGCGCGATGTGAATGGCGACCAGCGCCCGGACGTCGCAATTGCGAACAAGCGGGGCGTTTACGTCTTCCGGCAGCGCGGCGAGTAGGACGATGGCGCGGCTGAGGATGCGATTGCTGCCGCGGGCCGAGGCGGCCGTACGCCGGGGGCATCCCTGGATTTTCGCCGAAAGCATCAAGTCGCAGAACCGGGAGGGCGATGCCGGCGAACTTGTGGTGCTCTATGACCGCCGCGACCGGTTCCTGGCGGCGGGATGGTACGATCCGGATTCACCGATCCGCGTGCGGGTCGTCTGTGCCGGCGAACCGGCGACGATCGACCGGGCATGGTGGCTCGGGCGCGCCCGCGAAGCCGCCGCCTTGCGCGAGCCGGTCTTTTCCTCCGGGGAAACGACGGGAGCACGCTGCGTGAACGGCGAGAGCGACGGCTTCCCCGGCTTGGTGGCCGACCGCTACGCCGACACCCTGGTGGTGAAGCTCTATTCGGCCGTCTGGCTTGGGCGCTGGGCCGAGATCGAGGGCGTGCTGCGCGAAGTTTTCGAGCCGGAGCACCTCGTCCTGCGCTTCAGCCGGAATCTTCGCGAAGCCGCCGGGGCAGCCGGCCTGAAGGAGGGTTTCCGGGGAGCGGAGGGTGAGGAGATGGTGGTGTTCCGGGAAAACGGGCTGCGCTTCGAGGCCGAAGTACTGCGCGGGCAGAAGACCGGCTTTTTCCTCGACCAGCGCGACAACCGCTCGCGGGTCGAGGCGCTGGCCGCGGGGCGGAAAGTGCTGAATCTGTTCAGCTTCTCCGGTGGCTTCTCGGCCTATGCGGCGCGGGGCGGAGCGCGCCGGATCGTCGATGTCGATATCAGTGCCCACGCCCTTGCCAGCGCTCGTCGCAACCTGGCCTTGAACCCCGAACTGGGTGGTGTCCCGCACGATGGGGTGAAGGCCGACGTCTTTGAATGGCTTGAGCAATCCCGAGACGTCTTCGATCTCGTCGTTTGCGATCCTCCCTCGCTCGCCAAGCGTGATCGCGACCGGGACGGCGCACTGAGCGCCTACCGCCGGCTCAATGCCGCGGCCCTCGCCAGGCTGGCCCCCGGGGGTCGACTGGTCTCCGCCTCGTGCTCCGCGCACATTCCGACCGACCCGTTTTTCACCCTGGTCCGCGGCGAGGCCGCCCGCTCGGGCCGCGGATTTCGTGAACTTTGGACCAGCGGGCATGCGGCCGATCATCCAGCGACCTTTCCGGAGGCTTCCTACCTCAAGGCCATCTGCCTCGAGGTCGATTGAGCCCTGCGACAAGCAAAACCCTCCGGTCGAGCCCGAGGCGGGCAGGATCCGGAGGGTGGGTGGAGTCGCTGAAGCCTTTCGAAGGAAGGACCCGCAATCAGAGCATGCCGTGGACCGGATCCGGGAGGGGATTGTCCTTCCGGCGAAGGGCACGCCGCATCTTGTCGAGCGCCTTGTTCTGAAGCTGGCGGATGCGCTCGCGGGTGAGTCCGAAGTCGCGACCGATCTCCTCGAGATTCATCGGCTTTTTCCCGTTCAGGCCGAAGCGGGCGTGGATGATCTTGGTCTCCCGCGGATCCAGCGTGGCGAGCAGATCCTCGAGCTGCTCGGCCGAGTTGGTCCAGCTCAGTGCTTCGTGCGGGTTCACCGCGTTTTCGTCGCCGATCACCTCTCCATAGGTCGTGCCTTCACCATCGGCCAGGGGAGCGTCGAGCGAGGTGATCTTCTGGGCGGCCTGCTGGAGGGCGGCCAACTTGCGCTCGGGGATGCCCGTTTCTTCGGACAATTCGGCGCGGGTCGGCTCGCGGCCGATTTCCTCGGTCATCCGCCGCGAGATGCTGCGCATGTGCGAGATCTTCTGCACCATGTGCACCGGCAGGCGGACGGTCTTTCCTTGGTTGGCGAGCGCCCGCTTGATCGACTGCTTGATCCACCACGCGGCGTAGCTGCTGAGCTTGGCGCCTTTTTCCGGGTCGAACCGCTCGACCGCCTTGGTCAGGCCGATGTTCCCTTCGGAAATCAGGTCGGCGAGCGGGAGGCCGTAGCCGTTGTAGTCTTGGGCGATCTTGACCACGAGGCGGAGGTTGGCGCGGATCATGTGATCCCGGGCCTTCTCGTCGCCCTGCATCACCTTGTTGGCGAGTTTCACCTCTTCCTCGGGGGTGAGAAGCGGCGTCTTGGCGATATCCTTGAAGTAAGTCCGGAGCGATTCGTTGGATTGGGAGTAGGACATGATGTTTGCGGAGAGGTTTAAGAACAGTTTCCACACCGTGTGGTCGCCGAACACGAACGATCTAAGAACAAGGACCATTACAAGGCAACCAAAAAGCGAACAAGAATCAAAATATTCTCCAAATCCTCTCCATGTTCGCTTTTTGTTTGCTTTATCCCGGGTTTCGTGGACCATCGGTCCATCATGAGCGACAGCCGATCAGAACCCCGCGAAGAAGAACTCTTCGGGACCGCCACGGCGGTTTCCCGGACAGGGCTGAGCGCGGCGCGGATTCGGATGTGGGAAAAGCGCTACGGGGCGGTCGAGCCCAGGCGCTCCGAGACCCGGCGTCGGCTCTACACTCGCGAGGACCTGGAGCGACTCTCCTTGCTCAGGCAGCTCACCGATGCCGGGCACTCGATCAGTCGCATCGCCGGATTTTCGATCGAGGATTTGACCCAACTGGCCGAGGAGGAGGCGGCGTCGGGCCGTCCGGTCGGCGTCGATGCGGACGAACAGGGGAAAATTCTCGCGGTGAGTCCGTCGGGCGAGGCGCTCCTCGAAACGGAAGATCCCCTCGGTTTCCAGTGGAGCTGCCCGTTTGCGACCATCCCCGAGGCGCTCGCCGCCCCTGCCACTCCCGGCGCGCACCTGCTGCTCATCGAGACCGACACGCTCTTCATCGAAACGCTCGAGGATGCGAGGGAGCTGGCGAAACGCTGCGGGGCGCGGCGGACGCTCATCGCGTATCGCTTTGCCACCCGCGACGTGGCCGAGGCGGTGCGGGGCGGCGAGCCGGACCTGGTGTTGCTTCATGGGCCCCGGGACGCCTCGCGCCTGCGTCGGGAGTGCCTCTTCCAGCTCGAATCCCTCACCGGCCGGAGCCATCTCCCCGATCCGGGAACGATTCCCGAGCGGTTGTTCGATCCCTCGCAGCTCTCGCGCCTCTCCCAGATCGACAGCCCGGTCGATTGCGAGTGCCCCCGGCACATTGCCGAACTGCTGAGAAACCTCGTCGCCTTCGAGACCTACAGCGAGGAATGCGAGGACCGGAATCCCTCGGATGCCCTGGTCCACGCCTATCTTCACCGGACCACGGCGCAGGTGCGGCGGACCATGGAGGACGCGCTGCAGCACCTGCTCCACGCCGAGGGCATCGATCTGAAGTCCTGATCGCTTGCGCGGCGGGCTGTCGGCGGCTAGGCACGGTCATGGCCCGCCGTTCGTTCAGCCTGATGCTTGCCTGGCGCTACCTCAATCCGAGGCGCGCGCTGCTCTCGGCGGTGGCCCTGATTTCCGTGTCGGGCGTGATGCTCGGGGTCTTGGTTCTGGTCGTGGTGATGTCGGTCTATTCCGGCCTCGAGCGCGAGGTGAAGGGGCGGCTGCTGGGATTCATTCCGCACATCCGTCTGGACTACGCGCCCTACGGCGGCTTCCGCGAGCCGGTGGCCGATTGGCAGGGGATCGCCGGGAAAATTTCTGGCATGGAGGGAGTGGCCGAGGCCGGGCCCTTCGTGCAGGACAGCATGCTCATCGACATCGCCGGGTATCGTTCGGCGGGGACGTTCCGTGCGATCGACACGACCAATCCCCGGGAAGTGGCGGGCATCGAGGCGATGCTCGATTTTGACGCGTATCCGGAAAGCTCCTCCGACATGGGCATCGATGATCGAGTGATCATCTCCTCGAAGGTCGCTCGGTCCTTCAACGCGGCGGTCGGGGAAACCATCCGGCTGCTGACCCTGCGCAACTTCGAGCAGGTCGAGGCGGCCTACGAGAAGACCAAGAAGCCCCCCGTTCGCGAGCGCTTCGCCGAAGAACTGAAGGCGATCCGCGGAAAGGCGCGCGAGTCGTGGAAAACGACTGCGGAGGGCTCCGAGCTGACCACGGACGATTGGAACGCGATCTACAGCCCGCTGGCTCAGATTCTCGAGTCCGACATCCGCGAGCCGGAGGCGGAGATCGTTTACCAGGCGATCACCATCCTTGCGGCCGCCGAGGACGATGCCGGGAGGAAGGTGCAGAAGCTCGGGCCGGACGCTCAGGGCGAGTTCCTCGGGATTCTGGAGAAGCTCGACACCACCGACGTCAAGGAGATGGATGCCGACGTGCTCAAGGGCATCGAGGAGTTCGTCCTGCCGAAGGAGGCGACCATCATCGGCGTCTATCAATCGTCCCAGATGGCGCTGACCCCGGATGTCTTCGTTCCGCTGCATCTCGGCCAGGACCTGGCCGGCCTGGACGACCGGGTGCAGGGCGTGGCGGTGCGGCTCGACGATCCCTATCAGGCCGGCGTGATGGCCGGATTGATGCTGCAGCGCCTGCCCGAGGGTTGGTATCCGGTCACCTGGATCGAGGAGTTGGCGGATTTCTCGCGGTTGATCGAGCAGCAGCGGGTGATGATGTATTTCGCGCTGTCCTTCATCATCCTGGTGTCGGCCTTTTCCATGACGGCGGTGATGTTCACGGTGACCATCCAGAAGCGCCGGGAGATCGGCGTGATGAAGGCGCTGGGAGCGGCACCGGGGCAGATCGTGCGGGTCTTCGTTTACCAGGGTGCCATCCTCGGCTTCGCCGGGTCGGTGACCGGGATCGGCCTTGGCCTGCTGGTGATCCGGTTCCGCGAGGGCATCCAGAGCTTCATGCGGGGCTTCGGCTTCGATCCGTTTCCGGCGTCGTTCAACGGCTTCACCGTCCTGCCGGCCCACGTGAATCCGACCGAGGTGGCCCTCATCGGTGTCCTTGCCTTCCTGCTCTGCGCCGGCGCCGCCTTCCTGCCCGCCTGGTTCGCCGCCCGCAGTGATGCGGCGAGGTCGCTCAGGAACCTGTGATCAGCGGAAAGGATTCACGACCGTCACACCGTCGTATTCCTGGCCGTCCGAAAAGTCTTCCGAGTAGAGCGTGGGGCAGCGCGATTCCCGGGCCGACGCCAGAATCATCGAATCCCAGTGGGAGAGTCCGAAGCGGGAGTGGATCTCCAGGGCGCCGGTGAACGTTCTCTCGGTGAGGGGGGCGACCGGAAACCGCAGGAACTGCTTCAACCAGGCCGCTTCCTGCCGACTCGAGAAGTCGAGCTTCTTCGGGTGTCGTGCCGAGGCGATGAACTCGCTGAGAACCTGCACCGAGAGGTGGAGGTTGCGCCCGAGCAGGATCTCCCGGGCGATGCGGGTCTTTCGCGGTTGTGGCGTCACTTCATCGGCCGCGTAAACCAGCACGTTGGTGTCAACGAAGGCGCTCATCGTGGATCTCCCCGCGGGTCAGCGGCTTGAGGCTCCGCTTGCGCGGCCTGGCACGCTTGTCGGCCGCCCTATAGAGCGCCTCGAGGTCCTTCACCCGCTGGTCGTGGCTTTCATCGTCCTCGATTTGCCGCTCGAGGAATTGCCGAACCAGGGCGCTGACCGAGGTGCCCGACTTCGCCGCGAAGCTCCGTGCCCGGCGGTAGGTGTCGTCGTCGATCTTGAGCGTGATGTTTTTCACTGGCAGGAAAGTAACTGTGCAACTGTGCCACGGTCAAGGCGCGACGCGGGCGGGCAGGGAGCTCCGCCATCGAGGGGTCGGCCACTTGGCACTTCTCAGTGCGAAGCGTCCCCCCTTAGTCTCGCCGCGTGGCCGGGAAGAACATCGTTTACTTCGATCTCGAAACGCAGCGCAGCCTCACGGATGTGGGGCGGGCCAAGGACAAGCTCGGCATGTCGGTGGGGGTGACCTACAGCACCGGCGACGGTGAATACCGGATCTACGGCGAGAACGAGGTCGATGCCCTCATCGACCAGCTCCTCAAGGCCGATCTCGTGGTCGGCTGGAACCACGTCGAGTTCGACTACCCCGTGCTGCAGGCCTACACCATCGTCGACCTGCCGAGCCAGACGGTGAACCTCGACATGATGCTCGACCTGCAGGAGACTCTCGGCTTCCGCCTGAAGCTCGACTCCGCCGCCAAGGGTTCGCTCGGCGGCGAGGGCAAGACGGCCGACGGTCTCGACGCCCTGAAGTGGTGGCAGCAGCACAAGAAGACCGGCGATCTCGAACCCCTGATGAAGATCGCCGAGTACTGTGCCTACGACGTGAAGGTCACGAAATGCGTCCACGAGTATGGCGTCGAGCACGGCCGCTTGAAATACCCGGACCGGGCCGGCCACTTGCAGGAGGTGGTGGTTTCATGGGCGTGACCGGCCCGTTCCCGGCGCCGGAATTCTCCGTTGACCTGCCCGCCGTGGCACGGAGTTTGCCTTTCCACCCGCCTTCCGACTGATTCGAGAAACATGATGGACACCACCCTTCCCCCGACGATTCACGAAAGCCGACTGTCACTCCAGCGCCTGCTTCCCCGGCTGCGCAGGAGTTTCCCGGCCGACATCGAGGGGCCCGAGTGGGCGGTTTTCGAGGAGCGGCTGGAGCAGCATTTTCCGGTGCTCTTCGATCTGCTCTGGCAGGTCTACGGGCCGAGCTACGACTTTTTCTACCACGTCGAGCAGATCCTCCGCACCTGCGCCGAGGCGTGGCTGGAGCGCGACGCCGACCTCAAGAGCCTCGACGCGATCCGCGAAGGGCATCCGCACTGGTACCAGTCGAACCGCATCGTCGGCGCGATGGCCTACGTCGACCTGTTCGCCGGCGACCTGGAAGGGCTGCGCGGCAAGATCGACTACCTCAACGAACTCGGCGTGAGCTACCTGCACCTGATGCCGCTTTTCCGCAGTCCGGACGGCGACGACGACGGCGGCTACGCGATCAGCAGCTACCGCGAGGTCGATCCGGCGCTCGGCACGATGGAGGAGCTGGCCGATCTCGCCTCCGAGCTCCGGCATCAGGGGATCAGCCTGGTCCTCGACTTCGTCTTCAACCACACCTCCGACGAGCACGAGTGGGCGAAGCGGGCCCGCGCCGGCGAGGAGGAGTTCGAGAAATACTACTGGCTCTACCCGGATCGCACCGAGCCCGACCAGTTCGAGCGCACGCTGCGGCCCATCTTTCCCGACGCCCACCCCGGGTCCTTCACCTACCGCACCTCGATCGGGAAGTGGGTGTGGACGACCTTCAACAACTTCCAGTGGGACCTCAACTACCGCAACCCCGACGTCTTCAACGCCATGGCCGGCGAGATGCTCTCGCTGGCCAACGCCGGCGTCGAGATGCTGCGGATGGACGCGGTGCCATTCCTGTGGAAGGAAAAGGGAACGAACTGCGAGAACCTTGAGCAGACGCACATGCTCATCCAGGCCTTCAATGCGGTGGCCCGCATCGCCGCACCGGCATTGATCTTCAAGTCCGAGGCCATCGTCGCGCCGGACGAGATCAAGAAGTACGTCTCCGAGGAGGAGTGCCACCTTTCCTACAACCCGCCGCTGATGGTGCAGCTGTGGAACTCGATCGCCTCGCGCGACGCCTCGCTGATGCTGCACTCGCTGCCGAAGCGCTTCGATCTGCCGGACGGGTGCTCGTGGGTGAACTACATCCGCTGCCACGACGACATCGGCTGGGGCTTCGAGGACCGGGACATGTGGGAGATCGGCATGCAGCCGCACGACCACCGCTGGTTCCTCAACCGCTTCTTCACCGGCGAGCACCCCGCCAGCTTCGCTCGCGGCCGGCTTTTCCAGCACAACCCGGTGACCGGTGATGCGCGGATCTGCGGCACCACGGCCTCGCTCTGCGGGCTGGAGAAGGCGCTCTACGAGGGGGACGGGGATCAGACGGAGAACGCGATCCGGCGCATCCTGCTGCTCTACGGGATCATCTTCACCATGGGCGGCATCCCGCTGATCTATCTGGGCGACGAGATCGGGTTGATCAACGACTACGACTTCGAGAACGATCCCGAGAAGGCGGGCGACGACCGCTGGATGCACCGGCCGCCCTTCGACTGGGAAAAGGCGGAGTTGCGCAAGGAACCTGAATCCGTCGAGGGCAAGCTCTTCAACGGCATGCTGAAGCTGTCGCAGATCCGGAAAAACAACCAGGCCTTCCACGAGACCCGCACCGAGTTCGTCGATGTCGGGAACCATCACGTGTTCGGCTATTTCCGGGTCCACGGCGACCAGAGCATCCTGTGCCTCGCCAATTTCAACGACCACGCCGAGGAGGTCTCCGCCACGCGCCTGCGCCAACTCGGCCTGCGCAAGACCTTCACCGACCTCGTCGCCGGTCAGTCCATCATCGCCACCGAGAAGCTCATCCTCGAGCCGCTCCAATTCATGGCGATTCTCTAGGGGAGCGCCGGCGTCCCGCCGGCTGCGTTCGGCATCTTGCCGAACGTTCTTCGGAAATACGCTGGATCGTCGGCGCGGAATACCGATGCTGACCGCACTCGATGGACCAGCTCATCGAACTCAAGTGCCGCAACTGCGGTTCCCAGCTCGCGCCGGAGGATATCTCGGCACGTCTGGCCGTCGCGCGCTGCAAGCATTGCAACGCCCTGTTTGCGCTGCCGGAGTCGGTCACGTCGCCGCAGCCGATCGCCCGGCCGGAAGTGGAGCTCCCCAAGCGCTTCACGATCGAACGCGCCAATCAGACGCTTGCGATTTCGTGGCGCTGGTTTTCACCGGCCGTGCTCGGGCTTCTGTTCTTCGCGGTGTTCTGGAACGGTTTCCTCATCGTCTGGCACACCATCGCGCTGAGCCAGGGGGCGTGGTTCATGTCGGTCTTCGGGCTGCTGCACACCGGCGTCGGAGTCTTTCTCGCCTACTGGGTGGTTGCCAAGTTGATGAACCGGACGACGGTCTACGTCAGCAAGGACTGGATCCAGGTCCGGCTCGGGCCGATCCCGTGGTCGGGCAAGCAGGACCTCAAGCGTGAAGGGATCGTGCAGCTCTTCTGCAAGGAGAAGGTCCAGCGCGGCAAGAACGGAACGAGCCAGACCTATCAGGTCGAGGTCGTGCTCGAGGGCAACCTGCGCAAGACCCTGGTCAAGGGGCTGGAATCCGCCGACCAGGCGATCTTCGTCGAGCAGCAGATCGAGAAGTACCTCGGCCTCGCCGACGTCCCGGTGGACGGGGAATACGGCAGATGATCTGCCCATCCGCCGTCTTGACAGCTGGCGGCGGGAGGATAGATGCATGCGTCAACGGTGAAGAGTCCGCAAGGTCGCGAACGGGGGTTATGGAAACCCTTGGCCGGGACGGATGAAGCACCGGGCAATGACTGCCCCACATGATCCACCCATCGACCGAGCTCCGGCTCGTCAACCCGCTGGTCGGCTACGGCGTTTTCGCCTCCCGGCCCATCCCCAGGGGAACCCTCGTCTTCGTGCAGGACCCGCTGGATATCGAGCTCGCCCCCGAGCAGTACGACGCACTCGACCCCTCCAGCCGCGAACTGGCGGAGCGCTATTCGTACCTCGACCCGCGAGGCCACCGCATCCTGAGCTGGGATGCCGCGAAATACGTGAACCACTCCTGCGAGCCGAACACCATGAGCACGGCGTGGGGCTTCGAGGTCGCCCTGCGCGACATCGCCGAGGGCGAGGAGATCACCGACGAGTACGGACTCTTCAACCTCGAGTGGCAGATGGATTGCGCCTGCGGCCATCGGCGCTGCCGCGGCGTGATCCGGCCCGACGACGCGTGGCGGCACTTCCGCCGCTGGGACCGCGCGGTGCGTCCGGCGGTGCTCGCCATCCCATCGGTCGAGCAACCCCTGATCGGCCTGCTCGACGAGGTCACGCGCGGATCGCTGGAACGTGTCCTCGCCGGCGGCGCCCGCTACCGGTCGGTGCGTTCCCTGCTGCGCCCCGCCCCGGTGCAGGCGGCTTGTTAGAAAATGAGGAGCGCCGTCGGCCGCTACTCGAGGTCCGACATCCTGAGGCCCTCGATGAAGAGGTCCATCTGGCCGCGCGGCTCCCCGGTCCGGTTGTCGTACTCCACGTTGCCGTAGGCGGCGAGGACGTTGGTTCCCTTCCGCAGGTGCCGGATCTGGCCGGGGCCGAGGGCGATGGGGCGATAGTGCGGCATGTCCTTCCACCAGCCGTAGGTGTCGATCGCGTGCCCGTTGAGAAACACGCGGAAGCCTTGCCGGGCGAGGATGCTCAGCCGGTAGGAGTCGAAGTCGAGGGCATCGACCTCGAAGGTCGTGCGCATCACGATGAACTCGCCCTCGCCCCAGTCGGATAGGTTGGGGAAAGAGACGCCGCCCTGTTCGCACCGGCCGATGCCGATGGGCGCGCGGCCTTCGCTCCACCCGCTGTCGTCGTAAGCCGGCTCCTGCCATCCCTTCAGCTCTCCGGGCAGCTCGATGTCGCGGAAGCGCTTCTTCTCGCGGGGATGCAGCCGGTCCTTTTCGGTCAGGGGGTCGAAGGAAACGAACCGCCACGTGCGTTCGGCCGGCGGCACCTTGCCGAGCCGCTTCCAGCCGGCGTCGGGATTCTTCAGCTTGGTCAGATCGATGATCGTGTCCAGCAGCGGCTGGTCGCCCCTCTCCACACTTCCCCGCCGGATCAGTTCCGGACGATAGACATCGAACAGGATGCCGGTCAGCTCCTCGCGTTGATCGGTCGGCAGCTTCTCGAGCGTCGAGAAGAGGCCGTAGGGACGTCCTTCCGGATTCGCGTTCGGCGCGGCGACGAGTTGGACGAGATCGCCGGTGCCGAAATCGCTCATGCGGTCCTCCACCAGCCGCGCGACCGCCACGGCACTTGAGGGATCGGTCTGCAGGCACATCTTGGCGGCCTGGAAGACATTGAACGCTCCCTCCGAAGATCGCGGACCGCTCTTGATCTCGCTGGTGGCGATGGCCACCTCCAGCCCTTCCACGATCCGCTTTCCGATGGGGCTGTCGGGCTTCTTGCGCCTCAGCATGCCTTCGAGATGGTTCATCATCCGCTCGCGGGGCTGGGTGTGGTACTCGCGGGTCGCGACATCCAACAAGGTAGGCAGGATTTCCTGATAGAGGGCCTCGTCCTTTTCGAGTCCCGAAAGCGCCATGAAGGCCGACTCGCGCAGCCACCAGTCCTCATGCCCGGTCCAGGGCTTGATCAGCGGCAGACGCTCCTGAATGTCCGCCGCCGCCGCGAACTTGAGGGCCATCAGCGCGCCATCGACGACATACCACGCTTCCTTCGGATCCGAAATCATCCCGGTGATGCTTTCGAGCATCGCGGTCGTGAGCTTGTCGGTCGGGACCGGGTTGCGACCGATGCCGAACCAGTAGTTGTAGTCGATCAATCCATCGAGCGCCGCCCGCCGCACCCGCGGGTCCGGGTCGCGCAGCAGCTTCTCCAGCTCATCGAAGGCACCCACCGTCCGCAGCGCCTTCCCGGCCTGCGCGCGGACCATGTAGTTCCGGTGATAGACGTTCTTCAGCAGCACTTCGCGCGGCAGCGAGTTGAGATCTTTCGCCGGTTGGTGATAGGCGCCGCCGAGGGTGTAAAATGGCACGTGCGCGGGTTCTTCCGGACCGTACTCGAGATACTTCGGGTTGTGTTCGATCGAGAGGAAGGCCCGGTCGGCCTGGGTGCCCCACGGGTTTGCGGGTAGCTCGTAATCCTTCGAGTATTTCGTCCGCGGCGTCCCGGTGATGCGCAGGGTTTTCAGCGGTGCGGTGTAGGAGAGTCCCATGCCGGGCCCGGACGATCCGATCTCGCCGTTGCCCCATGCCAGCGTGCCGATGCCGATGCTGCCACCGGGCTCGTGGCTCAGGTCGTGCCACCACGTCAACCGGTCCATCGCCTCGCGGAAAAGGGCCGGCTTCTCGTCCATCAGATAGGCAGTGGTGATGCCGCGCCAGATGCCGTCGCCGCGGCCGTCGTCGCCATGGCCCATCACCAGCAGCGGGTAGCTGTCGATCATCGACATGGCCAGATACCCGCGAGCCTTCTGATAGATGGTGACATCGCCGCTGGAGCCCGCGGCGATCTGCATGGCGGCGGCGATCATGCCGTCCTTGCCGTTCGATCCCAGCCCTCCCTCGCCACGGTGATCGCCGTAGGCGACCGTCCCGTGACCGGCGAAGCGGTAGAAGAACCGCAGCGCCCCGAGCAAGGTTTCATCATCGACCTTCACCCCGCACTCCTTGCCCAGCAGCAGGGTCGTGAGCACCTGGGCGCCGGCCGGATTCATCAGGCCGCCGGCGACATACCCGGGATTGATGTCGTTGCTCCAGTGCGTCCATCCGCGGCCGAACTTCTGCCGCCTCTTCGCATCGTCGCAGTAGTGCTGCAGGATCGGCAGCACCGACGCATCGCCGGTGCGGAGATAGTATTCACCGCAGGCGATGCCGTTGTAGCCGTTGTTCCAGGTGTGGTCGCCGATGGCCTCCACATTCTTCGGAAAGGCGTCGAAGTAGGCCTTCACCCGCGGCAGATACTGGTCGTCGCCGGTCGAGAGCAGGAACAGGCAGGATAGCGCCCCGGGAATGCCGCCCTGATTGAACTTCGCCGGGTCGGCATAGAAGCGGGCGGCGTTCTCGATGACCTTCTTCGACTTCGCGCAGTCCAGCGGCCAGTTCTTGCCGTAGGTCCCCAGCACCGGGATCAAGACGATTTCCTTGCGCGCCGCCTTGCCGTCCGCGGACGTGACGTCAAAGACCATCCGGCCATCGGTGGCCTCGGCCTGGGTGAGGGCGTTGCCGAAGGCGACAAACGGGTTCAGCCCCTTCAGCGACACGCCGTTGATCCCGGTGAGGATCTCCCCCTTGTGGAGCTTGCCCTCGGCCGGCGAGCCGGGAAGCGTCCGCTCGACCTTGACGACGACCCCCGGGTGGACCCGCGCCATGATGCCGGTCGCGCCGATCCCGTTGAACGGAGTGTCGCGGTCGGGATGCGGACGCGACTGATAGATCTTCTCGCCGGTGTAGAAGGACTCGGCGGATTCAGGAGCCGCGTGGACGCAGGCGAGACCGGTCAGCAGGGTGACGAGGGCGAAGGATGGGACGGTTTTCATCGATGGAGCGGTTTGCTGGTGGAAATCACGGTGCCTGCCTCTGCTTCAGCAGGGCGAGATTGGCGTCGGCGAAGGCCTTGCCCATCACGGCGAAGGTCTTGGCGCAGCCGAGGTAGTGATAGCCGGCATTCGAGGCACCGCGCTCCCACAAGGCGACTTCGGCGGGACTGATGAGTTCGGCCTCGAACTTCTTCAGGTATTCGTTCTTCTGCTCCTGGGTCATGTGGCCGTCGGCGTTCGGGTGGTCCTTGTGCTGCGAGTCGAGGAAATAGCGCATCTGGCCGACCTTGCCGCGCTTCTCCTCGATCGCGCCGAGTTCGTCGCACCAGAACGGCGCCGTTTCCACGGCTGCCACGTTGCCCCTAAATTCGGGCATGTCCGCCGGGGCCGCCATCGCCTTCCGGAAGGCCACCATGTCCGGCGACTGGTCCTTGCGCCCGCCGACCCCCATCACGCCGATCACGAAGGGCATCTTGGGAGCCGTCAGCTCCTTGCGGACGTCGCGGATGAATTGGGCGAGCAGTTCCGAGTAGAGGTCGAAGCGGTCGGGCCGGCCGTGCTTCGGATAGACATGGCCGTCGACCATGTCGTTGAAGCCCTGGAACCAGACGAAGCCCGCCAGTTCGTATCCGTCGGCGGGATCGTGGTCCGGAACGACCTGCTTCGGGTCGGCCAGCACCTTCTTCACGTGGTCCATCATCAGTCGGTAGTAGTGACCGGTCGCCTTGGCTTTCTCGACCTTCCACTGCTCGAAGTCCTTCGGAATCCCGTGCCCTTCCTGCTTCGGATAGTTCTCCCGCTGGAACGAGCTCAGTTCATAGGGCCCCGCGCCCGGCGGGCGGAAATCGGTGTGCAGGCTCTTGCCGCCCCACGCCGCCTTGATGATGAGCACGGGTTCCTCGAGTGCCGAATCCATGGTCAGCCCGAAGGTGAACTCCGGCCCGATCCGGTCGCCGGGCTTGCTCGGATCCAATCCCCACATCGACCCGTAGCCGGCGGTGAGCGGGCCATGCAGGTCGAAGTTCTTGTCGTTGGCCCCGGTGAGGTAGGATATCCACGCACCCTCGGCGATCGACGGTTTCCCGTCGGAGCCCCGCATCGACTTCAACAGCGGCGCGGTCGCCGGGTCATCGCCGATGTAGTCGAAGGTCGCGACGCTCGCCGGCCCCTCCATGTTCGACTGACCCGCGAGGATGAAGACCTTGAGCGGCTTCGCTTCCGCGCCCGGAGCGACGAGAAGCACGGAGGCGAGGAAGGCGGCGGTGCGTTTCATGGTGGTGCTGCGGGAGGGGCGACTCGCCCCATGCCACGAGGGGGATTCGTGGCATTCCGCGACGTTCTTGCATCGGAATCGCCACCGGGTCGCCGACGCGGCCATCCGTGCCTCGACCGCAGCCTCAGCCGACATGCTGCCGCAGGCGTTCGACGATGTCGCCGGCCTGTCGGGCGGCCTCGGCACGCGAAGACGAGAGCCTGGGGTCGTCGATGACCCGCCGCCAGAATTCCGCGGCGAGGGCGGCGGACTCCCGCCACACCCCGGTCATCGCCGGCACGGGAGGCTCGGGCGTGAAACGCCGTTCCACGATCTCGCCCTGCACCCCCGGGGCCCAGAGCATGGGAAGCATGTCGTAGGCCGGGGTCGGCTCAAGCGGCAGGGTGTCGCCAAGGAAGAACGCGACGTTGCCGGCGTGCATGTCGGTGTTGCCGATCAACTCGCCGAAGGCGTGGAGCTTGCGAAGGACTCGAAGCGAGTCGGCGTGGACCAACCCTTCCCTCATAAGATCGCTGCCTCCCGATGGCCAATCGCGCGGAACCGACCCGAGCGCCGCCGCCGCGAGCGACTCCATCGACACCACGCCGCGACGTCCGCCGGCACCGGTTCGATCGAATCGCGGGACTTCGAGAAACCGCCGTCCCGCCGCATCGATGATCCGGGCACCCGACTCCGCCAAGCCGGCCGTGGAAAGCACCTCATGGGCATGGAACTCGCAGAGCAGCAGGTCCGCCCAGCGCTCGCCGACCGGTTGATCCACGGGCGGTGAGAACTTCACGATGGCCTGACGGATCGCGCCCGTGCCATCGACCAACCTGGCGATGAACTTCGGCTGCTCGCCCCCGGCGGAGGACCCCGGCGCCGTTTCCGCGATCGTCCGGGCTTCCTCGGCATAGGCGGCCTCGGGCGACTCCATCGGAACGAGCCGCACTTCCCGGCTACCCGCGGTGATCGCCAGGGCCTCACGTAGGCAGCGGTCGCCGACGACCAGATCGCCGGGAAGGTCGCGGCCTTCGGCGTGGAGGTAAACCAGCGCATCCTCGTCGCCCCACCGCCGCGGATCCTCGGGGACCCCCAACCGGTCGGACAACTGCCGCGCGATGATGCGGCCGAGGAATCCCTGCGGCCGCACGTCCTGGAGGAAAAAGGGCAGGCCGTTCAGACGCCCGTGTTCATCGCCGAAATACCCGGCCCATGCCGGCGGGGTCCCGGCCCAGCTCAACCGCCAGGCGCGATCGTGCAGGGCCTCCAGTTCCGCCCACTCGGAGGCCCGCCCCGTTTCATCGATGCGGTGGATTGGCCAGCGGTTGCCGATGCCCCGGACCGACCGCCGAAGCAGGTAGCGGGTGCTGCGAGTCGCCCCGAGGGTGACCAGTTCATCCCCGAAGTCCCTCAACGCCCGCCCGATGGTGGTGCGGTTGACCCCCAGCAAGGCCGCCAGCTCGGTGGCCGACACCGGTCCGCGCGAGCGGATCAGCGGCACCAGGCGATCGCGGGTGATGGTGGGTGGCCGGGGCATCTAACGCACGCATCATGCATCAAAAATAATTCAATGGAATCTCTAAATTAATGGTCTTAGAGTCGATTAGGTATTCAATTATGCATCATAACAATCGAGGCTTCGACGACAGGATGGTTGCTGACACCGCCTTCCTTTTGTCGTTGTTCAAGCAATCCCATTTCATCCCGAAGGGATGTCAGCCATTAGCCTGCATTTCTCACGAGTATGAATTGCATCCCGACCGGGTCGGGACCGATACGGCACTGCAGGGGATTCTGGCGATTATTTTTGTTAGACAGTGTGTTGCAGTGCCTATCGGGGCTAACCCCGACTCCGTTGGCCCTCTGGGCGGATTTCTCACGGGACGTGAGAAATCCTGGTTAGCCGGAATGGTGCGAGTTTAAGGAGGTCAAGTCGGCGTTCTTCAAGGTCACAGATCGTGATTTCAAGTTGGGGACCTTTGATGTCGCGATTTCCGACCTCAAGATTTCGACATCAAGGGTTCTTACACCGGTTTACAAGATTCTTGTAATTTGGGATAACTTTGATACAAATCCCCATGGACCCGATCCGAAATCCATACGCCCCGGGGGCCGGCAGCCAGCCTCCGGCACTCGCGGGACGGGACGCGATCAGGGAAAACGTGCGCATCGCCATCGAGCGGATCCGCCTCGGACGCACGAGCAAAAGTGTGTTGATGGTCGGTCTTCGCGGGGTTGGCAAGACCGTGCTGCTGGATCGCATGCGTCTTGATGCCGAGCAGGCGGGCCATTTCGCGCTGCGCGCCGAGGCACCGGAGGTGCGTTCGCTGCCCGCCCTGCTTGCCCCGCAGCTTCGGACCGTGCTGCTGAAGCTTTCCCGGATCGAGGCCGCCAAGGATCGCGCGCGGCGTGCCTTGCGAGCCCTCGCCGGTTTCGCCAGCGCGCTGAAGATGAGATTCGAGGATATCGAGGTCGGGATGGATTTCGAACCCGAGCCGGGTCTCGCCGACAACGGCGACCTCGAAAGCGACCTTCAGGACCTGCTGGAAACGGTCGGTGAGGCCGCCAAAGCCGGAGGCACGTCGCTCGTCATGTTCATCGACGAACTCCAGTATGTGGAGGAAGAGCAGCTCGCCTCGCTGGTCACCGCCCTGCATCGCACCTCGCAGCGGGGCTTGCCGGTCGCCCTCGTAGGGGCCGGCCTGCCCCAGCTCCCGGGCCTGATGGGCAAGGCCAAGTCCTACGCCGAGCGACTCTTCGATTTTCCGGTCATCGGCCCACTCGACGACGCCGACGCCCGTATCGCGCTCGTCGAGCCGGCACGCGTGGAGGGCGTCGAGTTCGAGGACGAGGCGCTGCGCCACATCCTCGACCAGACCGAGGGTTATCCCTACTTCCTCCAGGAATGGGGCAAGCACTCGTGGGATTGTGCCGACGCCAGCCCGATCACCGCCGAAGACGCCCGGCAAGCCACGGTCACCGCCACTGCGGCGCTCGATGCGAGCTTCTTCCGCGTCCGCTTCGACCGCCTCACGCCCCTCGAGAAACGCTACCTGCGCGGAATGGCGACCCTCGGTCCCGGGCCGCACCGCTCCGGCGACATCGCCCAGCAGCTCGGGCGCGAGGTCCAGTCCCTCGCCCCCACCCGCGGCAACCTCATCCGCAAGGGCATGGTCTGGAGTCCCAGCCACGGCGACACCGCCTTCACCGTGCCGCTGTTCGACCAGTACCTGAAGCGGGTGATGGGGCGGGACGGGTAGGAGTCATCCCTCAAGCGTCGATATTCACGTGCTTGGGCAGAACACTGGATCGTGAATGCGTTTATTTTGCTTGCTTCGAATATTTCGCTTATGCTCTCTTCCAGCACAAGCCATGAAATCCTCCGAGTCAGACACACTGAGTCCCACCGATCGGGAGCTTCTGGAGAAGGTCCATGAGGTCATCAACGGCAAGGAGCCTCCAATCCTCCTCGGCCCCGAGGGAGGGCACATCCAGATGCCGCCCGCGCTGTTCCACATCCTCACGCAAGCCACCCGTGCGTTGCTCTCGGGGCAGTCGGTTCAGATCCTCTCCCAGGGAGAGGAGTTCACGACGCAGGCCGCCGCCAACTTCCTCGGCTGCTCGCGTCCATTCCTCGTCAATCTGCTTGAGTCGGGAGAAATTCCCTTCCACTTCGTCGGCACCCACCGCCGCGTCGCGCTGAAGGATCTTCAGGCGTATCGCCGGCAACGCGATCAGGACCGCAAGGCCTCGCTCGCCCGCCTCACCCGGATCGCGGACGACGAGGACTTCGAAGAGGACTCCATGGGCGGGGACGAGGACTGATGAAGGGGGATTTCATCGCCTGTCTCGACGCCTGCGTGCTCTGTCCGCCGGCTCTTTGCGACATCCTCCTTCGGCTTGCCGAGCATCCCCGGCTCTATCGACCGGTCTTCTCCATGGTGATTCTCGAGGAGGTCCGGCGGACCCAGATGACGAAATTCAAGCGTCCCTATTCAAAGGAGAAGGCCGCCTGCTGGAGGGCCGAGGTAATGAAGGCGTTTCCAGAAGCCCTCGTCGAGGGCGGCGAAACGCTCGTTCCCGTCCTGACCAACGACCCGAAAGACCGTCATGTCCTTGCCACGGCCATCAAGGGGCAGGCCCAGATCATCGTCACCGCCAACCTCAAGCACTTCCAGGAACGCGATCTTGCTCCGTGGGACATAGATGCCGTGCATCCTCAGGATTACCTCCTCACTCTCTTCGAGCATTCACCGGAACGGGTGACCGACTGCCTGCGGCGGATCGCCGACGACCGAAGCGGGAACGGGCGGGAAATCACGCCGGAAAGGGTTCTCGGCGCACTCCGAAAAACCGTTCCTCTCTTTGCAGAGGAAGTCGCCGAGGATCTCGGCTGGGAGTTGGAGTGAGTCGCCACACAATAGAGATTTCCTGCCAACTGCATCCTCGGCCAACAATCGGTTGTCGAATCCCTCATGAAACTACCGCTCGGACCGCTCGAATGTGACGCCAAACCCGATCCCCGAAGATTTGAAGGGCAGATATGTCTGAAGACCGGCACACAGATCGGATATTGGGAGGCTTATCTGTGCGAATTCCCCGAGGATCTGGGTGAGCACCTGAATCTCGACGTTCACGGGCTGGCGGGAACCATCCCCCTTCCAGGCCCCCGTTGGCCAATCGCTTACTTGAAGATCATTTGTGTGGGCGAGGCCATCAGAGACCGAGGGTATGGCTCCGATGGGTTGCAGCGATTCCAGTTAGAAGCGGAGAGAAAAGGTGCGGTCCTTGCGTTCGCCCGCATCGGCTGGTGCCCTGATTCTCCGCGAGAGAAGAACATCTATTTCTATCAGCGGGCGGGGTGGTCACTCCATTCTGAAGTTGGAGAGGATGGTCGACCGAAGGACGTGACGTTTGGTTATCTTGAACTCCGAAAAAGTCACCCCTGAGCAGGTAATGGAAAACAGGAAAAGGGTCACAGATCACGGACCTCCTCTTCGATCTCATGAATCAAACGAAGAGCTTCCTCGTGCCCGCTGACCTTCATCAGCGATGTGATTACGGACATCAAAAAACTGCCGCCGACCACTTTCGCGCACTCCATGGCGCACAGAGTCTGGACGACATTGTTCTGGAGGGCCTCCATCTGAAGGTTCTCCGGGAGTTCGGAAAATGCCTCAATCGCCTCGACGTTGCGGACGCTATCAGAATTGCCTCTTGGAGTTGCTGGGACACCATCATCAGGTCGCGTAGAACGTCCTTGGTGATTCCGTCAAAGAATCCGTATTCGTCGCCATCCTGATTCGGGTATTCTCGATTTTGGTTCATGTCTTCCATCAGACGCTCCGTAATGCCTGGTAGAGTTTTCCTGTAATCGTCGACTTGTCTCATCTTTTAATCGTCAGGATTCGGTCCGTTTCTTTTTGGAACGGCTCTGGGAGATTTCCGTCTTGCCAAGCAAAGCGATTATAAAGCCTCAGCCAGAAATCATCGCAGAGCAGACCCACTTGAGTTTCTTCACCCGGATCCTCGTCCGTGCCCCAATTGTAGTCGATACCTCCGAAATCTGTCAGAATGTATCGGGCGTGCAGTCTACCGCCGGTTTCGAGCTCCTTCCAATGCACGACCTTGAGCGTCCAATCGCTCGGCAAATGATCACGAGCCCAACGGTCCCAGTGTCGCTTCTGGAGTTCTGAATTGTAGGTAGTTCTTGCAATGCTAGTATGCACCTCAAGTCGTGCTGGGCGGCTGGCTTCCCTCTCAAGCCGACTAAGGAGATGCCCAAGAACTTTGTGGTACTTAGAATCACATGGACGGAAGAAAGGATCAACGACGTAGATTTCCTTTGCTCGCCGGAAACAGGCCCAGCCAATGGCTATGAGATCAGAAGCGAGTCGCCTCACCTCAATTTGTTGCGGACGGTGAAACGGTTCTTCACTCCGCAAGAATTCGCCCGCTTGAAGCTCCCGGTCTGAAGACGGAGCCCCACTGTGAATGATGAGGTCGAACGGCTCGGCAACCACCCGAGCAGCGTCGACCCAGCAAGATGCAGCCGGGAAGTCCCGCAAAGAGCTCACCAGACTTCGACGAAATGCGCTGGGTTGCGGGTCGTTCTTTTCGAACAAGTCTTGTTGGACCTGGGCCAGAATCCTTGCCGCCTGACGCGCGCTGTTCCGTCCTTCCTGCTCAAACCGAGTCACCGCCTGAAGGACCTGCTTTCTCCACTTGGACGGAAACTGGCAAAGTAACCGTCCTTGTCCGACGCCAAAGTCTCCGTGCAGGGAGTGAAAGTGCTTCCACTCCGCCATCACCTCAGGCTCCACCGCGCACTCAGCAATCATGGGGATTAGTAAAGCTCCTTCGCTCGTTCGGTAAAGAAGCCGGATGGCCACGGGCGGTCGAAGTCGCCGTCGGAGGTGACCGGGAGCTCGACGATCTCGGCGCCTTCGTCGCCGGGCTTCACGTAAAGAACGGCGATGTCCTCGGGGCGGATCCCGCCCGGGCAAGCCTCCCGTAGCGCTGCGGGCCAGTCGTCGGAATCGCCTTCGGTGGTCTCGCGGATCCGGCGGAGGAGGCGGAGGATGAGGTGCTCGCTGTGGGTTTCGATCAGAAAGCGACTATTCAAGTTGTCCACCTCGCTGCCAGGCTCCCCACGTCGCAGGGCAGCATCGATAAACAGGTCCCCAAGTTCGGCCTGCATCCTAGGATGCAGGTGAAGCTCGGGTTGTTCAATGGAGATGAGCATTCCCCTTTGTGTCGTCAGGGACGCCACAACAGGTAGAACGGTGCTGATGCCGTAGCCAAGATCATGCAGCGATAGGGATAGGCCGTCCCTCTGCAAGAAGCAAAGCTCTCTATCAACCCTTTCTGTCTCCGAGCCATTTGAGCCATCAGGCTTGCTGAAAAATGTAGAGCGAGTGCGAACTTCAATCCGAACCTCTCCCTCGGTCAGCTTTGAGAGGGCCTTGCTGGCCCGCCGCCGAAGGCTGTCGTCGAGCAGCATCAACCTCCAAGGCTCGGCTTGGGGATTATCAGGGAGTGAACCAAGATCTAGCGGGTATTCGGGTCTCTCCCGAACAGGGTCAAGGTGAATCCAAAAAGGCGAAAGAGCGTCGAAGCGCGGTAACGGATCGATTTGTGTTTGAGTTGAACACCACTTCGTCCAAAGAAACTGGATCACTTCGAGTTGTCGGTTTTGGATTGCGGACATCCAAGCCGCATCAGCTTCGCCCATCATTGATTCGCCGTAATCCGCTCGATGCCAAGAGAGCCCCCTGAAGAGCTCCCATTCATCCCTGACGCCGGCAGCCTCCGCAAAGATGTCTGGAGGATCAAAAGGAGTGCTTTCGTTAATCTCGATTGGGTGTTCCTTGGAACCAATAGCCTGGATGTCAAAAGCCCCTTCCAGCCATGAAGTAACCTCGCGAAGATTTGGAGGCGAGGTAGAACCACATCTTGTAGAGCTAGCTTCAACCCACTTTGTGAGTTGCCTGATCGCGTGGCTTCTGAGGCGCTTGAGGATTTGGCTGCAGTCTTCCTTCGCGAACCTCCTCTTCATAAAATCGCAGCGGATCAAATCATCGCCGCCGTGGGACAACGAAAATGTGATGGCTGCACCACCTCCCCTATCGAGTCTCCGAAACCTCCACAGGCGCTCTTCCGGATGAGGGGATTCACTAGTTCGCCACAATGGAGTTCCGGAAATTACTGAATGTTGTCCAAGCCGAGTAATGCAGGGATCCCATTGCAGGCCTATTGCAAACCCTTCCTCTTCACTATGTCCGTGCACGAGATTTTGCCAGCCCCCGAGACGGAAGCTAGACCAGACCGCATCCACGCGATCAGGTTCTCCCTTCCCACGAGTTGCGAGCGCATGCTTCAGCGTCGCAAGTGCCCGGAAGATGCATGACTTGCCAGCGCTGTTCGGCCCGAAGATCAGGGTGATTGGTCGGATGGGGACGACCTGCCGTTCCTTGAAGGCCTTGAAGTTCTCGAGGGTGATTCCGGTGATCATGTCGGGTCAGAAGTGCTCGGCGTCGCTGGGGATCGAGTCGATCCCCGTGTCGTCGTCGGAGTAAAACCAGCCGTCTTCGCTGGAACGAGCGAAATCCTCGTTGTCGGGAGCGAGCGATCCCCAGGGGTCGTCGGAGGGATCGAGGTTGAGGCGGGGGTCTTCGTGCTTGTCGCGTGGGTCGTGGGTCATCGTGGTTTTGGTTTCGGGTTGGAGGTTTCGCCGTGGATCTCGGCAAAGGCCAGAAGCATTGCCTCGAAGAAGTTGACTCCGTGCGCCTCGGAACAGGCCGCGCAGACGGCGGCGATCATCGCCTGATCATGAATCTTCTCCTGCATCATGGACTCGGGCGCTGTATCGATCCTCGAAGCAAGATCCGGCTTCCGGCGCTCGACGGACCGGAGAGCGTTTTCTTGGATTCGTGCACCCAGCTTGAGGAAGGTTGCGAGGTCGTCGGGGCTCGGCGGGGTGAGTGAGGAGTGGAGGTTCATCAGTCGTATCGGTGGTTGAAATTGCAGCCGCAGCTTCCGCAGTTACATCGGATCCAGCCGCAGGTGGGGCACTGTGGCAGGGAAAGGCTGTCGATCGGACGGCGGCAACCGTGGCAGTGGGTATGGCGGGCACCCGGCTGGCGGGTCACGTGGCCTGTTGCGGTCGGAACATCAACCACCTCAAGGTGGTCGGCAGGTGCCTCGAAGACCGTGGGGTCGCAGAAGCGGCGGTCCGCCGAGTAGGCCACGATTCGATACCGCGCCGGATTTCCCTCCGGTCGCCAACATGCGACACCTAGAATCCGATGAAGTGCCTTCTCTCCTTGGAAGCGGACAAGGGTGCCGGAACGCAGAGGGCTGGAAAGAGTGGCGGCGTCGGATGACATGGAGGTCGGCGGGCTGAACTCAGGTGTATCAGATTTCCCGAGGCTTGCCATCTGGAAGGGCATAACCTACATGACTGAGTAGTCATGAAAGAAGAGTTTGTCGGAAGGAAAGGCGTGTCGCTGGAGCGCTTTCGCACGCTGTGCGCGGTGGCGGAGGCTGGAGGTGTGATGAACGCGGCGGGGGGCGATCCGAACCGGCAGAGCCTTTACAGCCGTCAGCTCAAGGAACTGGAGCAGGGGCTCGGGTTGGGGCTGCTGGACCGATCATCCTCGCCGAATCGGCTGACGACCACCGGGGCGGAGGTCGAGAGGGCGGCACGGACTTTTCTGGGAGAGATCGGTCGGTTGCTGGAGATCGACGCGGGCCGCGAGCCGGTGGTGGGCATCGGGGCCGGTGAGAGCATCATCCAGTGGCTGTTGTTGCCGCGGCTGGCACCGCGGGCCGGGCTCGGCGGGGTGATGCTCCGCTTTCACAACCTGAAAGCGCGGGTGGCCGAGGAGCGGGTGCGGAGCCGTCGGCTCGATCTCGCGGTGGTCGGCGTGGCGGATTCTCCAGCTGACCTGGAAGCGGAGACACTCGGGCACTACGGCATGGTGCTGGTCGCGTCGAAGGGTCTGCTGAAGCGGGGCAAGATCCGTTTGGAGCGCCTGGCCGGAATGCGGCTGGCGGTGTTGGAGGGCTCGGGTCGAGTCAGGCGACGGCTGGCCGAACTGGAGGCGGGCGGTGGTCCGACGGTGGGATTGGAATGCACGTCGTATCCGCAGGTGATCGAGGCGTGTCTGGAGGGAGGATTCGTGGGGATCGTGCCGAAGATCGTGCGGACGGCGTCGCTGCCTCCGGATTTGGAGATCCGCGAGGTGCCCGAGTTGGCGGAGATCACCACCGACCTGACGATGCTCTGGCATCCGGCGGCCTACGAGGACCGGGCGGAGTTGCGGAAGGTGATCGGGTGGCTTCGGGGGAAGCGTTGATGACGGAGGAACGACGTGGACCCGGCCGGACAAGGGTGGATGGTCCAATGCGGTCCACCGCAGCACACGGGCGGGGCTACTCCTTCTTCTTAAGCAGCGGGAACAGCACCACGTCGCGGATGGTGGGGGCACCGGTGAGCATCATGATCAGGCGGTCGATGCCGATGCCGATGCCGCCGGCGGGCGGCATGCCGTGCTCCAGCGTTTCGATGAAGTCGTAGTCGACGAGTTGTTCCTCCTCGCCGCCGGCCTGGTGCTCGAGGCGCTCGCGCTGGACGTCGGGGTCGTTGAGCTCGGAGTAGCCGGGGCTGATCTCCTGGCCGTTGATGATGAGTTCGTAAACCTCGACCGTCTTGCCACCGGGCGTGACCTTGGCCAGCGGGATGAGCTCGCTGGGGACGCGGGTGACGAAGCAGGGATCAAAAGTGTGCTCCTCGACCTTCTTTTCGAAGACCTGCTGGATGACCTCGTAGTCCTCCATTTCTTCCGAAATCTGCACGCCGAGTTCGTCGCACTTGGCGCGGCGCTGCTCGGGCGTGAGGTCGAAGAAATCGTCGCCGGCCACCTCCTTGACCAGATCGTGGTAGCTGGCGCGCTTCCATGGACGGCTGAGGTCGATGGTGCGGACGACGTTCCCTTCCTCGTTCTTGTGCTCGATCTTCAGTCCCCCGCAGAACTTCTCGGCGAGGTGGCAGGTGAGTTCCTCGACCAGCTCGGCCATGATCTCGAAGTCGGCGAAGGCCTGGTAGGCCTCGAGCATGGTGAACTCGGGGTTGTGGCGGCGGGAGATGCCTTCGTTGCGGAAGTTGCGGTTGAGCTCGAAGACCTTGGTGAAGCCGCCAACGAGCAGGCGCTTGAGGAATAGCTCGGGCGCGATGCGCAGCGTCAGCGGCATGCCGAGCGCGTTGTGGTGGGTCTCGAAAGGACGGGCCGCCGCGCCCCCGGCGACGCTTTGGAGCATCGGCGTCTCCACTTCGAGGTAGCCGCGGCCGTGGAAGAAGTCGCGCATGGCGGCGACCATCTGCGAGCGGGCGACGAACACCGCCGCGCTTTCCTCGTTCGACATCAGGTCGAGGTGACGCTTGCGGTACTTCAGCTCGCGGTCGGCGACGCCGTGCCACTTGTCGGGCATCGGGCGCAGCGACTTCGAGAGGACGGTGAAATGCTCGACCTTCACCGTCGGCTCGCCGGTGCGGGTGATGAAGGTCTCGCCCTCGATCCCGATCCAATCCCCGCGGTCGAGGCAGTCGAAGACCGCCTTCTGCTCGTCGCTCAGCTTCTTCACCGCGATGAAGCCCTGGATCTGGCCCAGCACGTCGCCGATGTGGAAGAAGCACGACTTGCCCATGTTGCGCAGGCCGGTGATGCGGCCAGCGACCTTGACCTGCTTCTCCTCCTCGAAATTCGCGCGGAGTTCGGCCGGCGTGTGGGTGGTCTCGAAGGCCGAGCCGAAGGGGTCGACGCCGAGTTCCCGGAGCTTGGCGAGCTTCTCGCGTCGAACGGCGATCAGTTCGGCTTCAGTGGACTGCGAGGTTTCCTGCGGGGCGTCGGACATGGTGGGGAGGGATTAGAACATCGAACCCGCCTCCGCAAGGGTCGGGATGATCCCACTCCTCGAGGATGCGGTGCTTTGGGCGGGCAGGCATCGAACGTCCAACGTTGAAATCCGCAGTCTTCCCGGGGAATGGCACCTTTCGTCTGGGCAGCCTCGGCGCGGTGGCTAGAGTGGTGCCATGTTCAACTTGTTCGGGGGAAAGAATGCCGACCTCGGCGGCATGGTACAGTCGCTGATGAAGGAGGCCGGTGGTCTCCAGGGCCTGAAGGGAACCCTTGAGTCGGCGGGCCTCGGGGACGCCATGAACTCGTGGATCGGCACCGGGGAAAATCAGGTGGTCGAGGAGAACCAGCTCGCCGACGCGCTGGGCCGGGACAAGATCGAAAAGATGGCGGCCGAGAAGGGCGTGGACCTGAAAAAGATCCTGCCCCTGCTCGCAACCTTCCTGCCCCTGATCATCGACAAGCTCACGCCGGACGGTGACGAAGCCGGGGCGGATGCCAGGATCGACGACAAGCAGGGTCTCGACGACCTGATGCGCGACGTCCTGAAGAGCGGGCTGGGCAAGCTTTTCGGCTGAAGGCGGCGAACGCCTTGGGAGTGCTTGGAGGATTCCGGCTTCTCGTGTGTGGCTGACATCCGGGCCAACAGGGTGGCGGTGGCCTGGACGATGGAGCTGAGGCCGACTGCCAGCGTTTTCCATGCGGGGCAGATGTCGGGCATCACGGATACCCGGATGAATTGCTAAGGACCGGGAGCGGTTTGGGCTCTGACGAAGTTCCTGGGGCCCGTCAGGGTCATCCGAACCTTGCCTTCCCCGTTGTTATCCAAGGTCAGCAGGTTGCCGCCGGTCACGGTACCTGGATCGTTGACCGCATCTCCCTGAGCCAGGCTTTCCACCAAGGTGCCGGGGGCGAAGTCCAATGTGGAAGAGGACCGGAACTCATAAGACGAGCCGGCCGCGCCCTGCAGGGTGAGCTCCCAGGTGTCGCCGCTCACCAAAGCAAAGGAGCTGATGAAAGGCGGTTGCGACGCGGCCGATCGGTCGGGGCCCGACCACAGCGCGATGCCATCGCGCCCGTCCGCCAGTTGGAAGGCATAGGCCACCTGCCCCGAGTCATTCAAGCCGGTCCCCTCGGGGTTGACGGAGGCCGAGTCAATGGCCGCGTAGCCAACGAAGACGAGATCGTGCTGCCGAGCAAGGTATCGCCCTCACGGGCGATTTTGATGAGGCCCTCGACGGGATCGTAGAAATAGAGACCCTCGTCATTGGAGTTTCCGTTCGAGGTCAGCCTCAGCCTGGCTTGGAAAGCAGCCTGCCCGTGGTTGTTGAACGACAGATCATCGAACAGCCAGAAGCGACCGGTCCCTTCCGGGACCACGTCCCTTTCCTGGGCGATCCGCACGATCGCCGTTCCGTCAGTGGCGAAGATCCCGCCGTTGTCGTCGATCCCGTTGGGGGTGTTGTTGAGAAAGGCCAGGAAGGCAACCTCGCCGGAGTCGTTGATGATGGGAAGGCCCGAGTACGTGTTGAAGATGGCGGAGCCGCCGGGAGCAGGGTCTCCCTTCCGCCAGATCTTTTCGAAGGACCCGTTCACCGTCCGGTAAACGCCCGAGTCCGAACCGGGGGCTCCGTCGATCACGGTGCCGATCGCGATGTCCCCGGATTCGTTCATCGTGGGGAATGTGGGAAAGTTGAAGGTGCCTCCGCCGGCATCGGGCACCGGATCGCCGTTGCGGTAAAGTTCGGCCAGGGAAGTGCCATCCCCGAGATAGAGCACCACGTCCCCGCCGAAGGTGTCGGCATAGAAGCTGACCTGGCCGGCGTCGTTGAACGCCAGGCTTTCAATGATCAAGGTGTCTCCAACCACGGTCGCTTCCTGGGCGGAGCGCACGATCTTCGTGGTGGTGGTTCCGTCGGACTTGTAAAGGGCCTCGAATTCGTCGGGATTCGCGGCGTTGTCGATCGAGGCATAAAAGCCGACGGCTCCCGAGTTGTTGATGGCAACCGTGTCGAAGAAGCCGAACTCTCCATCACCGGTCGGAGTCGTGTCGCCCCGGCGCGCGATCTCCGTGAGGCTGAGACCATCGGCGCTGCTGCGCAGGAGGATGTCACCGGCCGCAGCCGCCTCCGCATAGATCGCGATCTCACCGAGTTGGTTGATGACCGGGCGCGCATTGACTTCACCGATGAGATCACCCCCGAACGGATCGTTCGTGCGCACGATCTTTGCGAGTGTGGCGGACGAGGTGCCGCGGTAGATCGCCCGGTCGTCGAAGGTCCCGCCCGGTGTGCCCGCGAGAAAAGCACGGAATGCCATCTGCCCGGCATCGTTCACCACGGGGGAGTTGAAGGACAGAAAGGTGCCACCACCTTCCGGGACCGCGTCACCCTCCAAGGCGATGATGCTGGTCGACGGCAGAGGCAGGCTGGACGGTTCCGGGATGGCCTCGATTTCCACGCCGGTTCCGTCCACGGACAGGAGGTAGGTGTCGAGTTGAGCCCCGTCCTGGTTGTAATTCTGGGTGGCGACGGCCAGCTGATAGGTTGCCCCGGCAGGGAGGCTGAACGACGCGAACGAGATCGTGTCCCCAGGAGTGGCACTGGACTGCGTGTTGTCGGCCGCGCTGTAAATATCGGTCGGAGACTCCCAATCCGGGGTGGGGAGAAGCGGGGTCGACCAGTAGGCGGCCCAGGGACGCAGGAGGGCCCCTGCATCGATGGTGAGCGTCACGGTCACGCTTGAAGCCGTTGGATTCGAAAGCTCGTAGAGATCGTAGTAGAACGTCTTCGAGGTGCTGTCGGTGGCGAGGAAGTCGCTGGGCGTCAGTTCTCCGTTGATGTTCTGCACGGAAGCCCGGGCAAGGCCCGAGCACAGGATGAGCGTCGCGAGCAAGGCAACATGGGAACCGCGGACCGGAATTTTTGTTTTGGGGGCGTATGCCCCCGAAGGGAGGACTTTCATGGTGCCGATATGATTAAAAATGCATCAAAGACTAGTGATTACGACGTATTCTCACGTCAGCGCAAGCAACAATCGGCGACTCGAGGGCGGGCTAGGTGCTCTCCCCGGCGAGATGGCTGGAGCATGGTTCGATCGATCGCGGGTCCCGGGCGTGGAGTGGACCGTTGGCATGGCGAAGGATGGCGATCCCGAGATCGAAGGGTGAAATAGGGGTGACGGGTCCATCGGTATGGGGATGCATGAGAGCCCTGCTTCTGCTGCCGCTACTTTTTCTGGGAAACACCTCCGCCGAACCCGCCCCGTTCGGGCATGGCTGGGTCGGCCTCAGACCGCTTCCCCGGGACGAGCGGGACCACAAGTCCAACCACGGGGGATCCTGGGCGGGAACCCCGACCTACGCCGAGCAGAAGGGGCAGTATCCCTTCGTCGCGGAGAACGTGGACCTCGTCAAAGGCTGGCTCGGTGGCGACTTCAAGACCAAGCGCATGTTCATGGAGCACTACTGGGGGCTGGGGGGCGACCGCGATCACCCGGATCCCGGCAAAAACCTTCTCATCCAGACCATCCGCAAGTGGGAGACGGAGGGCGGGACGATCGAGCACATCCTTCTCTGCCGTGAATACCGGCTGGCCATCCACCGGGGCCACGACAAGGCGAAGCCCGGTCCCTTCAAGGAGGATACCCGCATCCTCTATGCCGAGGACATCGACCAGATTCGCAGGATCTTCAAGGAAGCCCATGCCCGGGGCCTCACCCGGCACGACAACTACAAGATCATGATGATGGTCGAGCACCCCTCCTTCTTCGCCACCGACGAGCGGGTGAAACCCATCGTCGATCGGGTCGAGGGCATCGCCTACGAGGCGCACCAATTCAACCGCCACTGGCCGCTCGAAACCGGCTGGTCCAAACCCGAGGAGGTGATCAAGGGGGCCAGGTGGACCCTCGATCAGGGCAAGGACTACGTCTTCTACTTCGGGCCCATCATCTGGAAGGGCCCGCAGATCGAGCACCCGAAGAACAAGCGGTATGAACCCTTCATCGAGCGCCAGTGGCTGCAGACCTACTGGGAAATGGGCCTGCCGAAGCACCACCCGAGGATGCACTACTACCTCAACACTTTCCCCCATGGCTGTGGGAGGGGGCGGCCCGTGGGCCCGGAAACCGACCCGCACTCGACCACCGGTTTCACCAAGTGGCTGATCGAGGAGATCAAGGGGGGCAAGCCCTGACCCTCCCGTGGAATCGTGTGCGGATGGGCGGGGAAGTTCTTCTCCAGGTCCCCTTGGATCGCGGGGGAAGGCGGTGGATGGCGGCAGATGGGAATCCGCCTGCGTGACCGGTGGAGAACGTTGAGGCACGAGAAAGGTGGCGGGCTTGGCGGGCTCCTCTGCAGATGCTGCGGATTGCTGCGCATCCCTTCACGCGGGGGCTCCTGCCGGGGGGCTTTGGCTTGAGCTTGGCGGAGGCTTCGCAACACTTCGTGCATGAGCAGCCTGCAACCAACGATCGTGAATCCAGAGGGTAGCTTGAGGGTGGTGGTGACCAAGGAACTACCGGGAACCCATTGGCAGGATATCCTGACGGCGGCGGATTGCCGGATCGAGATCGCCCCCGGGACCGAGATCCTCGGCAAGGACGAGATCCGGACCCTGATCGGCGAAAAGTGCGACGGGGCGATCGGGCAGCTGACCGAGCCCTGGGACGAGGAGACCCTCGGGATGCTGAAGGCGGCGGGCGGCCGGGCCTACAGCAACTATGCGGTGGGCTACAACAACGTCGACGTCGCGGCGGCGACGGCGCTCGGGATCCCGGTCGGCAACACGCCCGGAGTGCTGACCGAGACGACCGCCGAACTGGCGATCGCGCTGACTTTCGCGGCCTCGCGGCGGATCGTGGAATCGGATCGATTCATGCGCGGTGGCAAGTTCCATGGCTGGCTGCCGACCTTGTTCATGGGGCAGCTTTTCCATGGCAAGACGGTGGGCATCGTCGGGGCGGGCCGCATCGGTGCGGCGTACGCGCGGATGATGGTGGAGGGGCACAAGATGAATCTGGTGTATTTCGACCTTCATCCGAACGAGGCGCTCGAGGCTTACGTGGCCGACTACGGC
Organism: Verrucomicrobiaceae bacterium E54; assembly: GCA_022548915.1. Classification (GTDB taxonomy): domain Bacteria; phylum Verrucomicrobiota; class Verrucomicrobiia; order Verrucomicrobiales; family Akkermansiaceae; genus Haloferula. The sequence goes on from JAKZES010000006.1 coordinate 144,734, forward strand.
GCCTTCCTTGAGAAGCATGGCGAGCCGGCGGTGACCTGCCGGCGGGTCGGGACGCTGGAGGAGCTGTTGGGCGAGGCCGACCTGGTGAGCCTGCACACCGTGCTCGACGAAAAGACCAAGGGAATGATCAACGCCGAGCGGCTGGCCCTGATGAAGGAGGACGCGATCCTCGTGAACAGCAGCCGCGGGCCGATCATCGACGAGAAGGCTCTGGTGGCTCATTGCCGGGCGCATCCGGACTTCCGCGTCGGCCTCGACGTGTTCGAAGAGGAGCCGGCCATGGCACCCGGTCTGGCGGATCTGGACAACGTCGTGATCGTCCCGCACATCGCCTCGGCGACGGTGTGGACGCGCGAGGGGATGGCATCGCTGGCGGCGGCCAATGTCGCAGCCATCCTGCAGGGGCAGCCCGTCTGGGATGGCGAAGGCGTGCTCGACTTCCTCGAGGGGACGCCGCCCGCAGCCGCTCCGAGCATCGTGAATGCGAAGGAACTGAACCTCAGCTAGAAGCCTTTTTCCCCACCACCCCTACCGTCATGAACATCGCCGACCGCATTGCCAATCTCGGGACCGAAACCGCCTTTGCCGTTTCGGCCGAGGCCGCCGCTTTCGCCGCCAAGGGCAACCATGTGTATCCCTTCCACCTCGGGGACATGAATCTTCCGACCCCGTCGACCGTGGTCGAGGGGGCGATCAAGGCGCTGCGCGACGGCAAGACGGGGTATTGCCCGAACGGCGGCATTCCGCAGCTCCGGGAGGCGCTGGCCGATGACATTTCGAGAACCCATGGAGTGAGTTACACCGCGGACAACGTGGCGGTGCAGCCGGGGGGCAAGCCGGTGATCGGGAAGTTCATCCAAGCGGTGATGAACCCGGGGGACGAGGTGTTGTATCCGAATCCGGGCTATCCGATCTACGAGTCGCAGATCGAGTATCACGGCGGCACCGCACTGCCGTACGGCTATCTCGAGTCGGACGCCGGTTTTGCCATCGATATCGATGCGATCGAGCGACAGATCACCCCGAAGACGCGGGTGCTGGTGTTGAACGACCTGCAGAACCCGATCGGTGCCGAGGCGAGTCCGGAGGAGTTCGAGCGGCTGGCGGCGATCGTCCGCGAGCACGACCTCACGGTGCTGTGCGACGAGGCGTATTTCGAGATCCGCTATTCGGGGGAGAGCCGTTCTTTCGTGAGTCTTCCGGACATGCTCGAGCGCTGTGTCATCCTCTACACCTTCTCGAAGAAGTATGCGATGACCGGCTGGCGGCTTGGGGCCGCGGTGGGTCCGAAGGACGTGATCGACGTGATCGCCAAGCTGAACGTCAACGACGAGTCGTGCTCGAACCATTTCGTCCAGTATGGCGGCCTGGCGGGCCTGACCGGCGACCCGACCGAGGTCCACCAGATTGTGGCGACGCTCAAGCAGCGGCGGGATGCGGCGGCGGCGGCGCTCAACGCGATCGAGGGGGTCCGCTGCGCGGTCCCCGAGGCCACCTTCTACCTGTTCCCCAACGTGACCGGGGCGATGGCAAACCGGGGTTTCGACAGCTACGACGCGTTCCGCAAGGCATGCCTCGAGGCGACCGGGGTGTCATTCTGCACGCGGCTGCATTTCGGGCGGCCCGTGCCGGGCGAGAGCGAGCGATACATCCGTCTCGCTTATTCGGGAATCGACATCGACCAGATCGAGGAAGGGTTGGGCAGGCTGAAGGCGTTTCTCGAGTCCTGATAAATTCCCGGCCCGCGGGTCGGGGAGCGCGGATCGGGTGGGGACTGCCAGGAGATCGCTTTTTCAGGGCTCGGCTGAATGAGGCGGCCCGCGGGCCCGGAAACCGACCCGCACTCCACCATCGGTTTCACCAAGTGGCTGATCAAGGAGATCGAGGGGCAGAAGCCCTGAACCTGCCATGGAATCGTGATCTCACGACCGGGTAAGTGCTCCTTCAAGATGCCGCCGGTAGGATCAAGTGGGCCGACATTGGAGAGGTGAAACACTTCATGGGAACCTGATTTCTCGGGTCCAGCCCCCCGATGCTCTGCGGAACGTGTCCGCAAGCCCCGGGCTGGAACGTTTTCTCGGCCGAGGGAGCGTTCGTGACCATTTGGGTCGACGCGGTATTACCCCGCTCCCGCCACGCTTTCACCGTGCTTGAACGTCATCTCCACCAGATGGTTGCCGGTACTTTCCATTCCTCGGCCGATCCACTTCTTGAATTGCCTGACCACCTCATCATTTGGAAACCACATCATGGTCGGCTTCGGATGGAGCCACTCCAGCAGTGGGTTGAACCCCATCATCACCACGGAAAGCCTATTGGGAATCCTGAGGCCCGCCCGGGCGCAGAAGCCGTAGAGGGACAACAATTGCCAGTCCGTATCGACGATCACCGCCGTGGGTTCGAGGTGCAGGAAGTTCTCCTGCCAAAAACGGATCCAGGCCTCTGGAGCCGGAGTCGTGCAGGCCTGGCAGAATCGATCGAGTGAGTCGGGTGCCCGGTCCGTCTCGTCAGCGTTGCGCATGCCCTCGATCAGGGAGGGTACCATCCACGGGTACTCCGTGGTGGCGAGGATGCGCCGGTGGCCCCGTTCCGAAAGATGGCGAACGACGCGGCTGACCTCCCAGCTTACACTGAAGGCGAGAAGCGTCGCGGCATGCTCCCTCGGAGGCGGGCCGCCAAGCTGGAACGTCGGCAGTCGTTTGCTGGTTTCGTCAGGCCAGGTGCCGCCCGGGCAGAGTGTGACGATGGCGTCCGCCGAATGTCGCGCGATCAGCGTCTCGATCCTGCTTCCCGGAGACTTGCGATACTGGAAATCGACACCCTGCCATACGACGCGGCCACCCTCTTGCTCCCACGCCTCTTGGAGGGCGCGAAGCAGAAGTTCCTCGTCATGGGGAATGGGAACCAGCGATTGGTGGAGGATCAACAGCACCGGGGTGCGGGAGTCGGCATGCATTTCGATCGCGGCCGGGAGAATCCGAGGCCCCTTGCCGGGCTCCGCCGTTCCGAGCATCCCATCCCGCTCGAGGAGCGCCACCGCCGCCGAGCAGGTGCGCTGGCTCACTTGATAGCGCTGCGCGAGCAGCCGCCGTCCCGGGAGACGATCATTCCAAACTCCCGAGGAGATGTCCTCCCGAATGTGGCGGGCGACCTGCGCAGGCAGGCTGGTCTTCTCGATCGGCCGCTTCATGGCAGGCTGTTATCCCATCGATGGCAGTTTCACGACCCCAAAGCGCTTGGATGGGATGCTCGCTCAATCGGAGCTGGGTGGTAACAAAAAGTTGCCACCAATTTGTCGATCCAAGTGCTGGTCGGGGAAGGGGAGACGGTGCTCCCTTTCCCGGAGAAGACCGTAGCTTCAGGATATGATCCCGATTTTTCCCGATGCTCCCCTGCCTCACCCGGGCAACGGAGCGGAGGTCTCCTATCCGCCAATCACGATCATCCAACCCCTTTCATGAGATCCACCTTGAAGAATACCATTGTGGCGATGGCTTTTCCGGCGTGCATGCTTAGCATCCCGGCCGATGCAGCCATCACCCAGTGGATCGCCACGGCCCAGGCGACCACCGGCAACGTCACCGCCTCGGACAACAACGGGGCGGGCTGGACCTTCGACCGGAACGCCGGCGGCACCGGCGTCGCCTATGACTTCGGAGCCCTTGATGCCTTGGGCGACAAGCCGGTGGACGGCGCTACCGTGGAATTCCTTTTCAACTTCGAGAATGTCGGGAATTCCATCACCATCGGGACCGTCGGCGGATGGTCGCCCGGCAGCGAGAAGAACCAGTTCAAGCTCGAACAGTGGAACAACACCGGCAAGTTCGGGATCACGTTGGAGGGAATTTCCGATTACTCGCTCACCACCGATTCGATTTTCGACCAAACCGTCCACGTGGTGTTTGTCCGGAGGTCCAACGGCGAGATGGACATGTATATCAACGGAATCTTCGCCGAAACCCATGCCGCCAAGACCAATTGGCGGATGGATGGCGGCCAAGGAATGCTCGGTGCGCGGTCGACCGGCACTTCCGATCTCGCCACCGGAAGCATGTTCGGCGTGGCTTCTTATGACACGGCCTTGAGCGCCGGTCAGATCGCGTCGCTTTACAATGCCTTTTCCAGCAGCGCCTCCAATTCGCTGACATGGGGCGGGACGGATGACGACTGGACCGTGCCCGCGAACTGGGTGGAGAGCTCGGTGCCGGTCACGGACGGAACTTCGGACGTTTTCATTCCCTCCGGAACCGCCAACTTCGCCGGCCAACTCGATTTCACGGGCGGCAGTCTCCTCACCGTCAATGGAGGCATTCTCCGACAAACGACCGCCACCTCCGAATCGCTGGGATTCCAAGGCAGTTCCCGATTCGCCGTCTCGAACGGGGGTGAACTGGACGCCCAGGTGCTGCTCTCGATCAATGCGTCGACGGGCAACTCCCTCTCCGACGGCACCATCACCACCGGACGCCTTGAACTCTCGAACGGATCCTCGCTGACCGTTTCCGACAACGCCCTCCTCACCGCGGATTCCGGCCAGAGCTCGCTCGATGGTGGCAGCAGCATCACCCTCAACGCCTCCACTCTCGCCTTTCGTGATCTCTCGCTCGGCGACACCGGCGGAACTCCCAGCACCATCGGGATCGGCAACGGAGCCCTGTTGGAACTCGATGCCGCCGGTCTCGGCACGGCAACGGACGTGATCACCATCTCCGGGCAATCGTTGGTCAACTTCCCCAGCGGAACGACGGGCACGGTCTTCATCGACAACATCAGCATCGTGGAGGTCGAGGCCATGATCGCGACCGGCAGGTTCGGACTCGGTGGCGTCCGCTACGTCAATCCCGACGGCTACTCGCTCGTCGCCATCGGCAACGGCGTCGAGATCGGTGAAGGATTGCAGGTCGTCCAAGTGGTTTGGGGCGGGAGCGACGCCGATTGGTCGGTGGGAAGCAACTGGGTCGGCGGCGAGGTGCCGCGGATCGCCGGAGAGGATGACGCCATCATTTCGAGCGGCACCGCAAACTATCTGGGCCAGCTCACCTTCACCGATGGCAGCCTGCTTACGATCAATGGCGCCACGCTCACCCAGACGACGGCAGGAACGGACTATCTCCGTTTCCACAATGGCAGCACATTCGCCATCTCCAACGGCGGCGCGCTCAACGCCGAGGTGCGGCTGCGCATCTGGCGTTCGGCGGGCAGCACGATCTCCAACGGGTCCATCACCGCCGGCCAGGTCGAAGTGAACGACAACGCCACGCTTGCCTTGGGCGACGGTGCGCTCGTCACCGCCACCGCTGGACGGACCCTCCTCAACAACAACGCCTGGATCGAGGTTGGGAACGGCGCCACAATCGTTCTGCGCGACGTCTTTCTCGGGGCCTATGCCGGATTCCCAAGCTTCATCCGGGTGCTCGAAGGAGGGACGCTGCAATTCGACGCCGCAACTGCGGCAGTCCCCACCGACGTGATCACGATCGAGGGAGGCTCATTCATCGACCTTCCCGCCGATACGACCGCGAATGTCTTCATCGACAACATCAGCCAGGCGGATTTCGAGGCCTTGATCGCGGCCGGAAAGTTCGGCATCGACCAGACCCGAATCACCGACCTGAGCCGCTACGAGCTGGTGTCCCAAGGCTCCGGTTTTGTCATTCGCGGGCTGTCCGCCGTGGAGGCTCAGGGCCCTCAGGTCACGGTGATCGGCTTCAATGCTGGTGCGGAGTTGGAGATCCTGGCCACGGGCTTGGATCCTGCCACGACCTACACGCTGTACAGGGGAACGGATCTCGGAACCTTCCCTGATCCGATTCAATCGCCAGTAACCGGTGCGACCGAACAGACCTTCATCGACAGCACTCCACCGGCAGGCAAGGCCTTCTATCGACTCGAGTGGACTCCCTAGTTTCCTCCGCGCCAAGTTCGCTCAAGAAACCATTCACTGAGTTTGTCGGAGGTCTTTTCCGGGGTGCGGTCTCGAAGAGTGGCATCGGATTCTTGTTGCGGTGCCAGCACTGCGTCCTCGGCACGGTTTGAGCTGAAGAAAAATCACTCCGGCCACTCTACCAGCCTATCCCGTTCATTGGTATCAGGTGCGTCGTGGGTCGCGGAGTTGCCGAGGACAAGGTGAAGGGTTCCCCTTCTTGGCTAGGGATAACAGCCGTCCAGATTCGTGAAGAACTTCAGCAACTGAAGACGCCTCGATGGGATGGCCGCTCGATCCGATCCGGGCGGTACCACGATGTTGCCACCAATTTCTCGATCCGGGTGCTGGCCGGGGTAGGGCAGATGGTGCTTTCCTTCGGGAAAATACCGATTGTGCTTGCGTGCATGTTTGTCATCCCTTACGATGCGGCCCTTCCCTCCTTCCCTCGCGGCTTGCCGTGGATCAATCCACCGCCGGCAAGGTTTCCGCTTCCGACGATGCCAACCGAATCGATCTTCCATGAAATTCCAACTTCTCCCATTGATGGCACATCTCGGTCTGACCGCAGTGGCTTCCGCTGCGACGACCGTGAAAATTGATTTTGGCGCGGTCTCGGCGACCACGGGACCGGGCGAAGTTTACAACAACATCTCCCTGAGCGAGAATGTCGACGAGGCGGCCGGAACGAACGTGAATGTCTGGACCGGCGGTGGTGGCGGGACACCCAATCAGGTCTTGCTGAACGACATCACCGGCGTGGCCAGCGGGTGGTCCTTGGATGCCACGCTCACCACGGCAGGATCATCCCCGGATTTCGGTGTGGCGGGGGCTGGTGGCAACTTCACCGGAACCGTGGCACCCCTGGCGGCCAGCGCCTTTGCATCCACTGCGACCGTCGACGGCTTGTTCATCCAGGACACGGCTGCGATCACCTTCTTCATTTCCGGGTTGAATGACGGCCTGACCTACAACCTCCTTGGGTTCGTGGGGCGTGACAACAACACCGGCGCCCAAGCACCCACCAGCCTGACGACCGGGACGGGCGGAAGTGCGTTCTGGCAATCCCAGGACGGCACGATCACCGCTGGAGAACTTACCACTCAGGATCCGAACGGAACCGCGGGTGGGATCGCGTTCGGTTGGAACGGAGTCTCACCGACGAGTGGTCAGATCGCGTTTACGATGGGATCCAACGCCGATCTTCTTGTGGACATCAAGGCTCTCTCCATCACCGCCGTGCCGGAGCCTTCCTCCTTGGCTCTGCTGCCGATCGGGGTAGCCGGGATGCTGGCTCGCCGCCGCCGGTGCTGAGCTTGTCGGTGGTGCCCCATGCGCGTCTGGGAAGCGAAGAGTTTCTTTCCTTCATCAGAGATCGGAGGCATTGCCATTCGAGAAATTGCTTCGAGAAAATCTCTTTTTCGGGTCCGGTTGCAGGACGCCTTTCGGCCGGGCTTGGAGGAGGTGGTGGTTGAGCGGCGAGTGGAGTAACCGCTGGAAGCCGGGAATGGGATTTCTGCTCGACGCTTCGGTATCGTCCAGTCCCTGAGGCTCGAGGTGCCCCCGTGAAAAACTGAAGCATCCCGCGGCTCTTTACTGAGGTTCTCCGCTTGTGACCGGATCGGGTGGCAGGGGTTTCATGCAAACAGTCCTGATGGGTTTGGATGGAAGAAAGTCAGACTGGTCAGTGGTATGACATGGAGTGAACACCCGGTCGAAATTCATCGGCAGACCGCTGTGGCGACTTCGGTTCGCAGCAGTCGCGCTCCTGGTTTTTGCCGGATGCTCGGGTGAGCCCGGGCAGAAGGAGGAGCAACTGCATGCCGAGGCTTCGCTTGCCCTGGACGAACGCGGGGAAACAGCCGGAAGCTATGCCGAGGTTTGGGATTTCGGGACGGTACCCGGAGGAGCGTAGGCGGGTCGCAAATTGCCGCTTGAGACTGTTTCGCCTGCGCGCGCTGAAGGGCTCAGGAATTTCGTTGTGCGCCAATCCACGGGGTGAACCCCGTGGCTACCCGCCGCGATCCTGAAGCGCGATCGCGTGGCCCGGCCGCCTTCAGGAAGTCAGCGAGCCCAGCTCTTCCCAGCGGGCGTAGAGGCGCTCGACCTCGACCTTGGCGGCGTCGAGTTCGGCGACGACGGCGGGGACTTCGTCGAAGTGGTTCTGTTGGAAGTCGGGGTCGTTAAGCCTCGCCTCGAGCGCGGCGGCGTTTGCCTCGGCCTTCATGATCTCATCCTCGATGCCCTCGAGTTCCTTTCGTTCCGCGAGGGTGATCTTGCGCGGCTTGTCGGCGGGCTTCTCCGCGGCGCGGCGCCGGGCCTCGGCCTCGCGGGCGGCGGCCTGCGCCTGGGCGCGGTGGATGGCTTCGCGCTGCCCGCGCTTTTCGAGATAGTAGGAGTAGTTGCCGGGCGTGACGTGGATGCCGTCGTCCTCGAAGGCGATGATGCGGTCGCAGATGCGGTCGAGGAAGTAGCGGTCGTGCGAGACGACGATGGACGCGCCGTCGAAGTCGGCGACGGCTTCCTCGAGCATGCGCAGGCTGGGCAGGTCGAGGTCGTTGGTCGGCTCGTCGAGCACCAGGAGGTTGCCGCCGGTCTTGAGCACCTTGGCGAGCATCAGCCGCGCGCGCTCGCCGCCGGAGAGCAGGTCGACCCGCTCGTTGATCCGGTCGTCGGAGAACAGGAAGCGCCGCAGGTAGGCGCGGGCGCCGATGAGCTGGTCGCCGAAGTGGAGCTTCTCGTTGCCCTCGGCCACCTCGTCGAGCAGCGAGCCGGTGCCGTCGAGCTCCATGCGGGTCTGGTCGATGTAGTTCACCTTCACCCGCTTGCCGATCCGGGCGGTGCCTTCGCTGGGTTCGATCATGCCGAGGCAGAGCTTGAGCAGGGTGGTCTTGCCGACGCCGTTGCGGCCGACGATGCCGGTGCACTCGCCGGCGCGCAGCGAGAGCGTGAGACGGCGGAACAGCCAGCGCGGCGAGCTTTCGCTGCCGACATTGACCCCAGCCTGCTCGAGCTCGACCACGCGGTCGCCGAGCGGCGGGGCCGGCGGGATGAGGAGGTCCATTTCCCGCTCCTCGGGCGGGGCCTCCATGCCTTCGATTTCGTAGAACTTGTCGAGCCGGTGGCGCGACTTGGTGGTGCGCGCCTTGACCCCGGCGCGGACCCATTCCAGCTCCTCGCGGAGGAAACGCTGGCGGCGGCGCTCGGTCTGCTCGGCGACCTGCCGGCGGATGGCCTTCGACTCGAGAAAGGCGGTGTAGTTGCCGGGGTGCGAGTAGGCCTTGCCGTGGTCGATCTCGACGATGCGGGTGGCGATGACGTCGAGGAAGTAGCGGTCGTGGGTGACGAAGATGACCGCCCCGCCGTAGCTCTTGAGGAAGTCTTCGAGCCAGCGGATCGAATCGGCGTCGAGGTGGTTGGTCGGCTCGTCGAGCAGCAGCAGGTCGGGCTGCGAGGCGAGCGCCCGGCACAGCGCGACCCGGCGCTTTTCCCCGCCGGAAAGCGGCGCGGTGGGGGCGTCGAGCGGGGCGGTGCCGAGGGCGTTGGAGAGCGCCTGGATGCGGGAATCGAGATTCCAGCCATCGGCGTGGTCGATGAGCTCAAGCAGTGCGGCGAGCTCCGCCTCGGAGCCGTCGCCCTGCTCGTAGCGGTGGATGGCCTCGACCACGTCCGCCGCGCCGGCGGCGATGTTTTCGTGGACCGACTTCTCCGTATCGAGTTCGAACTCCTGGGGCAGGTGGCCGATGCGCAACTGGCGCTGGGTGGCGATCTCGCCCGAGTCGGCGGCATCCTGGCCGGTGAGGATCTTCAGCAGGGAGGTCTTGCCGCAGCCGTTGCGACCGACGAGTCCGACCTTTTCACCGGCTTCGACGGCGAGCGTGACGCCGTCGAGCAGCGTCTGGTGGCCGTAGGAGAGCCGGAGGTCTTTGGCGGAAAGGAGGGACATGGGCGGGCGCGCCGGGACCATCGGGCGTTGCCTGCCGGATGGCCAGCGAAAGCCACGCGGTCCTTCACGGGACTTGTCGTGCCGGGTGCATCCCGTGGTGCAGGGTCCAGGCGAGACACAGGAGCGAGGTGGCGGTGGAGAGGGTCGTGAGGATCCAGAGCGAGTTCCAGATGATCGCGATCTCGTAGACCTTGTAGACCCACTGCATGATGTCCATGGGCAGCATGCTCGCGCACCAGAGCATCCCGTAGAACAGCCACAGGCCGAGGCCGAGCAGGCTTGCGCCGAGGCCGATCCGGCTCGCAGGCGTGCGGATCAACAGGTCCAGCTTCCAGAAGGCGAGCGCCATCAGCACCGATCCGGTGATTGCCACCAGCGAGATGGCCGACGAGAGGAAGGAAAACACCAGCCAGTCCATCACGCTTGTCCGGGTAGGGGGTGCATCTGGCGGATGAACCGCCGCACGAGAATCAGCATCCCCACGGCGATGAGGAACATGCCGCCGGTGGTGATCAGATGGAAAATCTGCATCACGGCGAAGTAGGTGTGGGAAACCTCGGTGTTGTTGATCTGGATGGTCGAGCCCGTTTCATTCAGGGAATACTCGCCGGCCAGCAGCGCGTTGATCGCCTCGGGTCCGAGCAAGGCTTCGGCGATGGCGAAGATCTCGCCGCAGGGAGCCAAGATGGTGCCGATCCGCAGCGCCAGGGGAAGGGGCGCCTGACGGTGGCGGAGAACGGCCAGCAACAGCAGCAGCAGCGCGATGCTGGTGACAAGCGTATGGAAGATTTCCATGACGGTGAGTTTCGCTGCGCTCCCCGGATCAGTAGCTGCTGTCGCCGAGGAACACGGCGGCAATGTTCAGCACGACCATCAGGATGACCAGGCCGACCATCACCCAGGTCAGCACCTTGCCCGCGGCATCCAGTTCCCGGTGGTACTCGTAGCCGGGAGGGCAGGCGTACATGCGCCAGCCGATCCAGATGCTCATGATCGGGACGAAGCTCCAGAGGATGGCCCAGCCGGACATGCCGAGGTTTTGGACCCGCTTCACGCCGAGGTAGAAGCCGACGATGGTTCCGAGGAAGATCGCGACCATGCCGACCAGCGCGATTCCCTCAAGGCCGGATCCGGCGGAGATCTTGATGCCGATGAAGAGAAGGGCGTAGGTGATGACGGTGACCGCCATTTGCAGAAGGAAGTAGGCCAGTCGGCCGATGCCCGGATATTCGATCGGGCCGTCTTGAAAGCCGGGGCCGACCTCGAAGTTCGCCGGTGTCTGGTAGGGATCGATCTTTAGGGTGCTTCCGGCTGGAGCGGCGGCAGGGGCTGGATCCGCCGGTTGCCCGACCGGGGCCGCGGCGGATCGGGCCATTTGTGCCTTCACCGCCGAGGGCACGGGGAGGCCGTCGGGCCTCTTGAGATCGGCCATCGAGGCCTCGGCAAGCACGCCCGATTCGGCGAGTTTCTTCCAGTCGGTGGCCTCCTGCTTGCGGGCCAGCGTGTCGCCCGCGCGGATGACCCCGGCCGAGAGCATCGTGCCGATCTGGGCGGCGGTGAGGGGGCCTTCCTCCTTCCCTTCGCGGGAGATGAACCATGCCTGCATGCCGGGACGGACTAACAGGTTGGGGGCAGCCGGGCAATCCCCGAAGACGACATCAGCCGCCGGCCTGCTCCCGCGGCGGCCCGATGCGTGACGGCGCGGTCTTTCAGAACCGCCAGCCGAGGCCCACGGTGAAGCCGAGGGCGTCGATGCCGGGGTTGGGCGAGGTCTGGCCGCCGTTCGAGTGGTGGACGAAGTACGCCCCACCCAGTAGCGAGAGGTTCTCGGCGATTTCCTGCCGCAGCCCGAGGTGGGCGAACCAGTTGAGGGTGAAGTCCTGACCCTGGCCACCCGGCACATTGGTCGAATCGGTCAGGCCGACGCCGCCGCCGATGGAAAAGAAGGCGGAGGTCTTGGCTCCGGGGAACCAGTACTCGATGGAAGGCGCGCCGGAGAGGCCGAAGTAATAGCTTTCCGGCCCCACGCTGATCGTTTCCATCATCAGCGAGAAACGGCCGCGGACGATGAGTCGCGCGCCGTTCTCATCCTCCCACCAGGTCAGGTGGGTCGGCGTGCGCAGGGTCAGCTGGGTCGGCACGATCTCGTAGTCGATCGGCGTGTTCGAGCCGACATTCCACGTGTAGCCCGACTCGAGGGTCAGCTCCCAGGCGTCGGCCGGATGATCATTGGCCGCCAGTGGAGCGGCAGCGGCGAGGAAGAGGAAAAGCAGATTCTTCATTGGAACTTGGGACTTCTCACTTGGAACTTCGGGCGGGATCCGGACTACGGCGTTGCCTCATCGTCACCCGGCACCGGGGGAATCAGGTCCTCGCGCATCAGCAGCAGCTCGAGGTCGAGGTCGTCGAGCAGGTCGGCGGGTGTCTTGACGATGGTCATGGCATACGGCGCCATGCGGTCGAGCTCGGCGACCGTGCAGTGGACCATCGAGGTGATGATGTCGGCGTCGTATTTCTCGCGGTCGAAGAGGTTGGTGATGCGGAAGACGAGGCGCTGGCGGTCGATGTCGTACTCGAAGCCGCCGAGGTTGAGGTTCTTGTTGGCCCGGGCGAGCAGTTCGAGGCCGGCGGGGAGATGGTCGTCGTCGAGCGGCAGCGGGGTCTCGCCGATGATCGCGAGCGCGTTCATCGGCGTGTAGGCCTGGGCGATCAGCTCGATGCGGGTGTGGTGGCCGGAGAAGACCGAGCGGAGCACGTCCTTGCCCTCGACCGGTTCGCAGTGCCAGCTGTTGCGGCCGAAGGCGTCCTCGACGGACTGGATCTGGAGGCTGGGTGGGCGCATCGCGGGGAAGTTCTAAGTTCGAAGGGCCGGGTTCCAAAGCGCAAAGCGCGCGATCGGGCGGGTCGTCGGGTTCATTCGGTTTCCTCTTTCCCGGCGGCGGTTTCTTGGGAGACGCGGCCCTGGAGGGCTTTTCCGAGGAGTGGGCGCCTTGCCTTGGGGATGGGGGCGAGGTCGAGGTGGATGCCGGCCTGCTGTCCGGCGTCGAAATGGAGGGTGACGTAATGTTTTCCAACTTCCACCGAGTGGATCTGCCCCCACGGGATCATCTGCATGCCGGCCACCGGGCGGAAGAAGGGGAAGATCTCCACCCCGAGGGGGCTGAGGATCAGATAGGCGCGGCGGGTGCAGTGGAGGGCGACCCGCAGCGATGCCCAGCACAGCACTGCGGGCAGGATGGCCCAGGCCGATGAGGGCAGGTCGGGGTTTTCATCCTGATGGAGCCCGACGGTGAACAGAGTGATCGCCGCCGCCGCCGCTGCTGCGGCGAGAATCCAGAACGGCACGGCCTGGGCCGCTCGGGTGAAACGCAGCTCCTTATGGGGTTCGGCAACCGGCATCGAGGGTCAGTGGGGGGCGACGAGGTCGAGCACCGTGCGGCGGAAGGTTTTCTGGAACCCGGGAATGCTCATGCCCTGCCGGACGCGGTTGCAGAGTTCCTCGGGCGGAGGCGGCATGCCCCGGTCCACGTAGTCTCTCAAGGCGGCGGCGACGGCGGCGCTGGAGTTGGCGTCGATGTGGAAATCGTCGGGAAGGATGTCGTGCATGCCGTCGCGGTCGGCGCCGAGCACCGCGGTTCCGCAGGCCAGCGCTTCAAGCATCACCAGGGGCACGCCTTCGTAGCGGGAAGGGATGACGACCGCGTCGGCCGCCGGATAGAGCTTCGCCGTGTTGGCCCATGGGATGCGCCGCACCCGGTCGCCGAGTTTCCGCGCCTCGATCAGGCGGTCGACGAGTTCGCTGTCAGGGCCGTCGCCGGCGATCACCAGATGGCATTCGGAAAGCGACGGACGCGAGAGGGCGCGGATCAGCCGGTCCTGCTGCTTCTGCCGGATCTCGACCCGGCCGACGCAGGCGAAAAGCGGAACGCCGGGCGGCAGGCCCAGTTCCTTCCGGCATTCGTCGCGATCCGCGGGGACGAAACGCTCGGTGTCGATCCCGGGAAGGACGACTTCGACCGGAACCTTGGCACCGCGTTCGTGAAGATGCGCGGCGAGGGCGTCGCAGCTGGTGATGAAGGCATCCGGCCGCTCGATCAGCGTCGGGGTGCCCCAGTCGAGCAGGCGCCCGAGCTTGGCGCCCATGGTCTGGTAGGAATGCGGCATCGCCAGGAAGCTGATGGCCCGCACTCCGCATTTCCGCGCGGCGAGAATGCCGAGGGAGGAGGGTTCGATGCCGCCCTGGACCGAGATCACGGCATCGGGCTCCAGCCGGCGGAGGGTGGCCGAAAGGTCGGCGATCCGGCCACGGAAAAAGAAATGACGGATCGCCTCGAAGTGGGTCACGCGTTCGTCGGTTTCCTCGACCGACAGGTTCGGGAAGCGGGCGGCAAGTTCCCCCAGTCGCTTGACCAGCGTGGTGTTCTCCTCGCAGGCGATGAAGTGGATCCGGATGCCCGGTTCCTCGAGAAGCGCCTCCAACCCCAGCAGGGTCATCGCCTCGTGGCCGCCGAAAAGCGGACGATCATCGTAAAACAGGAGGGTCACGCCGGAGCATCCATGACGGAAATGGGGCCGTGGCGCAAGCCGCTGGCTTGCGGGAGTTGGTCGTGCCGCCGGCGCGGCCCTGCACCATTCCGGGACGGAGTCCCGGAAATCTCTCGCAAGCCATCGGCTTGCGCCACTTGCGGCCCACGCCCGGCGGGCTTAGGAATCGGCGGATGGCATTCGAGTTGGTCAGCGATTACGAGCCGCAGGGCGACCAGGGCCCGGCGATCGAGAAGCTGGTGAAGTCGCTCGAGGCCGGCAACGCCCACCAGACGCTGCTGGGAGTCACCGGATCCGGGAAAACCTTCACCATGGCCAAGGTGATCGAGCGCATCGGCCGGCCCGCGCTCATCATGAGCCACAACAAGACGCTCGCCGCCCAGCTCTACTCCGAGTTCAAGAACTTCTTCCCCAACAACGCGGTCGAGTACTTCGTCAGCTACTTCGACTACTACCAGCCCGAGGCCTACATCCCGCGGACCGACACCTACATCGAGAAGGATTCGTCGATCAACGACGAGATCGAGCGCCTGCGGCTGTCGTCGATGGGCTCGCTGCTCACCCGCGAGGACACGATCGTGGTGGCCTCGGTGAGCTGCATCTACGGTCTCGGCTCACCCGAGGACTACGAGGGCATGATGGTGCCGGTGTGGGTCGGCCAGCAGGTCGGCCGCGACCAGTTCCTGGAAAGCCTCGTCTCGCTGTTGTTCGAGCGGAACGACATCGCCTTCGGTCGCGGCAAGTTCCGGGTGCGCGGCGACGTGGTCGAGGTCCATCCGGCCTATCTCGACGAGACGGCGGTGCGGGTCGAGTTCTTCGGCGACGAAGTCGACCGGATTTCCACCATCGATACCCTCACCGGGACGAGGATCGAGTCGGTGGACCGCCACACCTTCTTCCCGGCCAAGCAGTTCGTCACCCCCGGCGACAAGATGAAGAAGGCGATGGTCGAGATCCGCAAGGAGGCCGACGCGCGGGTGGCGGAGTTCGAGAGCCAGGGCAAGCTGATCGAGGCGCAGCGTCTGCGGATGCGCACCGACTACGACCTCGAGATGATGCGCGAGATGGGCTTCTGCCAGGGGATCGAGAACTACTCGCGCCACCTGACGGGGCGGCCGCCCGGGGCCAGGCCCTACACGCTGCTCGACTTCTTCCCCGACAACTTCCTCACGCTCATCGACGAGAGCCACGTGAGCATCCCGCAGATCGGCGGGATGTACGAGGGGGATCGTAGCCGCAAGACGGTGCTCGTCGACCACGGTTTCCGGCTTCCCAGCGCGCTCGACAACAGGCCGCTCCGGTTCGACGAGTTCATGAAGATGACCGGGCAGCGGCTCTACGTTTCCGCGACCCCGGGGCCTTTTGAAATGGTCAACTCGCGCCCGGACAACGCCGGCTTCATCCCGACCAAGGGCAGGGACGGCGACCGGGGGCTGACCATCTTCGACATCCGGAAGATGAACCTCAGGCTCAGCGGGGCGGATGAGCCGGTCGAGGACTTCGACGTCGGCAAGCCCGGCCTGCCGCTGGTCGTCGAGCAGATCATCCGCCCGACCGGATTGCTCGATCCGGTGATCACGCTCAAGCCGCTCAAGGGCCAGATCGACGAGACCATCGAGCTCTGCCGCCAGCGGGTTGAGAAGGGCCAGCGGATCCTGGTGACCACGCTGACCAAGAAGACCGCCGAGGATCTTTCCGAGTATCTGCAGAATGTCGGGCTCAAGGTCCGCTACATCCATGCCGACGTGGATGCGGTCGAGCGGGTGGAAATCCTCCGCCAGCTGCGCGCGGCGGAGTTCGACATCCTGGTCGGGATCAACCTGCTGCGGGAGGGGCTCGACCTGCCCGAGGTCTCGCTGGTGTGCATCCTCGACGCCGACAAGGAGGGTTTTTTGCGCAACGAGACCAGCCTGATCCAGACCGCGGGGCGCGCGGCCCGGCACATCAACGGCGAGTGTGTGTTGTTCTGCGACCAAGTGACGGATTCGATCCAGCGCCTGCTCGACGTCACCGAGTATCGCCGGGAGAAGCAGGTCACCTACAACGACGAGCACGGGATCACGCCGCAGAGCGTGAAGCGGGCGGTGCAGGAGAGCCTGCACCTCTACTCCAACCAGCGCGAGAGCGCGGAGAAGCTCAATCGATCCCTGGTCGCCGACGACGAGGAGGTTTACGACAAGGTGCGGGTCATCGCCGAGTTGGAGAAGGAAATGCGCGATGCCGCGGCCAAGCTCGAGTTCGAGCGTGCCGCCCACCTCCGCGACCAGATCGCCCAGCTCAAGGACGGCGGCACGCCGAAGAAGAAGCCCGCGAAGAAGCGGGTAAGGTATCGGTGAGGGAGATCCGGAGAATGGAGATCAAATGAGCAGGAAAATTCGGAGTTGGGTGGTCATTGGGATTCTGGCGTCATGTATGACGTCCTGCACCAAGAGGCTGAAGCAAGCTTCGTCGAGCATGGAGCCGACGATCCGTGCTGGTGAGATGGTTTCAGTCGATCGACTCCACAGCCCGCCAAAGCGATGGGACGTAATCGTCTTCGAATCTCCGCTATCCGGGAAAGGACACTGGATTTCCAGGATCGTCGGCGTGCCAGGTGAGACGGTCGATATCCATTCGGGTCAGCTCGTGGTAAATGGCCGAGTGATGCCGTTGCCTAAGCATGTCAAAATCGGCAAATATAGGAGGCCCACACCTCTCCCATCCTCAAGTGCTCCGGGTCCGATATCGTTTCCATACAAACTCAGGGCCGGCCGGTATTTTGTCCTCAGCGATAACGTCTCAAATGCTCTGGACAGCAGGTATTGGGGCGGGCTGGATGAATCAAAGATTCTAGGGATCGTTCCCGGTAAATGACACTCACGACAGTCGAGTTTTCCGACGCCGGAGGCGTCAAATCATGGTAGCCGGGGGTTGAGCGAGGCACGAGCGACACCCCCGGTAATGAGTCGCCGGAAATCCGCACCCCGGCAGGGGTGCCATGCAAGGTGGTTGCTCAATCCAGATACCGTTCGTCGTAATCGACTCCGGCACGCTCCAGAAAATCCACCAACTCGTCGCGAAACGTCCGCACACGATGGTGTTCTTCCTGACGGGCGATGTAGCGCATCACCTCGTTGCGGGCCGATGGACTCACGGTGAGTGCGGCGTAGCCGTTTTGCCACGAGAACCCGGGCAGGTGGCTTTGGCCCACCCACGAGGATGAGGCCTTCTTGAGCTCACGGACGAAGTCGGAGAGACACGCGGTGGGTTTCAGGGAAACCAGCAGATGCACATGATCGTGGATGCCGCCCGCGATCCGGGGGTAACCCCCGAGCCCTTCGGCGGTGCCGTGCAGATAGCGGTGGAGGTCATCGCGCCAGGACTTCTCGATGCATGGCTGCCTGCATTTGGTGGAGAAGATCAGGTGGTAGTGGAGACTCGTGTAGGTGGATGGCATGGCGTTCGTTTGAACATACAAAAGTCGGGTTCGGTGGGGCCAGCCCAAAGCATGGCACCCCTGCCGGGGTGCGGATTACCCGGTCGCGCGGGACCGGGGGTGGTCGTCCGCGTTCCGCGGACTCGACCCCCGGCTACCATCATGTGACGCCTCCGGCGTCCGGCACGGCCCCCGGGCCGGAGCATGATGAGCTGCGCGGACCCGACCCCCGGCTACCATCGTGTGACGCCTCCCGCGTCCGGCACGGCCCCCGGGCCGGAGCATGATGGGCTGCGCGGACTCGACCCCCGGCTACCAACATGTGGCGCCATCGCCGCTGGGCGGGTCGGCGGACGTGGCCGGGTCTCTCCTGTTTCAGCCCTCCTTGAGCCAATCCAACGCCTCGCCGGCGTGGTTCACGGGCAGGGAATAATGGCCCTGGCCCTCGATCCATGAGGTCTCGGCCGTGGGAACGGTGGCGGCGAGTTTCCGGGCGACTTCGAAGGGCAGGTTGGCGTCGGCCTTGCCGTGCCAGAAGTGGACCGGCACGGTGATCTTCCCCGGATCGAAGTCCCACTTCGAAAGGTAAACCTCGCCGTCCTCGAGCATGCCGGGGGCGCCCCGGCGGGTGGCCTCGCGGAAGCTGCGCGAGACCACCGCCCAGCCGCCGCTGCTGAAAATCGCCTCGCGATCGACCTCGGGAATGCTGCGGAGCATCCAGGACATCGGAGCGCGCTCCGGGCCGCGGGCAACCATCCACCGGCTCAACCGAACCACCCCCGGCAGGGCCATGCGGCGGAGCCGGGTGCTGGTGGCGAGCGTCCGGTAAACCCAATGCATGTGGCTGCGGTCCGACTTGTCCGCCAGCGGCGGCGCACCGCAGAGGATGGCGGCGCGCTCGATCCGATCCCCGAGGCCGGCGCAGGCGGCGAGAGCGTAGGGTCCGCCGCCCGAGACGCCGAGGATCCGGAAACCTCCGATCCCGAGCTGATCGGCGAGGCCGGCCAGATCGTCGGGCCAGTCGCTGAAGTGGCGGCCGGGCCGGGAATCGGAGTGGCCGACGCCGGGGCGGTCGGGGGCGATGATGGCGACTCCTCGCTCCCGCGCGATCGGATCGAGAAAGGCGGCCTGATAGCGCGAGCTCGGCCAGCCGTGGTGGAAGATCACCGGCATGCCGGCGGGATCGCCGTACCGCGCGTAGCTGAGGCGGCGTCCGTCCGGCAGCGTGGCGCAAAGATCCTCCTCCATCGGCGAGGAACGTGGGAGGGCGTCGCCCCGAATGCAAATGCCGGCACGGCCTGAAGCGAACTTTTCGGTCGCAAACAGACCAGGCGGTCTGTTTGCATCGGCCGATGAGCAAGGCGCGAAAGAAGCTGGTCGACGCGGCGGGCCGTCTGTTTGCCGAACGCGGCTATGTGCGGGTGGGGATCAACGAGATCATCGCCGCCGCCGGCATTGCCAAGGCGACCTTTTACCAGCATTTCCCCAGCAAGGAGCTGCTCTGCGCGGAGTGGCTGGGGCAGGAGCGCCAGCGGCGGGAAAGCGAATACCGGCGCATCCTCGAGGATCCGCGCACGGTCGGCGAGCGGCTGGAGGCCTTTTACGATCAGTTGCTGGAAAGCCTGGAGCGCGATGGCTACCGTTGCTGTCCCTTCGCGGCCACCGCGGCAGCCACGGATGCGGGGAGCCTGCTGCGCCGCGTGGTCGAGGACGCGCGCAAGGCCGAGCGCGACTTCTGGCGAACTCTCGCCGCCCAGCACGAGTCGTCGAAGAAGGACGCCAAGCACCTCGGCGATGCGTGGATGCTGCTCGCCGCGGGGGCGGTGGTCGAGGCGCGCTCGCTGCGGTCGCCGTGGCCGGTGAAAAAGGCCCGCCGGGCGGCCCTGGCGCTGGGCGGATTGGAGTGACGGGAGTGTGCTGGACAATGCCGCGGCCCAGACAAGAGTGAGGCGTGAATTTGCTTCTTACCGGGGCCAACGGCTACATCGGACTGCGCCTGATCCCCGAGCTGTTGGGGGCCGGCCACCGGGTGACGGCCCTGGTCCGGGACAAGCGGCGCTTTCCCGCCGACGAGTTTCCCGAGGGGCACCTCGAGGTGATCGAGGGCGACCTGCTGCAGCCGGCGACGCTGCCGGAATTGCCCGATGACCTCGACGCGGCCTTCTACCTCGTCCACTCGATGAGTGCCGGGGGCGACTTCGTCGAGAAGGAGCAGAGGGTGGCCGAGCATTTCACGGCATGGCTGGACCGCGGCTCCTGCAAGCGGGTGATCTACCTGAGCGGCCTGGTCGACGAGTCGCGCGAGCTTTCGCCGCACCTCGCCTCGCGGCTGGCCGTCGAGCGGGTGCTGCGGCGGGGAAAGGCGGCGCTCACGGTGCTGCGGGCCTCGATCATCGTCGGCTCCGGGTCGGCTTCGTTCGAGATCGTCCGCGACCTCGCCGAGAAGCTGCCGGTGATGATCTGCCCGCGCTGGGTGGACACCCGCTGCCAGCCGATCTCGATCCGCGACGTGATCGCCTACCTGTGCGGCGTGCTCGCGGTGCCGGAAACCGAGGGCGAGACCTATGACATCGGCGGGCCCGGCGTGATGCGCTACCGCGATCTCCTTGCCGGCTATGCCGAGGTGCGCGGGCTCAGGCGATGGTTCGTTCCGGTGCCCTTCTTCAGTCCTCGGTTGTCGTCGTGGTGGCTCTACCTGATGACCTCCACCCGCTTTTCCCTGGCCCGCGCGCTGGTCGACTCGCTGGAGCACGAAACCGTCTGCCGCGACGACCGCATCCAGCAACTGGTGCCGGTGGCCTTGTCCACCTACACGGTCGCCGTCGATCGCGCCCTGTCGAGGATCGCCCAGAACCGGGTGCCGTCGAGCTGGGTCGACTCGCTGGTCGGCGGGTCGCTGGATCCGCGTTTCATCGATGCGATCCAGGTGCCGCAGCACGGCGTCTACCACGATCGTCGTAGTTGTCGGCTGTCGGCTCCGCGGGACGAGGTGGTGGCAGCCGTGTGGTCGCTCGGTGGCGAGCGCGGGTGGCCGTCGATGAACTGGGCCTGGGACATCCGCGGAGCGGTCGACCGCATGGTGGGCGGCATCGGCACGCGCCGCGGGCGGCGCGACCCGGTCGATCTGCGTCCCGGGGACGCGCTCGATTTCTGGCGGGTGGTGCTGGCCGATCGCGAGGCGGGGCGGCTGATCCTCTACGCCGAGATGAAGCTGCCCGGCGAGGCGTGGCTGGAGTTCGTCGTGCGGCAGGATGAACTGCGGCAGACGGCGACCTTCCGTCCGCAGGGACTGCTCGGGCGGCTCTACTGGTTCGCGGTGCTGCCGGCCCACTGGTGGCTGTTTCCCAGGATGGTGCGTCGCCTGGCTGCGGCGAGGTAGGCCCGGGCTTTTCCTTGGCAAGGGCCGTGGGAGCCGTCATGGCTCGCCGGCCTTGCCACTCCGCCACCATTCCCATGTCGAGACCCCGCACCAGACCATCGAGGTCTGGAAGTCGGCGCAGGCCTGCGAATTTCGGGTGGCCGGGGCGGTTCATGCGTGGTGGCACCAGGATCGGTTCCTGACCGGTCTGGCCTGGGACAACATCGCGGCCGGGGCCTTGCTGCGGCCCGGAGGTCCTCCGAAGTCGGTGCTGATGCTCGGACTGGCCGGCGGCACCTCGCTGCGGGTCCTGCGCCACCTGCTTCCGGATGCGCGGCTGACGGCGGTCGAGATCGATGCGGAAATCATCGAGCTGGCCCGACGATACATGGATCTTGATGCAATCGGGGCGGAAATCGTCGTCAGCGACGCCTACGAGTGGGCCGGGCGGTCGCGGCGGCGCTTCGACGTGGTGATCGACGACTGCTACCTGACCGGAGCGGAGGACGTCTTCCGGCCGCAAACCCGCGCGGACTGGGGGGTGGATCTGCTTGCGGGCCTGTTGCGACCCGGCGGGCTGCTCCTGACCAACCTGATCACCGGCAGCGGCCACCGCCGGATGCAGAGCCGCACCCGGGCCGCCTTCAAGAAGCGCTTTCCTTCGGTGCGTTCGGTCACCACCCCGGAAAGCATGAACGAGACGCTGGTCGGCGGTGACGAGGTTCTTGCGGGCGCGGCCCTGGATCGATGGACCGGGTCGTTTCTTTCGCTGGTCGACCAGCGGCTGTGGGAGTGGATCGAGGTCCGGAAGCTGCGCTGAACCCCGCCTTCCAGCCGCGTTGACATCCCGCGGTGGGGGCGGCACCCTCCGCCCCATGGACACGCTGAAGATTCTGCTCGGAGCCACCCTGGCGCTGCTGCTCGGGGCGCTGGTGGTCTTCACCAACCGGATGAACGACGGCGTCAGCAACGCGCCGGAAGAGGATCTCGTCACAATGCGCCGCCAGCTCACCGAAATGGAGGAGGAAATCCGGCGCCTGCAGATCGAGAAGGAGCGGCTCGCCCTGCGCGAGGCGGCCAGCGAGCCGTCGAGCACCGATCTGGTGACCCGCGGCGAGGCCGAGGAGAAGGTGGGCGATCTCGAGGAACGCCTGAAGCAACTCGAACGCGAGGCGGAGGAAGCCCAGGCCGATGCCGCCCGCGCCGAAGCCGAGGCCGGCTTTCTCACCGAGCGCTACGCCGAGGATCGCAACAAGATGGCCCGCCGAACCCGGCTGATCAACGACGCGATGCTCATCGCGACCATCCAGGAGTGGGTCGAGGATCCGAACTTCGGCGGCTTCGCCACGCTCAACGTCGAGAGCCAGGACAACGTGCAGACCGGCACCGTGCTCGCGATCCGCCGCAACGGCGGCATCCTCGGCAAGCTCCGGGTCGGTGAAGTGACCGTCGAGGGCGCGCTGGCCAATCCGATCACCCGCTTTGACGAGGTCAAACCCGAGCCCGGCGACGAGCTGATCCTCAACGAGGTCGTCGAACTGGCGAACTGACTTCGGGATTCACCCGGGTGGATCGTGCCGGAAGGATCCCCCGCGTTTCACTCGAAGTCCCCCCGCGGCAGATCGTGGCGGTGATCCTTCAGCAGGTCGAAGGGCGTGCCGCAGTACATGCAGCGGAAGCGCTGGGTGGTGATGACCTGGAGCTGCGCGGTCATCCCGTAGTTCAGCGGCCGCAGCCGGTAGGCCTTGCGGTGCTTCGCTGCATGGGTGTCGAGGAGCGGCGTGCCCTTGCACAACGGGCAGCGGGCGGAGCGGCGCGCGATGTAGGTCATCAGCCAGGTGATGCCGATCGCGGCCATCGAGCCGACCAGCCACCAGGCGATCCTTTCCTCGTGCGTGCGGTAGAGGATGTAGGCGAAGACCAGGGTCGCAACAATCGAGAGGTAGTGCAGCAGGGCGAACCACACCGACGCCTTGTAGGGGCGTTTGTGGGGAACCGAACGGGCGCCGTGGCTGTGCTTTCGGAGCGACATGACCGAATGACGCGAGCCCTTGCTCCCGCCTGCCCACGTTAGATGCCCGGCAGCGCTCGGGTGTCAACGCCGGAGCGAATGCCGGGCAGGGAAAAGTGGATCGGGCCCGCCGGCACGACTTCGTGTCGGCCAAAGGAACCGGTTGGGAACCAATGAAGATCCGGTTGCGAACCCATGAAAAAGGCGGCCGACCCGTTAGGGAAAGCCGCCTTGGGAAGTTTCCTCGGCCGGTGGTTCAGCTGTCGCCGGTCTCTGGCTCGTTCTTTTCGAGCACCTCGACCTTCACCGGCACCACACCGCGCTTGTAGAAGCCGATGCGCTTGGCGACGCCTTCGGTCACATCGATGATGCGTCCGCGGATGTAGGGGCCGCGGTTGTTGATCCGGACGATCTCCGACTTGCCGTTGGCGAGGTTGGTCACGCGGACCTTGGTGTCCATCGGCAGGGTCTTGTGCGCGGCGGTGGCGCTGTCGTCGCAGAGCGTTTCGCCGCTCGCGGTGTGGGTGCCGCCATTGCAGCGGACTCCATACCAGGAGGCCTTGCCGTGCTGCACTTCCTTGACGTTCCACTCGGTCGGAGGCGTGCCCTTCCTGGCGGTATTGGCCTGCAGCGCGCAGGAGCAGAAGAGCAGGGAAGCCAGCGGGATGAAGAGGGGTTTACGGTTCATCTGGGTCTCTTTCCGGGTTGCCGCTCCCGAAACGGGAGCGCCGGGGCCATAGGAGCGGGGATACCAGGGGGCAAGCAAAACCGACCGGATTTTTCAACTCAAGCATGGGCTTAATACTAAAGAAATCTTAACTTTTTGGTCGCCAAAGCCCGCAATTGCCTGATATCCGGCCGGAATCATGGCCTCTTGGATTCCTTCGAGTCGTGACCGTTTTACCCCGGCGGACTTCGCGTTTTTGTCCTCCCGGCTGGCTCCCGGGAGGGAAAACCAGCACCTCTGGACGCTGTGGGAGGACCCCGAGGCCCTGCGCGAGATGCTCGATCTCAAGGAAGTGTTGCGCGGGCTCATCGACTCGACCGGACCCTTGTCGGTCTCGGCATCGTTTTATTTCTACGTCCTGACCCGGCACTCCTTTCTCGATGCGGGGATCGAGGATCCCGAGTTGGCGGACTACGTCTCGGGCGTCATGGCCCAGCGCGTGGGCGCCGATCCCAAGGACGTGCTGAAGGGCATTCCCTTCGGCCTCACCCACGCCGCCGACTTCGTTTCCATCCTGGAAAGTGCGCACGGCCGTCTGCGCTTTCACCTGCGGCTCGCGGCGGGCGATCAGTTCCTGGTGCTCACCGGATTGTTTCCCGGGTTCCTCGAACGCCGTTGTCAGCGGCGGGGCGCTCCGGGCATCGAGTTCTACGAGGAGTTCGCGCGCCGGGTCTATCGCGACGCCGCCGACAGCGTCGAAGCCCCGCGCGGTGCGCCCCGGCGGTTGCTCAACGGGCTTTCGGAGTGCCTGCCGGTGGCCCGCCGCTCGCTCAACCGGATCGCCGAGGAATACGTTTTCCTCGGCGAGTAGGTCGGCGCATGCTTCGCGCATGGAAGTCCGCGCCCTTTCCGAGCAGCAGCCGTTCACGACCAAGGACGGCTCGACCATCCGCAGCCTCCTCGACCTGAGCAACGCTCCGGTTGAGAAACAGAGCCTCGCCGAGGCCACGATTCCCGCCGGCGGCGAAACCGAGCGCCACTGGCACCGCGACAGCGAGGAGTTCTACTTCATTCTCAGCGGCACCGGCACCATGGAGATCGACGGCGAGGAGCGGGAGGTCGGCGAGGGCGACGCCATCCTGATCCCCGCCGGCGCTTGGCACCAGATCCGGGCGACCCATGACCTGCGCTTCCTCTGCTGCTGCGCCCCGCCCTACCGGCACGACGACACCTTTTTCGAATGAGCAAGGTGCGCTGCCCGTGGTTGCCGGAAGGCAACGAGGTCTATGCCGACTACCACGACCGTGAGTGGGGCGTGCCCTCGCGCGATGCGCGGTATCTCTTCGAAATGCTGTGCCTCGAGGGTGCCCAGGCGGGACTCTCTTGGTGGACCGTGCTGCGCAAACGCGAGCGCTACCGCGAGGTGTTCCACGGCTTCGAGGTCGAGCGGGTGGCGGCCCTGAGCGATGGCGAACTGGAAGCCCTGCTCACCGACCCGGGCATCATCCGCCACCGCGGCAAGGTGTGGGCCTTTCGCCGGAACGCGCGGGCATGGATCGACCTCGCCGACAGGGAAGGCGACCCGGTGGCCTGGCTGTGGGATTTCGTCGGCGATGAACCGAAGGTGCTGCGCCCGGAGCGAATCGAGGACTATGTGGTGACGACCCCGGAGTCGGAGACGCTGAGCAAGTCTCTGCGGCGGGCCGGCTTCAACTTCGTCGGCGCCACCACGATGCACGCCTACATGCAGGCGGTCGGCATGGTCGACGAGCATGCCGACGGGTGCTTCCGTGCATAGGGGTGATTGAGCCTTTGCGCACCGTGTCCGGGCCGTTCTCCGAAGTTGAAAGCATTCAACGAGAGTCGAAGCCAGTCTGCCACGTTCTGGGCGGGAGCGTGGTAGGCTTTCCATCAAGATGCCATCGATCGAGATGCCAGGCATACAGTATCTTGACGGCGTTCTGCGCATTTGGTAGGAGAACCACAAGTCGATGAAAGCCAACGAGGAAAGCACGATGGAACCTGTCGAGAAGGCCGACCTGC
>JAKZES010000070.1 GCA_022548915.1 Verrucomicrobiaceae bacterium E54
GACCGGCTTTTGACCGACCTCGAAGCCTGCGAATACCTCCGCATCCGGCCCCGCCAACTCTACACCTGGCGCATCCAGGGGCTGATCCCGTTCATTCGGATCGGCCGGGCCCTGCGCTACCGCCAGAGCGACCTCGACCGTGCCCTCGACGCCCTGACCGTCGGCGGTGCCGCCATCCGTGACGAAGCCACGACCGGGGAGGATCAGCCGTGAGCGACGAGGCGACCCCACAGGAGACCGCCTCGATCGGACCGGCAATCCCCGTCGGCATTAACGACATGGGCCGCTTCGAGGCGGCCCGGTATTACGTCGAGGCGCTGGGCTGGGCGATCCAGCCGCTCTACGGACCCAACCAGGGCCGCGGCAGGGAGCGCGGGAAGAAGGCGGTCCTCAAGGGCTGGAAACACCACACGCTGGAGGATGCCACTCCCGAGTTCATCGCCCGCTACTTCGGCGGCAAGAAAGAATACAATCTCGGCTGCGCCATCGACGGCGACTTCGTCCACGTCGACCTGGATTCGAAATCCGACAAGGGGGCGTCGGTCATGGAATGGCTGGCCGGCGTCCCGGGGCTGGCCGAGGTGCCGCGCGAGCGCACCGGTGGCGGCGTCCACCTGGTCTTCCGATGCCGGGACCTGCCGGCGTCCGTCCTGATGGCGAAGTCGGCGCTGGTGAGCGAGATCAGCGAGACGATCACCGCCGAGCTGTTCTTCGCGGGGCTGACGATCGTCCTCTCGCCGTCGGTCCACGCCAGCGGCCATCAATACCACTGGGAGGTCACCGGCGAGATTCCGCTGGTGTCGTGGGGCGACCTCAGCGCCTGGTTCGGGTTCCGCGAGGACGGCGGCGGGGGCGTCGAGGGGAAGAAGCGGAAGAAGGACCGGAGCTGGCTGGCGGACTGGAAGGAGGATCTCCGCAGCCTGGACCTCGTCGCGGCGCTCGAGGAGGCCGACCTGCTTGGCGAGTGTCTGGATCCCGACGATCACAAGTGGTCGGTGCGCTGCCCGTGGGCCGAGCATCACAGCGGGACCGCGGACCTGTCCGCCGACAGCGGCACCATTGTGTTCAACCCGCCCGAGCGGCTCCCTGCCTTCAAATGCCTCCACGCCCACTGTGCCGAACGGAACTTCAAGAGCCTCGTCGAGTGGCTTGAGGAGAAGAAGCCGGGGCTGGTCGCGAGCCACTGCGGCCGCATGCGCCAGTGGGAGGCCGGTCAGGAGAACATGGACGGCCGCCCGCGCATCCTGCTGCCGGGACTCGGACGCCCGGATTCCGAGTTCGCCACCGAGATGGGTGCCGCGCTCGGCCCCCGCAAGGAGTGGTTCCGGAAGGGAGCGCATGTCTGCTCGGTGGAAACGCGCGAAATCACCGAGAAGGTGACCTCGCTGGTCTTCGCCCCGGTCCAGCCGGTCGAGGCTGTCACCGCCGCCGAGAAGTTCGTCGAACCGGGGATCCTGGTGCAGAACGACGAGGGCGATTTTGAATTCCACGCGAAGAGCATGTCGCGCGAGTGCGCCGGCAAGCTCATGGCCGCCCCGCAGTTCCGGATCCAGCTGCCCGAGATCATCCGCATCCTCGACATCCAGCTCCCCATCGCCCGCGGGTCGGACATCCTGTTTCCCGAACCGGGATACGATTCCCGGTTTCGTTCCTACTGTCCACCCGACGCGCCGCAGCCGAAGCTGATGGGCCTGCACCAGGCGATCGACATCCTCAAGGACGTCCACAAGGAGTTTTGCTGGAAGGACGAGCAGAGCGTCACCCACGCGCTGGCCCGGATGATCACCCCGTACTGCCGGGGGCTGATGGGCTGGGACGCCCGGTTTCCCCTCTGGCACTTCGCCGCCAACCGTCCGCGGGCCGGGAAAGACTACCTCGCCGGCGTCACCCACCTGATCTACGAGGGCCGGACCTGCGAGGACGCCCCGCTGGACCGCGACAGCGAGGAAACCCGCAAGCGGATCACCGCCGCAATGATGTCGGGCCGGCGGATCATGCACTTCGCCAACTGCCAGGGGCACATCCAGGACGCCCACTTCATCGGTGCGATCACCTCCAAGACCTTCGCAGCGCGCAACCTCGGCAGCACGGAGGCGAAGGCCGACCTCGTCATGCCCAACGAGATTGAGTTCAGCCTCTCGGCGAACGTCGGGCTGACCTTCCGCGAGGACGTCGAACCCCGGACCCGGAGGATCGCCCTCCAGTTCTACGACGAGAACCCGAACGGCCGCAGTTTCACCCGCCCCGACCTGCACGGCTGGGTGCTGGAGAACCGCCCGCTGCTCCTCGGCGCGGTGGCCGCACTCGTCCAGCACTGGATCAATCAAGGCTGCCCGCCGGGGCCGACCCCGTTCAATTCCTTCCCAGAGTGGTCGCGGGTCGTCGGTGGCATCATGACGAGCTGCGGGCTGCCGGACCCGTGCCTGCCCCACGAGCACGTCGAGGACCTCGGTGGCGACCGCCAGGAGCGGGCGATGCGGGCGGTCTTCCGGATCGGCTTCGACCACCACCCCGACACTTGGATCGAGAAGGCGCGGCTCTTCGAACTCCTCGAGGCGGCCACCGACTGCGACGAGCTCACGTTCTTCGCCCAAGACGGCGACCTCAGCTCCCGCTCAGCGAAGGTCCGGATCGGCAAGGCCCTGCGGCAGTTCCGGGGGCGGCACTTGGAAGGGATCCAGCTTCATATCGAGGACAACACCAAGAGCGAGCGGCAGCGGGTCATGTTCACCCGGCCGTCCAGCCCCGATCCCGTCGACCTTGACAACCTCCTCCGTGGGGAGGTTGGAGATATTGGGGAGGTTCATACCCTGCAAAAGGTTTCCGAGCCTTCCGAAGAGAAGAGTGAGTGGTGTGAAAAGAGTACAGTACATAGAGAGAGCATAGACGGACATCACCGATCGCCCCAACCTCCCCGCCCGCCGCGAGAATCGATCTTCTGCACCGATCCCAAGGATCTGGCCCGTGTCGCAGCGGCACTTGCCGGCGAGCACCGGATCGCCCTCGACCTCGAAACCTACGGCCCGAAGAAGGGAGGAGCCCTCGATCCGTTCCGTGGTGAGATCCGGCTGCTCACCGTCGCCAGCCACCGGGGACCGGTGTGGATGCTCGACCTGATGACGATCGGCTACGACCTCGGTCCGCTGAAGGCGGTGCTGGAGGGTGCCGAGATCGCCGCGCACAACGCCAAGTTCGACCTGCTTTGGCTAAGAGTGAAGTGTGGCATCAATCCCCGCAAGGTCGTCTGCACGATGACCGCCTCGCGCCTGCTGACCGCCGGCCTGAAACGGGGCCACAAGCTCGACGACTGCCTGTGGCGTCATCTTCAGATCGAGCCCGGAAAGGACCTCGGCCACTCGGACTGGGGTGCCATGATGCTCTCCACCGAGCAATTCGCCTACGCCAGCCGGGATGTCGCCCACCTCCACGACCTCGCCGGCACGCTGGAGCATGAGATTGAGATCAGCGGCCTCGACCAGGTCTGGATGCTCGAACGGCAGCTGCTCCCGTGCGTGGTCGACATGGAGGCTGCGGGCATCGGGATGGATCGCGGCAAACTGGAGGCCATCGTCGCCGAGCAGAGCGTCATCGCGGAGCAGGCTGCCGACGACCTCCGCACCGCCCTGGGGGCGCCCACGCTCAACCTCGCCAGTCCGCTCAAGCTGCTCAAGGCTCTCCAGGAGGCGGGCTTGAAGCTGAAGTCGACCCGGGCCGAGGACCTGAAGCGGGTGGAAGACAACCCACTCGTCCCGCTCCTATTGCGTCACCGCACTGCCAAGAAGCGGGTCGAACAGGCCGAGGCGTTGATCAAGCACGTCACCGCCGACGGACGCATCCACGGGCGTTTCGAGCCAACCGGCACGGCTACCGGCCGCTTCTCGTCCAAGAATCCGAACCTCCAGAACATCGGCCGCGGCGACCTCAGGGAGGCGTTTGTCGCCGGCCCGGGACGCAGACTGGTGGTCGCTGACTATTCCCAGATCGAACTCCGGGCCGCGGCGGCGATTGCCAACGAACCGAAGATGATCCAGGCCTACAAGGACGGCACCGACCTCCACGCCCTGACGGCGGCCGCCATGCAGGAAATCGACATCGGCGAAGTCACCAAGGATCAGCGGCAGATGGCCAAGGCGATCAACTTCGGCAACCTCTACGGTCAGGGCGATGAAGGCCTCGCCCGCTACGCCCGCAACAGCTACGGCGTCGACATGAGCGTGGAGGAGGCTCACCGCTTCCGCCTGAAGTTCTTCAAGACCTACCCGGCTCTGAAGGCTTGGCACGGGAAGGCGTGGCAGCACGTCGACCAGTATCCCGAATGGGTGAAGACCTGCATCGGCAGACGTCGCATGATCCCCCGCGACGCCAGCAACTGGGACTGCTTCACCGCTCTCGTCAACACGCCGATCCAGGGAAGCACCGCCGACGGTATCAAATTCGCCATCGTCCTCCTCAGCCAGCGCCTGCCCGACGATGCGTGCATCGTTTCCACCGTGCATGACGAACTGGTCGTCGAGTGCCCCGAGCAGAGCGCCGAGGACGTCCGCAAGCTCATGATCGACACCATGACCAAGGCGATGTCCGACCTCTTCCCCGAGATCCCCATCGAGGTCGAGGCCAGCATCGGGAAGTCATGGGCAGAGAAGCAGCCAGCGAACACCGGCAAGCCCATGTCATCTTCTACTACCTCCGACGTAATTCATACATCGCATCACCTCCGTCTGCCGGAAGCTGCCGCTCCCTGCATAAAGGAATCTATTAGGGAAGCCCCTTCACGCCGGGATGTCCCCACCGGCGTCCAAATTCCGTGAAATCTCCATTTTGCGATTTCCCACATAACGGGGCGGAGAACGCCCGCCGCAACACCGGCAGACACATGACCCTCGATGCCAATCTGTCGCGATGCGGGGCGATCCAATGCAGCCCGACCAGCCCGGAAGCCCCGCCTCCGGGTGGGAAATCCGCGGTTCGATTTCCCACTCTTCTTCCACCCTGTCAGCCCGACTTCCCGACGGCAGCGACAACCGTTTTCATCGGCAGGAACAGCTTCCGCTTCTCCTGGGGGAAGTCGAGGAATCCGTGCTTCCGGTAGAACGCTGCGGCGCTGTCATCCTTCGCCTCGACCACCACCAGGGCGGACCCGATCTGCTCGGTGCTCACGAGAGCCCTTCGCAGGGCATCGGCCAAGAGCACGCTACCCATGCCGGATTGATCAATGGACCTTGCCAACCGCCCAATCAGGGTCGCCGGCGTGGTCGGGTAGCGCGGCAGCTTCTTCGCGACCTCCTCCGGCAGTCCCCGGGTCTCCACCGCATACGATGCCAGCGTGTAGTAGCCGAGGACCGTGCCGGGATCGCCCTCGTCGACCATGACGAACACCGCAGCCACATGCCGCCGGACGTCCTGCGAGGCCTGCCGCCGCAGGTAGTCGTCCAGCGCCACCACCCCGCAGGTGAAGCCGACGCGGTCGTGGGAGGAAGCCAGGGGCTCGGAGCGCAGGCCGCTCATTTCATGGTCACACTCTTGCGGTGACGGGCGAAGGCCTGACGAAGCTTCCGATTGGGTTTGGGGGCGTCGAGCATGGCCGCCGCGAAAGCCTCGCTGTCCTTGACGCTGAGCCGCAGGATTTCGTGCTCACGCACCACCTCGGCCGCATTCTTCTGCAAGGTGGCGATGACGTAGTCGGTCAGGGTCTGGCCTTCGAGCGACGCCGCACGGCCGATGAGGGCCTTGATCTGAGCGGGAACTCGGGCCTCCAACCGCTCGGTGGCCTGCTTGGGCTTTGTTTTCGTTGAGGAACTCATACCTGAAGTATCCGGCAATTTGCCGGAAAGTCAATACTCTTCCGGGAGCAGGATCGTCGTCGCCTCCCTGCCTGCCTCGGTGATGATGTAGATCCGCTTCCCGCCGCCGACCTGGTAGCAGCTCAGGATGCGGAATCCCTGTTCGAGCGCCTCCTCGTTCGTCTGTTTGTCCTCCTCGCAGAGGTCGCCCCAGTCGCCGCAGTGGTGGCGGCGCAGATAGGGTTGCAGGTCGATCCCGAGGGCGAGCGCTCCGGGGGTGGCGACGATCTTTCCGAGCGGGAAGCGTGGGTTCATGAGTCGGTAGGCCATGGTCGCCGCTCTGCCAGATCGACACCCGATGTCCATGTCTAACTACGGCTTTCGTAGTGGCGACAGATTACCTCCGAAAGACATGGACGTGCCCACTCAGACTGGCAGATGAGGGATGATGAAACAACCATCCCGACCCCTGCCTGATAGAGAGTCCCTCAAGGATTTCTACCGCCACATCAACCTCGACACCGAGCCGCTTCTCAATGCCCAGGAGGCCGCGCCGATCATCAACCAGGTCCTCGCCAAGGGCGACGTGACGGCGGTCACCTCACCGCTCTGCGGACGCACCATCGGCCACGTCGTCTCCCTCGGCGAATGGGCGCTGTTCGTCGCCTCGAAGCTCGTCCCGGACGGCGTGTCGTTCCGGGTCACTGACGACTTCCGCATCAGGCTCGTCCGGAAGTCCACCCGCCAGTTCGCCGCCGTGCTGATCCGCCGGGGGCACGACCGCCCGAGCTACGCGGGCAACGACTTCCGGTTCCGCAACCTCCACTGACATCCAACACCAACCAGCACCACCACCATGAACTGCTACACCGCCGCCGAAATCGACGCCATGAGCATCGAAGAAATCGAACAAGTCGCCTCCATGTTGACCGAGGAGGCCCGCATCGAATGGGCCGAATCCGGATACTCAGGCGAGTCCTATCAGACCCTCGGGATGAACGACGCCGAGCGAGAGATCAATCGCCGCAGCCGCTGACGCCCATCACCAACCACCGAGATCCATGAAACCTGAATCCGACATCCTCGACAAGGTCCGCAAGCTCCTCCGCCTGGCCGACCGCTCCCGCGGTGCCACCGAGAACGAGGCGAAGGTGGCGCTCTCCAAGGCGCAGGAACTGATGACCCGCCACAACATCGACTCGGCCCTGCTCCGCATGGAGGCCGGCGAGAAGGCGGGCATCGACGTCACCAAGGGGCTCTACGAACTGCCGAAGTCCCTCAACCCGGCCGACATGCTGATCCTGTCCCTGCTCCAGTCACACTTCAACGTGCGGGTGATCCTGATGTCCGGGGGAAGCAAGACGCCCATCGACATCATCGGGGCACCCGAGGACGTGGACTTCGCGATCTACGCCCTGTCCTTCCTCCGCGAGACCTTCTTCCGCTGTTGGAACGAGTTCAAGAAGACGGCGTGGAATCCCGACCGGGCGTCCTACTACCGGGGCCTGCGTGACGGCATCCACGCCGAACTCACCGCCGCGAAGAAGCGGGCCGAGGATTCCTACGGCGACGGCGACCGCCAGACCTACGCGCTGGCGGTGGTCGACCAGAACGCGGCGATCACCCGCTACGTCGACGAGCACTACGGGAAGCTCCGCAACCGGGCCCAGCGCCGCCGCCGGGTTGATTCGGCGAGCTACTTCGCCGGGGAAACCAAGGGCCGGACGATCCGCATCAACCGCCCCCTCACCGAATGATCTCTAACCCCAACACCAAACCAAAATGAAGCACCTGCCCCAAGCCCTCCAGCAGGGCATCACCAAGCTCGAACGCACCGGCTACCGCGTCGTTCGCATCGTGCCGAATCCGCCCGAACACGGCGGCGGCTATGTCGCCTACCTCAGCAAGCGGCTCCGCACCGGCCTGCGCCTGGCACAGGTCGAGATCGACGAGGCCGGACAAGTCACCACCCACCGATAACCACCAACCCACAACCACCATGGACAAACTGTACTACATCGTCTGCGAAGACAACGAGACCACCCTGTTCGATGGCCGCTACCAGGGACGCACCCGCGGAGCCGCCCTCAAGTTCCTGAAACAGTCCCTAGGCCGCAAGAGCCTCAACGGACTGGTCTTCACCATCACCGAGATCCCGGTGCCGCTGATCCGCGAGATCGTCGCCGAGATCCTCGCCGGCGGCGACGGCACCGGCGCGGCGAACGTCGTGCCGATCAAGGCCCCGGACCCCACACCCCCGGCGGGACGCTACGACGCCTTCGCCGAGACGGCTGAGCCCGGCTCACCGCCCGCGGAGGGCCCGGCACCGAAGAAGCGGAGGAAGCCCGCAGCCAAGGTCGGCAATCCCGGCCACGGCGACGACCTCTGGAAGAAGGTCCGGGCCCACTGGGAGAAGTGCGGCAACCTCAGCGAGGCAGCCCGCAAGTTCGGCCTGTCGCCCAACAGCGTGAAGACCCGCGCCCGTCGCGAGAACTGGAAGGGGGACGCATGAGCGACTGGACACCCAAGGTCGGCGACGGTGCCACCGTCTGCCACTACTCCGACCGGACCGCCTGCACGGTGATCAAGGTCAGCGCGAGCGGAAAGACGATCCACCTGCGGGAGGACGTCGCCACCCTCGATGAATGGAAGCCCGAGATCGTCCCGGGCGGATTCGCCGGCCACTGCGTGAACAACGCCAGCCAGCGCTACGCCTACCGCCCGAATCCGGAGGGGTGCGTCCACCGCGCATCCCTCCGGAAGGACGGGCGATTCCGGACCACCAACAACGAGCGGGTGATCCCCGGTCGCCACCACTTCCACGACTACAACTTCTGATGAAGGTGGAGGTCACCCGCTATCTGAAATCCGATGGCTACCCCTCGCGCTACTGGGCGGTGCTCGTCGATGGCGAACTCCTCGCCGTGACGGTCTACCGCAAGGGCGCCGAGGCGGTGGCCGAAGCACTCATCAATCCCCATGTCACGATCCTTCAAGATTCTGCCGAAGCCGGCACCGGACCCGGCAACGCCTCCCCTGGCGTGGCGTCCTACCGGCCCCGATGACCTGTGCGGCCCCGCCGCCACCGTCGCCCGCCGCATGGTCGCCAAGGCCGGCCGCCTCAACGCCGATCCGAGCGTCCCGATGAAGCTCCTGCTCTACGGGCCTCCGGGGGTCGGGAAGACCAGCATCGCCGACATGGTCGCCGCCGAGCTGTCCGGCTGCCCGCTCGCCATCGAGGAGTTCAACGGAAAACTGGTCACCGTCGAGGTGGTGAAGCAGTGGATGTCCTGCCTCAGCACCGGGTCGCTGTTCGGGGTCTACTCGGTGAAGCTCATCAACGAACTCGACCGCTGCACCAGGGATGCCCAGGACCTCCTGCTCAGCTATCTCGACCGCTTGCCGCCGGGCCGGGCCGTGATCGGCACCAGCAACCTGCAACTCGACCTGCTCACCGAGCGGTTCCAGACGCGCTTCCAGTCGATCAAGCTCGGGGCACCGACCACCGAGGAAATCGCCGACCTGCTTCGCCGCCACTGGCCGGTCGATGAAGCGACGGCGCTGCGGATCGCGGTCGGCAGCGGAGGATGCGTCCGGGCCGCGCTGGCCGATCTCGAAAGCTGGCTCGATGTCGGCGGGTGTTGACACCACCGGAACCGGCGATGGCCGATGATCCCAAAGCCCGCACCCTCGCCAACGGCATCGAGGTCTGGTGCAGCTTCGACAAGCTGGTCCCGGTGGGCGAGTTGAAGCCCAACCCGCGCAACCCGAACACGCACCCGCAGCGGCAGGTCGAACTGCTCGCGAAGAACATTCGCTACTTCGGGTGGCGACAGACGATCACCGTCTCGAAGCGCAGCGGGTTGATCGTCTCCGGTCACGGCCGCCTGATGGCCGCGAAGCACCTCGGCGTCGAGGTTGTCCCGGTGGACTACCAGGACTTCAACGACGAGAACGACGAACTCGCCGTGCTGGTCGCCGACAACCGCCTGGCGGAACTCTCGACCGTCGACCTCAACGAGCTGGAGAAGATCGCGGGCGAGTGGAAGGCGACCGACTTCGATACCATCCTCGCCGGCTTCGAGCCCGCCGACCTCGACGCCCTGCTCAACCCGGACGCCGACGAAGAAGATGACGACGACCGCCACGACAAGGAACTCGACAAGAGCGAGGTCACCGTCGCGGTCGGGCTCTACCGGTTCCGCATCAGCCAGGATGATTTCGTCGCCTGGTGCGACCGCGTGAAGCAGGACGCCGGTTTCGACAAGGACTCGGTCATTCAGGAAATCCGCAACCGCCTTGACCTGTGAAGATCACGCTCGAACCCATCGACGCCATCCGGCCCTCAACCTACAACCCGCGCTCCGCGGTCCCCGAGCGCCTTGACCTGATCGAGCTCTCCCTGCGGAAGCTCGGCTTCATCGCTCCGATCTTCGCCGACGCGGATGGCGAGATCCTTTCCGGCCACCAGCGCCACCTCGTTGCCGAGCGGATAGGAGCTACGCATGTTCCCGTGTTCCGGACCAAGGCGCTCGATCTCGACCAGCGCAAGGCGCTCAACATCGTCTTCAACCGCGCCACCAACGACTTCGATTTCCACCACACCCCCGGCAAGGTGACCGCCGAACTCGAGTCGCTCGACATCCAGGCGCTCGCCGCACGCATCCCCGACAAGGAGGTCGGCAGTGACGGCTTCCTGCGCTGCCTCAAGCCCGCGGAGGTGCCGGTGAAGGACCTCTGCCGCGCCAACGCCGGCCGCTGGATCCAGTATGCCCGCAATCTCGCCCGGACGCTCCACCGCCACGGGATCCTGATGCCCATCGTCTGCCGCGAGGACCTGACGGTCATCAACGGGATCGGCCGACTCGAAATGCTCGCCGAAAAGAAGGTCGTCGATGCCCCGGTCGTGTTCGTCACCAACGACGAGGCCGAATTCGCCCGGGCCATGATGAACCTGCTGTCGATGGACTTCGACATCCACACCCGCTACGCCGACATGCTGCGGTTCAACTCGTTCCGGCGGGCGCGACGGGTCCGGCGAGAATTGGGCAATGGCTTCATCTTCGCCACGCACGGCGCAAAGCCCTGCCACACCTTCGACATCGGCAAGCCCGCCGACCGGGCCCGCTGGATCAAGGAGCACGGGACCAGCATCCTCGACTTCGGCGCCGGCCACCTCACCGAGACCTTCCTCCTGCGGCAGCAGGGGATCGACTGTACTCCGTTCGAGCCCTACCGCCTGGGTCCCGGCGGCATCAACAAGGCCGAGAGCGTCGAACTGACCCGCGAGTTCCTCGCCCAGGTCGCCGCGGGCAAGGAGTGGACCAGCATCTTCATCGCCAGCGTGTTGAACTCCGTGCCTTTCCGCGAGGACCGCGAGCACATCGCCTGCCTCTGCGCCGCCCTGTGCAAGCCGTTCACCAAGGTCTACGCCTGCGCGTCCTCGGCCGGGGAATCCGGCTGGCGGCAGGTCAACGGCAAGGCGTTCATGAACGAGAGCAACGCCGGGAACATCGCGTTCCGCCTCGACTACGAACCGGGCATCCGGATCGGCGACTTCCAGGACAAGCCGAAGGTCCAGAAGTATCACACCATCCCCGAGTTCCGCGACCTGTTCGGCCAGTTCTTCCGCTCGGTGAAGGTCGACGACTTCTCGAACAACATCAACGCGACCT
This sequence comes from Verrucomicrobiaceae bacterium E54, assembly GCA_022548915.1. GTDB lineage: Bacteria > Verrucomicrobiota > Verrucomicrobiia > Verrucomicrobiales > Akkermansiaceae > Haloferula. The sequence continues at coordinate 11,456 of JAKZES010000070.1, forward strand.
GTGCGTCGGCGCGTCCGGTCGATCCGGCCCGCCTCCGCGCCGCCATCGAGTTCGAGTTCGACCTGCCGTATCCGGACGGCACCCGCATGGACCTCGTGCAATGCGCCATGGACGCCTTCTCCCAACGTCTTCAGACTGACCTGAAATGATCATCCTTCTCGACCTGAACTACACCCTGGTAGCGAACAACCCGGCCCGTGGCACGACCCCGCCGCGCATGGAGGCCCGCCTCGCGGCCGAGGAATACCGCCAGTGGCTGGTCGAGCTGGTCCGGCCGCATACCGTGATCCTCATCACCGCCCGCCCGGCCACCTGGATGATGAAGACGCTCGACCGGATCGAGGAGAAGACCGGGTGGCGGCCCGACGACGCCTGCTTCGCGCCGAAGGGCTGGTGGAATCCGCCGGCCATCAAGGAACATCTGCTCAGGAAGGACATCTTCCCGGTCCACGGCGAGGACGCCCGCTACATCGCCATCGAAAGCAATCCCCGGACCCGCGAGATGTATGCCCGGTTCGACATCCCGTGCTTCTGGGTGACGGAGGAAGGAACCTGCCTTACCGAGGGGACGCGGATCGTGAAGCGGCTGCCGCGTTGACACCCGCGACGCGGGCATGAGCGAGCACGACCACGTCATGCCCAACGGTCCCTGGCAATTCGACCGGGAGGTGACCGCCGCCTTCGACAACATGCTCCAGCGGTCGATCCCCCAGTACAACGCGATGCGGATGGTCACCTTTGAGGTCGGCCGGCGCTTCGTCCAACCGGGGACCACCATCATCGACATGGGCTGCTCGCGGGGCGAGGCGCTGCTGCCATTCGTCTCCATCTTCGGCGCGGCCAACGACTACATCGGCCTGGAGATCAGTGAACCGATGATCGAGGCGGCCCGCGAGAAGTTTGCGAAGAACCCGCACGGCGACCGCGTCACCATCCAGCCTGCCGACCTGCGGCACGAGTTCCCGGATGTGACCTCCAGCGTGGTGCTCTCGGTCCTCACCCTCCAGTTCACGCCCATCGAATACCGCCAGCGCATCATCCGGCGGGTCTTCGACTCGCTCGCCCCCGGCGGTGCCTTCATCCTGGTCGAGAAGGTCCTCGGCGCGACTTCCGAACTCGACGACGCCTTCGTCGACCTGTTCCTGGCGATCAAGAAGCAGAACGGCTACTCGGAGGCCGAGATCGACCGCAAGCGGCTGTCCCTGGAAGGCGTTCTCGTCCCGGTCACCGCCCGTTGGAACGAGGACCTGCTCCACGAGGAGGGATTCCGCTCGGTCGATTGCTTCTGGCGGCACTTGAACTTCGCCGGGTGGGTGGCGGTCAAGGCGTAAACTTCCCGCTGCCGGCACTTGGCAGAATTGACCTTTCTGCGCGAACCTTCCACGCCCAACGAAGGGGCGATTTGGCCACTTCCAAATTGACCTCCCATCCACAATCCCTGTAGCCCTAAGGCATCTGTCATGAAGAAGATACCAACCTTCCGTCGTAGTAAATGGCTCCAGTTCGCAGCACTTTCTTGCCTCGCCGCTATGGTCTTCCCAACCGTCGAGGCGAGACAACCTCCTATCGGGCAGGGCCTCTTCTCCTACTCTGATGAGGGCAAGGCGGGCTTCATAGACCTTAGGGGAAACATTGTGATTGAGGCACAGTGGGACAGGGTCGAGAAATTCAGCGACGACCGGGCCGCCGTGATGCGTGACGGGAAGTGGGGGGTAATCGACTTGAGTGGAACCGTAATTATTCCTCCAACGTGGGATTCGATCGGGAGTTTTTCCGAAGACATTGCTATTGTAAAAAAGGACAAGCTGTGGGGTGCCATCGACAAGGAAGGCCAACTAGTCATTCCCGTTGAATGGAAGGCTCTCAAGCCCTCCAACGAGGGAATGATTGCGTTTGGCGACTACGTTCATTACAAAGGCTTTTTCGCCACAGATGGCGAAGTGAAACTGCGTGTGCCAGAAGGGTTCGGCGTGCCTACCTCTTTTTACTTCGGCTTCAATGAAGGACTGACCCGAATCCAAGATCTCAAGACCCGCAAGCAAGGCTACATGAATACTACGGGGGAAATCGTAATCCCCTGCGAATGGGATTTTGCGGGACGTTTTTGTGAGGGAGCCGCGTTAGTTGGAAAAAAGGGAGCGAAGGCTGGGTTTATCGACAGAACCGGGAAGCCAATTGTCTTCGAGAAACCCGATGGCTGGGAGTTCTCTTCCACGCTGGGCTCCGCCTACTTCCAGCATGGTCTGGCTCCAGCCAAAAAGGACGGCAAATACGGCTTCGTGGACAAGGACGGGAACGTTGCGATCCCATTTGCTTGGGGAGCTGCCTGTCCCTTCTCGCCAAGTGGTTATGCCTACGTTGCCACAAAGACAGACGGCGACTGGGGCTGGGTCGATACCAAAGGAAATTTAGTACATGACCTTACGCTTGGCAGCCGAGGTATCTTCGGCGTAGACTTCTATCCCGTCCCTAACTTCTCTGATCTATTGGACCCCGTCACTGGCAAAACAGTCTTGCAATATGAGAAGGGGGCCTGGAAATGCTCTCCAGACAACCCGTTCTTCCGATTGACGAATACTACCGGATCGGTGATCAGCTGCCGTGTAGTCTCGGTGGAAGGAGACAAGGTCCGTCTCATCAAAGAAGAAGATCGCAAGGAATACACAGTGCCCTTGAAGTCTCTGAAGCCTGAGCACGTCGAGGAACTGAAAGCGTTCGCGGCGGCAATACGCTAGACCGCCAGCCATTGCAAACGCGATATCCGCAGAGGGCTCAGAGCTCGAGCTTCCGTCATCGCTGGGAGGCACAATGACAGAACCGAAAAAACAGGAAAATCAGACAGAACACGTGGAACCATCATTTCACGACATGGTTCTAGATGACGCCACGTTTGGACCTCCTGAACTTGTTGAGGGCGACCTCGTGATTCCGATTGTCAAACTGGTGATTACGGAAGGTCATCCGGGTTTGGGTGATCTGAGGATGATGTGCATTCAGGGAGGAAAGCTTGTTTTTGAGGATGTCTGTGTCTCATGCAGAAGGACCGGACTTTATCACCCAGACTGGAAAGAGAGGAGACTCTCCGGCCCATATGATCCGGCGATTGAGCAGTTTGACATTGGAAGCAAGGCAGATCTTCAGCGAAAAGTTGATGGCATGAGAGAGTATGTCATTGGAGCGGGAATGATCTATTCTGATGTCGACAAGAAGGCCATTGTCGGTTGGAAGATCCGCGCTGGAAGGGCCAAACTTTTCTTTCGTTAGCAAGGTTAGCCTTTCAGAGGGGCTTTCATCCGCGGTGAAGCTGATGAAGACTCACCAGTGGCAATCGGTCGTACCCGATTCCAATTGACACCCCTCGGTCGGCGTGGAGCCGAAGGAATTGTCCCAGGAGGTGGCTGAGAAGATCCTCGACGCCGACTTCCAGAACATCGTCAAGAAGGTCGCCGCCGGGAAGCCCCTCACCGTTGCCGAGCGTGCCCGGATCGAGTCCCGGGCGGCCGGGAGCGCGGAGACCCTGGCCTACGCGAAGAACCTGGTCGAACTGGCTGCGATCCTCGGCGTCACGCGCCGCACGCTGGGCAACTGGCAGAAGATGGACGGTTCCCCCAAGGCGCTGTCCAACGGCATGTGGCCGGTCGCCGACTGGCGCGAGTTCGTGCGGATTCGCGGTCTGAAGGTCGGCAGGACGCCCGCTGGCAGCGAGGAGGCGCTGAAAGCCCGAAAGCTGCTGGCCGAGGTCGAGGAACGGGAGCTGCGGATCGCCGTCAAGAAGGGCGAATACGTGCCGCTCACGAAGGTCCGCGAGGAGTGGATCGGGCTCGTTGCCCAGGCGACCTCAGTACTGCGGGCAAAATTCGAGAACGAGTTGCCCCCTGTGCTCTCCGGTCTCGACGCCACCGGCATTCAGCGCGAGTGCCGGAAGGCGATTGATGAGGTGCTGCGCTGTCTCCACGAGTCATGAAAGCGCTGCACGACATCTGGCGCGAGGCGTGGCAGCCGCCCGACCGAAGGCCGCCGTGGGAATGGTGCGAGGAGCACGTCGACGGCATCCCGTATTCCCCGAACCCGGGACGCTTCCGCTCGGAGAACTCTCCCTGGATCCGCGAAGTGATGGAAGCCATCGTCGATCCGCGCATTCGGCTCGTCTCGATCATCGCTTCGGTCCAGTCGTCGAAGACCACCGCGCCCGAGCTGACGCTCTGCTACATCATCTCGAACCTGCCGGGACCGGCGCTGTGGCTCGACCAGACCGACGAGGACGCCCGCGACTACTCGGAGGCCCGCCTGCAGAAGCTCTTCGATCAATGCCAGCCGGTCGCCCGCCTGATGCCCACCGGCATCCACCGGCACAAGCGGAAGAACAACGCGATCCACTTCACCAACGGCATGGTGCTCTGGATTCTCGGGGCGCACAACAAGACGAACCTCCAGCGCCGCTCGATCCGCTGGCTGGTCGGCGATGAAACCTGGCGCTGGCCCGAAGGACACATGGCGGAAGCGGAGGCGCGTGTCACCGCCTTCGGGTGGCTGGGCAAGTGCATCTTCATGAGCCAGGGCGGCGAGGAGGACGATGACACCCACCGGAAGTTCCTCACCACTGACCAGCGGGAATGGACGTTCGCCTGCCCGAAGTGCCACCACCGGCAGCCGTTCAAGTGGGAGAACGTCGAATGGAGCAAGTCGGCGAAGGACGATTTCGGCGACTGGGATTTCGACGAGGTGAGGCGCACGACATCAATGCGCTGCGAATCGTGCAACCACTACTTCACCGACTCCGAGCGCACCCGGCGGGAACTCAACGCCTCCGGGAAGTTCATCAGGAAGAACCCGAAGGCGTCGGCCGAGAACGTCGGATTCCACTGGAATGCCTTGTGCGCGATGAGCTGGGGGGCGCTGGCCGAACTCTACCTCCGGGCGAAGGCGGCGGCGCGGAAGGGTGACGTGACCCTGCTTCAGCAGTTCTACCAGAAGCGGCTCGGGCTGCCGTGGCGCGAGTACGTCGAGGACTACAAGCTGGAGATCGTCAAATCCGGCTACAAGCGGGGCGAGAGCTGGGAGGAAGAGGGCGCCATCGACCCGCGGACCGGCACCGTGCTCGCCGCACCGCTGCCCGAGCGGAAGGGGCTGATCCCGCTGCGTGTTCTCACGGTCGACTGCCAGATGGACCACCTGTTCGCGGTCGTCCGGTCGTGGTCGGCGGACGGGTCGAGCCGCCTGGTCTGGAACGAGCGGATCCTCACCTTCACCGACATCGACGTTCTCCAGGAACGCTTCGAGATCCATCCGAGCCTCGTGTTCCTCGATGCCGGCTACGCGACCTACGACGTCTATCGTGAGTGCGCCAAGCGCGGGTGGGTCGCGCTCATCGGCGACCGCCGCCCGGTCTATCCGCACAAGAGCCGGGACGGGAAGCGCATCCAGCGGTTCTACTCGCCCCGGCGAAAGGTGGTGCTCTCCCACCGCCAGCACTGCCACGTCCACTACTGGAGCAACCTGAACATCAAGGACACGCTCGCCCGGCTGCGGCGCAACCAGGACCCGGCGGTGGGACCGACATGGGAGGTGCCCGACGACATCGACGACGAATACCTCGCCCAGATGGAGGGTGAACATCGGATCAAGGAGAAGGGCCAGTGGATTTGGAAACAGATCGGCAGTCGCCCCCAACACTACTTCGACTGTGAGAGCATGCAGGCTGCAGCAGCGACCATGCTCAAGATCGTCGGCCGGGAGTCCGTTCCAAACCCGACTTTGACAGGCGACCCGGGGAGTGACCCCGGAGCAACGTGAGAAGAAGAAGAACAGACGGCTGCGAGAATGGCGCAGGAGGAAGCGCCAAGATGACCCGGAGTGGCGGGAGAAACAAGCGGCATACTCCAAAGCCTACTCGCGAAGGCGGCGGAACGACGGGACAGACTTCGATTCCAGACGCCAACGGGCCGGCAGGGAATACTACCGCCGCCTCACTGAAACCGAAGAGGGCCGGAAGCGAGTGAGGGAGGCATCCCTCAAAGCGTACCGAAAGCGGATCAGGTGTGAGGACTCAAAGGCAAGGCTCCGAAAGCAGCAACGGGAATGGGCCCGCAATCGGCGCAAGTCCGACCCGGAGTTTGCGATCAAATGCCACCTCCGAGCTCGGCTGAGTGATTTGGTCAGGACGGGCCGCTGCAAACGGGACAAATCGGCCCTGGACTTGACGGGAGCGACCGTCGCCGAGCTTCGGTTGCACCTCGAAGGGCAGTTCACGGCGGAGATGTCGTGGGCCAACTACGGCGAGTGGCACATCGATCACGTCGTGCCCTGCTCCCAGTTCGATCTCACCGATGCCCGCCAGCAGGCAATCTGCTTCAACTACCTCAACCTGTGCCCGCGCTGGGCAGCCGACAACATCCGCAAGGGAAGCCGAATTGAAGGGCCGTCGCAGCTCCCCCTTGGGATCTGAACCTCGTTGACACCCCGGCCGAGGCATCATGAAGCGATCCATCCTTCTCCTCGGCGTTGCCGCCGTCCTCGCGTCCTGCACCAGCGTCCCGCCGGTCAGCGGAACCATCGTCGCCGAGCAGGGCGAGATCCGCGTTCACCCGGACGGCCGCATCGAGGTCGTAATCGAGCCTCTCTCCGACAAGTGAGCGGCGGTTGACGCGCCCACCCGGCCATGAGCAAGACGCTCTGGAGAAAGATCCAGGCCTTCGTCGGCGTGACCGCGGACGGCATCCCCGGACCGATCACGGCGGGTGCCATCGCGAACCGCCTCGGCATCGGCACCCCCGAACCGACCCCGAAGCCGGACACCGCCGAGTTCGACCCGCGCTCCGAGAAGAACCTCGCCACCCTCGTCCCGAACGCCCAGCGGAAGGCCCGCGAATGGCTGCGGAAGTGCCGGGAAGCCGGGATCAACGTGAAGATCATCTGCGGCACCCGGACCTACGAGGAACAGGCCACGCTCTACGCCAAGGGACGCACTGAGTCCGGCAGAAAGGTGACCAACGCCCGCCCCGGCTACTCGTGGCACAACTTCGGCGTCGCGTGGGATTTCGTCGTCTTCGACGAGAACGGCCAGGCGCTTTGGGACAGCCCGCTCATGGAACGCTGCGGGCGAATCGGTGAAGACCTCGGCCTCGAATGGGGCGGAAGCTGGAAGCGGTTCGTGGACAAGGCGCACCTGCAGCTCGCCATTGGGATCACCCTCGCGGAGGCACGGGAGCGGGTGAAGGACGGTCGCGCCGTCGCTTGACACGGCACGCTGGCAGATGGCCCGCGGACTGTTTGTGACCGGATTCACCGTTGCCGAGGTCCTCGCGATCCAGGCGAGGGCGAAGGAGTTCCTCCTTGAGGGCAAGACGCTCATGAACTGGAGCGACTCGGGCACGTCTGCCGGGAAGCAGTTCACCATGCCCGTCGACGAGGTGCTCGCCGAATGCGCTCACGCGCTCCGTGTCCTCGACCCGGACACCTACGGCAGCCCGCCCGGCCAGGCGTCGGTTTCCTTCATCTCCGGTCACCTCGCGAAATGAACATCCTGCAACGCATCGCGGTTCGCCTCCTTTTCGGCACCGGCCCGTACGAGGCCGCGAATGCCTCGTCGCGCCGGGGCAGCATCCCGGGAGCCGCGCCGCAGGATGCCAAATTCGACCTCACCGCGTCCGTGCGCAGCGAGCTGGTCCGCCGCTCCCGCTACCTGGTGAAGAACTCCGGGTTCTTCCGCGAGCTGGTCGGCAACATGGCCCTCTACGCGGTGGGGGACGGGATCCGCCCCCAGGCGCTTTCGCCCGACCCGGAGTGGAACCGGGCGGCAGAGGAACATTTCCAGCGGTGGGCCCGCAGCGCGGACATCACGGGCCGGTTCAGCTTCTCCGAGTGCCAGCACCTCGCCTGCCGGGCGCTCGACACCGACGGCGAGGTCTTTGTCCACCGCGTGCTCGACGACCGGGACCTGCCGAAGCTCCAGCTCATCGAGGCGCACCGGATCGGCGACGACGGCGAGGACGAGACGATCGACGGCGTGAAGCTCGATCCCGTGGGCCGACCGGTCGCCTACCGCCTGCTCGACGACGAGGGCGGATTCGACGACCTGGAGGCAGCTTTCGTCCTTCATGTCTTCGAGCCGGACTCCCCGAGCCAGGTCCGGGGCGCTCCGACCCTCCAGCATTCGATCAACCACCTCCTCGACGAGATGGAATTGCTCGCCCTGGAGAAGCACGCGGTGAAGGACAACGCGGACGTGTCCCGGGTGCTCAAGACGAACCGGACTGACACCGACGACACCGGCGACTTCCAGATCCCAGGGGCCACCGCCGCCACCGAGCCGAGTGACCCGGTCACGCTCCAGCGGATCATCGGCGGCAAGATGGTCCGGCTCAACCCGGAGGAGGACCTGGAGAGCTTCCAGAGCAACCGGCCATCGCCCACGTTCACCGGCTTCCTCGAACACCTGCGGAGGGATTCCGCGCTGGGCATGATCCCGTTCGAGTTCGCGGCGGACTCGTCCAAGGTCGGCGGCGCGGGGGTGCGGCTCGTGGTGGCGAAGGCCGACCGCCGGTTCTCGCGGCGGCAGACGGTGTTGATCGAGCGGATGATCCGTCCGACCTGGCTGTTCGTCATCGGCCACGCGATCCGCACCGGGAAGCTGCCGCCCGTCGAGGACTGGACGCGGGTCACGTTCACCACGCCCCGCCGGATCACGGTCGATGCCGGACGCGAGGCGCAGCAGAACCGCGCCGACGTGGAGATGGGTCTCAAGACGCTGGCCGAGCATTTCGCGGAACTCGGCATGGACTTCTCCGAGGAAATGGAGATCCGCGCCCAGAACGCGAAGGCGCTCCTCGCGCTGGCCGAGAAATACGAGGTGCCCCTGGAGCTGCTCTACCGTCCGTCCGGTGGGCTGACTTCATTGACACCGCAGCCCCCGGCGTGAACGCGTCGCTGCCCGAACTGCTCCACCATCACCCCTGGCTCATCACGCCCGAGGCGCACGCCTCGCTCACCGACCTCGTGGCGGCCTCCCTCGCATCAGCGGCAGGTTCCACAGCCAAAGAGCAGGACGGAGCCGAGGTCGACGACGGGCTCGCGGTCATCCCGCTCCATGGCGTGATGCTGCGCCGCCCGGATCCCATCGCCCGGTTCTTCGGGGCGACGGACACCGAGATGGTCCGAGAGGCTGTCGACCTCGCCGCCGGGGACCGGTCGGTGGGCGCGATCCTCCTGGACATCGACTCTCCGGGCGGGTCGATCAACGGCACCCCGGAGCTCGCCGCCGCCGTGCGCAATGCCGTCGCCCGCAAGCCGGTGTATGCCTTCAGCGCGGGCATGATGTGCTCGGCGGCCTACTGGGTCGGTTCCCAGGCCGATGTCCTCTACGCCGCCCCGAGCGCACGGGTCGGGTCCATCGGGGTCCTGCTCCCCGTGGTCGACCGCTCCGAGGCATTCGCCAAGGCCGGCGTGAAGATCGAGGTGTTCGCTGCGGGCAAATTCAAGGGGGCTGGAGTGCCGGGGACGAGCCTGACCGACGACCAGCGGGCGTGGCTCCAGCAGGGCGTCGAGGAAACGTGGGCGCAATTCAAGGATGCCGTGCGTTCCCGCCGCCAGGTGGCGGATGGCGCGATGGAAGGACAGCACTTCGCCGCGAGGTCCGCGTTCGGCCACGGGCTCGTTTCCGGGCTGGCCGACACCCGCGCCGAGGTCGAGCGGCGCATCCGGTTCCGCCACTTGGGTTGACACGGGAGACACCGGCAAATGCAGACGCTCGACGAACAACTCGATGCCGCCATCGCCGAGAAGCGCGACCTCGAATCGCAGCTCACCGATGCCAAGGGACTCCTCGACGAAGCCCTCAAGGAGAACGAGACCCTCACCGCCGCCAACAAGGAGCTCAAGGAGCAGGCGGAACATGCCGCCGGCCTGATCACCGGACTCGAAACCGACCTCAAGGCTGCCCGGGCGGAAGTCGACCAGCTCAAGGCCGACGCCAAGACCGCCGAGGAACGCGCCGCCGAATACTACGGCACCGCCGCGCCGAAGCCGGCTTCCGCCACCCCGAAGGGCGACAGCCAGGGCAAGCCTCTTGCCGACCAGCTCGCCGCGATCACCGACCCGGTCAAGCAGACCGCCTTCTGGCGCAAGCTCAACGACGAGCAACGCGCCGAACTCCTCGCCGCCCAGTAACCGCCACCAGCTCTCACACCTAACTGAATCTCCCGATGGCCAACACCCTCACCAACGTCAAGGACATCAAGGTCGCCCAAAGCGCCCTTGCCCCGTGGATGCACAGCCTGCTCCCGCTGCGGGCGTTCTCGTCCAACTTCTCGCCGGCCCCGGCCGACCGCCTCGACACCGTGCGCGTGCCCCTGATCGGCGCGCCCTCCGCGTCGAGCGACTTCGCGGGCGACTACACCGCGAACGCGGATTCCACCGTGACCGTGGTCCCCGTCGTCCTCGACCGCCACAAATACAAGACGGTCCACATGACCGCCCGCGAGAACATCGAGACCGCGCTGCCGCTGCTGGAGAATCTCGTCGGTTCCGCGATCCGCCAGCTCGCCTACGACGTCCTCCAGGACATCTTCACCGAGATCACCGCCGCGAACTACGGCGCTCCGGTGGTCCCGGCCTTCGCCGCCACCGCCTGCGACTACGCCAAGGTGATCGAGATCCGCGAGGGTTGCGCCGACGTGAAGATGCCGCCCGAGATGCGCTCGCTCATCCTGGACGACGCCTACTTCTCGAACCTGCTCGCCGACGACGTGGTGGCGAAGTCGTTCATCCTGCCGCTCGCCCAGCCGGGGGTCATCGAGGCCCGCATCAACCGGATCGCCGGGTTCGACATGTATGAGACCACGGTCCTGCCCGACAACGGCGAGAACCTGGTCGGCATGGCGGCCCACCCGAGCGGCCTCGCGGTGGCCATGCGCTACCTGACCCCGGTCGCGAAATACGACGAGGCGGGAGCGGTGACCGACCCGCAGACCGGACTCACCTTCGGCTACCTGCGCCACACCGACACCCGCGCCAACAAGGTCTACATCACCGTCGAGTGCCTCTACGGCTTCAAGGTGGCCCGCGCCGACGGTATCCGCCGCATCGTCAGCGCCTGATCCATCTGGCATTGGTTGGCAGGGCCGTCGTGGACACTGAAATCCGCGGCGGCCCTTTTCCGTCATGAGCCTGCAATCCGAACGCATCGCCGACTTCCGAGCCATGCTCGCCGAGTGCGGGGTGGAGGTGGAGATCAACGGCGCGAAGGTGGCCGCGCTGGTGTCCGAACCGCAGCTCGGCGCCCAGATCGACCTCGGCGGCCTGGTGCCGGAAGCGGACATGTCGATTCGCGTCCTCAAGATCGACCTGACCACGACTCCCGCGCACGGCCAGATCGTCACCGTGGACGGCAGCACCTACCGCATCACCACGATCCGCCGCCGTCCGTCCTCGCCGTTCATCACCCTCGACCTCGCCTCGCCCCATGAGTGATCCGATCCAGTTCACCACCAAACTCAAGGGCGGCAGCGACGTGGCGCGTCTGCTGAACCGCTACCCGGAGAAGGTCGGCCGCACGCTGGAATCGCTCGTGAAGCAGGAGGCCCGTGGGCTCGCCGTCGAGCTGGCCCGGAACACCCGGTCGTTCGGGTTCTCGCAGAAGGCGAAGAAGCGGGGCGAGAAGGCGGTGGCCGGCGACATCCTCAAGGTCTTCGCCACGCCCGACCAGGCATACGAGAGCGCCCAGGCTGCGGACTCGACCCACGCCGACCGGTTCTGGGCCCACATCCAGAACCGGCGATTCGCACGAGCGCGGAAGGCACTCGCCGAATCCCCCTCGAAGTGGAAGCACCTCCCGGTCGGCCGGCTCGACCCGAAGCACCACCAGGAGAGCCGAACCGGTCCCTACGCGAACGTCACCCGGCGCGAGCCCGCCCAGATCGTCACGAGCCGGAAGGCACTCGACACCTACATCGCCAGGATCCAGCGGCGGGTCGGCTTCGCCAAGGGGGTCTGGATCAAGGCTGCCAAGGCAATCGGTGGCCGGGTCCGTGGTGCCGCTCAGTGGGCCACCAGGCACCGGAAGGCGCCGGGGAGCGCCACAGTGAAGACGGGCACCAAACCCTCGGTCACGCTGATCAGCAGGCTCGACTACATGGACGACGTGCTGACCGAAGCCGGCGTCAGGCTCGCGATGGAGGTTGCCGCCGGGCGGTTGCGTCGTAAGCGTCCTAAAATCGGCCCCCTACCGCGCTGGGGGGTAAGGCGGCAGGCTGGCGGGGATGTCTAGAACCAATCGCCGCGCCACGCGGCCCAT
>JAKZES010000071.1 GCA_022548915.1 Verrucomicrobiaceae bacterium E54
CCCGGATAACCTGCCGGTTTTGAGGGCAATGTCTAGCAAAAAGGAAACATCCCTTGCAACAGAGGCCCCGCAACTCCTGCGACACAAACGCCCTGAGGCCGAAGTAATTTGGCGGAAAATTTCTTGTAAACCGCCCCGCGGATTTTGACATTATCAGCCGTAACCCACTGAAACCTATGAATCGTCTGTTTGTCCTCGCAGCTTCATTTGCCTTTGCTCTCCCCGCCTCCGCAGCCACCGGCTTCTTTGATGGCTTATATTTCGTGACTTCTCTGAACGGAGGCGGGAACGTTTACAACCAAGTCGTGACTGGGGTGACTCCCGGACCTGGTGCCCAACAGGGTCACAACCTTACCTCGGACGGTTTCAACCCAACCTTGGGAAGCCTCGGAACCACTTACTCGACTTCTGATGTACTCACGGTCAAAGGGTTTGAATACAAGACCTACGAGAACGAGTCTTCAGATGTGACCCACGGAAACCTTTTCTGGGCCGTTTATGAGCAGGGTGGATCGCCCGGAGCCTTTGCTCAGTTCACCGACAACTCCAACAGCTCTAGTGGAAATTACACGTGGACTGTGCTGAGCGGAACGACAAGCATGCTGGATGGCTTGGCTCCAGGTGACTATACTCTTGAGCTCTACACGGAGTCCTACACAAACGGCGTTGATACGGCCGGAAACATCTTCGGATTCAGCAGCAATCCGACTGTCAATTTCACCGTCGTTCCCGAGCCTTCCATCGCTCTCCTTGGCGGCCTTGGCCTGCTCGGCCTGCTCCGCCGTCGGCGCTGATCGACGCATCTTCCATGTTTCTCCCAAAAGCCCGCCTCACCGGCGGGCTTTTTCGTTTCCGGACCGCGCGACGCTGTCGCGCCTCGCCTCGCCGATTGCGCCGAAACCCTCCCTGGAACGACCGACCGTGGAACCGCCTTCTCTGAATTGGCGATCCCCACCCACTAACCCATGCGCGACAGCGTCGCGCGGTCCTTCCCTCCCCCACGCCATCGCCGCCCATCACTTCGCACTTGGCACCAGCGAAGCCCCGCCCCAGCCTGCGCCGCCATGCTCAAGGCCGGAATCGTCGGAATGCCCAATGTCGGCAAGTCCACCCTCTTCAACGCCGTCACCCGCACCCGAAACGCGGAGGCAGCCAATTACCCGTTCTGCACCATCGACCCCAACGTGGGCGTCGTCACCGTGCCCGATGAACGACTCGAACCCCTCTCCAAGCTCTCCAAGTCGAAGAAGCTGATCCCCACGGCCATCGAGTTCGTCGACATCGCCGGCCTGGTCGAAGGGGCCTCCGAAGGCGCCGGCCTCGGCAACAAGTTCCTCGCCAACATCCGCGAGACCGACGCCATCGTCCAGGTCGTCCGCTGCTTCGAGAACGACGACATCATCCACGAACTCGGCTCGGTCGATCCGGTGCGCGACATCGAGATCATCAATTCCGAGCTGATCCTCGCCGACATCGCCGCGCTCGACAAACGCCGGGATTCCCGTGCCAAGAAGGCCAAGGGCGGCGACAAGGAGGCCAAGGCCGAGGTCGAACTGATCGACAAGCTCATGCCCCACCTGAACGAGGGCAAACCCGCCATCACCCTTCCACTCGACGACAAGGAAGCCAGGCTTCTGCGCGAGTTCTTCCTGCTCTCGTCCAAGCGCACCATCTACGCCTGCAACGTCAACGAAGGCGAGCTCGCCGAGGCGCAGAAGAACCCCGAAAGCCACCCGCTGGTCGCCAAGGTCTCCGCCTACGCGGCTGAAGCCCACGGTGCCGAAGCGGTCGTCATCTCCGCCAACATCGAGGAGGAACTCATCGACCTGGACCCCGCCGAAGCCGCCGAGTTCCTCGCCGACATGGGCGTCGCCGACTCCGGCGTCTCGACCCTGATCAAGGCCGTCTATCACCTCCTCGGCCTGCGCACCTACCTGACCACCGGCGAGCAGGAGACCCGCGCCTGGACGATCACCGCCGGTGACAAGGCTCCCGCCGCCGCCGGGGTGATCCACACCGACTTCGAGCGCGGCTTCATCGCCGCGGAGGTGGTCCACTACGACGACCTCGTCGCCGCCGGCTCCAAGGCCGCCGCCCGCGACGCCGGCAAGCTCCGCATCGAGGGCAAGGAATACGTCGTCAAGGACGGCGACGTGATCGAGTTCCGCTTCAACGTCTAGGAGCGCCGATGATGAAATCGGCACCCCCGCCTCATCGATCTTCCACAAATCCAAGCCCACGCCTCGCTACTCCCGTGAACTCCCGCACCATGCGCTCCCTGCTCCTTTTCCTGCTCACCCTCCCGCTGGCCGCCCAGCAGGCGATTCCCGACAAACCCGCCGCGGCCCCATCGGAAGTCTATCGCTCGGTCGTCCGCATCGAGTCCGCCGTCCAGGTGCCCGACTACGCCACCCCGTGGAACAGCGGACGCTTCGGCGGCGGCATCGGCACCGGCTTCATCATCGGCGACAACAAGATCCTCACCAACGCCCACGTCGTCTCCAACACCCGGCGCCTCCTGATCACCGTCCACGGTAGCCCGAAAAAATACCCGGCACGCGTCGAGCACATCGCGCACGACTGCGATCTCGCCCTGCTCTCGGTGGAGGACTTCTCCGACTTCGAGGAATTCCCCGTCTTCGACATCGGCGGCGTGCCGGAGCTTGAAAGCCAGGTCCGGGTCATCGGCTACCCGATCGGCGGCCAGCGGCTCTCGGTCACCCGCGGCGTGGTTTCCCGCGTCGATTTCTCAAGCTACTCGCACTCCCGCGCCGACCAGCACCTGGTCATCCAGATCGATGCCGCGATCAACCCCGGCAACTCCGGGGGACCCGTCCTGCAGGACGGCAAGGTGATCGGCGTCGCCTTCCAGGGCCGCCGCGACGCCGACAACACCGGCTACATCATCCCGACCCCGGTCGTCCGGCGCTTCCTCACCGACATCGAGGACGGGCACTACGACCACTACGTCGACCTCGCGATCTCGACCTTCCCGCTCTTCAACCAGGCAATGCGACAGGCGCTGAAGCTGCCCGACGACGACATCGGCGTGCTCGTCACCAACGTCGTCCCCAGCGGCTCGTGCGACGGCATCCTCAAGGCCGGCGACATCCTCACCGCGATCGACGGCAACCCGATCGACAGCGCCGGCCAGATCCTGATCGACGGTGCGAAGGTCGACCTCAACGAGATCGTCGAGCGCAAGTTCGCCGGCGACACCGTCCAGCTGCGCTTCCGCTCCGGCGACACCTGGCACGACCGCGACGTCGCCCTCAAGACCCTGCCCCAGAACCGGATGTACGCCATCCAGTACGAGAAGCAGCCCCGCTACATCGTCTTCGCCGGACTGGTCTTCCAACCGCTGGACACCAACCTGTTCGCCACCGCCAAGTTCGACGACATCAACGTCCGGCGACTGTATGAGGACTACCTTTCGGAAGGCATCTTCACGGAATTGGAGGACATCGTCGTGCTGACCCGCATCGAGAGCGATCCGATCAACAGCCAGCTCAGCGGCTTCACCGGCAAGGTGGTCGACACCATCAACGGCGAGAAGGTCACCTCCATCAAGCGCGCCCACGAGCTGCTCCACCCCGCCGAGCCTCCGCCGTTCTTCGTGATCGAACTGCTCGGCACGCCCCGCCCCATCGTGATTCCCGGCGCCGAAGTTGCGGCGGCCAACGAGCGGATTCAGCGCACCTACGCCATCGACCAACTTTCCAATCTCGAAGAATGAGAACCTCACCCTTCCTCCTTCTCGCGGCGGTCACCTTCAGCGCCTGCGACTCTCCGGATCCGATCACGGAAATCGAGCCGGCACCCTTGCCCGAGATCGCCGAAGAGCCGGCCGCTCCGGCCTTCGACCCGACGCTCTCGACCGTGCGCGTCAGCTCGACCCGGCAGGACTGGAACCAACGCCAGCCGTGGGAGAAGAACGCTCCCCGGAAGCGTCGATCCCTCGGTGCGGTCGTCAGCGACACCCATGTGTTGACGACCGCCGAGATGGTCACCGACGCCACCTACCTCGAGCTTGAAACCGCGGATGGCCTGAAGCTCGCCCCGGCCCGGGTCGAGGCGGTGGACTACGAGGCCAACCTCGCCCTGCTCACCCTCGAGGACGCGGACGACGATTTCTTCGAGGCCCTCGTCCCGCTCGAAATCGCCGAAGCTCCCAAGCCCGGCGACGTCCTCGACATCGTCCAGGTCGAAAGCAACGGCATCCCGCTGGTCACCAGCGGCCCGATCCAGAGCCTCGACGTGATCTCCAATTTCCTGCCCGGTCAGTTCTTCCTCGCCTACGAGGTGAAGGCCTCGATGCAGAAGTCCGCCAGCAGCTTTTCCCTGCCCGTGCTGAGCGAGGGCAAGCTCGCCGGGATGCTTACCAACTACAACTCCGACGACCAGATCAGCGACGTCACCGCGACGCCCATCGTTCAGCGCTTCCTCGATGATGCCGCCGACGGCAGCTACGAGGGCTTCCCCTCTCTCGGGGTGGCGACCACCTCGACGGACGACACGAATTTCCGCTCGTGGCTCAAGCTTCCGGAAGACAACGGCGGCATCTACGTTTCGACCGTTCGCAAGGGCAGCGCCGCCGACGAGGCCGGCCTTGAGAAGGGCGACGTGATTCTGACGGTCGACGGCATGGACATCGACCGGCAGGGATACTACGAGGATCCCGAGCTTGGACGGGTCTTCTGGAGCCACCTGGTCCGCGGATCCAAGGGTGCCGGCGACGAGGTCACGCTCGGCGTCATCCGCGACGGCGAGGTGGTCGAACTCACGGCGACGCTGGAGCGGCTCCAGGCCGCCGAGCGCCTGGTCCCGGACTACACCTACGGCAAGGCCCCGAACTTCCTGATCAAGGGCGGCCTGCTCTTCCAGGAACTGACCCGCCCGATGCTGGAGACCTTCGGCAAGGAGTGGGAATCGAGGGCACCGCTCGACCTGCTCGACGTGTATGAGAACCCCGAAGCCTACGAAGAGCGCTTTGATCGCGTCGTGTTCCTCTCGGGAGTCATCGCCACTCCGGCCACGGTCGGCTACGAGCCGCTGCGCAACCTCATCGTCACCGAGGTCAACGGAAAGCCGGTCCGCGACATCAAGAGCCTCGTCGAGGCCTTCGGCGCAACGCCGGCCGACGGACTTCACTCCATCCGCTTCGACAACCAGGACTTCGCCGTTTACCTCGACGATGTCCTCGCCACCAACGTCGACACCCAGCTCCTCCAGCGCGGCCTGACCAAGCTCTCGCGGACGGAGTGAGGAATGGAGCGCGGACTTCAGTCCGCACTCCGATCACCGGCTCAGGTCGTCCTGCGAAAGGATCTTGAAGCCGGCCCGGTTGAGCACCGAGGCGGCGAAGTCGTGATCCTCGACGTGCATCGCCAAACGGGCCTCGCCTTCGGCCGAAGGCATGAGCGCGTAGGCGAAATCGATGTTGGTCTCGGCCACCATCAGGGTGTCGAGGACCTGCAACAGGCCGGGGCCGGACTCGCGCAACGCCACCACCACCAGCGATGACTGCGTGTGCGGGATCCCCTTCTCGATGAAGATCTGCTCGGCGGAGTCGGGATCGGTCACCACGAGCCGCGCCACGGTCGCATCCCGCGAGTCCTGGACACTGATGCCCACCACCTCGATGGCGTTGTTGCGGAGCAGCTTGGCCAGCGCCGCCAGCGCCCCGGCACGGTTCTGGAGGAGCACGGAGAATTGCCGGACGGAGTCGCCGGGACGAAGCGTGGTCGATGGTTCCATGGTTTCTGGGGGTTCAGCCGCGGGGGCCGCGGAGACGCAGGGTGGTCGTCTCACCGGTCGCCATGTCCTCGATCACGACCTGGTTCGGCCGCACATCCCCGACAATGAAGTCGCGCCCGTCGGCGGAGCGGAAACGCTGTCCCGTACGAGCCACGTAGTAGGTTCCCCCGGCCGCATCCTCGACCAGCGCCACCGGATCGTGGGCGAGCGCCGGCAGCCCGACGATCAACTCGCGGTCCACGCCGCTCGCGGTGTCCTCGACGGTGACCACCGAAATTTCCGCGGGCTCGCCGGCATGATCCTTGCCGCTCGCCATCCGGCGCTCGATGCGAATCACCTTGAGGCTCGAACCGGGGATCGTCTCCCCTTCAGGCACCTCCACGCTCTCGCTCCCGGCCACCTTGAACCGGGCGGCCCCCTCACGGGTGGACTCGACCCGCAGGGGGAGTTCCCTTTCGCGGTAGGAACGCATCACGATCGGCGCCTGGGACTCTTCGTCGGGGAGCACGGAGGAAGTCGTGCCCGCCGATGGGCCACCCGTAACCACGGCACCTTCGAGTGCGGCGACCCGGATCTCGCCGGCCCGGGGTTTCACGGGCGGGTCACCGGCGATGACGTCGCTTCCTTCCGACAGCGGATCCGCCGGGGCCGTCCCGTCTTCTCCGCCGACCGCCACCACCGGATCCCCCTCGCCAGTCTCACCCGCGGTGCCTGAATTTCCGGAACCACCTGGCTCAACCACGGCAACCTCGGGATCAACGCTGTCACCCGCATCGCCCTCCAGCGGAATTTCCAGGATGGCGACCTCGCCTGTCTCCTCCGCGATCCGGGCCATCATCTCACCCCCGAGTTCGGCGGGTTCCGACAGCTCGAAGTCACCTTCGCGGGGCTCCCCGGCCAGGCGTTCGGCAAGCTCGGTGAAGCCCTCCTCCCGGGCAAAGTCCGCCGCCATCCGGCCTTCGCCATCCATGGCGAACCGGTTCGCACCGATCGCCAGCAGGATGTTCACGGCGTCCTTGCGGCCGCGTTGCGCCGCCACCATCAGCGGCGTCCGGCCGTCGGCCAGCCGCGCGTAGATGCTGGCCCCGAAATTCGTCAACTCATCGATCACATCGGCCTGGTCCAGGATCGAGGCGGCGAAAAGCGAATCGTCGAGATCCTCGCGGACATAGGGGGCGAGTTCCTCGACCATTTCCGAACGTCCTTCGGTGACCGCCAGCATCAGCGGCTTGTAGCTTTCATTGTCCCGCGCACGGGGATCCGAGCCCTGACGCAGGAGGTAGCGCACGGTCTCGGGCGTGGAACGAACCACCGCCTCCATCAGCGGCGTCCGGCCCTTCTCGTCCCGAACGTCGATCCCGACCCCGCGGTCGAGCAGGAAATCGATCGCCTTCATCGCGCCGGCACCCGCCGCGGCGTGCAGCGCGGTTCGCCCGGTGGCATCGCGGACGACGACTTCCATGCCGGCATCGATCATCTCATCGAGAACCTTCAGGTCATCGCTCTCCGCCGCGCGGAAGAAGGCCGGTTGGTCGAGTTGGTAACCCGCCTGCACGACCGACTCGCGATCCCCCGCTCCCGGATCCTTCTTGCACCCCGCCAGCAGGCAAAGCACCCCCGGCAAGACCGTCCAAACCATCGAAATCTTCACGACTGGGGACATACTACGGAAAACTTAAGTTTTCAATGCTCAAGAAACGCCGGTGATCCGGCACACGCCATCCTCGAAGCGAAAGCGGACGTTCCGGCCACAGAGCATGGCACCGAATTCCCGGTCCGGCTCTTCCCGTCCCGCTGCCGGCCGGGGATCGAGTGAAAGCGCCTCGACCACCACCCGTTGATCGCGCTCGCACCAATCCGCCAGATGATCCCCGGTCTCGACCGGCATCCGATCGGGGGCTTCGGGCGCAAATCCACCCACGGCGTCCGGCAGCGACTCGGCATAGGGAAGGTAGGGCTTCACGTCGTAGATCGGCGTCCCATCCACAAGGTCCACGCCCCCGAGGTGCAGTACCGGACCCTCGGCATCGATGCCCTCGAGCTTCACCAGCGAAAGCCCAAGGCCGTTGGGCCGGAAAGTCGAACGACTGGCAAACACGCCCACCCGCTCGTTCCCCCCGAGCCGCGGAGGCCGCACGGTCGGTGACCACGCGCGGTCCGCCGTGAGATGAAACCCGAACACCAGCCACACGTGCGAGAACCCTTCCAGGCCACGCACCGCTTCGGGACTGCGGTAGGCATCGTGAAACTCGAGCCGTCCCCACGCCGAGGGACAGAGCCCCGGCTGACGCGGCACCGCGAACTTCTCGCCAAAGCAGGTCCGGACCCTTCCAATCGCCTCGATTTCCACGGGCGAAGCCTACGCCAGACCGGAACCCGGCGGAAGGAAGGACCGTCGCCGCCTCACTCTGCGTTCTTCCATGCCTCGATCAGGAACCGACGCAGCTCCTCCGGTGGATGAAGTCCGTGAGGATGATGTGCGGCGTCCGGCTTCTTCCACACCCGCACCTCTCCGCCCAGCGACTCGTAGCGGGCCGCAACGGCCTCCCCGTTCCGCTCCGGTGGCACCACATCGTCCTTCATTCCCAACACCAGCGCGACCGGGATCCTCGCTTTGGCGACCGGCTCCAGTCGATCGACGACCTGCTCATGCTTCGCCGCGGCGGTCTCATCGAGACCATAGACCTTCAGCAAGCGAGTCCAGTCGCCCTGGGAACGCCTTCCACCCGTGCCCCCGGGCCAGGTGCGGAAGTCGCACACCGGGTTGTCCCCGTAGATCGCCGAAACCCGCTCCGGGTGCCGGGCCGCCCAGTTGAAAATGGGAAGCCCGCCACGCGACATGCCCTCCAGCACGGGCTTCGGTGAACAGCCCAGGGATCGGGTCATGAACCCGTGCATCGCGTCCCACCGGAGCATCGCCTGCTCGGAGCCATACAGGTTCGAAACGTCGCAGTAGGCGACATGCCAGCCCCGGTCCAGCAGCTCAAGGTCGAGCCCGGGTTGGTGCCCGAAGAAGCGTGCCCGCCAGATCCATGGACGACCGGCGGCCGCTTGCTTCGGCGCCACGATGATCCCGCCGCAGGAAACCCCGGGCACGGTGAAGTCGTGGCGGACATAGCCCTCGAAATCGGAAGCCTTCGCCTTCACTCCGGCATCCTCGAGGGCCTTTCCGACATCGCAGGCTTCGTTGAATCTGATCGTGAGGATCTCCGCCAGATGGGTCGCAAGCTTCGCATGTCCCTCGGTCGTCGGATGCACCCCGTCGGTCGTGTCCTCCGCGCCGAAGGCCCTGGCGAGATCATGGATCAGCACCTTGGGCTCCCTTGCGGCCACCACCCCGAAGCGCCTCCGGATTTCCGCAAGACGAGCGTGCCTTTCCTTGAGATTGGCGATCCGGTCGGGTTTCAACCCCGACTTTTCCGGATACATCGGCGGCGGACCCGCGATGTGAACCAGCACGTCGGGATTGGCTTGCCGAAGGTCCGAGATCATCGCCATCAGGTCGGTCTCGAGATCCGCTTCGTACTGCCAATGGTTGCCGCCGCCCGAGTTGCTGTCGTTGGTCCCCAGCATGATGACCGCCACATCGGGGGCGAACTCGAGCGCCTTCTGGTAGATCGGCTTCCGCATCAGCGACCCCCGGCTCTTCCGCACCAGCGTGTGCCCACCGAGCGCAAAGGCCTCGACTTGAAACGAATCTCCCAGCAGGACGCCCATCCGCACGGGATAGCCGTTCTGGCGGGGCTCCTCGGCACCCGCCCCGGTCGAGATCGAGTCACCGATCACCGCAACCTTGGTGACGCCCGCAGCCGCGAGCGTAAGCCCGAGCCAGATTGCCATCCACCGTTTCATGCCTGCTCAAACGCAAGCCGGCGGGAAGGTCTGTCAGCCGGTGGCGTGGCGGACCGGCCTACTCGTCCAGCGTGAAGCCGATCTTCACCCCCACCTGCCAGTGGGCGACCTTGCCGTCGTCGATGTGACCGCGAATCTCGCCAACTTCGAGCCAGCGCATGTTGCGCACCGTCTTCGAGGCCTTCTCCACGGCGTTGTCCACCGCCTTCTCGATGCTTTCGGTCGAAGACCCCACCAATTCGATTTTCTTGTAAACGTGATCTGACATAACGATCTACCTAAACCCGTGCCTCACGGGTCTGCAAGGAAGGATACCCAGCCGCTTGACCTCGCGCATTCACATGCCAACGCTTCACCTGCCCATGGCCACCGCCCTAGAGTTTCATCCGATCGAAGAAATCATCGCCGAAATCGCCGCCGGGCGCATGGTCATTGTCGCCGACGATCCGGAGCGGGAGAACGAAGCCGACCTGATCGGCGCGGCTTCGCTCTGCACCCAGGAAATGGTTTCCTTCATGGCCGTCCACGGCCGTGGCCTGATCTGCGCGCCGATCACCGTCGAAAGGGCCGAGCAGCTCGAACTGCCCCAAATGACGCGACGCAACCGCGAAGGTCACAAGACCGCCTTCACCATCTCGGTCGATGCCGCCAAGGGCATCACCACCGGCATCTCGGCCGCCGACCGTGCCTTGTGCATCCGGCAGCTGGCGGATGAAAAGTGCGGCCCCGACGACTTCGTGCAGCCCGGCCACGTCTTCCCGCTCCAGTCGATGCGCGGCGGCACCCTGCGCCGCGCCGGCCACACCGAGGCGGCGATCGACCTCGCCCGGCTCGCCGAGCTTCCCCCCGCCGCCGTGATCTGCGAGATCATGAACGACGACGGCTCGATGTCGCGGGTCGGAGAACTCGGGGATTTCCAGAAGAGGCACAACCTGAAGGCCTGCACCATCGCCCAGCTCATCGAGTACCGGCGCCATTCGGAGAAGCTCGTCGTCCGCGAGGAGACCATCCAGCTGCCGACCGATCACGGTGAGTTCGACTGCCACCTCTACCGCATCGAGATCGACGGCTCCCATCACCTTGCCTTGTCCCGCGGCGAGATCAGGCAGGACGAACCCACCCTGGTCCGGGTGCACAGCGAATGCCTCACCGGCGACGCCTTCCGCTCGCGGCGCTGCGATTGCGGGGAGCAGCTCGACGCCGCCCTCGAACGGATTTCCAAGGAGGGCGGCGTGCTTCTCTACCTTCGCCAGGAAGGCCGCGGGATCGGTCTCGCGGCGAAAATCCACGCCTACAAGCTTCAGGAGCAGGGCCTCGACACCATCGAGGCCAACGAAAGGCTCGGATTCCCGGCCGACCTGCGGGATTACGGCATGGGTGCCCAAATGCTCCAGGATCTCGGCGTCGGCAAGATCCGGCTGCTGACCAACAATCCCAAGAAGGTCGTGGGGCTCGACGGCTACGGCCTCGAAATCGTCGAGCAGCTGCCGATTTCCTCACCCTCCAATCCGCACAACGAGCGCTACCTGTGCACCAAGCGCGACCGGATGGGTCACCGGCTCTGAGGGAGTGGCGCTTTCCCAAGCGCCACCTGTCGCGCCGTAGCCTTGGCGAAGGGGGATACCGGGGCGCGGCGATCTCCAGATCGCTCCCGGAACCCCGGCTTCGTTGAACCAAGCGACCGCCTCCCTTGACCCAGCAACAAGGCACAACGGGACAGTTTTTTTAGCTCTCCGTCAGATTTGCTGAGCCACCGAAGAACAGCGCGGGCATGGCCGGGACGCAGAGAACGCAGAGGAGACGGAGGTCGCAGAGTCCGAACGCGGGGATGGACGGGTCAACGAATGAACTCAACTTCCCCGAAGACTCTGCGATCTCTGTGTCTCAGCGGCTTACCATCACCTGACCTATCGGAAAGGTCGCAAAACTGGTGGAGGTCCGGTTTTTTCCCGACCGTGAGCCAAGAACCTGCTCCGCTCCGCGGCTGAAAGCCGCCACGCCCCGTCATGGCGCTTGGAAAGCGCCACTCCGGTTGACAATTTCACCCTCTGAAGCCATAGCAGGACCATGTCTCCGGCGCTTCAGCCCAAACCCCGCTCGATCGGCCCGCGAGCGAGAATCAGCATCGTCGCTGCGAAGTACAACGAACAATTTTCCGATGCGCTGGTCGACAACGCCGTCGAGGAAATCGGCGAGCTGATGCCTTCGACCCGCATCGACCTGGTCCGGGTACCGGGGGCCTTCGAGATTCCCGTGGCCGCCTCCACCGTCCTTCACCGCGATCCTCCAAGCTGCCTGATCGCCTTCGGCTGCGTCATCCGCGGCTCCACCGCCCACGCCGACCTGATCTCCCGCTCGGTCACCGACAGCCTCCAGCAGTTGGCCGTCAAATACCGGGTTCCCGTGATCCACGAGGTCCTGCTGGTCGACGACGAGAAGCAGGCGTACGCGCGATGCATCGGCTCGAAGCTCAATCGCGGACGCGAGGCGGCGCGCGCCGCCGCCGCGATGATCGACGTCTTCCAGGAACTGAACCGGACCCTGCCGGCCAATCCGGACCGCCGCTGACCATGCCGAGCCGCCGGCAGATCCGTGAGGCCGTCGTGCAGTTCCTCTACTGCGCCGACCTCGAAGGCGGCGGGGACCCGACCGCCCTGCGCGAATCGTTCTGGCGATTCGTCACCGAGTCCGACCGCAAGACCCTCGCCCTCGCGATATGGAAAAGCATGCGCCACCTCGCGAAGAGCCGCGAGGAGCGGCACGATGAATTTCTGAAGCGCCTGCCCGCCGCCCTGGAGGCCCTCGCCGGAGAACCCTCGCTCGAGTCCGGCGCAACCCTGCTGGAGCGCATCGCAAGCTTGGAGCACGAATGGTCCTCACGGCTCCACGCGCTCTCGAACATCCGCCGCGACGACGACGACGACCTCGTCACCGAGCGCTTCACCGACGGCATCGAACGCCTTTTCTCCATCGAGCGGGACCTCGTGGCGGCGAGGACCGGATTCCTGCGGATCCTGGAAGACCACCCCGCTCTCAGACCCCGGCTCGAACCCATCGCCGGCACCCTGAACCGCCTGGCTCGGATTTCCGAACGACTTCTGCAACTCGAGCACCCGGAGGACTTTCCGGAGCAGTCCGACTTCAAGAAGATCCTCAGCTCCAAGGCGTCGATCGAGAAGCTGCGAACCGAGGCGGACCGGATGGCCGATGCCGTCCTCGGATTGAAGCCGCAGCTCGACGAGCAACTCAACGCCGTCATCGAGAACTTCGCACCCGAGCGCATCGATCCCATCGACCGGGCCATCCTCCGCCTCGGCGCCTGGGAGATCCTCCACAATCCGGACGTCCCCAACCCGGTCGCCATCAACGAGGCCGTGGATCTCGCCAAGGAGTTCGGCACCACCGATTCCGGCCGCTTCGTCAACGGCATCCTCGACCAGATCGCCAGGGGCTGAACGGATCTTCGTTTCTACCCTCCGGCCATCACCTCGCCGAACAAGGAACATCCTCCGGTATGGCGAATCCCTCCAACACCAAGGATGCATGGCGCATGTGGTCCGGCGTTGTGGCATGGGCAGGATTTCCGGCACTGCATGGGCTTTGGATGTTGGCGGATTGGAGCCTTCGTGATCCCGCCCTGCCCATGTCGGGCGGCATTCCCAATTCGGTCACGTCGGCATTCCAAGGGGCTTCCCTGATCGGATTCGCAATCCTGATCTTCGCCTCACTCGGGCGAGTCCGCCTCCTGCCGCTGCGCCTCCTGATCACCCTCGTGGCGGTTTCCATCGGGGCAGGGGGCATGATTCTCGGCTGGCTGAGCTATGTCATCCATAACGGGATCGACACGCTCTGACCTGCAATCCAAACGGGACTCGATTCCAAGAGCTTCCGCATTTTCCCATCCCCCTCCGGCACCAAGCCTGCTAGAACCCCCGGCGTTCCGGCTCCAATCCACTTGGAACTTGGAACTTCCCACTTGGAACTTCCATGCAGCGACATCCCACCCCTTTCCAGACCCGCACCCTGTGGCGTGCCGCGACCGCCCTCGCCATCGGCGTGATCGGCGTGCTGGTCGTCGCCTTCATCTGGCTGCTCGGCCAGGTCCTCGGCTTCCTCCAACCGGTGGTGGTGCCCCTCGCCGTCGCCGGCATCATCGCCTACCTCCTCGATCCGGTCGTGCGCTGGTTCCAGACGCGCGGACTTTCCCGGCTCAAGGCGGTGATCGCCACCTTCGGGGCCTTCCTCGTGGTCGTCGGCATTCTGGCGGCGATCACCATCCCGATGGTCGGAAACCAGATCAACGACATCCGGCAGCAGCGCAGCCTGAAGGCCGAATCGGGCGAACCCGTCGATCGGACATTCGACCAGAAAATCGTGCGGGCCCTCGCGTCGACCCGCAACGAGCACCCCTGGATGAAGCCGGCCATCGACAGCCTGCTTGCCCCTCCCATCCCCGCCGACGCCGTGGTCGCCTCGCGGGCGGAGAAACGGGAGGACATCGCCGCGAAACTCGACGCCTGGGCCGCCAGCGACGAGGACCCGAAGCCGGCCCTCGACATCAAGTTCGCCGACACCACGCTGTGGCAGCAGTTGAAGGGCGTGAGCGACGACCTGCTCGAATGGGCCAAGGGTGGCACCGGCAAGATCCTCGGCATGCTCGGCCTGGTGCTCGGCTTCCTGATGGTGCCGATCTACCTCTACTTCTTCCTCAAGGACGCCGCGTCCATCCGCGAGCACTGGCACAACTACGTCCCACTCAAGGCCTCGAAGTTCAAGGACGAGGTCATCGGCACGCTGACCGAGATCAACGGCTACCTGATCTCGTTCTTCCGCGGGCAGGTCCTGGTCGCCTTCATCGACGGGTTGCTCATCGGCATCGCGCTCACCGCCTTCGGCCTGCCGCTCGGCGCGCTGATCGGCATCATGATGGCCATCGTCGGCATCATTCCCTTTGTCGGCAACATCATCACCCTCATCCCGGCCTGCCTGATCGCCTGGTTCCACTACTCGGACCCGAGCCACGCCTCCATCGTCGGCTCCGACCCGTGGGCCAACATCGCCGCCGTCTGCGCGATCTTCTTCATCGCCCAGCAGATCAACTCCATCGTCACCGCCCCGAAGATCGTCGGCGACTCGGTCGGGCTGCATCCGATGACGGTCATCTTCTCGATGATCTTCTGGTCGCTCATCCTCGGCGGCTTCGTCGGTGCCCTTCTCGCCGTGCCGCTGACCGCTTCCATCAAGGTGCTCTTCCGCCGCTACATCTGGGAAAAGCAGATCAATCCACCGCCTCCGGATTCCTCGACGGTGGGCGACGGCGGCGACCTGGAGCCGGCCTGACCAGCGTGGCTGCCCCGGCCCGGGGCAGCCTGCCCGCCGTAGCCTTGGCGAAGGAGGGTCCGTGGCGGCGGCGGCCCGCCGCCGCGCACCCCAACCCCTTGCTCCCGGCTTGCCATGGCCGCCGGAAACGTCTTTCCCTCCCCGCGTGAAAAACCTTCTCCGCTGGGTCGCCTTCACCGTGGCGATTGCAAGTGCGCAAGCGGCCCTCCTTGCTCACATCGACACGACGCTGGGGCGCGTCACCGTCGAACTGCAATACGACACCGCCCCGCAGAACGTCTCCAACTTCATCCTGCTCTCCCAGGGGCAGCGGGCGAGGATCGACTTCCTCACGGGAGCCGTCACCACGGACCCGCTCTACGTCGGCGAAACCTTCTTCCGCACCGCCAACAACAGCTTTGCGAAGTTCGCACAAACCGGATCCGGCACCGGTTCGAACACCGGGAACACCGGTTACACGCTCAAGGATGAGTTTTCTCCGACGACCCGGCACACCGGCTACACCCTGTCGATGGCCAACTCCGGACCCAACACCAATGCCGGTCAGGTCTTCCTCACCGGCAACATCTCAATCCCGGCCTACGACGACGTCCACACCATCATCGGACTCGTTCCCGATTCCGCCAGCCGCGCGGTCATCGATGCCATCATCGCCGCCGGCGACAACGGCAGCTCCATCACCGCCGTCACCATCGAGCGCACCGACCCGGCGGCACAGGCGTTTGACGAAACCGCGCAGAACCTGCCCGAAGTCGTGAAGGCGTCCGGAACCCTGCAGGTTGAAAGAAACGTCGCCACCGACTTTCTCCTCTCGCCGCTCGAGAATGTTGGAAGCGTGGTCTCCGCCTTCCGCTCGACCGACCTCGCAACATGGAGCCGGGTAACCAGCCGCCACGTCGGCATCGGCACCGCGCTCGCCTCGCCGGTCCTTCCCGGCGTGAATCTCGACGACGCCTCGGCCAACCGAGCCTTCTACAACCTGGCCGTCGCAAGGCACCCGGGGGCGGTCGGCCCGTCACACTTTCGCAATCGCACCCTGACCGCCGAGTTCAGCACCTCGACCCAGATCTTCACCTTCAACGCCGACGGCACCGCAGGCAGCCTCGAGGTCATCCTCAAATCCGATGGGACGTCCATCCCCGGAACCTTCACCTTGTTCGACCTCGCCAGCTCCGCCCACGCCTGCACGCTCATCCTCCCGACCAGCCTTGGAATCCAGAGCAACTTCTGGCCCCAGCAGGTGCCTTACGTGCCCCGCCTGCGGTGTGGATGGAACACTGCAGACAGCACGTCGGTCACCGGAACCCACATCTCGGAATTTTTCGACAACTACGCCCCGGCCTCGCAGTCCTGGCAGGCGAACGGCAGCGGAACCTGCAGCTCAACGCGCTGAACCGGGCGGAAGCCGCGGAAGATCAGCCGAGTCCCAGCCACTCCGGCTTCACCAGCCAGAGGCAATAAACCAGGTAGCCCCCGAGCAGGATGGCTCCCTCGATCCGGTTGAGCCGGGCACCCCGGGCGAGGAAGGGAATCAGCAGCAGCGTGAAGCCGCACATCACGGCGACGTCCGTCGTCTTCAGGCTTGCGACGTCGATCGCCTTCACTGCCGACGCCACGCCCATCACCACGAGGATGTTGAAAAGGTTGGAACCGATCAGGTTGCCGGCGATCAGGTCCGTCTGACCTTTCCGCGTGGCGGCGATGGTTGTCGCCAGCTCCGGCAGGGAGGTCCCGATCGCGACCATGGTCAGGCCGATCACCAATTCCGGCACCCCCACGATCCGCGCCAGCGTGACACCACTCTCGACCAGGCGGTCCGCGCCGTAGATCAGGCCGGCCAGTCCCAGCAGCACCCACCCGACACTCGACAGGATCGCCCGGGCACCGGTCTCCTTCGAGTGTTCCAGCGCCTCCTCGGGCACCTCGATCGCCGCCGGATCGTCCGGAACCGATCGCGCCAGGCGAATACTGTGCGTCACGTAGATCAGGATTCCCGCGAACAACAGAACCCCCTCCAAACGGGAGAGCGTGCGGTCGTAGATCATCACCACGAACACCGCCGTGACGAGGAGCAGGATCGGCAGTTCCCGCTTGACGATCTGGCTGTTCACTTGAAAGGGCCGGATCAGGGCGGCCAGACCCAGCAGCAGGGCGATGTTGCAGATGTTCGACCCGACCACGTTTCCCACGGCGATGTCGGCCTGGGTCTCCGGATCGAGGTTGGCCTTCAGGCTCACGATCAGCTCCGGCGCGCTGGTCCCGAAGGCCACCACCGTCAGACCCACGACCAGCGGGGAAATCCGCGCCCGGAGCGCCAGATCCGAGGCACCACGCACCAACCAGTCGGCACCAAAGGACAGCAGCGCCAGGCCGAGCACCAGCCATCCGATTTGCGGAAGAAGTTCCATCCGCGCCAGCCTGCCCGGCTTCCACGCGATTCCAACTGGAAATCCACCACGACTTTCCACCGCGCCCACCGACCCGGTCCCCGGGAACTTGGAACTTGGAACCGGGAACTTCGGGGCCGTAGCCTCCGCGCATGTCCCGAACCCACCGCATCGCAGTCCTTGCCGGCGACGGCATCGGCCCGGAAGTCATGAGCGAGTCGCTCCGCGTCCTCGACGCCGTCGAGGCCCGATCCGGCTTCGCCACCGAGCGCACCGAAGCCCTCGTCGGCGGTGCCGCGATCGACGACGGCGGCCACCCGCTGCCCGAGGCGACGGTGAACGCCTGCGAGGCGAGCGACGCCATCCTCTTCGGCTCGGTGGGAGGGCCCAAGTGGGAGTCGCTGCCGCCGGACATCCAGCCGGAACGCGGCGCCCTGCTGCCGCTGCGCAAACACTTCGGCCTCTTCGCCAACCTTCGTCCGGGTGTCTGCCTCCCCTCGCTGACCCACGCCTCGCCGGTGAAGAACGAGCTCATCCCGAACGGCTTCGACGTCCTCTGCGTGCGGGAGCTGACCGGCGGCGTCTATTTCGGCAGCCCGAAAGGCCGCGAGGAACGCGACGGCGAGCCGGTCGCCTTCGACACCATGATCTACAAGAAGAGCGAGATCGAACGCATCCTCCATGTCGCCTTCACCGCCGCCATGCAGCGTGGCAAGCGGCTGACTTCGGTTGACAAGGCCAACGTCCTCGCCTCCTCGGTGCTGTGGCGCGAAACCGCCACCGAGGTGGCCGCTTCCTACCCGGAGGTCCGCATGGACCACCTCTACGTCGACAATGCCGCGATGCAGCTGGTCCGCCGCCCGGGCAGCTTCGACGTGATGGTCACGGAGAACCTCTTCGGCGACATCCTTTCCGATGAAATGGCGATGATCTCCGGCTCGCTCGGCATGCTTCCTTCGGCCTCGCTCGGCGCGAAAAAGGAGGGCACCGACCTCTACTTCGGCATGTACGAGCCGAGCGGCGGTTCCGCGCCCGACATCGCCGGCCAGGGCATCGCCAACCCCATCGCCCAGATCCTTTCGGCCGCCATGCTACTCCGCTACTCGCTGGGCGAAGGACAAGCGGCGGACCTCATCGAGGCGGCCGTCGCCCGGACCATCGACGCCGGCTTCCGGACCGGCGACATCGCGACCGGAGCCGATGGCGAAACCAAGGTCGGCACCAAGGACATGGCCGACGCCATCATCGAACGCCTGTAAAGGGAGGTCAGACACTCCTGTCTGGCACGCGCAGCCCGAGTCCCCGATGATCACCCTCGGCATCGACCTGGCATCGCAGCCGAAGGACACGGCCGCCTGCCGCATCGACTGGTCCGGCCCCCATCCCCGCGTCCACGAACTCGAAGCCAACTGCCACGACGCCCTCGTCGCCTCCATCACCGCCCATCTCGCCGCCACCGGGCGGACGATTCACCCCGACGTATCCGATCACAGGATTGCCTTCCAGGAAGGCTGGATCCACCTCCCGTCGATCTGATTTTCGAACATCAACCTCCCCAGCCGCATTGCTGCAAAGGCTCCGCTACCTCATGCAGCACTTCTTGTATTTTCTGCCGCTGCCGCACGGGCACGGATCGTTGCGCCCCGGCTCCGGCTGCTCCACGACCCGCGGCACGAAGCCCGAACCCTGAGGCGACGCCTCCGGCCTGTACAAGCTCGGCGGCGACGGCTCCGGTTGCGGCCACGGATCGAGCATCCCGAGGTCCATGTCACCGCCGGCCGGGGGTTCCAGCTCCTCTCTCCGATACCAGCCCGGCAGCTTCTCCAGCTTGCGCCGCTTCGATTCGGGCTTGCCCAGCTCCCCGATCATCTCGGCGGCCGATCCGCACCACATCTCCTCGACCCATCCCCGCTCCTCGAAACGCCGGATCAGCCCCTCGGCCTGCCGCACCCGCAACTCCACCAACTCACCCAGCAACACCGCCACCACCCGCGTGTCGAGCACCCCGTCCCCCGCCTCGCCTTCCGCCATCACGCCCGCGAAATCCATCAATACCTCCACCGCCTGATCCCGCTTCTCCGGTCGCGCCGCCGCCAGCTCCGAGAGCGCCCGCACCATCCCCATCCGGCTCACCTCCGACATTCCCGGCCGCCGCAGCCAAGCCGCCACGTCCGCGTACCCGCCATCCTCGAGAAAACCCACCAACGGCTGCCAGGTGAAATCATCGATCAGCATCCACCGCACCACCTCCCCATTCATCGACAGGCACTCCAGTAATTGCTCCCGACCTTCGGCCCCGGCAAGCTCCCCTAACAGAAACAGCGCGTGTAAACCGGTCCAGTACTCGGCCTCCTCATATTCGCCATCCATGTGGAAATAGTGGGCCGCGTTGTCGATCGCATCGCGCAGAACCGCCCTTAGATCCCGCACCGCCAACTCCCGCGGCAGCCTGCGGATCACCTCCACCACCTCCTGCGGCAGGTCATCCGCCCAGTCGTAAAGCGCCGCCACCGCCGGGTCCACCGCAGGGCGCGGCGTCCGCTCGCGGTATTCCGGTTCGGGCGGCCCCTCCACCACGACCCGACGCTCCTCGTCGCGCCTCATCCGGTCCTGCATCGACGTCCAGCGCGCCATCATCAGCTGCTGGTTGAGAATCTTCGCGAGCTCCCCGGCACCCTCGGTCTCCCGCATCGCCTTGAGAATCATCTCCGCATGCTCGACCCGCCCGGCGTCCAGGTGCCAGAATGCCGCCATCAGTTGGAAATTCTTCCACTCCGAAATGTGCGGATCCTCCTCGGTTCCCAGCGCCTCGCGCAGCGTCATCGACTCGCCCAGAACCGTTGGCATTTCGGCCGCCCGGTCTTCCTCATGGAGCCGCTTCGCCTCCGCGACCTTGGCGAAAAAATAGTCCGGATGCTGCTTCAGCATCTCGCTCCGCACCCACCGCGACCGCATCTTCTCGCCCCGCACCTCGTAGGCCACCGCCAGATAGTTCTGCAGCACCGGCACTCCGGGAAAGCGCTTCGCCAGTCGCTTCAACCTCGGCACCCCCTCCCTCCGCTTCGAGATCGCCAGATCGTGCAATTCCTCGATCATGTCCTGCGTCAGCCCCTCAGGCATCTCGGACTCCACCCGGTCATACTCGATCCGGTACGACATTGCCTCCTCATACACTTCATTCGGTTCGCGCATTTCCAGACCCTGCCCGGCTTCCAATCCCGGGGCAATCCCTCCGCCCCGAATCGCGCTGCTTTACGCCGGATTTTCGTCTGAAGATCGAAGGCCTGAACGCACCGTCCGATTTCCCGCCCGCAAGCCTGGAAGACGGCAGGCGGGCAGGGCGAACAAGCTAGGGAGTGAATCGAGCGGAGCGCAGGGGATTCGGATGCATGATGGACTTGATGGTCAGGATGGATGGGATCTTTTAGAGTCTTTTTCGCTCTGTTGTCGGTGAAACCCATGGCCATGGAAGATTCAGATAACAAATTTCATCCTCTTGATCCTATTTATCCTCTCCATCGAGCCAGCTCTTCCCCCTGGCTTGATCACCCTGGGCAGACGGGCCACCTTTCTCCCTTGCCCCCTCAAACCGCTGGTAATACCGTCTTACCCATGAAGACCATCAGCTTCAAAGTCAGCGAAGACGAAGCCTCGCTGATCCGTCGGATGGCCGGAGAAGCAGGGCTCAACGTATCGGAATTCCTCCGCAGCCGCGTCGTCGCCACCCCCACCGTGGCGACGGGACCGCTCCCCCGGACCCGTTGTGAACACACCGGTGCCGAAATCTTCGCCACCGCCCCGACCCTCCCGCACCTCACCACCGAGGCCGTCCGGGAAATCCTTGCTGATTTCCCGTGACCTACCTCCTCGACGTCAATGTGCTCGTCGCCTGGGGCTGGGCCGACCATGCCGACCACTACCGCGCCGCCCGCTGGATCGGTGAAATGATCCACCGGGCCGACACCACCCTGCTCACCTCGGCCATCCCCGAGCTGGGCTTCATCCGTGTTTCGCTCCAGCGCGCGGGCGGGCGCCTCAGTCCATCCGAGGCGACCCGCGTCCTACACGGTCTCATCCGCACCCTCGGCACCTCCCACCGCTTCCTCGCCGACGACCTTTCCTCCACCCTCGGCCTCCCGGAATGGTGCCTTGGTGCCAGTCGCAGCACCGACGCCCATCTGGTGGCCCTCGCCAACGACCACAACGCCCGGCTCGCCACCCTCGACACCGGCATCCCCGGCGCCTACCTCATCCCCCAGGCTTCCTGATCTCGCATCCGCCTGCCCAACGCTCCCGACACCCATGCCCGACACCCCGGAAAAACTCGACCTTCGATCCATGGATGTCGCCGCCGACAAGCGGCGGCAGCTCCGCCAACTCTTCCCCGAGGTCTTCACCGAATCCACCGATGCGCAAGGGACCCCCGCCGAGGTGGACTTCGAGAAGCTCAAGGGCGTGCTCGGCGAACACGTCTCCCTCGCCGAGCCGGGCGCGGAGAAATACGGCCTCGAATGGCCCGGCAAGCGCGACGCGCTGAAGGCCGTCCAGACCCCCGCCCTCGGCACCCTCGTCCCCTGCCCGGAGGAAAGCGTCGATTGGGAAACGACGAAGAACGTCTTCATCGAGGGCGACAACCTCGAGGTGCTCAAGCTGCTGCAGAAGTCCTACTACGGGAAGGTCAAGATGATCTACATCGACCCGCCCTACAACACCGGCAACGACTTCGTCTATCCCGACAACTACGCCGAATCCCTCGACACCTACCTCCGCTACACCGGCCAGATCAGCGGCGAGGGCGTAAAACTCACCACTAACGCGAGAGACTCCGGGAGATTTCACTCAAACTGGCTGCGGATGATGTATCCGAGGTTGTACGTAGCGAAGAATTTGCTGGGGGAGGACGGGGTGATCTTTATTTCGATTGATGACGCAGAGATGAGCAATCTGCTTAAGCTGTGCAGCACGGTATTTGGCGAAGAAAACTTTGTTGCAAATTTCGTTCGGAGGAGACGAATGGCGACCGGCATGCGGGACAATCCTGTGTCCCCAGATCACGAGTATATTGTCGCATTCGCCAAGAACATCGATGAGGTCCGCCTTTACGGATTCGAACGAAGAGAAGAAGACTTCCCCTTCGAAGACACGAAGAGCCGCTTCCGCAGCACGGATCTTATACTTCTCGGCATTAACTTTTCGGATTCTCGAACAGCTGGAAGTTCTCGGTAACCAGGCTTTGAAGGCATGCACGATTTTCGCCGCTGAGCG
>JAKZES010000072.1 GCA_022548915.1 Verrucomicrobiaceae bacterium E54
AAACCGCTGACTGGACAGCCGGATGCGGGAGATCCGCACGTCCGGTTCGAAGGGAGGGGCGGCGCAAGCCAATGCGCCGTCCCTACCCCTATCACAAAACGCACTTGGCCAATGCCGCTCCCGGCGGCAGGTTGCGGCCCATGAAAATCGTCACCTTCCGCGACCGTGGCTACGATCGATTCGTCAGCTCCCTGAGGCGCCGGGCACTGCCGGGCGACGAGGTTCGCGACACGGTTGCCGGGATCATTGCCGACGTTTCGAAGCGCGGGAACAAGGCGCTCATCGACTACGCGGCGAAGTTCGACAAGGTCACCCTGAAGCCGCGCGAGTTGTTCGTCAGTGAGGAGGAATTCGCCGAGGCGAAGAAGGCGGTCGTTCCCTCGACCAAGCGGGCGGTGCGGGCGAGCCTCCGCAACATCACCGAATTCGCGAAGCGCAGCCTGCGCAAGGACTGGTCCTACCGGAACGCCGAGGGCGCCCGCGTCGGCGAGCGCTTCACGCCTTTCGATCGCGTCGGCGTGTATGTGCCGGGCGGCAAGGCGCCTTTGGTTTCGACCGCGCTGATGACCGCCGGCTTCGCTAGGGCCGCCAAGGTGCCCGAGGTGCTGGCCGCGACACCCTGCGGTCCGGATGGAAAGGTGAATCCCGAGCTGCTCTACGCCCTCCAGGCGGCGGGCGTGAGCGAGGTGATCAAGGTGGGCGGCGCCCAGGGTGTGGCCGCCATGGCGCTGGGGACGAGCACCATCCGTCCGGTGGATCGGATTTTCGGCCCCGGGAACCGCTTCGTCGTCGAGGCCAAGCGGCAGCTCGTCGGGGCGGTGTCGATCGACCTGCTGCCCGGACCCAGCGAGGTGTTGGTCCTCGCCGACAAGTCGGGCAACCCCGATTTCATCGCCGCCGACCTGCTGGCCCAGGCCGAGCACGGCGGTGACAGCGTGATCGGCTTCGTCACCGACTCGAAGGCGCTGGTCACCAAGGTTGAGAAAGCCATCGCGCGTCAACTCAAGGAACTGTCACGCGCCGACTACATCGCCGAGGTGCTGAAGAAGGGTGCCTTCGTGGTGGTGGTGAAGGACTTTGCCGACGGCGTGGCGATCGCCAACGACTTCGCCCCCGAGCACCTTTCGCTGATCTGCGAGGACGAGAGGAAGTGGCTCAAGCAAGTCCGCACGGCGGGCGCGATTTACGTCGGCAACCTTGCGGCGGTGGCGGTGGGCGACTTCCTCGCCGGCCCGAGCCACACCCTGCCGACCGGCGGAGCCGGGCGTTCCTTTTCCGGCCTGCGCGCCGACCAGTTCCAGCGCCGCACCAGCATCGTGACCATGGATGCCAAGGCGGTCGCCAGGTCCCGCGAAGTCGTCGAGGAATTCGCGCGGATCGAAGGTCTCGACGCCCACGGCCGGTCGGTTTCGATCCGGTGTGAGTGAGGGGGAGGGGCGCGCCCCGGTGGGGCGGTCCCGCTACTGCTGGCGCATGTAAACGTGGTAGCCGCAGTGGAAGTCGTCGGGGACTTTGGCCGTGGCCTCCTCCTCGGTTTTCGGCACGGCGTTGAAGCCGCCCTTTTCGACGATGAGGAAATCGCGACCGGCGATGGTCCGGACGCCCATCTTGAGAGCCTGGTCGTCGTTGACGCCGATCAGCCAATTGCCGGACCAGAAGTAGCCGCGGAAGAACCCTGACCTCTCGACCTTGCCGCCGTCCTTCAAGACGAGCAGGTCCTTGGGCTTCTCGATCTTGGCGGGCGGGTTGCCCTTGTGGCTTTTGACGAAGTTCTCGATGCACGTGTCGATCTCCGAGGGTTTCTTCGGGTTCGGCCAGACGGCCCAGGCCCAGGTGCCGACGAGTTTGTCGTTCGGCGTGAACTCGCCGCTGTAGGCATACTTGTCGGAGTCCTTGCCGCTGATGTAGGACTCGAGGGTGGTCTTCGGGATCTGCCGGACGAATTCCTCGCCGCCCGGAACGGTTCTCAGGATGTCGCCGATGCGCGAGCGGACGGTCTTGGCCCCCCGGTTCATGATGGCCCCGGTGTTCGGTTCGGTGAGCACGCTCGGGATGCTCTGGTAGGCGACCTCGGCCAGGGGTTCGGCGAACTTCTTCACCTCGGGTGAGGCACCCTTGAGGGCGTTGGCGATCGCGGAGGAGCTTCGCCATGATGCCGAGTCGACGCGGAAGGCCGTGGTCTTCTCAAGAATGGCGGGCAACACGATCTTGTAGTGCTCAGGCTCGGTGGCGATCTTCGCCAGCGTGCAGACCGCCTCGGTTTCCAGATAGGGACTCTTGTAGCCCTGCAGGAACTCCAGCAACCGGTCGCGGTGTTGGGCGATGAAGTCCTTGTCGGCCCGCGCGAGCGCCTGGATGGCGTAGAACGCGACCCACCATGCCTCGTCCGGGTCGTTCACCATCTTGCTCACTTCCGCGAACATTTCGGGTGTCACCTGGTCGTCTGGCAGCGGTCGCCCCTTGAACATGCCGGTGATCGCCAGCAGGCCGGCATGACGCAGGCGGGGGTCCTTCGATTTCAACAGAGGCAGGATCATGTGTGCCTTGCCGCGCCGGACCACCTGATCCATCGCGATGGTACGCAGGCCGTATTCGGGATGGTGGATGTACTTGAGCAGCAGTTCGTCGCTCACCTCGGCGGCGCCAAGCCTCGTGATCACCCCCACGGAGCAGTCGGTCCCGACCTTCTCGTTCAGGAGGTCGTCCATGGTCAGGGGGCCGCCGGGAATCGGCTCGATGGAGTGGAAGGCGTCGTCGGCGGCGTTTCCCCACGGGCGTCGCAGGGGCATGCTCTTCGCCCACTTGCTGCGCGGCGCGCCGAAGAGCTGCAGGTGCTTGCGCGGCAGCGTGTAGGTCAGCGCAAAGTAGGTGCCCCACGCGCGGTTGCCGCTGGCCTCGGTGGCGGAGCGGTCGTAGCGGTCGTCCATGCCGGCGATGCCGATGCTGCCGTCGTGGCGGCGCGAAAGCTCCATCACCCAGCGCCGCGTGTCGAAATACGAGCGGTACTGGACCGGGCGCTTCTCGCGCATCTGGTTCATCGCCGTGTGGTGCCAGATCTCGCCCATGCCGCCGCCGGTGTGGGCGGCGTGGAACCAGTTGGTGGCATAGAAGGCCTTCATCGCGGAGTTGTCGCGCGCCTTGGCGAAGACCGAGTCTTCACCTTCGGCCGAGATCATTGCCGCCGCGCCCAGGCCGAGCGCCAGACCGCTGGTCTTGCCGTTGTCGCGGAAGCCGCCCTCGGGAAGCGTGTTGCCGTAGGCGACGTTGCCGTGGCCGGCGAAGCGGTAGAATTGCCGGAAGGCCTCGTCGAACATGTACTCGTCGACCTCGACGCCGCACAACTTGGCCAGCAGCAGGAAGGTCATGCAGTGAACGCCCGAGGCATGCACCTGGCCGGTGCCGGTCGAGTAGGTGAAAGCGGCGGGGGCGCCGCGTCCACTCCAGCCGCCGCTGTACATGTGCTGCTTCAACTCCTCGGTCATCCTCTTGATCACCGGCAGCACGCTCTGGTCGCCGGTGCGCAGGTAGTACTCGCAGAGGCCCCATCCCTTGTAGCCCTTCTCCCAGTTCATCCCGCCGATGGTCTCGATGCCCTTCATCCAGCCACGGACGACCTCGAGGTCCTTCTCCTCACCGGTCGAGAGCAGGAAAATCACCGATCCCCATTGCGGCTTCTCTTCCTTGGCGAGGAGGTCCGCCAGGCCGCGCACGATCTTGTCCGACTTCGGGCAGTTGAGCGGCCACGTTTCGCTGTAGCGGCCCATCACCGGGATGGGCACGGTGACGCTGCCTTCGTCCTTGATCTTCAGGACCACCTTGCCGTCGGTGGCTTCCGCTTCGGTGATGATGTCGCCGAGGATGATGCGCGGGTCGATGTCCTTGAGGACGGTGCCGTTGATGCTCTCGATGATCTGGCCCTTCTTCAGCTTCCCGGTGGCGGCGGCGGGCGATCCCTCTTC
The DNA here is from genome assembly GCA_022548915.1 of Verrucomicrobiaceae bacterium E54. Taxonomy (GTDB): domain Bacteria; phylum Verrucomicrobiota; class Verrucomicrobiia; order Verrucomicrobiales; family Akkermansiaceae; genus Haloferula. Next base: position 3,960 of record JAKZES010000072.1, read on the forward strand.
CACATTGTGGATCTGCATCGTCATGCCCGGGCGCACCAGGTTGATGCCGATGCCGACGGGGCCGAAGTTGCGCACCAGCCAGGGACGGTTGCCGCGGCCGACGTCGTTCGGATACGGATTGAAGGTCCGCATCGAGACATTGTCGGAGTAGTAGGACTCCTCATTCTGCGCCCCCGCGCCGGGGGCGAAGGCAAGGAGGGCCAGGCAGGCGCTGGCGAGTCGCGGAAGAAGTGGGTGCTTGGCGCTCATCGACGCCAGTGAAGGGTGTTTGCGGCGGAAAGCCGAGTCGATTTTCCCGCCCGGCTACCGGACCTGACCCCGACGCCGGATCACCGGGGTGCAGGCGGGTTCCAAGGAAACCCTTCAGTCTCTCGTTCGTTACTTCTCGAAATTCCGCATGCGGTCCATCATCTCACAAACCGTCCGTTTGAAGTCTTCGGGCAGATCGGGATTTTTCCCCTCCCGTGCCTGTCCGAATCGATCTATCGCCCCTCACTTGTTTTCCGGACGAATCTTCGCCCGATTTCTCAAAGGGAGGGAAGCCAGGGTTATCCCCAGGGCGACAGGATCGCCAGCCCGGGGGCTGGCGGCCTCCTCATGGAGGCGCGAATCCCTGAACCGGACTCACTCGCCGGCGCGCTCCGGCCCGAGGGCCGCGACGATCGTCGTCACGTTGTGGCGGACCATCGCCTCGTAGCTCTCGGCGGTGGTGCCGTCGGCGATGAGGGGAGCGGCGATTTTCACCCCGATGTCGCTGGCGAGGGTCTGGAGGATCTTTGGATTGGAGGTGTCCTCGGGGAAAATGGCGGGGATGCCGGACTCCCGGATTCTGTCGACGAGTTCGGCCAGGCTTTGCGCATCGGGCATCTGCTCGCGGTTGAGCCCCTGGACGGGCAGGGCGGTGAAGCCGAAGTCGTGGCAGAAGTAGCCGAAGGCGGCGTGGGCGGTGGCGAGCACGCGGCGATCGGCCGGGATGCGGGCCACCTGGCGGCGGGTCCAGCGCTCGAGCGCGTCGAGATTGGCGCGGTAGGCGATGGCACGGTTGCGGTAGGCGTCGGCGTTGTCCGGATCGGCCTCGGCGAAAGCCTCGGCCGTGGCGGTGGCGGCGCGCCGGAAGGCATCGATGGAGTGCCACCAGTGGGGATCGAGTTCGCCCTCGTGATGGTGATCCGGATTGTTACACCCGCCTTCGAGGGAGGGAATGGTGGCGCCGACCTCGATCAGGCGGGTGTCCTCGCCGAGGATGTTGCGCAGGGCCGGGAGGTAGCTCTCGAGGCCCTTTCCCGAAGCCAGGCAAAGGTCCATGCCGACGGCGGCGCGAAGCTTGTCGGGCGTGGGCTCGAAGTGGTGGGGGTCATCGGTCTCGTTGAGCAGCTCGACGACTTCCACGCGGGGTCCACCGACTTCGCGGGCGAGATCGGCCAGCAGCGGATGGAGCGTGGCCACTTTCAACTCGGCGGCCGTGCAGGCCACGGCCAGCAGCCCGAGAATCGCAATGGAAAGTTTCATGCCGCGACGATGCCTCGTTTTTCTGAAAACGCAAGTGATTTGCGTTAGCGGGGCTTGCCGTGGATGCCGGGGCGGGCTAGGGAAGCGGGGTGAAGATCATTCTGGCATCGGGCTCGCCCCGGCGGCGCGCACTTCTTGCGCACGCCGGCCTGGAGTTCGAGGTGATGCCCTCGCCGGCTGAGGAACTGCATGATGCTTCGCTGGCGCTCGACGAACTGTGCGAGCGGAATGCCGAATTGAAGGCCCGGGCGGTGGCGCTGGCGGATGCGGCGGTGATCGGGGCGGATACGTTGGTTCACATCGACGGCGAGCCGCTCGGCAAGCCGGCCGACCTCGATGAGGCGAGGACGATGCTGCGGCGCCTGTCCGGCCGTGAGCACACCGTCTGTACGGGCGTCTGCGTGGTCTTTCCCGATGGCAGCGCGGAGCGTTTCCACGAGAAGACCGGGGTGAGGTTCCGGGATTTCGGCGACGAGGTGATCGAGGCCTATTTCCAGCAGGTGGACCCGCTGGACAAGGCGGGCGCCTACGGCATCCAGGAGCACGGCGAGATGCTGGTCGAGTCGATCGACGGTGCCTTTGACAACGTGATGGGCCTGCCGGTGGCGCGGGTGCTCGGCGTCCTCGGTGCTTGCGGCGGGGTGCTTGGAAGCGTTGAATGACGACGATGATTCTGCCACCGAGATATCCGGTGCTTTTCAACCCGAAGGCCCGCAGCCAGCGCGGTCGGCGGGCGCTGGAGTTCCTGATGGACAACGCGGCGGGGCTGGCCCTCTACGCCACCCGCTCCGGCGAGGAGGCGCATGCGCTGGCGGCGAAGTTCGCGGCCGATGGCGAGCCGATCGTGATCGCGGCCGGGGGCGATGGCACCCTCAATGCCGTGGTCCAGGGCCTGGCGGGTTCGAAGACCGCGCTCGGGGTGCTGCCGACGGGGACGATGAACGTCTTTGCGCGGGAGTTGGGCATTCCCTACGACAACCTCGACCGCGCCTTCGAGGTGATCCTCGAGGGCAACGTGAAGGAGGTCGACCTGTTCGAGGCCAACGGCACGCCCTTCGTGCAGATGGCGGGCGTGGGTTTCGATGCGCAGGTGATCGAGGAGACGACCTGGGAGACCAAGAAGGTGCTGGGTCCGCTGGCCTACCTGCTGGCGGCGGTGAAGGTGCTCGGCGAAAAGCCCCCGCGCATGGTCGCGATCGGCGACGACGGCCAGCGGGAGGAGGGCGTGGCGGTACTCGCAGGCAACGGCTCGCTCTACGGCGGGCAGATCAAGTTGTTCCACCGGGCCGACAACCAGGATGCCAAGCTCGACGTGCTCGTCTTCAAGGAGGCGGGTTACAAGCTGGTGCTGGACTCCTTGCGCGGCGTCCTCGGGAAGGTCGATTTCGACAAGTCCACCGTGGCGTATTTCCAATCGCGGACGCTGAAGGTGACGGCGGACCGCGAGGTGCCGCTGGAGGTCGACGGGGAGTTGATCGGACGCACCACCGAGGTCTGCTTCGGCGATGATCATCCGGAGAGGCTGCGGGTGCTGGCGCCGAAGAAGCCGATCGGCACGCGCTTCGAGGAAGCGATGAAGTCCATGATGGCATGGACGAAGAAGACGGTGGGAGGCCCGCAGGGTTGAAGATGTCCCGCCGCTTCCGGAAGGTGTTGTGGGTGACGGTCGCGGTGGTGGCCGTTGGGCTGATCGCCGTGGCGTGGGCCAATCTCGCCGCCGTGCTGGCGGGCAAGGGGCGGCTCTACGAGAAGGTGGCGGAAGTGCCGGGGGATCGCGTGGGCCTGGTGTTCGGGACCAGTCCCTGGATCGGCGACCGGGAGAACCTTTACTTCCGCTACCGCATCGATGCCGCGGCGGAGCTGTGGAAGGCGGGCAAGCTGCGCTGCATCCTCGTCTCCGGCGACAACGAGAACCGCAACTACAACGAGCCGGAGTACATGGCCGATGCGCTGGTCGAGGCCGGGGTGCCGAGGGAGATGATCGTGGCGGACTACGCCGGGTTCCGTACTTTGGACACGGTCTATCGCGCCAAGGAGGTGTTCGGAGTCCGGAAAGTCACCTTCATTTCCCAGAAGTTCCACAACGAGCGCGCCGCCTACCTCGCCAAGGCGAAGGGGCTCGACTACGTCGGCTTCAATGCGCGCGATGTGGAGGGACAGGGTGGCCTGAAGACCAAGCTCCGCGAGATCGGAGCCCGGGTGAAGATGTGGCTCGACGTGCGGGTGCTGGGCACCGAGCCCCGGCACTACGGCGACAAGGAGGAGCTGCCGGGTTAGAAAATCAATCGGTCAGAAGGTCGAAGGTCTGACAGTCAAAGGTCCGAACCGGCCACGCGGGTGGCATGGTTCGAAATGTCTGAGTAGAAGGACTTTCGACCTTGGGACTTCAGACCTTCGACGATCTTTCCTTCAACCACCCGCCGCGATGCGGACGATCTCGAGGGAGTCGCCGTCGTTCAGGGTGACCCCCGCGTAGGCTCCGGGCAGGACCGGTTCGCGGTTGTGCTCGACGACCACCGGTCGGCCGGCGAGGTCGAGTTGCTTGAGCAGGTCTTCGAGCGCGAGTGAGTCCGCCTCGAAGGTCCGGGCCTCTCCATTCAGGGTGAGCGTCATGGCGTTGCAGTGAGGATGGCTTCGTCCCAGTCCTTCCAGACCGGGTCCAGGCCCCTGCCGTGGAGCATTTCCGCCACCTCGGCGGGGCCGCGGTTGTCGTTGATGGCGAACTGTTCGGTCGCCCGCTCGCAGCCGGTGCGCTCGTCCAGTTCCACGCGGCGTCCGCGGACGGTGAGGTGGAGGTCGTCGTGGCCGGCGCCGGTGTAGCCGCCGGGCTCGGTGCGGGCGCCGGCGGACATCATGGTCACGCCGAGCGGGGCCAGCGAGTCCCGCAGGCGGGCGGGTTCGCGGGTGGAAAGCACGATGCCCACCTGGGGGAAGCACACCCGGAACGCGCAGACGAGCTGGACCAGCGCGCGGTCCGAGAGGAAAAGATCGGGGTCCGGCTCGTACTGGTAGTTGCCGGCGTAGGGGCGCATGCGCGGGAAGGCGATCGTGAAGTGCGCCTTCCAGCAGTGCTTGAGCAGGTATTCGAGGTGGGCGGCGAGGGCGATCGCCTCATGCCGCCAGTCGGCCAGGCCAAAGAGGGCACCGATTCCGATCCGGCGGAAGCCGCCGCGGTAGGCGCGCTCGGGGCAGTCGAGCCGCCAGTCGAAGTGCTTCTTCGGGCCGGCGGTGTGAAGCTGGCCGTAGGTTTCCCGGTGGTAGGTTTCCTGATAGACGACCAGTCCTTCGGCTCCATGGGCGACGATCTCGCCGTATTGGTCGTCCTCCATCGGGCCGACCTCGATCGCCAGCGTCGGGATGAAGTGGCGCAGCGCATCAAGGCACTCCTGGAGATAGCCGTCCGAGACGAACTTCGGGTGCTCGCCGGCGACCAGCAGGAGGTTGCGGAATCCGAGCCCGTGGAGGTGCTTGGCCTCGGCCACCACCTGGTCGACCGAGAGGGTCGTGCGGAGGATGGGATTGTTCCGGGAAAAGCCGCAGTAGGAGCAGTTGTTGACGCACTCGTTGGAAAGGTAGAGCGGGGCGAAGAGCCGCATCGTCCGCCCGAAGTGGCGGCGGGTGGCGGTCGCGGATTCGCGGGCGAGCGCTTCCAGCCGGGAGTCCTCACACGGCTCGATCAGCCGTCCAAGCCGCCGCATCAGCGGGGTGGGCCGGTCGAGGAGTTTGTCGAATGATTCCGAGAATGCCATCGGGCACGGCCACTCTCCATCGCGAGAGGCGAAAGGTCAAAAACCGATCGGGGCTTCCGGCAGACCCGGCTCAGCGCCAGGTCTTGTCGTCTTGGCGCTTCTCGAACTCAAAGCGGTTGGTTTGCTCGATCTCGAAGGCCTCGGGGACCGGGGGGCGCGCCGGATCGGTGCAACTCGAAAGCACAAGCGTCGCCACAACCAGAAAACCACCGGCAAATTTCATGCGGCAAAGCTTGCACTTTGCCCTTTGGTTGCAAGGCATATCGGTTGAAAAGCACGGCATCCCGAACGACCCGGGGCCCTGCAGGAACACCGAGCCCGATTTCCCCACGCAATGCCACAGCTCACGACTTACGAGAAAGCCCTCGCCCTGAATCTCGACCCGGAGATCTACGGCACCTTCGCCGAGATCGGTGCCGGGCAGGAGGTGGCGAACTGGTTTTTCCGGGCCTCCGCCTCGGCCGGCACGGTGGCCAAGACGATCTCGGCCTACGACATGACGATGAGCGATGCGATCTACGGCGACGCCAGGCGTTACGTTTCCCGGCAGCGGCTGAGCTCGATGCTCGATCACGAGTTTGGGCTCCTGACCGAGCGGCTGGCTCCCGAGCGCGGCGATCGTTCGACCTTCTTCGCCTTCTGCAACACGGTGCGCGCCCGGGGCTACCAGGACGACGGCGAGTGCCACGGCTGGCTGGGAATCCGCCTGCAACTCCGTCCGGGTGGCGAGCCGAACGACATCCTGATCCACATCCGCCTGCTCGACGACGAGAACTCCGAACAGATGGAGGCCCTCGGGATCCTCGGGGTGAACATGATCCATGCGGCGTTCCACCAGCGCGACAGCCTGGACGGATTCACCGCGGCGCTGGTCGAGCATCTGCCGGGACGGCGGGTCGAGGTTGACATGTTGAAATTCTTCGGCCCGGACTTCAGCTTCATCGACAACCGCCTGTGCTCGCTGCAGCTCGTCCAGAGTGGCCTGACCGATGCCGCGATGTTCCTGCCGGATGGCGAGGTGGTCCAGCCGGCCGAGGTGCTCTACCGGCGCAACCTGCTGCTGCTGCGCGGCAGCTTCGATCCGGTGACCAAGCTCCACCTCGACATGCTTGACCGCTCCCGCGAGCTGTTCGTGGGCGGGGACCACGGCGGTTTGGACGAGGTCATCGACCTGTGCGAGATCACGATGCACAACCTGTTGCGGGGCGGGGGCGAGATCGACCACCTCGACTTCCTCGACCGGGTCGATGCGCTCGAGGCGCTGGGCAAGCACGTCCTCATTTCGGACTGCCCGGAATTCTACCGGATCATCGGGGTGCTGAGCCGTTACACGGCGGAACCGGTGGGGGTGATCCTCTCGATCGGGCTGTTGAACGAGCTCTTCAAGCCGAAGTGGAGTCAGCATCTCGAAGGCGGCCTGCTGGAATCCTTCGGCCGGCTCTTCAAGAACCAGGTGCGGCTCTACGTCTATCCCTGGAAGAACCGCAGGAGCGGCGAGCTGGTGACGGCGCGCAATTTCAAGGCCCCCGAGGAATACCGGCATCTTTACCAGTATTTCCTCGATGGAGGGCTGATCATGGACGTGCCCTGCGGCAACGAGGCGCTGCTCAAGTTCACCAGCCGCGACATCGAGCGGATGAAGCAGGCAGGCGACGCGCAGTGGAAGGAGTTCGTGCCTGCAGGCTGAAGCTTGCCAAGAGGCGGGATGCGGGTTCTCTTCTTGTGATCCGATGAGCGAGCGAATCGTCTGCAAACCCACCTCCTGGTTTCTGCTGCGTGCGGTGGCGATGCTGCTGATGTTCGGGATCTTTGCGGCCTTGTTCTACAAGGACGGTCGCTGGGGCTATCGCGACAAGAACTATTCCTACCACATCAAGCGGGCGGTCGAGCGGGCGGTCGCGGAGTATGGCGAGTCGAAGGGGACGATGAGCCCCTCCGAGTGGCGCGAGTATGCGGCCAAGCAGCGGGTCTTCGTCGGCAAACCGGACATGACGACCCTGCCGGAGGGGACCGACGAGGACCTTCGCTGGCCGGCACTGCTTGGCGACCCCGAGGTGATGGAGGCGGGGATGAGCAACTGGCAGGCGCAGATTTTCGACCGCTACCGGGACGAGGCCGGGCTCAAGCACGACGCGCCGGAGCAGCCCTACTCGGCCAAGAAGATCTTCGAGCAGTGGGTGGTGTTCTGGATCTGCCTGGTCCTGTTCCTCGGGGCGCTTTTCGTGCTTTTGAGGACGCTGTCCCGGAAAGTGGTGCTGGAGGGCAGCACCTTCCAGCCGGCGGGTGGCCGGCCGGTGGATGTGAAGGACCTGAAGCGTCTCGACCTCCGCCGCTGGCAGAGCAAGGGCCTGGCCTATGCGTGGGCCGAGGACGGCAAGGGCGGCGAGCGCAGGATCCGGATCGACGGGCTGACCTACGGCGGCTTCCGGGAGGAGGACGGCCAGCCGGCGGAAAAGCTGATGGAGAAGCTCAAGGCGGGGTTTTCCGGGGAATTGATCGATTACGAGGATGTGGAGGAGCCCCCGGCGGATAGCCCGGAGCAGGGCGGCTGAGGTCGGTTTTTTTCGGGGTTGCCAAAAACCCGCCGCATCGCGTATCCCCTTCGGCACCCAACCACTTCAATTACAACCATGTCTGACAAGAGCATCGAAGACCGCGTCAAGGACATCATCGTCGACCAGCTCGGCGTGAATGCCGACCAAGTGAACCCGGAAGCCAAATTCATCGAGGATCTCGGTGCCGACTCGCTGGACACGGTTGAGCTCGTGATGGCGTTCGAGGAGGAATTTGAGATCGAGGTCCCCGACGAGGAGGCCGAGAAGCTCCAGTCGGTCGGCGACGTCATCAAGTACGTCGAGAGCGCCAAGGGCTGAGACGCATTCCACTGATTTTCCAGCGGGCGGCTCCGGATCCCACCGGTTCCGCCCGTTTTCTTTGCGTTCGTCCCCGCGTGGGCGACCCTCTGGCATGCATTCACCCGACGACGTCCAGTATGCGATGGAGACGACCCGCGTCCTGCGGCCGCCGGATCGTCGCATCGACACCTTCGGGGACACCCGCTTCGAGTTCCTGCTGCTCAGCGAGTTGATGGACTCCGCCGGGCAGATCCGGATCCGTAGCGGCGACATCGAGGCGGTGCGCCCGCGGCTGGTGAAGCCCGAGTCCTATCAGGACCTCGAGTTCGAAGGCTTCGACGACAAGGCACGCGGCCGGATCGAGCGCATGATCGAGAAGATGCGCGAGCAGGGGAAGGACATGGCCTTCCTCAACTACGGATTTCGCTTCGCCCGTGGAAAGGTGACCGAGGAGCTGGTGCACGACTCGCTGGACGAGGTCCGCGCGCGGGTCATGGAGGATGCACGGCGGACCGGGAACCCGGCGCAGGCCGTCATCGAGGGCGTGGACGACGCCTGGGAGGTCTCGGTGGTGAAATTCACCCTGGACATGATCATGGCGTCGCTACCGATCAATCATTTCGACTTCCAGCGGCGCGGACTTCTCTGAATGATTGGAGCCGGATGAGCTTCTGGATGCTGGTCAGGATCGTTGCCGGATTGGCCGTGGGAGCGGCCGCCGTCTTCACGCTGCTGATGGTCCGGCACGTCCACCACGAACCCTTGGACGGGATTTTTGCCGAACTGGTGCCGGTGACCTTCGAGGCGAAGCCGATGCTGGCCCTGCCGGAGGGGAATTCCGACCTGCCCGAGGTCGACCCCGGGATGAAGGTCTTCGAGAAGGCCCGGGAGCTGATCGCGGTGGGCGACCTCTTGAATGCCCGCGACCGCCTGCGGACCGTGGTCAGCATCTATCCGCGCTCGAAGGCCGCCCCGGAGGCCCGGCGGATCGTCGGCGAGATGAACCTGGACGAGCTTCTCTCCAAGGCGAACAAGACCAACAAGGAGGTCTACACCGTGGTCCGCGGCGACTCATACTTCGGGATCGCCGCCAAGCATGAGACCAACCTCGACATGATCCTCTACCTGAACGGGCTCATGGACCTCAAATCGCTCCAGCCCGGCGACGAACTCGTCGTCATGCCGCTGAATTTCCGCCTGCTGGTCGAGCCGAAGCGTGAGGCGCTGTCGCTCTGGGACGGCGGGGTTTTCATCAAGGAGTATCCGCTCGAGGCGGTGGTGGGTGCCCCCGGCGGCGACCAGAAGACGACGATCGCCAAGAAGACGGCCGTCAGCGGCGGCCGGGCCTTCACCCAGGCATCGGACGGCTACCGCGGGGCCTCCAAGGTCCTGACCATCGAGCGGATGCCGCTGGTCATTGCCGCCATGCCCGGGAAAGCCGACGAGGAGGTGCTGGCCCGGGGGTTTTATCTCGATCCGGCGGACATGGAGGAACTCGCGCTTCTGACCCGGCCGGGGAATGAGGTGGAAATCCGCTCCACGGCCCCTTAGTCTGTGCCTGCCGTCCTGATTCCCCATCCTCACTCATGCAGCTGCTGGAATTCGAAAAGCCGATCGTCGAACTCGAGAACGAGCTCGAGAAGCTCCGTGCGAAAGCGGACTCCCAAGAGATCGACATGTCGGGAGAAATCTCCACGATGGAAGGAAAGCTCGCCGAAACGCGGCGGCAGATTTACGAAAACCTGACTCCGTGGCAGCGAGTGCAGATCGCCCGACATACCCAGAGGCCCTTCATGCTCGATTACCTCGCCCATGCCTTCTCCGAATTCTGCGAGCTGCACGGCGACCGCCGGATCGGTGACGACCTGGCGATGCCCGGCGGCTTCGCCCGGATCAACGGACGCCGGGTGGTCGTGGTCGGCCACCAGAAGGGCCGTGACACCAAGGAGAATCTCAAGCGCAACTTCGGCAGCGCCAACCCCGAGGGTTACCGCAAGTCGATGCGGCTGATGAAGCTGGCCGAGAAGTTCAAGCTGCCGGTCGTGGCGCTGATCGACACGCCCGGCGCCTACCCGGGCATCGGCGCGGAGGAGCGCAACATCGCCGAGGCGATCGCCCACAACCTGCGCGAGATGATGCTGCTCAAGGTACCCATCGTCGCGGTGGTGCTCGGCGAGGGCGGATCCGGCGGTGCCCTCGGGATCGGCGTGGCCGACCGAGTGCTGATGCTGGAGAATGCCTACTACTCGGTGATCAGCCCGGAAGGCTGCGCGGCGATCCTGTGGAAGCACCGCAAGCACGCCCCCGAAGCGGCCGATGCGATGAAGCTTTCCGCCCCCGACCTGCTCAAGCTGGGCCTGATCGATGGCGTCGTGCCGGAGCCGCAGGGCGGTGCCCACCACGACCACAAGGCCGCGGCCGCCGCACTCCACGCCGCCGTGGAGACGGAACTGGCCGCCCTCGGCAAGCTTTCCGAGAAGCAGCTACTCGAGGCGCGCTACGACAAGTTCCGCCAGTTCGGCGAGTGGGCCGAGGGGTGATCCATCGTGGCGGCGGATTTCATCCGCCACGCCAAAAAAGAAAATGATCGGCGTGGCGGATACAATCCGCCGCCACAGTCAGCTGAACCCCGCCGCCCACAACGCGGCCTGGATCTTGAAGTCGACGAGCGTTCCCCCGGCTTGCCGGGCCGCGATCCACGACCGGATCTCCGCGAGGGGCACGTGATGGATCTCGATCTCCTCGTGGCCGACCCCGCCGCCGTCGCCCGCCTTCTCGAGCTCCCGGGCGAGGAAGAGATGGGTGATCTCGGCGGTCATGCCGGCGGAGGTGGGGGAAACGACCAGCTCCTCGATCTTTCCGGCGCGGTAGCCCGTCTCCTCGAGGAGTTCACGGCGGGCGGTTTCGGCCAGCGGCTCGCCGCGGTGCTCGGGCTCGTCACCGACGATCCCGGCCGGCAGCTCGATCGTGCGTTTCTGCACCGGAATCCGCAGCTGCTCGACCAGCACGACCTCGTCCTGCGGAGTGATCGCCAGAATGCCGACGGCGTGATCCGAGTCCGGCCGGCGGACGAAGTCCCAGCGGCCATCGCGCTGCAACTTGAGCCAGCGGGTTTCATGGAGGGTTTCGATCATTTGCCTAAGAATCAGTGACAGTGCGACGTAAAGGGTCGAGCTTCGCGCAGCCGCAATGTCCCGCCACGATTTCCAGATTCCCGTCAGCTTCAAGCACCGGGTGTGTTTCACCCGCGATGCCTTTGCGCCCGGGAACCGCCTGGTGGCCGAACTTCTCGAGGAGGGCGGGGGCCGCAAGGTGCTGGTCCTGGTGGAGGATGCGGTGGCGGCCGCCTGGCCGGAACTGAAGCGCCGGGTCGGTGAATACTTCGCCGATCTCGGCTTCAACTGGCGGGGCCTGCGGGTCCTGCCCGGCGGCGAGGAGGTGAAGGTCGACGACGTGCTGGTGCGCGAGGTCTGGCAAACGATCGACCACGAGCGGATCGACCGTCACTCCTACGTGCTGGCGATCGGGGGAGGGGCCTTTCTCGATGCGGTGGGCTATGCGGTGGCGACCGCCCACCGGGGCGTCCGCCTGGTGCGTTTTCCCACGACCACCCTCGCCCAGGACGACAGCGGCGTCGGCGTGAAGTGCGCGATCAATGCCTTCGGCAAGAAGAACTGGGTCGGCAGCTTCGCGGTGCCCTTCGCCGTGGTGAATGATTTCCAGTTTCTCGAAAGCCAGGACGAGGACGTGCGCCGGATCGGTCTGATCGAGGCGGTGAAGGTGTCGCTGGTGAAGGATGCCGAATTCTTCCAGTGGATCCGCCGCCACATCGAGGCGCTGGCGGCACTGGAGCGCGCGCCCTTCGAGGAGTGCGTCGAGCGCTCGGCCCTGGCCCATGCCCGGCACATCGCCGAGGGCGGCGATCCCTTCGAGACCGGCAGCAGCCGGCCGCTCGACTTCGGCCACTGGGCCGCCCACAAGCTGGAACAGCTCAGTGACTTCACGCTGGGCCACGCCTGTGCCGTCTCGATCGGCGTGGCGCTCGACACGCTTTACTCCGCCCGCTGCGGCCTGCTCCGTGAATGCGATGCCGAGCGGGTGATGGACGTCCTCGACACCCTGCGGGTGCCGATCTGGCACGACGCGCTCGACCTGCGCGATGCAAAGGGGCGGCGCCGGGTGCACGAGGGGCTCGAGGAATTCCGCGAGCACCTGGGAGGCGAGCTGACCGTGCTGCTGCTCCGTGATCTGGGCCGCGGCCAGGATGTCCACGCGCTGGACGAAGGCCTGGTCGATGCCTGCATCGATGATCTCAAGCGCCGCGCGGCGGCTCTCGGAGCCGAGTACAGCCCGCCCCGGGTTTCGTAGCCACCTTTGGGTTCGGGGGTGAAACGGCGGCTTTCCAGCTCCAGGGGCGGGAAGGGCCTCTCGATGGGAGAATTCGGACTAGGAATGGACGGGATTTCCTGCATTGCGGACCATGGGGCTAATGCGAATGGCACTTCCTTAAGCCATAGGGTCGGGCGTCCCGAAGAGACGAAACATCCGTAGCCGGGGACTTCGAGTCCCCGGTGGTCGCCGAGCGAGCTCCCTCGTCGGAAACCGACGATACAGGTTCTGCAGGGCGCGCTCGTGCTGTTCGGTCGGTTTCCGACGGGGGAACATCTCTCCCCGGTTCCGGGCGCTGAAGCGCCCGGCTATTCATGTGTGGCCCCTTCGGGACCATCGAGAGATCCGCTTAAGGAAGCGCCATTCGGGCTCATGCGGCCACAGGAAGGATGCCCTCGCCTCAATAAGCGTCGCCTCGCGGGCCGATGGAGTCGACGAACAGCACTTCGACTTCGCCGTCTCCACGGGGCTTCAGGATGGCGCGATAGACTCCGACGCGTAGCCGATACCAGCCATCCTGGTTGGTGAGCTTGCGGACTCCGGGATGGGTGTTGATGTCGTCGAGCGCGGCAACGTCCTCAAGGGCGGCGATCATTTGTTCCTGCCGGTCGCGCGACGGTGCAGGATAATCCGGCGCATTTACAGCGAGAGCTCGGCCTTGAGGTCCTTGAGGTCGGTGAACGCGTCCATGTTCCCGGCCGCGCGGTCGGCTTCGGCCTCGCGGATCGCTTCGAGCTCCTCAGCGGTCGCCTTGCCGTCATCCACGAGGCTCTGGATCTCCAGAAAAACGCTCCACGGAATGATGGCGGCCTGCGGCTGCCCGTCCTCTCCGATCACGGTCTGGTGGGTGATGTTCATGGTTCGAGCTTACACGCTTTAAGGCGTTCAGTCAGCGCGAATTTCCACCGTGGGGTCACCCTCCAGGGCCGGGCGTTCTTGATTGCAGGGAACCGCGGGGTTTTCTATCAACTCCGCTTGAATCCCGCCCGAAACATGAAACCCGCGTGTTGCCTCTGCCTCCTCGTCGCCTCCAGCCTGTTTTCCAACGTCCTTGCCGGGGATCTTGCGGTTCCGGGCGGATTTCCGACGATCCAGGCGGCCATCGATGCCGCATCGCCTGGTGACCGGATCGTCGTGGCTCCCGGCACCTACACCAACGACATCGACTTCCGCGGAAAGGATGTCGAGCTATTCGGTTCGGGTGGCCCGGAACTGACCATCATCGACGTGCGGAACACGACGAAGTTCGAAATGGGGCCGGCTGGAGCGCTGATCGGATTCACCATCAGTGGCGGGCGTGGCACCGATGGAGGGGCGCTCACGGTGGTTGGCGCGAATTCCTACATCGCGGACAATGTGTTCGATGGAAACTGGGGTGGCGGAGGTCTCGTCGGAGCCTCGGTCAACTTGCTGACGGCATCACCTTTGATCGAACGCAACGTCTTCCGGAACGGCAGTCGGGATGGCGCGACGTTCGCCTTGGTTGCAGCCATTCCCGATTCCAGCCCCAGGATCGTGAACAATGTCTTCGTCGACAATAACTGCCTTGCCTGCAACCTCGATGTGAGGCGTCCCGGAGCGGTCGTCGAGTGCATCAACAACACCTTCGTGCGCAACCTGATTGGGATCCGGGTTGGCCCTTTCTCGTCGAGCGTCAATTCCCCCACGGTCATCGTGCGAAACAACATTCTCGCAGAGAACGACACGGGAGCAACGACCCCGCCTCTCGAGTATCTTCCGACTTGGGAGAACAATCTCGTCCATGCCAATCGCCGGGACTACGGTTCGTCGGAATCGCCACTCGGAACGGCTGGCAATATCTCTGCCGACCCGCTTTTCACCGATTCAGCCGCTGGCGACTTCACGCTACGCGAAGGTTCGCCGGCGATCGACACGGGAACCAACATGAGTGCTCCGCTGTTCGACTTCCTTGGAAACAGCCGGCCCTTTGATGGAGACGGCGACAAGGTGGCCACCAGCGACATCGGTGCCTTCGAGTTCACGCGGAAAGCCGTCGTCGGTCTGGTGATCGAGGGGGGCACCGTGCACGAGTGCAACACCACCGGAGGGGCAATCGTTTCGGTGAGCGCTCCCACGGTTCCGGAAGATCTGGCGCTGGAGAGCCTCAGAATCTTCGTCAATGATCAGCAGGTGGCCGCCGCCTCACCGGCGGAGATCTTTCTTCCGCTGGGCCTCAATCAGGTGCGCGTGGAGGCGGTGACCGATGGGGATGAACTCCTGGAGAGGTCCGGGTCGGTCGATGTGATCGACACCACGCCGCCGGTGATCGAGGCGTGGTTCGAGGACGGGAGGACGGGCCGTCGCGTCGAGACGATCGAGACGCAGTTGCTGGAAAGCCTGGTGGTCAGGATCGAGGCCGAGGACATCTGCGACCCGGAGCCGGTGGTCACCTCGGTCCTGGGCACTCCGGTCGAGGACGGAAAGCAGATCGACTTCCGTTCGGAGGACCGGAAAATCGTTGTCGATGCCGACACCCTCACGCTCACGGTTTCGGCCCGGGACGGCCGGGGCAATACCTCGACGGAAATCAGGGAGCTGGGAGTTCGGTTTCGCCCACCCACCCTTGACGAGCTGGCCGAGATCTTCCCGTGGCTGCGGAATTGGCGAGGCTTCCGCCGATAGGGACGACTCCGGTCCGGTCCTCCCGCCCCGGGAGTTCACCCTCGCGGGTGCGAGCGATGATGCACCTGGCACAGCCGCTCGGGCGTGACGTGGGTGTAGACCTCGATGGTGTCGATCCGGGAGTGGCCGAGCAGGGTCTGGATCGTCCGCAGGTCCGCTCCGTGCTCCAGCATGTGCGTCGCGCAGGCGTGGCGAAGCAGATGGGGCCCGCCCCGGCAGTCGATCCCCGCCGCTTTCATGTACTGCTTGACCCTTTGACCCCAGGCCCCGGCGCAGAAGGGTTCGCCATAGCCGGTCAGGTAGAGGCCCTCGCTCGGTTTTCCGACGACCTCCAGGAGCGGCCTTGACCGTTGGAGATAAACAAACACCCACTCCCTGGCCGCACGGCTGATGGGCACGATCCGCTCACGCCCGCCCTTCGCACGACGGACCACGACCATCTCCCCGTCCCGGGAAAGGTCCCCGAGTTCCAGGCCGACGACCTCCTGCCGCCTCAGCCCCGAGCCGTAAGCCATCTCCATCATCGACCGGTCCCGGATTCCCAAGGGGTCCCGGGTATCCGGGGCCTCGAGGATCGAACGGACCTGATCCTCGTCCAGGATCTTGGGAAGCCGCCGGCCCCGGCAGCGTCGCACCGCGACGCCCGACAAAGGGTTGGCGTCGATCCGCCGGTTCACCTCCAGATACTCGCAGAAGGTGTTCACCGCCCGGATCATGCCTTCCTTGGTCGACTCACGGAACGGAGCACCCTTCGAGGTGCGCGATTCGTCGATCGACCTCAGCCACGCCCGGCACAGGCCGCGCGAAAGCCATTCCGGCTTGGTCACTCCGAACTGCTCGCACCACTGGAGAAACCTCCGCAGATGCCCCTTCCGGGTGGCGATGCTGCTCGGGCGCAAGCCCCGGTCGCGCTGGCTTTCCAGCCAGTCCTCAAGCAATGCACCCAGGGGTGTTGCCAGGCAGGGGGCCGGTTTCGGCTTCAGCCCGCCCTTGTGTTCCCGCCAATCACGCATCGAGCGCGCCCTTTCGATTCCTTTCGTGTCTCTTTTCATGGTTTGCCTCCTTGTTGAAGCATCCGCCAGCATAGGACCAGCTGGGGCGGAGTGAACCCAATTCGGGCCGGTCTCCGGCTCTCCCTCGATGCCGGGGAGTCCGAGGCCATCGCTCTCGCCAAAGACTCCGAACCCTCCACCATCTTCCCAGCGCTGGAGCGGGGGGCGCCCGCCCTTTGACTGCCGCAAAACAAAACCCTGACGAACCGCACGGCGCGGTGTAGAATCCCGACATGACCATTACTCGAAAGCTCGTACTCGACGAGAAGGGCGATCCCACCGAGGTGATCATCCCGTACGCCCAGTTCGTGGAATTCGTGGAGGTGTATGGCCTGGACCTCGACGACGAGGAGGCCCGCGAGCTGCGGGAGGCCCGGGAGGACTCCGCCGCCGGCCGCGGCTCGGCCTTCGTCTCTGCCGAAGAGGCATGAGGCGCGTCGTCTATCATCGCCACGCTGTCCGCTATCTCAAGCGGATGCCCGAGGACCGCAAGCGCCAGGTCAAGTCCGCCCTCGGAGAAGTCGCAGCCCTTGACGATGTTCTCGTCCATCCGAACATCAGAGCGATGAAAGGCGAATGGGAGGGCTGTTTCCGTATGCGTATCGGCAGCTACCGGGCGATCTTCCAGTTCGGTGAAATCGACGGCGAGGCGCTGCTCGAGGTCTTGGTCGTCGGCCCCCGCGGCGACGTGTATTGATCCGTGGAAAGCTCCTTCCGCTCGCTGCCCGAAGCCGCCAGGCTCCGCGCTGAGCGAAATGGCCTTCACGCCGTCGCGACGAATCCCGCACCGCGACTCCGAGCTTCCCCGCTGACCGAACTTCATGTATTGACTTCCCCGCATGGGATACTTCCCTCTCCAACCCGGACCCTCGAAACCGTCACGACGCGAATCTGACGTAGTGACAGAATACGGTTACCGTTGGTATGATCCAGTGACGGGCCGTTGGCCATCTAGGGATCCGATTGGAGAACAGGGCGGATACAATCTGTATGGATTCGTCGGGAATGATGGTGTGAGCCGGTGGGATCGTCTGGGGCTAGACTATGTAGGAATGCGATATTGGCGAGCCTATGTCAGCCAAGCTGCCGGAGTGGTTTTGGGCTTAGATCTTCAGAAGTTTAATTTTTATGACCACAGTGGGACAATGTCTTCTCTTACTGAAGCTGATATGGATGGTTTTTATCGCCATAAAGCCCTGCAACTGTTAGGTCAACTGGAAGAGTGCTTTCAAGGGTTCTATGTTGTTCGGGAGACGACCTCAACCCCCTTCGACATTCGCGTTTGGTTTGATGTTTCGTATGCGGGATTCTGGCTTGGCACCGCGCAGTCAACGGACTCATCTGGATTGCTGTGGCTTAGAAAATGTGGATCAAAGGTGTACATTAAGGACGGATTGAGCTTTCGATGGCATGATACGATTGATACTAACCCCAACAAATCCAATGCCTTTTACTGGTTGGAAAAGTTTTGGCAGTATCCAGAAGCGTTTCTATCGCTTGAGTTCTCCACAATCGTATCTTATAAAGACGAACGGAAAGGGGAGCGTCTGTTGATCGGAGAATGAAGAAGATCCTCTTGGCTGTTTTTGCCGCTGCTTTGTTAGCTTGGCCCGCCACTTTATTGTTTCACCCCGGTCCTTGTCGCGAAATGATCGTGTATTCCTGTGAACTGAATCAGGTATCACCTTCCAAGTTTGATTGGGGATCCTTGGAGAACCGGAGCGCGAAATGCGCAGAAATTCCACATTCTGGCATCTCGGGAGAATTAATGATCACATTCAGTGGCCTCAAGAAGGAATTCGTGGAGTTGGAAATTCGGAACGGAAAAGGCACAGGCGGTGGATGGATGATTCATCGTGATAGACTTGATCTAAATCATTGCTGCCCGATTCCCTCAGAATTCGACCCCGCTGGGCAAAGCGGATATCTATTCGAGGGCAAAGCAGCTTCGGAACGTTCGGGTGCTACATTCTACTTCATTCCTGATAGCGACCAAAACGACAGAGGACGAATACTAGTGCATCATTATTGAAAGTGGGTCTGAGGAAATCAAAGGGGTCAGTGAAAGCGCCGGGATAAACCGGCTTGGAACAGAGAATGAAAGAGTCTCACAGAGAAGATGTAGCCAGTCACTCTGGCCACGGAC
>JAKZES010000073.1 GCA_022548915.1 Verrucomicrobiaceae bacterium E54
TTCATCGCCGCTTTGATGGAGGCGATTCATCGCCGATGGCGCGGCTCGCATTGAAATGCTTCGCCAAAGCGGCGATGAATCGCCGCAGTCTAGAGAGTGATGCCTGCCGGCCGACAAGTCCCGGCCATGCCCACCACTTTCAGTGACACCCGGTTTTGGCATTGGAGGTCGTGTTTCGAAGTGGTAGTCCTATCCCGCCATGAAAGCGTTGCTGTCGTCGATTTTCTGGGCGTGCCTGTTCGTTGTTCCGGGCTTGGCGAGAACTCTTACCAGTGCCGATGGTCAAAGGACCATCGAGGCCGAATTGATCGACTACCGTCCTTCGACCGACAGCGTGGTCTTCCGCTACAAGGGGAAGAGTGCCCGGCAGACCGCCAAAGCCAGCGCCTTTTCGGCAGAGGATCAGGAGTACTTCGCCGAGTTTCTCAAGGAGAAGACCAAGCGGGACGCCCTCAACGTCGTGGCCGAGGAGGAAACGGAACGGAGCGAAGACGAGGGGAGCATCTACACCTACGACCGTCTCAGCTCGTTTTTCCGGGTATCGGTGCGAAACCGGGGAGAGTTCGGGTTCGAGGACCTGAGCGCCAAGTACGACATCTTCGTGATGCGCTACGATGCCGAGGGAAAGTCGAAAACCGAGGTAGTCTCGGGAGAAGCCTCCTTGGGCGAGATCCTCCCGCGGCTCGATGAAACCTTCGAGACGGAGAGCGTCAAGATCACCCTTGATTGCGAGACGAGCTCAAGTTGTCCGACCTGCGAAAGGCATGCCGCTTCGGTGAAGCGGGAACGCGTGATCGGCCTGCGGGTCCGCATCTTCAACGCTGAAGGCGAGCAGTTGACCGAGTTCCACTCGTCGAATGCCGTGCGCAAGCTCGGCGAGGAAGAGGACGCGAAGAAAACGGGCTGACCCGCGCGGGGTCCCGTCGTCGCCGGCGGTCCATCGGGGGGCGCCTAGCGTTTGCCCCAGACGGGCATCGCGTTGCTGGTGACTTCGGCGTCGAGTTCCTGCATGCGCTGCGTCAGCGCTTTCACCCGCTCCGGATGCTTGTCGGCGAGATTGGTGGTCTCGCCCAGGTCCTCGGCGAGGTTGAAGAGCTTGGGTTCCTCTTCTTGCTTCCTCTTGCCCTTGAGAAGCAGCTTCCAGTCGCCCTGGCGGATGCCGTCGAGCGCGCCGTTGGCGGTGTAGAAGAGCATCTCGGTGCGGGGTGAGGCGGCGTCGGCGGTGAAGGTCTGGCCGAGGTCGAAGCCGTCGATTTTCGCATCGGGCAGGTCCACTCCTGCCAGACCGGCAAAGGTCGGAAGCAGGTCCATGGTGGTGGCGAAGGCGTTGCTCTCGGTTCCGGCGGGAACCCGGCCCGGAGCCCAGACGACGCAGGGAACCCGCTGTCCTCCCTCGAAGGTCGTGCCCTTGCCGTCGCGCAGCGGGCCGGCGGAGCCACCGTGATGCTTGAAGGGCAGCCACGGGCCGTTGTCGGAGGTGAAGATGAGGACGGTGCTCTCCTCAAGCTTGAGTTCGCGCAGGGTGTCGACGAGTCGTCCGACCTGCTCATCGATGTGCTCGATCGTGTTGATGTAGGCATTCTTCGGATCCGGGTCCTTGACCTCGTCGGGCACGAAGAGCGGGATGTGCGGCATCGAGTGGGCGAGGTAGAGGAAGAAAGGCTTCTCCTTGTTCGCGCGCACGAATTCGATGGCCCGGTCGGTGTAGCGGCGGGTGATGGTCCGCTGGTCGGCGGGCATCTCGACGATTTCCTCGTTCTCCATCAGTGGTGGGTTCCACGAGGTGATGCCCTTGGCGGGATCCTTCCATGCGTCGTCGAGCGACATCCTGAATTTCCGCTTGTTGTCGGGATGCGCCATGTCGTTCGAGTAGGGGATGCCGTAGTAGCTGTCGAAGCCCTGGGCGCGGGGAAGGGTTTCGGGTTGGTGGCCGAGGTGCCACTTGCCGACGCAGGCGGTGGCGTAGCCGGCACCCTTCAGGAGATCCGCGATGGTGGTCGTGCGCTCCGGGTGCAGGCCGTACTTGTCCGGGGGGAAAATGACGTGGCGGTGGAGGCCGACGCGTTTCGGGTAGGATCCGGTGAGCAGGGCGGCGCGGGAAGGGGTGCAGACCGATGAGGCGACGTAGAAGCTGGTGAAGCGCCGGCCTTCCCGGGCGAGCCGGTCGATGTGGGGCGTCTCGATGGTTTCCGAGCCGAAGCATCCGAGATCCCCGTAGCCCTGGTCGTCGGTGTAGATGATGATGAAATTGGGTTTCGCGGCATGGAGGGGCGCGAGGAGGAACAGGGCGATGAGAAGGGAGCGCATGGGACTTGAAACGGTGGTTTGGACCGCTTTCTAACCCGCATTTCCCATTGAGGGGCATGAAAAATCGCCCGGAGGATCCCCGCGGTTCAGGGACCGGGCCGGCACCGATTCCAAACTCGGTGGATCTTCCCATTGAATGCGGTCGTTCGGAGTGCATGCTTGAAGGCGATGCCCGAAACCCTTGAAGCGGAAATCATCGAAATCGACGGCAAGCCGCCGCCGGTGGTCGATGACGAACCCGCATCTTCGTTCCAAGGGGCGCGACCTTGGACGGTGCGGCTGGATCGCCGCTGGTGGCCGTTGTGGATCCTTGTCGGAGCGGTGGCCGTGGTGGGCGGGCTCGTGTTCGGCGTTCTCTATGTGGTCTTCGCCCTGATCCGGTCGGTTCTGCGTCTTCTTTTCGGCGGCTCGGCTTCGCGCTGAGAGTGGGTTCTCACCAAGTTATTCACAATCCCCGGTCGGGTCCGGATTCTCTGTGACAGCTTCGTTTCAAAGGGTTTACGAAGGCACCCGCCTGCTTGACCCGGGATGTGGATAACTTGGGCAGAAACTGGGCAGAGACCGCTTAAAAATCGTTATTTCACTGAAAATCAGCCACTTGGGATTTGTTTGAAACATCCCGGCCCGAGTGAACAACCAAGGCGGGAGGGCGACCTGCCGAAACCTCGATCCGGCAAGTGGGAAATGCCGGGAATGCGCAGATGTCCGTAGATAACGGGCCGGGCGGAGGGCTTGCTCGAAGGCGGCGGGAAAGAAATTCCCGAAGTTGTTCACAATTCCTGAACAGGAATTGGACTACTGGAGAAAGTTCCTGAGCAGGCGGAGTCCGGCCTGTTGGCTTTTCTCCGGGTGGAACTGGGTGGCGAGCAGCTTGCCGCGCCGGATGGCGGAGGCGAATCGCAGCCCCTCGTAGTCGGTTTCCATCGCCGTCAGCGAGTCATCGGCGGGTTCGGGAAAGTAGGAGTGAACGAAGTAGAAGAAGGGTTGGTCTCCCAAGCCGTCCCACAGCGGATCGTCCGGGTCGCGGGCGGTGGCCGCGTTCCATCCCATGTGGGGAATCTTCCGCCCGTCTTCCGGGAAACGGACAACGCGGCCCTTGAAGATACCGAGCCCCGGGATGCCCGGGTTCTCGTCGCCTTCCTCGAAGAGCATTTGGTAACCGACACAGATGCCGAAGAAGGGTCGATCCGCGGCGATCCAATCGCGGATCGGTTCCACCAGTCCGCGGCGTTCCAGCTCGGCCATGCTGTCGCCGAAGGCCCCGACACCGGGCAGGATGAGGTGCGTGAGATCGCCGAAACCGTCGGGGTTGTCGATGATCCGGGGTTCAACCCCCAGACTGTGGACCGCGTTGTCCACGCTGCGCAGGTTTCCCGCGCCGTAGTCGATGATGCCGGTCTTCATGATGGGGTTCACGGGTTGATGGGTTGATGGGTTGATGGGTTGGAGGGTGGAAACTCATGAACCCATCCACCCATGCACCGATCCAACCCCGTTACAGCGCCTCCTTGGTGCTGGGGATTCCGGTGACGCGCGGGTCATCCTCGCAGGCCTGCCTGAGGGCGCGGGCGAGGGCCTTGAAAATGGCCTCCGCGACGTGGTGGCCGTCGCGGCCATACAGCAACTCGACGTGGATGTTCGCCCGCAGGTTGGAGGCGAGGGCGCGGCAGAATTCCTCGACCAGGGTGAAGGGGAAGTTCGGGGCGTCGGCGACGCCTTCCGGCGCGCGGAACTCGAGGTGGGGCCGATTGCTGAGGTCGACGACGACCCGCGCCAGCGACTCGTCCATCGGCAGGTAGCAGAGGCCGTAGCGGCGGATGCCCTTCTTGTCGCCGAGCGCCTCGCGCATGGCTTCACCGAGCACGATGCCGGTGTCCTCGACCGTGTGGTGGAAGTCGACCTCGAGATCGCCTTCGGCCTCGAGGGTCAGGTCGAACAATCCGTGACGCGAGAACAGCGTGAGCATGTGGTCGAAGAAACCGATGCCGGTGTTGATCTTCGATTCACCGGATCCGTCGAGATCGATCGACAGCTCGATGCGGGTTTCCGCGGTGGAGCGGCTACGGCTCTGGGTGCGTCGCTGCATTGCAGCCATTGGCGGGTGGCGGCGGTCGCGTGTCAATCCGCAGAAAGAGAAAAGGACCGCTACTTGGACGGCATCTTCTCCTCGAGAATCTCGATGTATTTCGCCGGAAGGCGGGCGTTGCGGGCTTTCGACAAGGCGTCCCGCGCGGCTCCGGCATCGGGTTCGCCGTCGAGGGTGGCCCACGCCTCGGCCCAGGCTGCATCGCCATCCGGGACCCGCGAGGGGTCGAAGTTTTCGAGGCGTCGGATTTCCGCCTCCAGCAGGGATCTGGCCTTGTTGAGCGGTTCCTTCTCGAAGGGATTGAGGCTGGTCCACCGGATGCCGGCTTCGCGCTCGTCCTCGACGAGCTTCTTGTAGTCGGCGGCTTCCCGTTCGATGGCTTCCCGGGCACGGGCGCGGTCCTTGGTGGGGACGAGTTCGAGCTTCCGGAGGCGTTCCTTCACGCGTTCGTCGATGTCTTCGAGTTCGCGCTCCACCGCCGCGAGCTGCACCCGCATCACTGGAAGGATCTTCGGGACGGCGGCGACGTAGGCGCGGCTGGTGGGGAATTCCTCCTGCAGCTTGTCCCAGGCACGAAGCGCATCGATCTTCCGCCCTTCGGCGATGGCCTCCTCGATCGCCGCGTGGACGATCTGCGAGTCGAGGGTGAAGGCGGCCTTCTGACGCTCCGTGGCGCTCAGGAGCTTGCCTTCGAATTTGACGCCTCCCGAGGCAACCACCTCCCGCTCGGCGTCGAGTGTTTCCAGAATCGCCGCGGCCTTGCGTGCCAGACGGGAGTCCGGGAACTCCTTGAGGAAGCTTTCCACCCTCTCGATGCGGGCGTCGTATTCATCGACGCGCAAGCGCTCGGGTGTCGGGACCAGGTTCTCGATCTTTTCGAAGGCGGCGGCATCCTTCTTTTCCTTCACGATCTCGAGGATGTCCTTCTTCAGAATCCGGCGCTGGTCACGGATCGTCTCGGTGACCTGCACCAGCACCGTGTAGGAATCGCCGTCGTCGGAAATGACGACCCCTTCGTATTCCTTGCCGTCACGCAGACGGATGGTGTCGGCGTGCACCGCCGATCCGATCAGTAGTCCGAGAGCGAGTATCCTGAATAACCTCATGGGCCGATCCTACAAAGGGCCGGCGATGCCCCGCCAGCGGAAATCAGTTCATTGTCGCGGGTTTTGCGAGTGCCCGGAGCTCGGCAGGCTCGGTCAGGACCCGGCTTTCCCCGTCGACCGGCGAGATCTGCGCGCCGTCGCCGGGCTGGCGGGCCATCCTCCGCTCGAAGCGCTCGAGCGGCAGCTTGGTCACCGCCTCAACGAGCGGCGCCGGTGCTCCGGCCTGGACGGCGACGCGGGTGCGGACCGATTGATGGCCAAGGGCGGCAATGGTGTCGGTGTGGACGATGGGAAACTGCTCGATCTTGGGCAGCGAAACGGTCCAGGGGTGCAGGGCGGGGGGAACCTGGAAACCGAGCGCGTCGAGCCGCGAAAGGTTGAGGCGCGTCATTCCGGCCGTGGATTCCTCGAAAACCATCAGGCGGTCCGAGTAGGCGAGGTCGATCACGCGGGACTCCTCGCGGGTCTCGACCAGGCGCCCGTCCTCGGAGATGAAATTCTCGGCCATGAGGGTGATGAGGTCCTGGCCCCAGAGATTCCATTCGTCTTCCAGGGTGACGGCGCCGAGATCGAGGCTGGCCTGGCAGGCGATGGCGTAGGTGGACGCCCGGGCATCGCTCATCTTTTCGGGATTCTCCCCGGGTCGTTCATTCAGGAAACGGGCCGTCCCGAAGGCCTTGCGGCAGGCCTTGCCGAGTTCGATCGCCTTTTCCTGCCATTGAGGATCGCCGGTCGCGGTGTAGAGGGCGGCGTAGGCGGAGACCATCCTGAAGCTCGCCGTGGCCGAAGGGGTCGGATCGCCGCTGGCGGCCGGGAAGCGTTCCTCGCGGACCTTGAGAAGTTTCTTCCGTCCGGATTCGAGCAGGGTCCGCACCTTGTTGGGCGACAGTCCGGTCTCTTGCGCGACCTCACTGACCGGGCGTCTCAGCCCGAGCGAGTTGAGCCGGAAGAACTCGCGGTCCGGGTCGACTTCGATCGGCAGGTTGCCGAGCCGGTCGAGTTCGGAGATGGCTTTCCAGACCCGGAACTCGTCCTCGTCGAGGGTGGTCTTCACGCTTTCGATCGTCCACAGCCACTCTTCCTGGGGCGAGTCACCGGGGCGCGTGGCGATGGCGAAAAGGCCCTTCGGGGTGAGGAATTGTGCCTCGGCAAAACGGATCGCCGCCAGCGCGGTCTCCAGGGCGTCGGGGCGGTCCACCTCCAGATGCAGCAGACTCAGGGCGCGGGCCGCGCGGGCCTGGGTCGTGCAGTCCCGCACGAAGACCGGAAAGTTCCACGATGGTCCCCGGCGGGCGCTGTAGATGCCGCCGTCCAGCGGGTCGATCATCGCGCTGGATTGCAACTGGTCGAGGATCCCGGACAGGCTGACGAGTGCCTTTTGACGAAGCTCCGGGTCCAGTTTCGGGTGGATGGCCGCATCGCCGAGGCATTCGAGCGTGCCGACCGGAAAGAGTCCGCCGGAACCGCTCATCGAGCTCAGGTCGACCTCGTAGAAACTCGTCAGCCGCCGGATCGCCGTGCGGTAGAGATCGAGGCGCTCGTCGGCATCCTCCACCGCCGGGTCCTGCTTGGGCATGCCGTCGCGGCGGAAGCCGTTCTTGGTCGCGCTGTCTTCCAGCACGTAGTCGGGCGATTCGTTCCACAGTCGGCTGATCACTTCGACCGAGTTGTCGAAGAAGTTCTGGATCATCTCGTCGTTCTGATAGGCCAGCGGCTGCCAGCTCACCGGGTCGCCGTTCGGCGAAAGCAGCAGCACGAAGGGGAAGTTGACCGGTTGGCCGGTTTCGGCGCTGAGGGCGCTGGCGACGAGGCTCGTTTCGCGGCTGATGTCGAGATCGGCGAGCACCGGCACGAACTCCTCGTTCAGCCGGCGGACGATGTCGGGACGGGATTCGATGGCATCCAGCGTCTCGAAGGTGCCCGGATAGCGGACCGAACCGATGACGGCGAAAACCAGCCGCCGGGCATCGGTCGCCCGGTCCAGGACCGCGGGATCCCACTGCTGCCAGTTCACGTCGGAGTCCGCCCAGGCCTTGAGGAGTGCCGACGGGGTCTCGGACAACTGGTTGACCCTGAGCTCGGGAGCGACCACCGCAGGGGTTTCGGGCTCGTCGGGACCGCTGTCTCTGCTGCACGATGAGAGGGTCAGGGTGACTCCGAGCAGGCAGGGGACGAGGGGGTGGATCTTCATGGCAGGGGAGTGCCCGACGGGTGCCGGACTCCGACAGCATGCAGAAAAGGCTTTCTCCCCTACAAGCCCAAGCTACGCTCGCCACCGATTTCCAAGGATGATCAGCATCGCGGTATCCAGTCAAAAAGGTGGGGTCGGCAAGACCACGGTATCCATCAACCTTGCCCACGCGTTCGCACGCGCCGGACTCAGAACCCTGCTCGTGGATGCCGATCCCCAGGGCTCGGTCGGGCTGTCGCTCACGCGTCAATCGCGCCTGTTGTCCGGCTTTTACGACTATCTGGCCGATCCCGGCATCCCCTTCGACAAGATTCTGGTGCCGACGCGGCTGGAGACCTTCACCCTGGTGGCGAGCGGCCAGGCGGGGGATTACGAGGTGAGCGGCGGGCCCACGGGTGCCCACCTTTCGCGGGTCCGGAGTTTCCTCCGCACGGTCGAGGCCCGGGGCTACGACATCTGCCTGATCGACACGCCCGCCGGGCTTTTCGGTCTCACTGCCGACGTGATCTGCTCGTGCGATGCGGTCCTCGTGCCGCAGCAGGCCGAGCCGCTCGGCATCCGTTCGGTCCCGAAAATGCTCGAGGGATTGAACCGCCTGCGGGTGATCCATCCCAGCCTCGTCGTGCTCGGTGTCATCCTGACGATGGTCCAGCAGGACATGGAGGAGAGCCGCGATTCGGTGGCGGCGCTGCGGAATCTGCTCCCGGAGGAGCTGATGATCCGCACCCTCGTCCCCCGCGACCCCTTGTTTGTGAAGGCCAGCGCCCGCGGATTGCCGGTGGGTGTGATGGAGGATGGCGAAGGCGCCAATGCGGTCTTCGACGCGCTGCGGGCGGAGATCGAAGCCAAACTCGTTCCCAACTGACCTGATGGACCCGGTCGAACCCTGGATCGACGGAGATGCCGTGCGCCGGCTGGCCCGGCAGTTGATGACTCCGCCGCGCCGCGAGCGGAAGGAAAGCACCGACGACGCCGGCTTCGGCCCCGGCTTCGAGGGCTTCATTTCGTCCGCCCCGGCGGCCGATCCCTTTCCGGCCGAGAACGAGCCGGCGAAGCCTTTCCTTGCGACGCCGGCGGCACCGGATGCGCCTCCGCCGCCTGAGGTGCCGAAGGTCGATCTCCCGCCACGCGAACCGCTGCTCGCCCGGCTCGGGCGTTTCCGCGAGTGGCTGATCCAGCAGCTCGATGCCAAGGGTGCCTTCGTTCTCGAGCGGGACGGCGAGCCGGTGCTCGACGATGCGGATTTCACCAAGCTCCACTTTCTCGCCCGCAGCCTGGCCCAGGCCTACCGGCCGGTGAAGGGCGAGGTGGGCAACGTCCACGTCAAGGTCGGCGCCGAAGCCTACCTGGTCGTCGTGCCGGTGGACACCGCCTTCGGTCGGTTGGTTCTGGGCGCGGTGCTGCCCAAGCCGCTCGACGCGGCGACGGTCGAGGTCGTGGCCGACGCGCTCAAGCGCGCCGCCCAGCCTGGGAGAAAATAGAAATTCCCTGCTACCGCGTCCGGCGGTTCTGAAGGGCGAGCGCGACCCCGGTGAGGACGCAGCAGAGGAAACTGGTCAGCACGAGGATCGCCGCCGAGACGTGCAGCGTGGCGACATCGCGCTGTCCCAACGGCTTCTTGAGGGCGAGGAAGATGTTCGGGCGGCGCCCGAGTGCCTCGTTGCGGTAGTCGGTGCGGAAGGTTCTCGCTTCCTCTACCATCAGTTCGATGCGCTTGTTGACGAAAAAGTCGGAGATCGGCCGGGCATCCGGGGAGTCGGGGCGGATCTCGAGCGACTCGAGTTCGACCATGGTGCCGCTGCGGGCCAGGCGGGCGATGTCGGCCGAGGTTTCGGCCGCACTTTGCGGGTCGGTGGCATCGGCGCCGACGAGTGCCTGCAGCGCGACCTTCATCACGTCGAACCGCTCGCCGCTGGTCTCGGTGAGCGGTTCCTCGGATTGCGCGACCATGTCCTTGAAGGTGTCGACCCGGCGCTGGATGCGGATGCGGTTGAGGTCGAAGGGATTTCGTGTCGCCTGGGTGACGACCATGCCTTCGTAGGCGAAGCGCAGCGGCATCAGGCGCGCCGGGACCGGAATACCGCCGCGCTCCCGCTCGATACTGGCGTCCTCGAACAGCCCGCGGTTCATCTCGCGGTAGGGGACGAGGGCCCCGGCGAGCAGCATCTGCGGAACCAGCAGCAGCGGCACGGCCGTGAGGGCCGCCCGCTCGGTGCGCACCAGCACCGAGACCAGCAGGGCGAGGGCCGTGCCGGTGCAGGCGGTGAGCGTCATCCACTGCCACTGGTCGATCAGCGTGCCGTGGATTTCGAGGATGCGGTGGCCGACGGCGGTGTAGATCAGGCACTGAACGGCCGCGACCAGGGCCAGGGCGGTGAATTTCGCGGCCACGTAGAGGAAGGCGCCGCGCCGGGCGTTGCGCTCGCGCCGCAGGGTCGGGCGGTCGCGCAGGATTTCGGTGGCCGAGTTGGTCAGGCCGAGGAACATCGCCACCGTGGCCGAGAGGAAAAGATAGGCCGGGATGTGGAGCGCGGTGGAGAACTCGTAGGAGCCCTCGGGCGAGGAGCGGAGCGTGATCGCGATCAGCGCCGCCAGCAGCGGTGCCTCGATGAAGGTGGCGTAGAGCGTGCCGCGGTTGCGGAGCTTCGAGAGGATCGCCCTGGCGAACTGGGTCTGGAAAGTACGATAAGCCTCGTGGATGCGCCGCCGTCCGGTCCGGGTTCCGGGAAGGCCGCGCTGGGTGAGTTCGGGCAACGACTCGAGGCGGGTTGCCGGCGCGGGCGCGGGCGTCCCCAGCGAGTGGATCAGCACGCGGCTTTCGAACCGCTCCTGCCAGAAGTTCGGCGGGAACCGCCGGGTCGCCCCTCCGTGCTCGCCGCCGCCGAACTGCGCCAGCGGGGTTTCCAGCACGTCGAAGACGAAGTCGGCGCCGAGCGGTGCCTTGGCCTCGACCGAGGGGTGGGGAATGCGCAGTTCGGTGCAGGCCTCGTGGAAATACTCGATCATTCCCGCGGGCGTGCCGAAGAAGGCCAGCCGGCCGCCGTTGTCGAGCAGCAGGACCTTGTCGCAGAGCCGCAGCACGTTCGCCCCGGGGCGGTGCAGCGAGGCGATGACGATCTTGTCGCGGGCCAGCGAGCGCAGCGTTTCGGCGACGTGCTCGGAGTCCTTCGAGGAAAGTCCGGAGATCGGCTCGTCGAAGAGGAAGACCTCCGCCGCGCTGCCGAGATCGAGGCCGAGATTCAGCCGGCTGCGCTCACCCCCGGAGAGGGTCTTCTCGCCCGGTGAGCCGACGCGGCGGCGCGAGATCGACTGCAGGCCGAGCTCGGCCACGATGCCGTCGGCACGGCGGTCGACTTCCCCTTTCGGCAGGGAGGCGCGGCGGATGGTGGTCGCATGGCGCAGGTGCTCACGCACGGTGAGCTGCGGATTCAGCGCCTCTTCCTGAGGCATGTTGGCGATGAAGGGCACCAGCGCATCCCGGTGTTCGTAGAGCGACGCGGCGTTGAGCTGGACGCGCCCGCGGGTCGGCTGAAGGTGGCCGGCGAGGATCGAGAGCAGGGTGCTCTTGCCGCAGCCGCTGGGGCCGATGATGCACATCATCTCGCCCCGCCGCACCTCGAAGGAGATGTTGTCGAGCGCGCGGCCATCCGGGACGAACTTGTGGATCAGGTCCTCGACGCGCAGTGTTTCGATCAGGTTCCGCTCCTCGTCGATGATGCCCTCGCCGAAGCGGCAGCGCAGGGCCTGGGTGCGGGAAATCCGGATCACCGAGCCTTCGGTCAGCTGGGCCGAGGCCCGGACCGGGTTGCCATCGGCGAGGATCGGTCCGGCCGCCTCGCGGATGAAGACATCGCCGGTGCGCGTCTCGGGGTCGAAGCGGACCCGCAGCACGACCCGCGGCGCCAGACCGGGGCTGAGCAGGAGGTCGCCTCGCTCGAGCACGGTGGGATCATTCGAAACGCGGAAGTCGCGCTGGTCGGCATTCAGCCGGAAGCGCCCGCCCGCCTCGGCGGCCCGGCGGCGCAGCGCATCGAGCGAGGCCGTCAGCCCGTTCTCGCCGCTGAGCTTGTCCTGGTGCTCGCAGATCAGGGGTTCGTTCGGCTTCAGCGGACCGCGCCCGACGACCACGCTGGCGGTCGGCTTCAGCGCCTCGACCTCGGCGCTGAGTCCGAAGCGGATGCGAACGGTGCTCTGGCGGCTGCGGATCCTCTCGCTGATCCAGCCCTCCGGGGTGGCGGCGAGATAGATGGTCGAGGGGTTTCCGGTGAGGGCGACGTTGAGAAAAAAAACGAGGTCCTCACAGGTCAGCGACCAGCCGGGCACGAGCAGTTGCTGGCGCGGTCGCATGCGCAGGAAGTTGCCCGGCTCGAGCGAGCGGCCGCGCACCCACAGGGGGGCCTTGCCGGTGTTGCGGACCAGGATCAGATCGGCGGCACGGTAGACGCGGAAGCCATGATCGCGCGCCGCCTCTGGCAGGACCACGTCGGAGTAGTGTCGCCGCGAGAAGATGATCCGCTCGAAACCCACCGGGGTGTTCGCCGGCAGTCCGCCCATTTCATCGAGAATCTGGCGTGCGTGTTCCGGGGTTCCGAGCCGCCGCATGAAGACCTCGAAGGCCGAGCGGCTCCGGTCGGCGAGTTCGGCGGCATCGACCAGCGTGTAGAGCTGCAGCCCGACCGCCATCTTCTCGCCCTCGTCGAGCACCTCGCGGAGTTCGGCGGCGGTGTTGGCCAGCGGTTTGGGATCGCGCACCGCCCGCTGGACGCGCCGTCCGAGCCAGCTGTGATCCGCCTCGGGGAAGGCGGAACGCAGCAGGTCGAGGATCAATTCGGCCTCTCCGGCATCGAGCCGGCCGTCGAGGGTGGCGAAGCCGGCGAAGGCGTCGACCATCATGCCCAGCACCCGGCCGCCGGTCGCCCCGCCCGGGCGTCGGCGCAACCATCCGCGCGGGCGCGTGGGGCGCCCGGCATCGGTTTGGTCGGAGGCGTCCTCGCGCATCGTCGGCATGCTCCCTGATGCCGCGGAGGAGGGCAAGGACGGCGCGAAAAAAGGGGGTTTCCTTTCCCGGGGTCCACGCTAGGCTGACGCGCCTTTTGCCCTCGCGCACGAGGCGTGCTAAACTGTCGGCGCGTCCCGGCAAGAGGCGCCATCCATCATTCATCATGTCTGACTCGCCCGAAAACCGCCCGCCTCCGGATCCCCGGGACAAGCGCGGGCCGAACGATTCGCCCGGCTTCAACTGGAGGCTCGCCATTTTCCTCGGGGTGGCGCTGTTCATCCTCGGTCTCGCCTTCTTCAAGGACGGGATGGCGGGAAAACCGCAGCAGCTCACCTACAACGAGTTCCGGACCAAGTGGGACCAGGGCCTGGTGGTGACCGAGCTGCCGGGCAACAAGAAGGTGCTGCGGGTCGAGACCGGCGAAGGCGGACTGGATGCCAAGGTGATCGGTCTGCTCCGTGACAAGCCGGACAACTTCGCCGTGCCGGGATCGGCCGCCGATCCCTTCCGGCTGACCTTCGGTCGCCGGACCGGTCAGGAAGAAGAGATCCTCGATATCCTCGGTGAAAATCTGCCGCAGCGTGAATACGTCGAGACCCTGCCGGAAGTCGAATCCGGCGAACCGATCACCCTCCGTGAGTTCCGTCAGGGCATGGCCCGGGGTCTGGTCGATCCGCGCACGCTCAAGCTGGAAAGCACCGCCGATGACGCGCTGCTGACCGGCAACATCCAGGACGCGGCCCCGCTGCCCGAGATCGGCGAGAACCAGATGAAGGAGCTGACGCCCTTCGTGGTCGAGACCTCGATGATGCTGCAGGGCAGCGAACTGGCCGAACTGCTTGCCGAGAAGGAGATCCCGTACGTCCGCAAGTCGGACATGTTCGGGCGCATCGTCCTGACCTTCCTGCCGGTTCTCCTGATCGTGCTGCTCCTGTTCTTCCTCTTCCGCCAGCAGATGAAGGCGGCCGGCAAGGGCGCGATGTCCTTCGGCAAGTCGAAGGCGAAGCTGCTGACGCGCGATACCAACAAGGTCACCTTCAAGGACGTCGCCGGCATCCAGGAGGCCAAGGAGGAATTGTGGGAGATCGTCGAGTTCCTGCGCGATCCGCGGAAATTCCAGAAGCTCGGTGGCTCGATCCCGAAGGGCGTGCTGATGGTCGGCCCTCCGGGCACCGGCAAGACGCTTCTCGCCCGCGCCATCGCCGGCGAGGCCGACGTTCCCTTCTTCTCCATCTCCGGTTCGGACTTCGTCGAAATGTTCGTCGGTGTCGGTGCCTCGCGCGTGCGCGACATGTTCGAGCAGGGCAAGAAGCACGCACCCTGCCTGATCTTCGTCGATGAGATCGACGCCGTCGGCCGCCATCGCGGGCACGGCATGGGCGGAGGTCACGACGAGCGCGAGCAGACGCTCAACCAGCTTCTGGTCGAGATGGACGGCTTCGACACCCAGGAAGGGGTGATCATCATCGCTGCCACCAACCGGCCCGACGTGCTCGACCCCGCGCTGCTGCGCCCGGGTCGCTTCGACCGCCAGGTCACGGTCAATCTTCCGGACGTGAAGGGCCGCGAGCAGATCCTCGGCGTCCACGCCAAGAAGGTGAAGCTGGCGCCCGGCACCGACATGGGCACGATCGCCCGGGGCACGCCCGGATTCTCCGGCGCCGAACTGGCCAACCTGATCAACGAGGCCGCCCTGCTGGCCGCCCGCAAGGGGCTCAAGGCCGTGACGCTTGCCGAACTGGAGGAAGCCCGGGACAAGGTCCGCTGGGGCCGCGAGCGCCGCAGCCTCGCGCTCAGCGAGAAGGAAAAGAAGACGACCGCCTACCACGAGGCGGGCCACGCCCTGCTGCTGGCCACGCTGGAGCACACCGATCCGCTGCACAAGGTCACCATCATTCCCCGCGGACCCTACCTTGGCGCCGCCTTTCATCTTCCGAAGGAGGACAAGTATCACTTCCACAAGCGCCAGGGACTGGAGCAGTTGATCGTGACGATGGGCGGGCGCGTGGCCGAGGAGATCATCTTCGGCGATGTGACCAGCGGCGCCTCCGGCGACATCCGCCAGGCCACCCACCTCGCGCGCCAGATGGTCTGCGAGTGGGGCATGAGCGAGGAGCTTGGCATGGTCGAGTATGGCGAGAGCAACGGAGAGGTCTTCCTCGCCCGCGACATGTCCCGCGATCGTGGCTACTCCGAGGCGACCGCCCAGAAGATCGATGCCGAGATCAAGCGCGCGATCGACAAGGCCTACACCGAGGCCAAGCGGCTCCTGATGGAGAAGCGCGAGGCGCTTGAATTGATCGCCGAGGCCTTGCTCGAGTATGAAACCCTCGACGCCCACCACATCAACGATCTCATCGAGCACGGCGAGATGAAGGATCCACCGAGTTCCCCGAGGCCTCCGGTCCTTCCGGACGACGAGCCCAAGAAGAAGGAGCCCGAGGCCGCGGAGGAGAGCGAGGAGGACGATGATGGTCCGCTGCCCGGCACGGTCGTCGGTCAACCGGCATGAACGATCCGGGGGAGGATGCCACCGGCGCGGGTCGGAGCGGCGCTGAGGCCCTGTAGCGATCGCGTCAGATTTGCGGGCGGTCCTTCGTGACGGAACCGTCACGGCAGCCATCTTCGTCCTGCTGGCTGCAAGGGGTATGTCGCGCGGGCACGTGTCTCCGCCGTCGTTCACCGCCCTCATCTCCCGTCTGCGCCGGCTGTGCCAGTGGCATGCCCACTTGCTGGCTCCGTTCCTTGCCGAAGAGGATGAGAGAAGGCGGAGATGTGCGATCCTGCTCCTCTGCCTGAGTGGTCCCGCATTGGTGTTTCACCCGGCGATGGCCCTCGAAAGCCTTCCGGTCTCCGCCGGGGTGACGGCGTCAGCCGCGTTGCTCCCGACCAAGGACGCCATGGAAGAGCCGCCGTCGTGCCCGGTGATTCCACTGGATCGGGGAGAACTGTGGAGCGCGCCATGGCAGCAGGGACTCGAGGTGATCCCGGCATTCTTCGAGCTTCCTGATCCGCTCGGCCGGATCGGTGCGGGTCCCTCTCCCTTTCTCAAGGTTCTTGCGGGTGAGGACGAGGGTGATGTGGCGGGAGGCGCGACGGCCGGGGACGAATTGGTTCCGGACGACGAGGTCGAGGAAGCCCCGGCAGAAGACGCCGTGCCGGAGGGCGAGGTCGGCATTGGTCCGCCTGAAAGATCGGACGAACCGTGGGTCCCGGCGGAGCCGGCCGACCCGGGACTCGATCCGGTCGATCCCGGCGCCGGCGGTGGTGCAGGCGGGGGCGGCGAGCCGCGCGACCTGCTCCCGATCGAGCGCGAGCAGGGCAACTGCGTGATCACCGGTGAGGTTTCCGATGTGACGACGCTCGAGCCGATCGCCGGCGCCAGCGTCGTGGTGATTGGTCAGGGCCGTGAGGACATCACCGACGCCCAGGGTCGATTTGAAATCGGTGGATTGCCACCGGGAGACTACACCGTCGAGGCGCTCAAGCTGGAGTACTCGATGGGCGAGGCGGCCGCCAGCCCGCGACCGGGTTCGCCGGCGGAAGTCCGCATCGCCCTCCGGAAGAAACCCGCGGTGGACACGGCTGAGGGGGAGTTCCTGCTCGCGGAGGAGTCCATCGTCGGGGAATACAGCGAAGGGAACCAAGGTGACTTCACCCTTGATCTCGAGATCGAGACGCCCTCGCTTCGCAGCGGGATGTCGGAGGAGGATTTTGCCAAGGCGGCGGTCAGTGATGCCGGCGAGGCGCTTGAGAAGGTGTCGGGAGCCAACGTGGTGGATGGAGCGTTCGCCGTGGTCCGGGGTTTGGCGGATCGTTACGTCACCACCACCCTCAATGGAGGCCAGATTTCCTCGGCCGTTCCCGACCGGAAGGCGGTGCGACTCGACCTTTTCCCAACATCGGCAATGAGGGCGATCGTGGTGGACAAAACCTATCGCGAGCAACTCCTCGGCGACTTCGGCGGCGCCGCCATTGATCTTCAGACCAAGGTATTCCCCGAAGACCGGGTGATCAGCTTCAAGGTGAAGCGCGAGTTCAATCCGTCACTTCCAGACTACATCCTCACCTCGCAGGGAAGCGACATGCAGTACTTCCAGGGGATCCCCAATTCGAACAAGATCGATCGGGACGCGATCACCGGCACCAATGGTTTCCTGATTCCCGGTTCACCTGAACGGAATCCCGGGGATCCACCGACGGTTCCCGATGCCCAGCAAGCCTGGGTGGGGCTTTTCAATACGCGCTATCTTCGTCCGGTCGCCAGGAAGAGCAGGGACGAAGAGTCCTTCAGCGCTGCCATCGGCGACACGATCGAGTTGACCGACAGCCTCGACCTCGGGTTTCTCGTCGCCGGTGGAGCGAAATCGGAAGACAGCTTCAACGCGACTCCTTTGCTGCGCGTCAATGGGGAAACCTGGGATCAGGAAGACTATCAACGGCAATACGAGTGGAATCTTTATGCAGCCGCAGGCCTGAAGCTCAATGACCAGCATGAGCTGACCGCAACCTACTTCCGGAAGAACATCACCCAAGACAATGTTCAGACGGCAAGAAACATCGAGGATGGGGAGATTTTCGGAACTCCGGAGTACTTCAATGCGACCACCAACCTGTTTGGAGCCTCCGCCAGCCTTCGGCGGAACTTCGACCAGATCGACATTGTCGAACAGGACCTCGAGGTGTTTCAGCTGGCCGGAAAGCACAAGCTGGGCGATCGAGGTCCTTCGGTGAACTGGGGCTATACGACATCGGACGCTCTGGAGGATCGACCGAACTACTCCCTGTTCCAGTGGACGACCCTCGACTTCACCGACGAAGAAGCATTTCAGGTCGCCCGCGATGTCGAGGACCAGCGACTCTACAATCAGATCCTGCGATCGTTCCCGGACGCTCCGGACTTTCAATCCTTGGACGAAGCGGGCCAGTACCTTTTGGATCAGGGAGTGTCTCAATCCACGGTTGATCGAGTGATCAATCAGACGATCGGCCGATATCCGGTCGTTGATCCCTCTTTGGGGACCGTCGATACCCTGGCCTTGCTCGCCATCACACAAGAGGCGGGTCCAGGAAATTTTTCTCCGCGGACCGTCCAGGAGATCAAAGAGAATACTGTGGACCAGCGAATCGATCTCGATTTGCCCTACTATTTCAGCGAGGAGGATGAATCACGGGGAGTCCGCCTGAATCTCGGTTTCTCCGACATGGAGAAGGAAAGGACTTCTCAGGTTTCAATTTACGATCTCATCCCCGAGTTTCAGGATGCGGCCGGCAATAATATCTACGGTCTTCCCGAGGATGTGCTACTCGCCCTGGGCGAGGATTTTGTTGAGAATCCGGAGCTTCTGCAAAACTTCATCGATGGTTACTGGCAGGGTTCGGTGTACTTCAATGACAACACGCTTGGGAACAATCTGAGTCCGCCGGCACAGCTGATCAATAACGTCGAGGGCAAGCACACCATCAGTTCCCACTACATCGGAGGTGAGTGGTTTTTCGACGATTGGTTCCTCAAGGGTGGCATTCGGTACGAGCAGGAGGTGCGTTCCGCGACGATCCTCGACCCGGCACCGATCCTGCCGCCGGACTTCCAGAACCTCCAACCGCAGGAATACGAGGAGATTCTTCCCGCGGTGACCGGCGGAGCCTCCTTTTTTGACGGCAGCCTGATTGTGATCGCAGGTTGGTCCGAGACAGCGGCCCGGCCAACCTTTTACGAGTGGCTGCCGACCAAGTCGATCGATCTTTCGACGGGCATTATCCGCCAGGGCAACCCCTTCCTCGCCAACTCGGAAGTGACCAACTATGATCTATCGTTCCAGTATTTGTTCAACGAATCGATCTCCACCCGGGTGAGCTTCTTCCACAAGGTGATCGAGGATCCGGTGATCGAGCAGCGTCTTTTTGCCGACCTCATCACCTACTCCAATGGAGAAACGAGCAACCTGAGCGGAGTCGAGTTCGAAGTGAGTGTTCAAGACCTTGGTCCGTTCTCGATCGAGGCCAACATGACTTACATCGATGCCGAACTCCTCTATGAAGTGGAGAACCCGTCGACCGGCATGTTTGAAACCACTTCGGTCAGCTTCCCCTACCAGCCTGAATGGCTCGCCAACATCAATCTTGGCTACGAACACGAGGAATGGGGGCTCAGCGCGAATCTGATCTACAACTTCACCGGTGCCTACAACACCATTCTGAGGACGACCGAGGCGGATCCAAACCTGGAACAGCAGGCGATCCAGTCGCTCGATCTTGTTCTCCGGAAGGTCTGGGGGGACGAAACCTCCGGCGTCGCCTTCGAACTGGGGGCCGGTGTGAAGAATCTTTTCGCGACGGATCGGGAATTGGTCTGGCGCGGAGGAGCAACGACCCTGGACGGACGCACGCATCGGACTTTTGAGGCGCAGAGAACCTATTTTCTCGAGATGAAGTGCCTGTTTTAGGCCTGATGGCACTTCTTTAGGCAGCGGCTTCGGTCTGAAAGTCAAAGGTCTCAAAGTCGAAAGTCCGAGCAATCTACCTGCTCCGATCGCGCGATTACGCTTGAAATTCGTTCTAGGCCTGATCCTGGGGTTTTCCGGAAGGTGACGAATCCGTTTCAGGAAAGGTTTGTCCGCGTTTCTGGATGCCAAGCTAGCTTCCGCCGCGTCCCCGGAAAAGGAAGGGGATGTCTCGAGATCTCATCTCCAACCATGAAAACAAACAACAGTATCAATCCCACGTGGATCACTGGTCTGATCGGGCTTGGCGCCGTGCTGGCGTCGCAGGCGGCGGACATCGACGTGGTGGCAACCCAACTTGCCAACATAGACAAGGACGGTGTCGACTGGTCGACCCCCGTGCTTGCCAACGACACCACTTGGACGGCGGACAACACCTACATCCTCACGGACCGGGTCTACGTTCCGAACGGCACGACGCTCACGATCGAGCCGGGCACGAAGATCTACAGCACCAACAGCGACCCGCTCAACACGCCGGGTGATCCTTCGGACGACCTCGTCGGTTCGGTGATCATCACCCGTGGAGCCCAGATCGATGCCCAGGGAACGGCGGAAGCGCCGATCATTTTCGATGCCATTGAGAACCTTGAGGCTCTTCGCGGCGTCGACCTCCCCTATGACGACGACACCGATGTTAGTGCTCCTCTCGGCGCGGGAGACACGGCGAAGTGGGGTGGCGTGATCCTTTTGGGCAACGCTTCGATCTCGCTGGTCAACACGAGTGCCCAACCGGTCCGCAACGACGTGATCGAGGGCACCACGCCCGTCGGTTCGCGCAATGCCGATGGCGATGCCTTCAGCGATCTTCTTGAGTATGGCTATGACAGCCTCCACGCGCAGGACGACAACGACAACAGCGGCATCCTCCAGTATGTGTCGATCCGCCACGGTGGATTCAACCTGTCCGCCAACAACGAGATCAACGGTCTGACTCTTGGGGGTGTCGGTGACGGCACGGTGATCGATCACATCGAAGTGTTTGCCAACGAAGACGACGGCATCGAGTTCTTCGGTGGAACGGTGAACGCCAGCCACCTTTCGGTGGCGTTCTGCAAGGACGACGGCATCGACATCGACCAGGGCTACAACGGCGACCTGCAGTTCGTATTCGTCATCCAGAACAACAACGGCGACAACTGTGGTGAATGGGATGGTATCGACACCAACGACGGTGCGGCGAAGGTTGGGAACACGGCGGCCCT
>JAKZES010000074.1 GCA_022548915.1 Verrucomicrobiaceae bacterium E54
GCTCAGCGGCGAAAATCGTGCATGCCTTCAAAGCCTGGTTACCGAGAACTTCCAGCTGTTCGAGAATCCGAAAAGTTAATGCCGAGAAGTATATCGGTGACCGCATCGGCCGCAATCTGGACGGCGTATTGGTCGCCCACCACGAGGGGAGCGCCGGGTGTGAGCGTGAGTTGATTCCCGGAAACCGTGACCTCCGGATCGGTGGCGGCATAGACGGTCTGGGTGGTTTGCGTGAGATTCTTGACGGTGATGTTGCCGGTGCCGGCCGTGACCGGCTCATCGAAGGTGGCCACCAGGCTGCCGGAGGCACCGATGAAGCCTTCATCGGCCGGCGACAGGGAAACGAGTGCCGGGTTGGTGGTGTCGGCCACGGAGGTGAAATTCCACGTGGTGTTGTTCAGGATTCCCGGGTAGGCGTTGCCGGTGGTGTCGGTCAGGGCACCGGCGGCAATGCGGACCGCGTAGTTGGCGCCCGGCGCGAAATCGGTGGTCGGATCGATCGTCAGGGTGCTTCCGGAAACGGTGACCTGCGGATCGGTGACGGGTATCACGAAGTCGCTGCCGCCGCTCAGGTTGTCGACGGTGATGTTGCCGCTGGCGGCCACGACATCCTCATCGAAGGTGGCAGTGAGAATCGCATCGAGGGCCACGTCCGTCGAGTCGTCGACCGGCGAGGTCGGAGGCGAGAGTGCGGGCGGAGTGCCGTCCGCGGCGGTCTGGAAGTTCCAGATGGTGGGATCGGAAATGCCGGCGAAGAAATTCGGTGTCGGCGCGAAATCCCTGACGGCGTCGTTGCTGATCAGGACGGCATAGCTGGTGTTGGTGGCGAGTGGGGTATCCGGGGTGATCGTCACCGTCTGGTCCGTGAGCGAAACCCGCCCTTCCGGATCCGGCAGCGTGATCAGCGTGTCGGCCCCCCCGTCGAGATCGTCGATGGTGATCGTGCCGCCATCCACCAACTCGATGGTTTCGTCGAAGGTGGCCGAGAGCGTGGCCGTCACCAATACGTTGCCGGCGTCATCCGCCGGGTTGGTCGATGCGATCAACGGCGCGGTGGTATCCGACGCCGGAGCGATCACATCCGCAAGCGTGGTGGCGAGGCGGATTTCGTCGATACGGCCCTGCTGCGAGGGAGTGGCGGAGATGCTGGACAGCACATTTCCATCCCGACCCCACTTCACCTGCCCGTCCGTGCTGTCCAGGGTCCAGTCAGCCGTTCCCAGCGCGGTGGGGCTGGAGACGTCCGCCGGATTGATCCAAAGGTCCACCGCGCTGTCCACCGGCGAGGTGCCTGCGCCCTTGGTGTAGCGCAAAAGCATCAGGTGCGTGCCGTCGGTCAGGCTGAGGCCGGTGTTGTTGGATGCATTCACCGTCTGGTTGAGGGTGGCTTTGACGAAAACGCCGCCTGCTGAAGAGATCGTCACGCCCATGGCGGAAACCGTTCCGCCCGAAACCTCGAGTTCATGGGGTGTGTTTCCGGACACATACTGGAAGAGCACGGCCATCCAGACGGCGTCGCCTTCCGACAAGGTCGTGAGATCGAAATTGATCGAGGAATCGGAAGCGGATCTTGCATCCGTGAAGTCGAGCCACATCGCCCCGCCGGTCTCGCCGCTCATCGCCGGATGGTCCAATCCGCCGTCGTGATCGTATTTCAGGACGGACGAGCCGCTGCTCCAAGCTCCCAAGCCACCGATCGCCACGGTGGCGTCGCCATAATTGAAGCTGTCGTCGTAGATGGAGGCGGCATGGGCGGTGCCGGCAAGCAGCGTGAGAGGGAGGAGATGAAGGAGGGAGCGGGTTGGGTTTCTCATGGCGTTTCGTTGGGTAAGGGGGCCGTCGACTGGGACGACGCCTGGGCAAAGGGGTTGGCGCGCATCCCCGGAGGATGCGGCAAGGCCTAATACCATCCGCCCGGGATCGGTCACATTTTCCCCGATCTTTTCCGGTCCGGTCGCTATCGCCCGATCCAGCGCGCACGCCGGCCGGGACGTGGGAAGGAGAACGAGCGCCGCACTCTTCCGTCGGCACCGCGATGAATCGCGATGGGGAGAGCGGCGCTGAAGCGCCGCAGTCTAGATCCCGCCGGTCAGCCCGCCCCGACCTTCGCCAGATCCAGGGTGAGGCGGTTCTGGGGGCCGAGATTGGTTTGGTCGAGCACGGGCGAGTAGTCGTAGATCTCCACCTTCCGCTCCGGCGTGAATTCCATGAGCCGCAGCCAGCCGTTGCCGCTGTTCGGCTTCATCTGGAAATTGACCAGCAGCTGATGCACCTCGCGCCCGCCGGGCGTGGCGCTGGTCACGCGGCCGAGGCCGTCGTTCAGGACATGACCGT
The DNA here is from genome assembly GCA_022548915.1 of Verrucomicrobiaceae bacterium E54. Lineage (GTDB taxonomy): Bacteria > Verrucomicrobiota > Verrucomicrobiia > Verrucomicrobiales > Akkermansiaceae > Haloferula. The sequence continues at coordinate 2,335 of JAKZES010000074.1, forward strand.
TGAGCGTCATGATGAAGTTCTCGTGCTTGCTGACCAGGTTCTGCCACAGCTCCTCGCCATCCATCACGTCGCCGTCGGGACCCTTGCCGACCCCGTAGGTGTGGGGGTTCCAGCTTTGCTTGCTGCCGAACTTCTTCCAGTCGTAGCGGGTCTCATCGAAGTAGGTGTAGGCGTGGGTGATGAGGATCGCCTCGCGGTCCGGGTGTGCCGCGGCGACCTCGTTGGCCCAGCGGACGACGTCGGCGCGCGGACCGAACTCCAGGCCGATCACCACGAACTTCCGCCCGCCGGCCTCGAAGCGGTGGTAGCTGTTGACCATGCTGTCCGGTTCCTTGTCGTAGGTGCCGCCGAAGGTCGGAAGCTTCCGGAACTTGGCGACCGGAAAGTAGTCGTTGAGCAGGGTCGTCCGATCGGTGGCCCTGCCGCGCTCGCTGTAGTCGTGGTTGCCCGGGACGAAGAAATACGGGAGATGCCCGTCAAGCCGGTTCATCGCCGCCTGCGCGACCTCCCACTGCGGCGGGTTGTTGTGGTCGGTGATGTCACCGAGGTGCAGCACGGCCGCAATCTTGCGGGCCTCTTGGTTCTCGACCAGCCAGCGGGTCTGGGCGTGGAAGTTTTCGGGGTTCGCGTGGCAGTATTTCTGCGTGTCGGGCAGCACCGCGATGGTGAACGATCCGTCGCCGGGCAGTGGCGGCGGGCCGGCCTGCATGGACGAGGCCGGCTCGGCTCCGAGAGCGGACCTACCGAGGATGCAGGTCGCCGGGACGAGGGCCCCGGTGCGGAGGAATTGGCGGCGGGTCGGATGGGATGTCATGGGAAATGGGTCTCGCCGGGGAGGGGACGGTAGGCACATTACTGCCGCGGCAGGCCGGGGGTTTCAAGGATCCCTGTCGTCGATGCCGAGGCGCAGAAGGGCGTGGCTGCGGCCTCTTGCCGCCATCGTTAGGCACATGCGGCTGGAAGCCGCAGCGACCGCCTTACTCCCCGGTCTCCCCACCATCATCCGTCCGGAAGGGTCCTGTCGGCAGGCCTGCCTTGTTGTAGAGGAGCGGGCCGACCGGATGATTGGTGTAGGCGTAGCGCACGGCCACCGGCTCGGAAACTTCGGGGCTGGAAACGACCAGCTCCGAACCGTCGATCTTCCCCTCCGCCCAGTGCCAGGTGCCGTCTTTTGCCTGGATGGAAAGCCAGCCGAGCTTCGCGTCCGGCCTGGGCTTCGGCGGCAGGAATCCCTCCTTCTCGGCGATCATCAGTCCGCCCTCGGCGTGATCGAAGCGAATGCGGATGACCTTTCCCTCGATGGCATGTTCCTTGTAGAGCGGGCCACTGGGGACGAGGTCCTTGAAGCCGTAATCGTGGTGCAGCGCCAGATGCGCGAGGCGCACGCCGGTGTCGTACTTGTTCGGCGGGTGCTCCTTCTCGTCGCCGATGTCGAGCGCGATCGCCATGCCGGTGTTCGGCAACTCGAGGGCCTCGAAGTAGGCCTGACGGATCCCCGCCCGGCCGTCGCCCATCGCGGGCAAATCGGTGGGAGAAGTCCCGATGCCCGGAAGCTGCACATAGTAGACCGGAAAATCCCCCTGCTTCCACGCCGCGCGCCATCCGGTGATGAGCGATTTCAGCTTGGGCAGGTAGCCGATGCCATCCTCCCTGGCGTTGCTCTCGCCCTGATACCACAGCACCCCGCCCAGGCCGTAGCCGACGAGCGGTTCGATCATCGACTCGTAGTGCGGGCCCCTCTGGTAAGGCTTCTGGTTCAGCCACGGCTCGATCTTCGAACCTCCCACCGCTGCATTGATCAGGCCCACCGGCACGAGGGTCTCCTCGAAAACCTTCCGCCCGAAGAAGAAGCACACCTTCTTGAACTCCGGAGCGGTCTCCGGCGAGCACACCAGCCATTCGTCCTGAGGCGAGACCATCTGCCGCATGGCCGGATAACTTGCCCTCTCGATCGAGTCGGTCGGGAAATGTCGCGTCACGTTGGTGCGCATCTTCCCCGCCATGTTCGACTGGCCGGCGCAGAGCCAGACCTCGCCGATCAGCACGTCCTCGATGCGCGTGGTCGCCTCGGCCCCGTCCTTGGTGGCGGTGGCCGTCAGGGTCAGCCCCTTGGGCACCGCGTGGTCCGACGCCAGCCGGCCCGCGTTCATCGGCAGCAGTGTCACGCGCCACGCACCCTGGTCGTCCGCGACGGTCGTCATGCCCTGCTCTCCGATCGTCACGCGGACCTCGGCTCCGGGCAGCGTGGTTCCCCACACGGGCAGCGGAATCTTCTGCTGCAGCACGGCATGGTCGCGGAATGGCAGACCGAGTCGGGGCTCAAGGGTGGGTTCGGCCGCCGCCAGGGCTGGCGCCAGGAGGAGAAGGATACTGAACAACTTCATCGGTCGGACCCTTCCAAATCCCGGGACATCCTTCCATTCCTGAAATTCGGAATGGATCGATTCGCTGAATGGAGCGACCTCAACGCCGCGACCGACTACTGTCCCGGATCCGATCCAATTCCTTCTTCATCGCCGCCACCTTGTCCGGGTGTTTCCCGGCGAGGTCGGTCTGTTCCCTGGGGTCGTCGGCCATGATGAAAACCACGTTGGGCTTTTCGGCGGCGGTCAGGACGCCAATGGTGGCCGTCGCGATGAGGGCGACAAATTTCATGACGCGCTACTTCGGCTGCCCCGCCTTCTTCGCCTCCTCGAAGGAGATCAAGGGCTTCTGGGCGGGCTGCTCGGAAGCCTTGAGCATGGCCTCCCACATCTTCGCCCAGCGCCCTCCGCTGAGCATGCGGACCCGCTCGGGGTCGGCCTTGATCTTGTCGACGACCGGCTTTGCGTGACCTCCATAGGCGGCGACCATTTGGAGAAAGGCGCGGGCCTTGAAACCCCACTTGCCCCAGGGCGTGTCGAGCGTGTCGCTGGCCCAGTCGAGGCCCTCCTCGACCCCGAGATCGGCCAGGATGAGGACGCCTTCCTGCACGGCGGTCTGGGGATTGTGGTAGGAATGGAAGGTCGGGTTCTGGTTGAGCACGACCTCCCGGATCTCCTCGGCCACGAGATGGAAATCCTCGGCCGGCATGCCGCGGAGCATCTTCATCGCCGCATCGCGGCCTTCGGCGCGCTTGTTCTGCGCGAGCTTGCGGGCGGTGTCGTAGAAGAGCTTCTTGTCGGCGGCCAGCCCCACCTTGAAGGGATCCTTGCAGAGGATGTTGAGGCTGCCGCCCACGCCCTTGTCGATGAGGCCGAAGGGGTCGTCCTTTTCCTCGAGGATGAAGCGCATCATGTCGGGGTAGTGCGGATAGGCCGCATCGCCCATCCAGCACAGCGCGGCGGCGGCGGCGGCCCGGACCCTGAGCGGCTGCTCCGGGTCGTTGAGCAGGGTCGCGATCCGCTCCCGCTGGGGGCGCGCGACCTCCTCCGGACAGCCGTAGCCGAAGTAGCCGATGGCGCTGCGCTTCTCGATCTCGGTGCCGCTCTCCATCATCGTCTCCAGCCTGGGAATGAATTCGCCTTCCTTCTCGCGCAGCGTCCAGATCGCCCGGCGGGTGACTTGCGGGGCGGAATGGCCGAAGAGCGCGAGCAGACCATCGACATCAAGCGCGGCGTAGTCGATCTGGTTCAGGTCCACGATCCCGGGGACCTCGTCCGCCTTGGCCCACAGGCTCTGGTCGGCCTCCTTGCCGGTGATGTGGAGCTTGCGGCGCGGCAGGCAGTAGGCCAGCAGCAGCGAGCCGGGGCTGTTGCCCGCCTTCGACTCGCCACCGTCGTGGGTGAAGCGGTGGTCCCAGCTGCGGTAGAGCGTGTGCAGCCAGCGCGAGCGATCGTAGAAAGCCTGGGTCACTTCCGGCCCGGCGACGGCCGCACCAAGCGGGGTCCAGAGGACGTTGAAGTAGTAGGTTGCATGGCCGGTCTCGAGGATGTCGTGGGCGGCGGCGGCCTGGCGGGAGAAGAACTCGGCACCGTCGTTTTTCTGCCGGATGGCCATGGCAATGCCCGCCATCGCGCTGCTGCCGTTGTTGTTGAAGATGCGCGAGTTCGGATCGTGCACGCCGTAGGGGATGGCACCCTCGCCGACATAGGTGCCGAAGAAGGCGATGGACTGGTCGATCGCTTCGCGCAGTTCCCTGCCGCCGACCCCGCACTTTTCGGCGAGTGTCATCCCGATCAGGCAGGAAAGGCTGGGCTGGTTGATGTGGGCGTAGCCGGGCAGGCGCATGCCACGGGTGGGCACCGCCATGCGGTGGCCCCAGGTGCCGGCGGCATCCTGGCCGCGCGCCAGTGAAAGCGCGTAGGTTTCGATCGCCGGCAGCACCGACTCGTCGCCGGTCATCAGAAAATACTCGCTCAGCGTGATGAGCGCGTAGCCCCAGTACCAGCCGACGTAGCCCATGTCCTTCTCGCCGCGCAGCAGCGCCTCGAAGTCGGCACGACTGGGTTTCGCCCAGTCCTGCTGCGGCAACTCCTTCTTCACCACGTCGAGATACTTGTCCTCACCGGTGGCCATCAACCCGAGCCAGCCGACCAGTAGCTGGCCGTCCTTGTATTTTCCGGTCTCGAGAAGCTTGTCGGCGACCTTGGTGACGATCGCATCGGTCTTGGCGCAGTCGTGGGGGGCGGTCCCGGCGTAGGTGCCGAGCACCTCGATCTTCAGCTCGACCTCACGGCCGTCCTTGAGCGTGAGCTTGAGCTTCCCCTCGTTCGCCTGGCTCTCCGCCTCGTCGATCCTCGCCGCGATTTCCTGGCGGGCATTCTCCGAGAACTTCTCGCCGCCGGCCGCAACGATCACATCGCCGGGCTTGAGTAGCCCGTCGGCGGGGGAACCCTTCTCGATCTTCGAGACCTTGACCTCGGTCTTCGAGGTCGTGGCCATGAAGCCGGCGGGGCCGATGTAGTGGTCCTTGGCCGGAAGCAGACCCGGCGAGAGGGCGAGCGCCAGCGCAGCGAGCGCCGGCATGAAGACGAACAAGGGGCGGAATGGAGTCATGCCGGTGCGTGTCAGAGTGGTCGGCCGGGCCTTGCTCAGTTCTTCTGGAGCAACTCGACCATCAACCGGCCCATCCCTTCGCCGACGTTCATGTAGGTCTCGGGATCGCCCCCGTAGTGACCGCAGCTACCCCCCTTGGAGACCGGCTTGGAGAAGAACACCTCGGCATCCTTGTCCGCATCCGCGAAGGAGAACATCTTCTTGGAAAGAGTCGCATCCTTGTCGTGCTCACCCAGGGTCGCGCAGACAAACTTGGCGTTGGGGGCATTGAAGTCCTTTTTCAGATCACTGAAGAGATAGGCCAGGTTCTTATCGTAGTTCTCGACGCTCCCCTTGCCTTCAGAACAGCCCTGCCACCAGAAGAACCCTGCCACTTCGTAGTCCGTGGCGTCGGGATAATAGGTGGACAAATCTTTCAGGGCCTTCTGGGCGGCGCCCACGTCCTGGTCATATTGGAGGCCTGCATACCAGCCATTCGCTGCTTTGACTTCTTCACTGACTTGTCGATTCCCGTATTCCGAGTCCCCTTGGTAGGATTGGCCCTTGGCTCCCGTGCCGTCTGCACTGGGCGGCAGCAGGTCCCAGCCCAAGGCACGGTTGCCCACGCATGATTTCAAGATCAGCACCGGCGCGTCGATCGCGTAGCCCAGGTAATTTCCAATGCCGATTTCCGGGCCGAACTTTCCACTTCCGTTCCCGTTTTCAGCGGTCAACCAATCGTTGTGTCTCAGCCCGCCCATGCAGAAGAACACATTTCGAACGTCCTTCCGCACGGTCCAGTTCAGGCCGTCATCGAGAAGATAGGGATATTTGTCGGCAGCGATGCCTTCAAGGTTGGCTGTCTTCCCGAACCCCAGCATGTTCGATTGGCCCATCAGGATGAACACCTGGACCGGCTTGCTCATGTCGGCTTCCTCACCGTCCGGATCGGGAAGCACGTCCGGCAGCTCTTTGACTCCTCCGGAAGAAGACGGCCGGGAAGACCCCGCAGCCGCGGGCGGGGCGACCGCGCCGTTTTCCTTGAGAAAGGCGATGTCGTCGGCGGAGAGCTTGTCCTGGTTGAAGGTGAGGTCGCGGCCGTCGGCGCGCGTCACGGTGAGTGCCCCGGTATCCGGGTTGTAGGCCTTGAGTTCGCCTTCGAAGGTGGCGGAGCCATCGGCACTGGTCCAGGTTCGCGCTGCCAGCGACGAGGCAAGCAGGACAAAGAGGGCGCCGATGCGGGCGAGGGCCGGGAGATGATGAAACGGAGTTTTCATGGGGTAATTCGGTTCGACCTACTCTACTGGACCTGTCCAGCCCGCCTTTCCACCGATCCGAGCTTGGGATTCCAGATTTGGAGATTTCAGACTTCAGACCGGGGGCCACAGATCCGCTGGAGAGAGGGGGATGGGGGATGAAAGATCCGGGATTGGGGACCCGCTGCCGAGGATTGGGGCGGGGGAGGGCCCATGGCGTAGGGGGCCGAAGGTCCTCTACATACCGGCCGTGGTTGGCCGCTACTCCTCCGCGGCCTCGAAAAGCTCCGGATAGTGCCGCCGGATGAGCTGCCGTTCCTCCGCAGTGAGCTGGTCCGGCGCGATCGGCTGGTCCTGCGGGCGCACGCCTTTCTGGTTGAGGCGGTTCATCAGGCTCCAGTTGCGGGTCGGCTTGCCCGGGGTCGGATCGGCGGGTTCCTTCGCCGGCAGGTCGTAGCGGGTGAAATCGAAGATTTCCTCAGGGCCGCCGTCCTTGCGCTGAAGGCCGAGGCGGAAGTCGGAATTCATGAACCAGCGGACCTTTTCGCCCGCCACCGAGGCGCGGATGCCCGAGCCCTCCTGCTCGAAGCGGTAGTTGAGCTTGTCGTTGCTCTTGAAATGCTCGCGCCACCGCAGCCCGAACTCGCCGTGGGTGACCAGCTGGGCGTCCGGCCAGCGCTTGCGGGTTTCCTTCAGCCAGATGCGCAGGCCTTCCATGCCGTTGCGGCCCTGGTAGCCGTAGATCTTGCGCGCCTCGACCAGCCCCAGCTCCCAGGTGCAGGTGATCCAGCCGAAGCCGTTCAGCTCGAAGCCCCGGTCGAAGTGGGTGGCGGTGGTGTGGAGCATCTGCTTCGTGCCCTGCTCCGTGCCGAGCCAGATCACCGTCTCGATCGGGCCGACGCCCATGCGGCTGCGGTGCTTCTCGCCATCGACCATCTTCGCCCCGGGAATGCGGGCGGCGAGGAAGTCGATCGTCCAGCCGTCGAGGTTCACGCAGTCGATGAAGTCCTCCTCCCCTTGGGCCGGTTTGCAGAAATGCTCGCGCGACGGGTAGTAGGGGTAGGCGATCGAGCCCTCGCCGTCGCCGTTGTCCACCGCATACTGGCTCCAGATGTTCCCCTGGCAGACGTGGATGCCCTCCTCCTCGGCCAGGTAGCGCTGGTTTTCAGCGGCGAGGAATCCGGCGATCACCGCCTTGGGCCGGTAGCCGCCGCCGACCATCTCCGAAACCTTCTTCAGGCCCTCGTGCAGGTCGCGATTCACCTGCTCGCGGGTGTTGTACATGTTGGCGAAGTAGGCGCCGGGAATAAAGGTGATCTCGTCGCCGAGTTCGCGGTGGTATTTCACCACCACCTCGCGCAGTTCGCGGTAGCGCGGTCGCTCGTCGTGCAGCGCCTTCCAGCTGAAGGCCCAGGTGATGCGTCCACCGGGCCAGCTTTCCTCGATCGCCTCGCGGAAGGTCCGGGCTTCCTCCGGCCCGTGGATCGCCGACTCGTCCGGCCCGTGCGAGATGTCGCGGGTGACCTCGATCTGGTTCACCCGCACGACCGTCGCGAGCGTGAGGAAACGGTGGCCCATGAGGGAGTCCGCCGCGGCTTCGTCAGCGATCACCGGGCGTCCCACAAGCACGGTGAAGATACCCAGAATGGCAACGCGAACCCTCATGGCGCAAGCACAGCACGTTCACGGCTCGCGCTCCACCGGAAAGGTCACGCCGTGGTAGTCGATTCGCCCGAAGCGGGCATCGACGCTGAAGATGCAGATCTCGCGGCGGGTCGGGCGCAGGACCAGGGTCGAGGCACTGATGAGCTTCCACTCGTCCTTCTCCGGATCGCGGAAATGGTAGCTGACCGGGGCGTTGGTCGGCTTGTTGAGGTTGGAAACGTTGTGGACGCGAACGGCGCCGGGCTTGAGGGGGATGGTGGCATCGCCGAGCTTCACGCCGATCTCCGTGGGGGTGAGATTCAGGTAGAGCGTGCCGCCACCCCGGAACTCGGCGAGGTCCTGGACCTTGGTGCGGAAGACCTTCGGCGCGTCCGCGGGCGGTGCCGGGACCAGGATGATGAGCGCCTTGCGGACGGACTCCGGAATCCTTGCCTGCGCCAGCGTGATGTAGGGGTCCTCCCCCTCGACCAGTTCCGCCGCCGGCTTCGGCCGGACCACGCGGACGATGCCATCCTTGGGGGCCGCCACCGAGTCACCGATCGAGCGTTTGGACAGCAGCACCTCGGTGAGTTCCTTGCCTGCCAGCACCTGGATCGGATTTTCGATCCCGTCGGGGATGGCCGTGGCCACCAACCACGCCCGGCGACCGGCTTCCCTGCCCCGGCCGACATCCTCGCCATCCTGCGCAGGCAGCGGCAGAAGCGAAAGAAGACAGAGGGCAAGAAGGAGGACGCGCATCAGCGGGCCGGAGGCTGTCAGATTTCACCGGCGCTCAGCCAGCGGAAACTCTCGATCTGGAAACGCCGGCCAAAACGCCGGTTCGTATCCGTGAGGTTTCCGTTCTCGACGAAGCGACCACTCGCATCCATTTCCCGCGCGGGTTCGTCGGCATCATTCCTCGGATCGTAGTACTCCGGAATCCGCTGCACGATGGCCTCGCACCACGCCCGTGCCACCACGTCGCCATTCTGGTCGAGCGACTCGCCGTAGGCCCGGATGCGGAAGGTGTCGTCGCGGACCGACAGGGTATTGGCGATGGGTCGCAACAGGTCGGACTGGATCAGGTATCCGGGGATGCCGGTGAAGCGCGATCCCTCGACCGCTTCGGGCGTCTCATACTCGTCGGTCCCGAGATGACCCTGATCCATCATGAAGTCCGGCCCGTTTTTGAAACGGTAGTTGATCGAGCCGGACTCCGGGTTTCCATCATCGTAGTCGATCGCACTCTGCAGCGCCCCGCGAAGACCGAGTTCGTCATCCGACAGCCGACGGTTGATGAACTCGGCGAAGTTCAGGAACGGGCCGCGCCGCTTGACCTGCTTCACGCACTCCCCGGCGAGCTTGAGCAGTTGATCATCCTCGAGAAAGCGGACGCCGGACCATCCCCGCACGCCGTCCCCCCGGTCCACCCCATACTCCGGGCCGTCCATTTCCTCTCCCGAGGTCGCGACTTCGAATCGGGAAAGGGCGATTCGCTTGCCTGATGGAACCTCGACGGGTCGGAGCTGCCCACTTTCGTCGCGATAGACCACCTGCCGCTCGCGGATGCCGGCGAAGAGCGCATGCCAGGCATCGACCGAGGTGCTGTTCACATTGAACATGCCATCGACCATCAGGTGCGCCGCCGCCCTGAGATACCCGTCTTCCGCCTCGAGGTCCGCCTTGACCTTCGCCCTCGGGAGCCCTCCGGCATGGTAATCATAGCGGACGTTGGAGATCGGCTCGCCGGCGACGAGGCGGTCGAAGTTTTCGTCCAGACTCACCGCCGCACTTGCCCCCGGGCGGCGCTGGTCGGCCAGCGAGGAAACAAAGTAATCGTCCCACAGCGCATCATTCAGGAGGAAGGCATGGTCCCAGAAGTCGCTGAAGGCCTTGGTGTCGGTGGCGACGTGGCCGAGGCCGGGATCCCGGCGGTCGACCGGGTCCATGCTCACGGAGTTGTTGAAGAACTGATAAACCTCGGTTCTGGGGATCACCGGATGGGCGAAGGAGTTGCCGATGCCCGGCCCGGTCACGCCGCTCTGATAGGCCAGCGCCTTGACCTCTGCGCCGACCAGCGACCGGCCAGCCGTGGCGTGCCAGCTCTGGCTGCCCTCGGACCACGCCGGATTGATGGTCTGGAACTCGGTCCAGCCGGGCTTGATCCGCATGCCGGCGAATCCCGCGAGGCTCGAAACGGGAGCCGTTGGCAGCTCGAGTGCGGGAGCGGCGTTGATCTTCTCGAAGGGCGAGGCCCCGGAACCGAGGAACGCCTTCTCGCCAATATGGAACACCACCTTCGGAAGTTCCGGGCCCCGGATCGGTCCGAAGTTCATCACATACGGACAGTTCGTCCGCTGCGCGTTGGCGATGCCCTCGTCCTCGGAGATGTAGATCCCGGACCCGAGGTTGAAGGCGGGAGCGTGAAGCCAGTTCCGGCAGCGCCAGTCCTCGGCCCAGTTGATGCTCTCGTAGGCATACTCCGAGAGTCCCTTCATCGTCAGCTGGGTGAAGGCCACGGGAAGTGGCTGATTGTCGAATATCCATCCCGGCGCCTCCCCGGGAACGGTGATGGGAGTGTAGTACTGGGCAGTGTTGAACCAATCGATCTGATAGTTGAGCGCCATGCGCTTGCGCGATCCGGCCCCCTCCGGCGCCCAGTCCTGCACGACGTCCAGTGACCCCGGGGTGTTGCCGTGGTTGACGTTGCCGCCCCAGACCGAGTGGCTGAACTGCAGCTCCAGCGCCGGCCGGTCCGACTCGGTGAAGAGGCGCTTGCTGCCATCCTGGAGCTGGACCTTCTGTCCACCGTAGGCCATTGGATCGAATCCCGGTTCGATTTCGGTGCCGAAGATGCCGCCGGTGATCGTGTCGTGGGAGAACAGGCGGAATTCACCCGGCTGAAAGACGACGTCGCCGCCCGAGCCCGACTGCACCTGCGACCAGGTGTTGTTGACGAAGATCTCCTTCGGTCCCCCCATAGGGGTCCCATTGGTGTAGAGCTGGGCGCGGAGGGGGAAAATCTTGTAGGCGGAACTCAGCACGGCCAGCGCGCCATTCGGGATGCGCAGCTCGACATTGTAGGGATTCCAGTAGGTGTAAACCGGCGTGTAGACGAGATAGAGACGGTAGGTGGTTTCGCCATTGGAAGTGCCCGCCCGCTCGGTCATCAGGCTGTGGATGAAGGTCAACTTGGCCAGCACGGGGATGCGCAGGTAACTGTCCTTGCCGTCCCAGTCGTTCGAGCTGTTGCTGAAGCAATTGCTGGTGGCAACCACGTCGGTGTAGGGTTTGGCACCCGACCAGTTCAGCGCGGGCTTGCCGCTGGTGCCGCCGTTTGTCCACGCCGGAGACAGGGCGTCGCTGTCGCTCCGGTACATGCGGTAGTAGTGCCGCATCCCGGACCACGAGGCGAAGTGCCGGCCCGGAGTCTGGGGGCTGTTGGATGCCAGATCGGGACTCATCGGGCGGATCGACGGCTCGCGCACATCTCCCTGGTCGAATCGATAACGGTCGGGCAGGTCGGCGGCGTCCTGCTCGAAGAGCAGACTCAGGTCCTTTTTCAACCGTCCCGTGCGAACACTGGCCAGCACTCCGCCACTCATGCCGGTGAGGTCGAAGAAGTGCTCCTTTGCCGCCAGCGGATCCACTCCGGATGGGCCGAGCGTCTGCAGGGTCGCCAGTTTCGCTGCCAGCTCGGGGTTCCTTTCAAGCACTTCAAACCCCGGCAGAGCGGACACGCCCACCTCGGCCGTGCTGCCCTGGGACGTCGCCCAGGTGTCCACTCCAAGGGCACGCTCCCCACCCCCGAGATCGACCTTCGCCTTGTGATTCTCCGGGCCGATCCACCAGGCATGCCGGCCGCTCTCCCCAATCCCCGCCAGATAAGCGCGGGTGACCTTCTCGGGACGATCCATGGCCAACTCTCCGATCGTTCCCCCGTTGATCAACACCACCGAGTTGTCCGCATTCAGACCCCCACCACTGGATGCCGCATTGATGTCGTTCCCCAGATCCCCGGGCAGCGAAACCAACCAGCGCCGGAACATCGGCTCACGCCGGGGTCCATAAGTGTCGGCGATCGTCAGAGACCTGCCTCCGCGAGGGGCGTAGGAGTCGTTGAGCCAGCCGCCCCAGGAATGGTAGGAGGCCATCCAATGTGGCTGCGCCACCCCATCGATTCTCTCGGTCTCGATATTCTGGTCGAAAAGAGCCGCCTCGGCGCTGACCCGCATGTCCGGCCCCATTTCCTTCTGAAGCTCCCCCAGCGCGACGACCAGGGCCAGGCGGGCATTGGCGCGGGCCTCGGAGCGGGCGGATTCCATCGTCGTCCCGCGCAGCGCCACGCTCGAAAGACTCAGCAGGCCGACCGCGAGCAACGACAGCAGCACCATCAGCGAAATGGTGACGACCAGCGCGAAGCCTCGGGGGTGGGAACGCGCTGCGATCGATCGGGAGATGGGGCTTCCGGTCAAGACGAGGCAGGGGTTTTGGAGCGCATGCGGAGGGAGAATCCACCGGGCAGTTGACCCCAGCGAAGCGACGCCCCCATCCACATGCCCATGACGTGGGAGGGAAACGCTACGGCAATCTCCGGGAAACGACAATCCGCCTTTTCATGGAATGCCCGCTCCGTCCTCCTCCAGAGGCTGCCCGCCCGGCCACATCCGGGGGGGACCCCAGCCTTGAAACCCGTCTCACCGACCGCTCAACGCGGCAGCCCGACGCGAGCCATGTCAACGATGGTCGTCACCGTCGGGGCCACGGCGCCCGGCGTCGCATGGACGATGAACAGGCGGCGGCAGGCGTCGAGATACTGCAACTGCCGCTCCGTGAAAACCGTCCACGATTCCCCCCTTTTGTAGAAGAAATTCGTCTGGGCCATGTTGAACTCATTGACCTTCTTGACGGGCGGCACCCTGGTGATCTTGCCGGGACGGACCGACAGCCGGTGTTCGCCCGCCTGAACCCCGATCTCCACGCCGACCAGGGGAAGAACCCGTGACTCCCCGGGGGGGAACGCATTCCTCGAGTCATCGATGACCAGCATGCGGTAGGGCGGTCCTTGATCGGGCGGTCCGGGCATCACCACCACAATCGCCTGACGAATCCTTTCGGGAATCCTGACGCTCGCCGCCATGCCTGCCATGGGGTTCTCGGGATCCACGGTTGCATTGTCGAAAAGCACCAGCCTCCCGTTGATCGGAGGCGAAAGCAGGGTTTCTGTCAAAGCCTTCGGCCTGAAGCTCAACGGAACCCTCTCTCCCGACGGCTCCGCGTAAAAAAGGTTCGCAACCGGGTTGACCGGATCGTGCAGGACCGCGCGGAACTTCAGCGGAACCACCTCTTCATTTTCCTGAGCATGGAGTGCCAGTGAAAGTCCGAGGAAGACGGGGACGGAAGCGAAAAACCGGGGGATCATGGGCGTCAGATTTCCCGCTCTGAAAGCCAGCGGAACGAAACGATGTTGAAACGGCGGCCGAACATCTTGTTGGCCGCGGCCGCCGTGGATTCCGTGTACACATTCACTGACGGACGATCCACCGAATCCACATAATCCGGCACCCTTTGCACCACGGCCTCGGCATGGGCCCTGGCGAGGACCTTGCCGCTCGAATCCTGTGACTCCCCGTAAACACGGATGACGAAGGTGTCCCCCCGGACCGTTGCGGACGGCTCGAGAATCCGCAGCAGATCCCCTTGAGTGACCCAGCCCGGCGCACCCACCGCAGGATTCCCGGCGGTGGCTTCCGGGGTCTGATAGGCATAGAGCTTCGGATCACTGACATCGTCGCGGGCGATCGGAACCTGGTTCAGAAAGCTATCAAGCGGCTCCGCGTTCTCCTCCTCGTTGATCTCCGCCTTGGCGATGGCCGCCTCCATGGCTCCCCGCAGCGTTCGGGGACCGAGCGGACCCACCTGACGGTTCACAAACTCGGACATCGAAAGGAACGGGCCCCGCTCGCGCACCTCGTCGACCATCCTCTGAGCCAGGGTCTCGAGTTCGTCCTGCGTGAGTTCGCGATAGCCGTTCCATTCGTTGGTTCTTTCGTTGTCGATTCTGGCACCATCCACCCCGGCATCATCAATGGCCCCACCATTTAGCAACGACATGGCGGTGATCGGAATGCCTTCCGACCGGTTCGATTCCAACTCGGCGCTGCGGGCCCAAAGGGTGTGGAGATCGGCCTTGTTCATCGATCCGAGGACCGCCATCCACGCCCGGACACTGGTCGAGTTGACGTTGAAGGGACCGCGCACCATCTGATACTCGGAAGCAAACCTGTAGGCCGTGTCACGCGGTGATCCGCCCGTGAACAGCTCCTCTTTCGCGTCTTCCACGGACTTGCCCCTGGGCAGATAAGGTTCAAAGGCCTGTGCCGCCAGGGGTGCGGTGCCGGTCATGAACTCCTCGAACACGATGTCCGGCTTGGATCCGTCCCGGGTGGCAAAGGTCGAGAAATAGAAGCGGTCGTAGAGCGCATGATTGGCCAGCACCGAATGATCCAGCAGGGACTGGGCCGACACATCCGGATTCCGCTCGACCACCCGATCCGGCGACATCAATGGGTGAAGGAGGGAATTCCCCACCGGCTGCACGAACTGCGGCAGATACGAGGTCGTGAGCGCGTTGGATCGACGGAAGTCGGCGATGGTCTGGAGCGGACCCGACGGGAGTTCGAGGTAGCTGCCGGACTTGATCCCGGTGGTGGTCTTGTTTCCGGTGAGGCAGGGAACCCGGTTGCTGGCATCCACATCCATGTAGTCCTGGAAATCACCCTGGCTCAGGAAGGGCTGGAAGTTCAACTCGTAGGCCTGGACCCCCGGCTTTTCGCTGGCCAGGTCCATCGCGAAGTTCGACCGTGAAGGATTGTGGAAAACGAAGGGCTTGCCCGCAAGTCGTCCGTCCCGGAGCAGGTTGAGTTGCGGGCTGTCGGACTGGCTCTTGCTCCGCCTGTTGGTTTCATACACGCCGCCATTGGTTGTACGGGAGTAGACCGAAAAAATCGCGATCGGATGCACATAGGCCCCCTGCTCGTTGTAGAGGACCCCGCCCGGGGCACCGACCTGCGAACCGGTCAGGGAGCCGGTGGGCGGATAGCGGTAAACCCGGTCGTCGAAAACGCTGTTGAGGGTCGAGTTGTCCCTGTAATTGAATTCAAGTTGGGCATAGTCCTCGAGCGTCCCGCGTTCGGAGGCCTGAAGTTTGGCGGTCACCGAAAATGAGGGGTCGGCCTCGATCTTGTTCAGTGTCGCAGAAGAACTCGCGAGATTGTCGGTGTACCAGTAGGGCTTCTGCATTTTGAACTCCACATGGAACCGATCCGTCACCGTGGACTGTGAAACCTTGGGTCTCGCCCTCTGGTCGCGAAGCATCAGGTAGCTGCACCAGCTTCCCATGCCGGAGCCGAACCGGGTATTGCTGATCGTCGTGGCGGTGATCTCGAATCCAAGACCCGGTGTGAAAGAGGGCTTCGCCTTGATCTTCTCGGTCAGATTGTTCCGCTTGCTCCAATCATACGCGTCATTGTTGTAGCCGGACCGGGCATCCCTGTAGAAGGAAGAATCAGGGCGCAGGATCGGGCCGCAGATCAGGGTTTGCCCCGGCTTCATGATGATCGGCCCCGAGATGTCGGAATTCGTTTTCAGAGGCTCGTTGGTGGCCCAATTGGCGATGTTCACGACGAACTTCTTCTCGCCCCGGTTGGGAGGATTCTGGCCCATGGTGTTGAGGGTCTCAAAGGTTCCCGGAACCACGCTCTTCGAACCTCCCCCGCCGGCCCCGGGGCCGCCTTCCTGCAGCACGAAGTTGAAGCCCAGCGGAATGTTGGTGAAGGTCACCTCCATCTTGTGGAATGAAATGTTGAAGTTGTAGGGGTTGTGCAGGGTGACAACCGGCGTGAAGACCATGTCCACGAAGTAATCGAACTTGGATTTGTCGATCCAGCCGACATCGGTCAGGGGCCGTCCGACCAGTCCGAAGATCGTGTCCACCTTGGCGATGACCGGAGCCGGATTGAACCCATCCGGCACCGGATCGGTGAAGCTGGAATCCGCTTCCACGGCGATGGTTGGGTTCGTGTCCGCATCAGTTAGATTGCGGAAGGAATTGTAGTAGGCCGCCAGGGCGTTCCATTTGGGATCGGAGATGCCGGTAATCCCGTGGGTGGATTGATACAATCTCCTGCGTTCGAATTCGGGCGGCAGCCTGCCACCCGGGGTCGCACCCATCTCGAACACCGAGGTCAGGTCCTCCTTCAGGCCGCCGCCACGCACATCCGCCATCACCCCGAGGGAGTAGGGAGTGATGTCATTTCGCAGCGGCTTGATCATGCCGATTGCCTGATCCAGCAGTTCGGCCTGATCGAGATCCGTGATCCTGCCCACGCTGGTCGCGGCCTCTGCGAACCCGGCCGCGGTCTGATCGGTGGGAAAGTAGGTCAGCAGGTTCCCATCTGGTCCCGGAATCACCGAAGGATCCGGCCGATGCCCCGCGACCAGGGCGCGCTTCTGCGCAAGGGTGTCGTTTCTCTCGGGATCCCGATAGAGATTGATGCGCGCCTTCACGGATTCGTCGGCCACATGCCAGGCATAGGAACCTTCGGTCTTGCCGTTTCTCGAAACGGGCACCAGCCCGGCGGTCACCTTCTCGGCCGCCGTCGCATCAGCCCCAAGCGACCCGTTGCCCACGAGCTCGATCGTCCGGCCATTCCATTCACCGGTCACAAAGTCCCTCCCCCCCGGATCGGCACCCGACACCATCCAGCGCCGGAATCGATTGGTTTTCTCGCCGGCGTAGTCCGGAGCCGTCGCGGGGTTGAAGTCCCACCACGAGTCCCACACGCCGGTGATGTTCGGCTTGGTGACGGGCGCCGATGAGGTCCCGAGAATCCCGGAGCTTGCGCTCACCCTCCTGTCCGGCCCCATCTCCTTCTGGAGTTGACCCAGTGCCACCACCAGCGCCATCCGCGCATTCGCACGGGCTTCGGCCAGCGCGATGCTGCCGTCGCTCTTGCGGAGCGAAATCACGGCCAGACTCAGCATGCCGACGGCCAGCAGACTCAGCAGCACCATCAACGAAATCGTGACAATGAGGCTGAACCCGGAAACTTGAAGCTTCCGGGAACGGTCATGGGTTGAGTGGCGAAACCCCTTCTTCATGGCAGTGTTCCTCGATTTTGCCTGGGACCGGCGACGGCGATGATTCGGGAGACATCGCGACCCCCCAAGCCCGATTGATCGCTTGTCTTGTATGCACATTGCATGCTCCCCTCAAAAGCTATGGGCATTCCTGTCCCTGGCAACTTTGTAATTCAATGAACCCTGTCTGGAATCCATGCAGCCTCCCCATGGATTCATCCCTCCGGACCACCATGGGGTCGAGGGGCTGGGTTTGTTCAGGGGCACCATTTTCCCGGGTTGATCGGGAGTTTTCATGGCTCGCGCACGGCGGCGATTCGAGGTGGCCCCGGAGCTGTTGCCAGTCGACTCCGTTCCAGGAACTGTTGACGCTGTTCTCCGTGGCGGGACAGACGTCGTTGTCCGTGCTTGTGATCTGACGGGTCGCGTTGACCGTATTGCCGACGTTGACGTTCCAAGCCGTCGTGACCTGCCGCAACCGAGAGTCCCTACCTTGTGGTTCTGTCGATTTGTGTGGCTCATGAATCTACGGCTTCAGGTCGTCTTCGGGCAGGGCCTCCTTCAGCCAGAGGTTCATGGGCATCTTATGCCTATTGGCCCAGGCATAGTAGGGAATCCCGGTCAGGGTGACCGGTTTGCCTTCGGCATTCATCGCGGTGGCCCGAACGACCGTAACGCCGTTCAGCAAATCCGGCCTGTGCTCGGAGTTCAGCCTGGCATCGACCGGCAGTTCGACTTCAAACAAATCAAGCCCCGGATTGTCCACTCCCTCGAAGGCATAGACGACCGGTCCGCGCATGAGGGCGACCCGGCCACGGTTTTCTTCGAGCTTGGGATGGGCATGGATGCGGCGAACCGGCATGG
>JAKZES010000075.1 GCA_022548915.1 Verrucomicrobiaceae bacterium E54
TCACCCTGCTGGAGTTGACGGTGGTCATCCTCGTTTTGTTGGCACTGATTGCCGTTCTCTTCATCGGCGGACGGGCGTGGAAGCGCGGTTCGGACCGGGCCAGCTGCATCATGAACATCCGGAATGTTCAGCAAGCGGTCCGCTCGCATCAGAATCTCAATGGAGTCCCCGACAACGCTCCCATCGACATCGTCACCGACCTGGTGGGTGGGGACAACTTTCTGAGGACCGAGCCGGTCTGTCCGGCGGGCGGCACGTATTCCATGGTTTCCGCCATTCCTGAACTGGGGACCCTCGCCATCGAGTGTTCGCTGGCGACCAGCGAGGACCACGTGCCGAGCTTCTACGCGGGGTGGTGACCCCCGCATGACTGTTTCCCGTGCTTGGCGGCGGGGATTCCCTGCGTAGGCTTGCCGCGCTTTGGCAGACCTGAAGGCAGCACAGAAACGGAACGCGATGTGGATTATCGCGGGCCAGAGCATGACCAAGCTCGGCGATGTTCTGACCAACCCGAAGACGGTGCTGACCTGGATGCTGTCGGCGCTCGGGGCACCCGGTGCGCTGCTCTCGATGCTGGTTCCTGTGCGCGAGGCCGGTTCGATGCTGCCGCAACTCTTCGTTTCCGGCTTCGTCAAGAAGTTCGAGCGGAGGAAGCTGGTCTTCGTCGCCGGAGCCCTCGCCCAGGCCTTGGCGATCGCGATGATGGGCGTGGCGGCCCTGATGCTTCCCGCAACGGCCGCGGGTTGGACGGTGCTTGCCTGTGTGGCGCTGTTCGCACTGGCGCGTTCGTTCTGCTCGATCAGTTCCAAGGACGTGCTGGGCCGCACCGTGCCGAAAGGATTTCGTGGCCGGGTCGGCGGACTCTCGAACGCGATCTCGGGAAGTCTCTCGGCCGGAGCGGCGGTGGTCCTGATCCTCTTCCGCGACCATGAAACGGCCGGGTTTCTGGCCTGGATGGTGCTCGGAGCGTCCGTGCTCTGGGTGCTGGGGGCGGCATTGTATTCGTGCATCAACGAGCCCGCGGCGGAACCGGAGAGCGGGGGGGCGGAGGAGGGCTGGCTCCAGCGGCTTTTCCTGGTCCGCGAGGATCCGATGTTCCGGGCCTTCATCATCGCCCGCGGACTGCTCCTCGGCACGGCTCTGGCCTCACCGCTCCTGGTGGTGCTGGGTCAGCGGTCGGGTGGGCAGATCACCTCCCTGGTTGGTTTCATTCTCGCGTCGGGCATGGCGAGTGCCGCCAGTTCGTTTCTCTGGGGGCGACTGGCGGACCGGGCCGGCGAGTGGTCGATGGCCGCCGGTGGGCTGGTGGCGGCCGTGGCCGGGGTGGCCGGGATCGCGATCTCGTGGCTCGCGCCCGGATGGGCCGATGCCGCATGGGTCTGGCCGCTGGTTTTTCTGGTCTTCAACATCGGCTACGCCGGCGTCCGGCTCGGTCGCAAGACCTGGGTGGTGGATGCCGTCGAGGGCGACCGGCGCACCGACTACGTTTCGGCGTCCAACACGCTGATCGCGGTGCTGATTCTTGCCACCGGTCTCCTCCACTCGCCCTTGCAGGCCTGGTCGCCCCTCGCCTCGCTCGGGCTGTATTGCGCGATGTGCCTCGCGGGTGCGGGAGCTGCCGTGCGCTTGCGCCGCCTCGGCCGGGATTGAGCCTTTTCTTGCACTGTCGGGGGTCCGGGCTTTGGATGGGAGCCCCTCGGAATCATGAGCTTTCGTATCCATCCCGAACGGTCGACCAAGGCGCAGGTCCGGCGTGTCGCGCTCGAGCAGTTGGACCGCGCCGCTTCCGAGCTCGCCGCCCGTGATCGCGATCTCCACGAGTCGATTCATCAGGTGCGGAAGCGCTGCAAAAAGCTGCGGGCGCTGCTGCGGCTGTGCCGCGGAGTGATCGGGAAGCGCTACCAGCGCGAGAACGCCCGCTACCGCGATGCCGCGCGGCGGCTTTCGGGATTGCGGGACGCCGAGGCCCTGACCGAAACCTACGACCGTCTTCTCGATCGCTACGACGGGCCTCTAGATCGCGCCAAGTTCGCCCCGATCCGTCGCCGGTTCACGCTGGACAAGCAGCGCCGGGCGCGGGAGCGGACCAATCTCGGGGAGGAGATGGATGCCTTCGCCGCGGCCTTGGGAAAAGGGCGCGTGGCGGTGGATCGGTGGGC
Source organism: Verrucomicrobiaceae bacterium E54 (assembly GCA_022548915.1). Lineage (GTDB taxonomy): Bacteria > Verrucomicrobiota > Verrucomicrobiia > Verrucomicrobiales > Akkermansiaceae > Haloferula. Next base: position 2,160 of record JAKZES010000075.1, read on the forward strand.
CGGCAAGGTGAAGGGGTGGGACGACCTGCTGCCGGGAATCGCGAAAACCTACCGGCGCGGCCGCAAGGCGATGCGGGCCGCCGCCGGGAAACCGTCGACCGAGTGCTTCCACGAGTGGCGCAAGCGAACCAAGTATTTCGCCCATCAACTGAAGCTGCTGGAGGACCTGTGGCGGCCGGTCCTGCAGGCCCAACGCAAGGAGGCCAAACGCCTCGCCGACCTGCTCGGACGGGAGCACGACCTCGGCGTGATGGAGACCTGCCTGGCCACGGATTTCGCCGACTACGGCAGCCCGGACGTGCTGCGCGTGCTGAACGGCCTGATCCACGAGCAGCGTGAGGCCCTGCGGCGGGAGGCCTTCGATCTCGGAGCCCGGATTTTCGCCGAGAAACCGTCGGCGCTCGTTTTGCGCCTCGAGGCGTTCAGCCGGGCCCGGCGGGCGGCGCAGAGTGCCCGGACCGACGGCTTTAAGCGAGAGCCTCGCCATTCATGAAGACCATGACCCGACAGGAAACCGACAGTCTCGGACCGATCGAAGTGGCGGCCGACCGATACTGGGGCGCCCAGACCCAGCGCTCGCTGGGCAATTTTCCCATCGGCGGCGAACGCATGCCGATCGAGGTCGTTCACGCCCTGGCCCTGGTCAAGCAGGCCGCCACCGAGATCAACCGCGACCTCGGCCTGCTCGACGAGTCGCGGGCGCGGACGATCATCGAAGCCGCGGGCGAGGTGGCGAGAGGGAAATGGGACGATCATTTTCCCCTCGTGGTCTGGCAGACCGGTTCGGGCACGCAGTCGAACATGAACGTCAACGAGGTGATCGCCAACCGGGCGATCGAATTGCTCGGTGGCGAGATCGGGAGCAAGGACCCCGTGCATCCGAACGATCACGTGAATCGTTCTCAATCCTCGAACGACACCTTCCCCACCGCCATGCACGTCGCGGCGATGCGATTGATCCGCAGCGAGTTGCTGCCAAAGCTTCAGGCGCTTCACTCGGCCTTGGTCCGCAAGGCTTCCGCTTTCGAAAGCATCATCAAGACCGGGCGCACCCATTTCCAGGATGCGACGCCGCTGCGGCTGGGCCAGGAATTCGGCGGCTATGCGCGGCAGGTGGAACTCGGGATCGACCGGATCCACGCGGCCCTTCCCGGCTTGCTCGAACTGGCTCAGGGCGGCACCGCGGTGGGCACCGGACTGAATACCGTGAAGGGCTTCGCGGAGAAGGTGGTGGCGCGCATCGCGGCGCTGACCGGCGAGGACTTCGTTCCCGCCGGCAATCGTTTCGAGGCGCTGGCGGCCCACGATGCGGTTGTTTCGATGTCGGGCTCGCTTCGTGGTCTTGCCTCGTCGCTTTTCAAGATCGCCAACGACGTCCGGATGCTGGGATCGGGGCCGCGCTGCGGGATCGGGGAACTGGTGCTGCCCGCCAACGAACCCGGGTCATCAATCATGCCGGGAAAGGTGAACCCCACCCAGTGCGAGGCGCTCACCCAGGTCTGCGTCGAGGTGATGGGCATCGACACCGCGATCGGCATCGCCGGGAGCCAGGGGCAGTTCGAGTTGAACACCTACAAGCCGATGATGATCCACGGACTGCTGCGGCAGGTCGGTTTGTTGGGCGATGCGGCGGACAGCTTCGCCCGCCGGTGTGTGGACGGGATCGAGGCTGACGAGGATCGAATCGCCGAACTGCTCGAGCGGAGTTTGATGCGCGTCACGGCCTTGGTTCCGGCGATCGGCTACGACCGGGCGGCGGCGCTCGCGAAGGCCGCCCACCGGAACGGCACGACCCTGCGTGAGGAGGTGCTGGCTGCCGGCGAACTGGATGCCGCGACTTTTGATCGACTGATGGATCCGGACGCGAGCGTGGGTCCGACGCCCGGGCCTTGAGGTGGATTTTCGACGCGTCGTCGAACGGATTAACCGAATCTTTACGAAAAAGGCCGCTTTCCCCATACGGAGCTTACGTTCGCGCTGAATTCTACTCGGATGAAGGTGCTCCCATTATTGCTCGCCGCCGCCCCTTTCGCCTGCGCCGCCGGGGGGGTGATCGATCTGGTGAACCCCGCCCGCTATGCCGATCAACCGGTTCCGGACTACATCAATCGCGACAACACGCCCGCCGACAATCCGATCACCGACCACGGAGCCACGCTTGGCAGGGTGCTCTTTTACGACAAGCGCCTGTCGCGCAACGACACGATTTCCTGTGCTTCCTGCCACCAGCAGGAGCGGGCGTTCTCGGATCTGGCCGTGGCGAGCACCGGGGTGGCCGGCACGACGGGCCGGCATTCCATGCGACTGGTGAACGCCCGATTCTCCGCCGAAGAGCACTTTTTCTGGGACGAGCGGGCTCCGACCCTCGAGGCGCAGACCACACAGCCGATCCAGGACCACGTGGAGATGGGATTCAGTGGAGCGGACGGCGATCCCGGATTCTCCGATCTGGTCGACAAGTTGGAGGTCATCGAACTCTATCAGGTCCTGTTCAAGGCGGTTTACGGCGACCCGGCCATCACGGAAGCCCGCATCCAGAACGCGATCGCGCAGTTCGTCCGGAGCATCCAGTCCTTCGACAGCCGCTACGATGAAGGCCGCGCCGCGGTCGGTGCCGACGGGCCGCCCTTCCCGAATTTCACGGCTTCCGAGAACAACGGGAAGCAACTCTTCCTGGCCGGTCCGGGGCCGGGCGGCGGTGCCGGTTGTGCGGCATGTCATCAGCCACCGGCATTCGATATCGCTCCGAACTCCGGGAACAACGGCGTGGTGGGAGCGATCGGCGGCGGCAACGACTTCACCGTCACGCGTTCGCCCAGCCTCCGGGATCTGGTCGGTCCCGGCGGAACCTCGAACGGAGGATTCATGCATACCGGAGAGTTTGCCACGCTGGAGCAGGTGATCGCCCACTACAACGCGATCCCGGCGGTGGTGACGGGACTCGATCCGCGCCTGACGCGGCCGGGAGGTCCCGGCGGACCCCAGGCGCAGCGATTGAACCTGAGCGGCCAGCAACAGGCGGACCTCGCCGCCTTCCTGCGGACCCTCACCGGATCGGCGATCTACACCGACCCGAAATGGTCCGATCCTTTCGACGAAGACGGACAGCTGGCCCTCGTCGTCCTGCCGACCGACGGCATGACGATGACCTTTTCGGGAGCCGGAGAGGCCCGGCAGTTGACCGTCGGAATGTCCGCGGTGGCCCATGTCGACTATGTCTTCCAGTGGTCGGGAGATCTGGAGCAATGGGGTTCCCTTGCGGTTACCGCCGATGCGCAGGGGAGCATCGAAGTGGTGGTCCCCGCTCCCGAGTGTCAGGGCCAAGGCTTCTTCCGCCTGGCCTACGCGCCCGCCGCCGAGTGAGCGTGGTGCCTGATACCAATGAACAGAATGATCTGGTAGAATGGCCGGAGTGATTTTTCGCAAGCTCAAGGCGCGAGGAGGGCGCGGTGCGGGCGCCGCAACCGACAAGCAACCCAGACATTGCGGAAAAGCACCCGGTGCTCTCCAACTCGCGAAGCGACTGGTTTTCAATCCCTTTCAACATCTCCATTCTACCGGAGCATTCTGTGAGTTGGTATGAGTGGGGCCGGATGTGTCGGTTCGGCAGGCGCTTGGGAAAGCACCGGAACCCGGATGTTCCAGGGCTCCGAAGACTCCGGAAAACCTGGAGACTATCCTGCAAAAGGGATAGATTCTGCGTGACTTTTCACTTCAATTGTCCCGATTCGGCAATACCTTGCGGTCGTATGTATTTTGTGATGGCAAAGACCCAATCCATCCAACCGCAAGGACTGAGGACCCACGAAGCTCCCGGCGAGCGTGGCTTCGCCTTGGTGATCACGATTTCGTTGATGGTGCTGCTGGCCCTGCTGGCCGTCGGCCTGCTCTCGCTCTCGACGGTCACCTTGCGGAGTTCGTCGAATGCGCTGGCTGCCTCCGAGGCCCGGGCCAATGCCCGGCTCGCGCTGACGATTGCGCTGGGTGAATTGCAGAAGGCGATGGGACCGGATCAGAGAGTGTCGGCCAATGGATCGATCCTTGCTGGCACTGATGACGACTTGGGTATTCCCAACCCGCGCTGGATGGGCGTTTGGGACTCTTGGAAGGCGGGGGGAACGTCTCCGGCGGGCAACGATGATCCGAGTGAGCACTCCACCATCGGGGACCCCAACACCGGGATCAGTCCGAGCTACGAACCCAATCGTGAGGATCATTTCCGCTCATGGATGGTCTCGCTTCCCGAAGGCCGGACTGGCGATGTCGATTCGGCGACGAATGCGAACCTTGCGGCGGTCGGCAAGCCCGGCCAGGACGACAGCGCCGTCATTCTCGTAGGAAATGGGTCTCTGGATCCGGAGATGCCCGCCACTGAAAAGGTGAGGGCCTCTCTGGTGCCCGTGGGTTCCGCCGACGCGTCCACGGGCCGCTACGCGTGGTGGGTGGGAGATGAAAGCCAGAAGGCCGGGATCATGGACGATCCCTACGAAGCGCAGGATTCGATCGCGTTGCACGAGCGGTTGTTCCGCCAGCACGCCCCGGCCTCGATGGGGCACTCGACGGTTGAAGGCCTTGAACGCGTCGCGGACGACGCGGCCCTCGGCTTCCTGCCATCGCGCGAGACCCTCGGCCTCGTGGAGGGTGTGACTCGCGAGGCCACGGGAAGATTCCACGACATCACCACCTCATCGATGGGAGTGCTCGCGGATGTGCGCGAGGGCGGCCTGAAGCGAGATCTTTCGACGCTGTTGGAGAGGGCGATCGCTCCCGGGGAGGTGTTCAACCTTTCGGCCCGTTCCGGAGTCGAGTACGAGTGGGCGACGTCGATCAAGAGCGAAGGCAACGACTTCATGCTCTACCGCTTCGACAACCTGGTGAACAGCATCGAGCCGACGCTCCAGGCCAGCGTGCCGATCCAAGACCTTGCTGCCTACTATCAGACCTACGACCATTATCGGGAGGATTGGAATGGAGGATTGCAGCTATCGACCCGGGACTCATCACCCCCGAACAGCATCTTGGGCAACGGCCTGGTGATCAGCAATCCGGACTATGGCGGCACCAAGGGGGATTTCGACAAGTATCTCCGGCAGCCCAGCGCCCTGTATCGCAGCCCGGTCGTGGTCAAGATGGAGATGATCCTGAGCTTTGTCAGCGAGCCGATCACGCCGCGTCCCCGGCCGACCCGCGCCGATCCGTTCCCCGACACCCATCGCGTGCGGATCGGGTTCAGCCCGGCGGTGACTCTGTGGAACCCCTTCAATGTTCCCCTGGTGATGAACATCGGCGATCCGGACCAGCAGTCGCTCATGTTCCGCGAACATCCGATCAACGTCGAACTCGAGTTCAACAAGTCGAGCAGTTATGGTGGGTCGCCGGAGGGGAGTCCGGTGAGGATCAATCTCAACCGCGTCACCAACAACCAACAGAACGAACTCTACACCCTGTTCATTTCGGGCGAGGAAGAGGCGGTCTTCGAGCCCGGGGAATACAAGGTCTTCGCCCTGAAGCATGCCTCCAACTCGGGAGGAGGAAGCAACTACGTCGACTTCATGCTTCGGGGCGGCCGGGGCACCAATCGTTTCAGCGAGAAGTTCTTCCCGGAACTGGAACTGGTGCCCGGATGGAATCCGGAAAAATTCATCATTCCGGACAACCGTGTCGGCGGGGCCGGCCGGCGGAGCGGGGACAACGAGTACATGATGACCTTCAGCGCCCAGGATTACATTTCCGTCACCGTGAGGAATACCGGAGGAAACAGCTTCTCGACCGACTTCACGCAAAAGTCCCGCCACGGGCGGAATGCCCCCGGCGTGATGTGGCACTACCGCGCCTTTCGAATCGGTGGGAGGCTGACCCGGGGGAACAACGGGGCGAACTACAAGAGCGACCTGACCCATCTGGGTTTCCCCGGAGGGCAGGGCGGATCATTGGCCTCGACCCAGGTGCGGACGATCGAGATCCCTGCGAGGCGGGGCCAGGAACTCATCGATGCCATGGGCAGTGGCATCCAGGACGCCGTGCCCCAACCGTTCCTCTACTTCGGCATGAAGTCCGCGGTTGAGACCCATGAGACAAGTGGCATCGCCGGTGCGGAGGGGGCGGCGCGGAGGTTTCCGACCCGTCCGTTCCTCCACTCGTCGCCCCTGCATCCTCCCTTCATTGACGACGTCCGGAGCGACTCCCTCTACAATTACGGCTGGAACTGGTTTTTCGTGCCGCTCGACAACATTCTTGATGCCCCGGTGGAGATCGCTCCCGACGACCACGGATACCATGGAGGTGGCTACACGGCGGAATCCGGGACGACCCATGTGGTGCAGCAGCATTTGCCGCTCACTCCGCCGATTTCGATCGCATCGCTGAGTCATGCCGTGCTCGGAGGCTATAGTCTCGGAACCGAAGCGGCGGCGGCAGGCTATCAGGGCCTGCGCAATCCTTGGTCGACGGAGGCGTTTCACCGGACCACCGTGCACGGCTTTGGTGGCCTTGCTCCCTACAACCTGCAGGCAATCGGCAACTCCTACGCCCACCCGCTGATTCCCGCGGACAAGGCGTTCACCCGCTGGACGCGCTACTACGAGCAGCAGGGCGGCACTCCGCCGGCGACGAACGAACCCTTCGTCGACCATTCCTACCTGGCGAACAAGGCCTTGTGGGACGAATTCTATTTTTCCTCGATCACGCCGGTCCTGGACAGTCCCGTCTTCGGCAGCCGGCGTGAGTTGTCAGCCCAGGAGGTCGCCCGGAGGTTCTTCTTGAGCGGGGAGCCGTTGCCGAACCGGCGACTGGTGCCGTATCTCGGAGGCTTCCGGGAACAGCGTCTCGAGGAATGGCTGGAGGCATACGATGACTACAAGGATGGGTTTGCCGACAAGGTGGCGCGTCACATGATGGTTGAAGCCCCATTCAACATCAATTCCACATCCAAGATCGCATGGAAGGCCCTGTTCTCGAGTCTGAAAGGAAAAGCGGTCTCCTATCTCGATCCGGAGGATTCGCTTTCGGGCGGGATCAGGATCGATGAAACGCAGCCGGATGGAGTCCCCATCGGAGCCGGATCCCTTCCCGGTGGCGAAAGTTACACCGGCAGCTCTTCGGATCCCAGCGATCCGGAACAGTGGACGGGATGGCGGGCACTCACCGATCAGGAGATCGACGAACTTGCCGGGGCAATGGTCAAGCAGGTTAAGCTTCGCGGTCCCTTCCTTTCGCTTTCGGAGTTCGTCAACCGGAGGTTGGATGGAGGGAACACGGAACTCGCGGTCAAAGGGGCGCTTCAGGCCGCCCTCGACGATCCGAGTGTCTCGATCAACGAGGGATTCCGCGGCGGGGTGCGGGAGTTTTCCCGGAACGAGAAGGCTTGGATGAATTCCAAATTCGATGAGGCGATGGACGGTGCCATCGCCTATGGGAGCCCCGCCTATGTCGACCAGGCGGACATCTTGCGCGGCTTTGCGGGGCAACTGACTCCACGGGGAGATACCTTCGTGATCCGGGCCTACGGGGATGCCGTTGATCGCAGTGGGAAGGTGGTGGCCCGGGCTTGGTGTGAGGCGACGGTCCAGCGCGTGCCCGAATACATCGATGCGGCGGACGAGCCCCATGTGAAGCAATCGGAACTGCAGTCGGAGAGCAACCGGAACTTCGGGCGAAGGCTGACCGTTTCACGATTTCGCTGGTTGAACCCATCGGAGGTTTGATGGAGGGTGCGGCGCGCCGGACTCTGGCGTGCCCTGCAACATTCATGAAACCGATCGGCTTACTCACGCTCGTCATCATGGCGGTCTTGCGCCCCGACGTGCTCGCCCAGGACAAGGTTCTCAAACTGCAGTTTCTTGCGTTTCCCAAGCAGATGAGGCCGCAGCCGGTGGAGTTGCTCATCGGAGAGGGAAAGACCATCGAAGTCCAGACGCCCGGGCACGAGCTGTCGCCGGAATATGAGGTCCCCGCCTTGGCCACGATTGCCGTCGGCAAGACCGTGGTGAACGAGGAGGGTGAACCGGCGTTCGAGGTTTACGGCCAGGCCAAGTCGCTCGGAACCCGGAGTCAGATCGTCCTCCTGATGCGGAAGGGCAAGGAAAACAAGGACGGCTTCGCGGTCCTTCCGGTCAATGCCGACCTTTCCAATTTCAAGGGGGCGAGCTTTCTCCTGATCAATGCTTCCACGCTCAACGTGGGAGGAATGATCGGTGATACCGAGTTCGGCCTCAAGCCGAGCCAGCAGAAGATGATCAAGCCCAAGCCGACTCATGACGGGGGCCTTTGCCAGGCGACCTTCTTCTATCAGCGTGAAGGGGACTGGAAGAAATTCCGGGATACGCGCTGGCCGTCCAACGACAATTACCGGTCACTGGTCTTCTTCTTCCAGGACCCGGAAACGGGTCGTCTGGGCATCGCGCCGGTGGTCGACATGCTCGACCGGGATCCATGATCCCGTGCCAATGCGGGCAGCGCTCGGCGGCCCGGGTCTATTCGGTGGCAAGGAGGCGACCGAAGAGCGTCCTGCCACCATTCGCTTGATCTCCGGGGATGGTGGCCTCGACGGTGTTCAGCGGGTCTCCGGCGGTGATATCGAAGACGACTCCGTTCACGGTGCCGTCGATGTCCGGAACCAGTGCCTGGTTTCCTGCGGCGTCCCACGCGTCGGTCATGCCCAGGTCGCTGCTGTGTTGAGTATGCAGGGTCGATGTACCCCGGTTGCCCGCGTTGCGCATGCTGAAGCTCATGACCAGATTGCCGCTTCCATCCTCGCTGACCGCCGGCAGCAGTCCGGTGGCGTTCACACCGGGATCGGACGCTCCGAGGAGCCATGCCATGCCGTTGGCAATCCCGTCACCATTGTCGTCTTCAGCGAAGCTCCCGCCCGTTCCCGCCCAGGCCTCGTAAGGTGACTGGCTGTTGCCGGTCCCGGTGACCGTGAAGGTGAAGGGCGCTTCGTCACTGTCGTCATTGGGGATCGAAATCGTCGCGCTCCGTGCACCCGAGGCCTGCGGCCTGAACCGTAGCGTGAAGGTGGTCAGCCCGTTGATGGTGGGGACGGGGTTGAAGTCCGGCTGGTCGATGATCGTGAAGTCGGGATCGCCGCTCACGGCCACCAGGTCGGGGGAACCGGTCAGATTGAGTGGTGCATCGCCGAAGTTGTAGATCGTGAAAACCAGGTCGTTGTCGGTGTTCAGGCCGAACGTGCCGAATTCGTAGGAGCTGGTGCCGCTCACGAGATTGGTGAAGTCCTGCCGGACGGCGATTTCGGGGGCAGGGGGCAGGGTGGAGGTGACCGTCAGGAGATTGGAGATTCCGTAGAGTGGGCGCACTTCATTCTTGTCGATCGAAAACCGGTCGATCCAGCCCCGGCGCCAGTTGGTGATGAGGCCGCCCTTCGAGGTGCCGTCGGCCGCGCCAAGTGCATCATTGTCCTTGATGTTTCCCGAGGTGTCCGAGCCGGTCCAGACATCGCGGTATGTCCCCGCGTAGAGGGGTTGCCCCCCGGTCTCCGACTTCCCAATGGCGACGTTCATGGTGCCGTCGCCGAAAAGGTCCGCGTAGTCGTCGGCCACGCAGGTCGTTCCATCCACGAGCCAGACGCTGGTACCCGTGCCGTTCGGGTCGAGCGAGGCATTGTCCCGCGCCGAGATACTCGGTGTCGAAGCAATGGCCTTCCACGTCACCCCTTCCGTGGTTCCGATGCCCAGCGGGCTTGCATCGGCCAGGGTCTGGACAAAGTTGTTGTAGGTGGTGATGTTCGACGAGATGGCCGAGATGCCGCTGCTCGTGCAGAAGACGAGCCGGTAGGTGTCACCGATCTTCCACAGGGCTCCGGTGGCCGGGTTGATTCCGTTGTTACGAGTCAGATCGAGAATTCCGAGTTGGCCTGAGACGTCGTCCACATCACGCACCGCGATGATGGTGTCATCCACGAAGGGACCACTGAGCGTGTCACCGAAGAGGTCGTCGAAGGATGCCGCTCCCGTCGTTTGGAGATTCACCGTCCCCGTCGTGAATGCCGTGACGACGACTTCCACCGCCTGATCCGAGATCTGGGTGACGCTGTCGATCGAAACCGTGGCGGAGCCGAGGCTGAAGAAGGCACCCGTGCCGCCGTTGAAAGTCCCGGGGTTGTCGAACTCGAGGGTGAACGTGATGACGGGCTGTTGCGAGATGAAGACCTCACCGTCGCTCGTGTCGTCGGTGATCTCGAGGAAGATTGGGTCGCCTGATCCCCCGGTGTCGGAGAGCACCGTCAGGACTTGGTCACCGGCGATCCAAGTCACCTCGTTGTCCACCGTCGCGGGGGTGCCGACCCGGCCGTACGTCCCGGCGGGATAGGGGAAGCTGTTGATGGTAAGCGTGTTCACCGAATCGTCGGCGCTCATGGTGATGAGTGTCGATCCGGTGTCGCCGTTGAGGGCGACTGCGGCGGAATCGTCGATCGCATCGGCCGCGTTGATGAAGAGATTCGCCGCCGGACCGCCGTTGAAGGACTTGATGGTGACATTTCCTCCCAATGAGCCGGTGGCCTGGGCGAAGACATCAAAGGCCCCGCCGTTGCCCGAAATCACGAGTTCAGAGAAGGTGTTGGGTGCCGTCAGAAGAGCGTCCTGGCCACCATTGCCCCTGAGGTCGAGCCGATGCGGACCGTTGAAGCCATGGGCGAACTCGAAGTCCTCGGCGGGTTCGGAGCCTTCATTCATCGTGATTCGGGCGTCTCCCAGCAGCTCGATGCCGGGGATGACGGTGGGGCTTGCCCCATTGTTGTCGCCCGCCCGGAAACGAAGCTCGCTGTCACTCAGCATGAAGATGGTCGTTTCGCCGGGTGTGCCGAGAGCGTTGAAATCCTCCTGATACCGTGGGCTCTGGTAGCCGATCTGCAGCAGCGAGGCCGAACCCAGAAACAAGTCTCCGGTGTAGGGGTCGGCGAGCCCCCCGTCTGAAGTGGCGCTCTTGGTGGCGAAGATCTCGACGTTGATCTCGTCTCTCGGCACGGCGACCGTCCAACTATCGGGGTCGCTCCAGCTGTCTCCAGTCGTCGTGCCAGGTCCTGGCGGAGAATAGACCGTGACGATCGCGGTCTGGAAATACCAGGTTGTGGGGTCGGAGATGCCGGCAAAGGCCTCCCCGCTCCGGTTCAGGACCGCGTTGGGCTCGATGATCACCGCGTAGTCCGACGCGGGATCCAGCGGTTCGGCAGGGAGGATGGTCAGCAGGTCGTCCTCCGACGCAAAATCCCCGACGATCAACTGGTCCGTGTTTGTCGTGGGAATGGCGGTATCCTCGCCCCTCGTCAGGTTTCTCAGGATGATCGATCCGGTTCCCAGCACGATGGGCTTGTTGAATGCAACCGAAGGTGCGGTTGGATAATCGAAGATGAGATCGACGTCCGTGGTGCCCGGAGCAGGGAAGAAGGGGAAGAACGACGCGACAAGCGGCGGAACCGGATCAAGAGGCGCGGTGCGGAAGGTCCACTCGCCGGAGGTCGTGCCGCGGTAGACATTGGGCGCGGGATTGGTCCAGGTGTCCTGAAGGGCTTCATCCGAGATGGTCACTTCATATTCGGTGTCGTATTCCAGCTTGGTGCTCGGGGCGATGGTCAGGTCGGTTCCGGAGACGCTGACCTGCGGGTCCGGGAGGCTGAGTGTGCGGATGTCGGAGCCGTCCGTCAGGTCGGTGAGGGTGATGGTTCCACCGCCAGTGAACTCGATCTCTTCGTCGAAGGTCGCCACCAGACTGGCACCGCCATAGTTGTCGGTCGAATTGTCTTCGGGGATCGAGGAACTGATCACCGGCGGGTTGGGGTCGTTCAGCGGCTCGACCTGCACGGTCCAGCCGTGCACGCCGTCGGCCAGCAGGTTCCAGGAGCCCGAGTTGAAGCTCGTGGTGTGTCCCTGGAAGATGGCGATCTCCCACGAGTCGCCACCTCCCGACTCGAACATGATGGCTTCGAGGCTGGTCTCGAGATCGTTGTTCAGTGTGACCTGGCCGAAGGTCCATTGATGCCCCCGGGTACCCTCATAACGCACCTCGTCTGCTGCAAAGGAACCGCTGTTGCTGACCCGGGTAGAGAAGTTGACCCCCGGGATCTTCAGCGTGCCGCCATCGTCGCTGCCGAAGCCGATGGTCCAGTTTCCCGCCGGGATGATCACGTTGGCCGTCGCCCTGAGGACGTATTTGTTGTCCTGCTGGTTGCCATTGGGCAGAGGGTTCGTAGCGCCGAAGCTTCCTCCCCCGCCAACGTTGATCGTGGACGGGTCCGGGGACTCCGTGTGGTCGGTGAAAAGGTAGGCTCCGGTGGAGGCCTCCAGCGCCATGATGGCCTCCGCCTCGGTGGTGTTCTGGGGATTGCCGTCAGAGCCGCCAATGAGGTTACGCATCAAAAGAGAAAAATCCGCGTTTGCAGCCGGGAGGAACGTGATGAAAACAAGTCCAAGGAGGGACGTGGAGAGGCGAAACCATCGTGTTGGGTGCATGGGAATGGTAGTGGGGTCTGCGATTGGAGGCTTGGAGCTTGAGCGGATGGTGAGCTGATGGAAAGTTGCTTTTGTCGGTATCAGATCGAGTCCCGTCGATTGAGGTGAAATGAGGCACGGTTTCATTAAAGGGGCTGCTGGGAAATTTTCCCAGCCGGCCACCGGGCTGGGAATCCGCCTTCCCGGTGATGAAATGACGGATGATTCGCCGAGGCAGGGGCCCGTATCGTGACGAGCTTCATCGCCACAAACGATTCTGCCCGGAGATCATGCTTGAAGTCGACTTCATCACAAGAAGCTCGTCTCGAATCCCGCGCCATTCAAGGGCGAAGGGGAAGGCACGGTTACGCCATATTTTTGGGGGCTCCTCTTCGGATGACGAAGGTCGTGGCATCCACGTGCCCGCCACCATTCCGGCCCAGCCCGGCAGCACGATTCTCGTCCGCGTGGCTGGCGACCCTCCCTGACCCGTGGCCGCGTCCGGGCTCTGCGCTACCGGAGCGTCCGTGTGATGTATTCCCGGGCGATCTCGTAAAAGGTGACCATGCTGTCGATGTCGATCCACTCGTCGGGGGCGTGGAGTTCGCCGACCTCCGGCCTGGCAATGATGGTCTGGATCCCGACTTCGCACAGGAACCTCGCATCGCTTCCACCCGATGCCCGGACCTCACGGACGGGGAGCCCGGTGATCTCTTCGGTGACCTCCGACCACAGGGGGTCGGGGTTGAGCCGGGAGGGTTGGGCGGTGATGATCGGATCAATCATGAGGCCGGGTCCGAGCAGGGACTCCACCCGGCTGAGCATCTCGTCCAAGCGGTGGGGTGGCGGGAACCGGAGATCGAGCATCGCCTCGGCGGCGTCGGGAATGCAGTTGGGCGTGCGGTTCGGTGTGTGGAGTGTGGTGACCGAGCAGGTCGGGGACCAGTGGTTGCGCTCGTCCGGAATCGGAAACCCCTCGCACAAGCGGGCCAGGCCCGCAGCGAGCTTGGCGGCGGCGTTCTGACCGAGCCATGGCCGCGCCGCATGGGATGCCTCGCCGCCGGAGATGACCTTGAGGTGCGCGATTCCCTTCTCCTCCACGGTGACCTCGTGGACCGACCCTCCGTCCGGGATGATGGCATGGGCGGCGTCGAGCCTGCCCTCCCGAACCAGGTGACCCACTCCATGGTGGCCTCCCTGCTCCTCGTCCGAGGTGACGACCATGCCGAAGGGGATCCCCGGAGTTTCCCGGTGGAGGTCGCAGAACAGCTTCAGCATGATTGCCAGAGCGCCCTTCATGTCCCCGGCACCCGGGCCGTAGAGCCGACCGTCCTCAATGCGGGATCGATAGAGATCCAGATCGGGATGATCGATGACGTCAAGGTGGCCGATCATCAGCACCTCCGCGCGTTCGCATCCTGCTGGGAGCGCCACCAGGGATTCGTAGCCGCCCGATTCGTAGCGCTGGATGTCGACGCCGTCCAGCGGGTCGAGGTGGTTGAGGAAAAAGGAAAATGCCCGCGCCCGCTCGGGGGGGCGGCTGTCGGTGCTTGGTATCAGGATGAGGTCCCTCGCCAGCGCGACGATACGGTCTTTGAGTTCCGTGCGGTTCATCGGTCGTTGATGTATTTCCATGTCACCGGGAGATCCTCGCGGGCGGTGTCGAGGAGGTGACGACACTCTTCGAGGTTCTCGGAGACGGCGAGAAACTGACCCTTGCTCACGCGGCCGTCCGCTTCGAGGTTGAAGTTGACCGGGATGATTCCACACTGGGTGGCGGGATCGAACAGTTCGCCTTGGTTCCTGAGTCGATCCAGCAAGTCGCGTCCTTCCATCGCCACGGACAATTCGAGATTCCGCATCCGCCATGAGCCGTGCGGATGGAAGTGCCGGGCCAGGATCGAAGGGTAGGTCGCGCCGGTGACCCGGGCGTTGATCTCGCAGACATAGACGGTGGATGTCCCTGTTTCATCAAGCGCGACGAGAAAGTCCGTGCTGGCGACTCCCCGGAAGCCCTGGCGGTGGAGCCACCGGGCGGCCTCGCCGGCTTGGTGCAGAAGCTCACCCTTCAGTTCCGGAATCTCGTCGAGATAGGCGGGATGAGCCTCGTTTCCCTGGTGAATGCTTGCCGCCGGGTCGAGGATTTGCTCCGTCAGGTCGTAGAGGTGGACGGTTTCTTCCCCGATGCACATCTGCACGCTGGGACTGAGGATCGACTCGATCCCGTGGATGCCTGGTTCGAGCCATCCCTGAACCATGCACGGCCCCTCATGCAGGAAGGCCTTCGGAAGATTCCTGGGTGTTGTCCCGACCGGAGTCTTCATCAGTCCGATCCCCGAAGCGCCGATCTGGGACTTGATCACCGCGTGGCGATGGCCGTCGCCGCCGAGAGCACGGAGGGCCTCGGCAATCTCGCGCTCGTTCTCCGCCAGACGAGTCGGGAAAGTCGGCAGTCCGAGTTGCTCGAGATACTGGTGAAGTAGTAGCTTGTTGTTGCCCCGGTGACTTCCGTCGGGGGTCGAGAGCGTGTCTTTTCCGAGGCTTTCCGCGATGCGGGCGATGGCCTCATCGGTGACGAAGCCGTCGAGGGTGGCCGCCGGTTCCTCGCCCAGGCGGCGCAGAAGTGGATGATCGGCTCCATCCCCGTCCTTGAGGGACCGGCCAAGTTCGAGGAATTCGGTGCGGGTCAGAATCTCGGTGGCTGGCAGGTCGAATCCGAGTTGCAGGAAGAACTCGGTCAGCGCCGGGTCGGGAGTGCGCTCCAGGACCAGCACGTTGTGGGAGCCGCCGAAAATCAGGCCGAGCACCGGCAGGAGGCGTCCGCCATAGCTGTCGACGCACCGGATTTCCTCGGAGAGGAGACGGGCTCCGTCCCGGTTGCCGAAGAACAGGGAGAGGAGGTTGGCGAAAAAAATCACGCTGCGGTCCTCCCAGCACTTCGGGATGGTTCCCAAGTCCCGCAGGACCTGCGGAACATCCGGCTTCAAGGACATGCCTCAGGATAGGATGGGCATGAATCCGTGCAAAGGAGAACCGGGGGCGCGGGAGATGTTAAGAAGTCGTAAAAGTGGTCGCATTGCCCGCCGGAGGACGGTCATGCTTGCTTCATGGATGAAGGAGGTCGCCCGCTTCTGGTCGTTGACGACGACCGCAAGCTCTGCGGATTGATCCGCGACTATCTCAGTCCTCTGGGATGGTCGGTGGAGATGCGGCACACGGGTCCCGAGGGTCTTGAGGCGGCCCGGCACGGAGCCTACGAGGCGGTGATCCTCGATGTCATGATGCCGGGCATGGATGGCTTCGAGGTGCTTCGGGAACTGCGCAAGGATTCGAATGTGCCGGTCCTGATGCTGACGGCTATGGGAGAGGAGGCCGACCGGATCGTGGGGCTTGAGCTGGGGGCCGACGACTACCTTCCGAAGACCTTTTCCAGCCGTGAATTGCTGGCACGGCTTCGGGCGGTCACCCGCCGGGCGGCAGTCAGCCCCGGAGAGCCGCAAGCAATCCTTCAGGTGGGAGAGCTCGTGGTCGACGAGGGAACCCACGTGGCAAGCCTCCGGGGTGAGGTGCTTGAGCTCACGACCCTGGAGTTCGCCATCCTCGCGTCGTTGATGAAGGCGGGTGGACGGGTGAAGTCGAGGGAGGCGCTGTTGGAGGACGTTTCCGACCGGCGCTTCGATGTGTTCGACCGGTCCATCGATGTGCATGTCTCGCAGCTCCGGCGGAAGCTCGGGGACGACGCGCGTCACCCTCGCTACATCGTCACGGTCCGGGGCGTTGGCTACAAACTGGGCGAAGGACTCGACACATGATCCGCAAAGTCAGGTTCCCGTTGCTGGCCAAGATGATCGGGTGGCTGCTCCTGCATCTCGCGGTGCTCGCCGGAGCATTCCTTCTTTTCCTCAACTGGCAGCTTCGCCTTGGTCTCGACTCCCTGCTCAGCAGGGCTTCGGGGGAAAGGCTGACCACGCTTGGCTCGGTGCTGGCGAGCGAGATGAGGAACGCATCGAGGACCGGGTGGGCGGAGATCGTCCGGACGCATACCGAACCGTACGGTGTCGAGCCCCTTCTGTTGCTGGAAGACCGTGCGGATGTCCTCGGGGGCCGCGTCGGGATTCCCCCCGATGTCGATGAGAGGCTCAAGGACTTCACTCACAGGGGGCAGCGGCCGCCGGGACCCGCGCGGCGGGAGGAGGTCCGCCCGGGCGGATGGCGGGATGGCCCCGGCCAGGGCCCACCGAGGCCGTTCGGTCCGCCGAGGGATCGTCCGGGATCACCGGGAGCGGCGGCTTCGGAGCGAGAGAGGGGGAGGGTTGCCCAAGACCCTCCCGAGCCTCGCCCCGTGTTCCTCCTGCGATCGAGTGACGGCGGCTACTGGGCGGGGATCGATCTTCCTCTCTTCAATCCGGGCGAGGACCGGCCACTGCATGGCATGTTGCTGCTTCGCTCGGGAAATCCATCCGCAGGCGGGTTGTTCTTCGAACTCAGGCCGTGGCTTCTCGGTGGCCTCGCGGTGCTGGCTCTCAGCCTGCTGCTGTGGGCGCCCTTCATTCTCGGCATCACCCGCTACCTGACAAAGCTATCACGGGCCACCGAGCGGATCGCCGAGGGACGCTTCGAGGTCAAGGTGGGAGGGAGCCGGAGTGACGAGCTGGGATCGCTCGGCGCATCGATCGAACGCATGGCGGGCCGGTTGGACCACCTTCTGCGGGGGCAGAAGAGGTTTCTGGGTGATGTGGCCCATGAGTTGTGTTCACCTCTTGCGAGGATCCGAACCGGTCTCGGCGTGCTCGAGCACCGCCTGGACGACGATGACAGGAAGCGGCTTGCCTCGATCGACGAAGACGTCGGGGAGCTGTCCGAACTCGTTTCCGAGGTTCTGGCCTTCACCCGCGCTGAAACGGCACCGGAGAGCCTGAAGAGTGAACCCGTCGACCTGCAGGACCTGCTGGTCGAGGTCGCCGCGCGGGAGTGCCCCGGCCACGCCGTGCAGATCGAAATGAAGGAAGGCATGCAGGCGCTCGCGGACCGGCGCTTGCTTGGCAGGGCGTTGGCGAACGTGCTTCGCAACGCCCGGCGCCACGGCGGCGAAGCCTGCCGGATCCGGATTCGTGTCGCGAAGGCGGGGGAGCGGGTGCGGCTGGCGATCGAAGACAGTGGGCCGGGCGTCCCGAAGGAGGAACTCGGCAAGCTCTTCGAGCCGTTCTACCGGCCCGATGGCGCGCGCACCCGGGAGGCGGGTGGGGCCGGCCTGGGCCTCGCGATCGTGCGATCTGCGATTGAAGCCTGTTCCGGAGACGTCCGCGCCGGACGATCCGATCTCGGCGGATTGAAGGTCTGGATCGAGCTTGATGCTCCCTGATCGGGTGGCGGATTCTGCCCTCCTGAAACATTCCCTGGAGAGTGTTGGCGTGGTGGTATTGGGGGATGCCGGGGGGGGTGAAAAAACTTCTCGAAAGGTATTGACCGTTGGGGGCTGGGCTGTAGGTTCCCCCCCGCCGCGCCTCCGGGGGTGGCACGAGAGACTTGGAGTCG
>JAKZES010000076.1 GCA_022548915.1 Verrucomicrobiaceae bacterium E54
CAATTCTATCATCGGGAGTTAATACGCAGCCGCAATGATGACTATATCTGCCACACTCAAGAAATCCGAAATAATGATGCCGAGAAGTATACAATGCCCAATTAAATAGTGCCAACCAAGACGGAAGGCGGCTTCCATGTCACCCCCCTCTCTAGCACGTATCAACCACCTAATTGACTTTTCAGGGTTCTCATCAAGCGGGTTTATCCTCCAGAACTTTAGTTCGCTCCAATCTAGCGGAGCGGGAATAACGCCATAGTATTCAGACATACACAATTGGGCAGTTGTATTGCCCTTATGTGCGGCGTCCTCCATCAACTCCACAGCAGCATTGATATTGACACTTGTGCCCACTCCTTGAAGCAATCTCGACGCAAGCACAATTTGGGCCCACAGATCTCCCTGGCTGGCCGCCTTTCTATACCAATAGGTTGACTTAATGTTGCTCTTCGCGGTGCCTAATCCGTTGTGGAGACATCTTGCTAGGGCGGTTTGTGCGTCAACTCGATGCTGCTTTGCCGCCCTCTTATACCAATGAACAGCTATTTCTAGGTCTTTCTCTACTCCGATGCCAACTTCGAACCAGTTCCCAATCTTCGCTTGTGCTTCGGGGTGCCCGAGTTCTGCAGCTTTCAGATACCACCAAGCCGCACGGGTCAGATCACGAGGCAACAAGTCAGTGCCAGCTTCGAACTCTCCCGCGATTTTACACTGTGAGTAGACATTATCGTCGGCCGCCTGAACCCAAAGAGACTCACCGCTCGCAATAAACCATCTCTCCGCTTCCAGGATATCTTGCTTCACTCCCACCCCTTTGGCATAACACTCACCAAGCGCATGCTTGGCTTCTCCGCTACCACTATCGGCGGCCTCACGGAAGTAATTCACAGCCTCCGAGGGATCTTGAATTACCCCAAGCCCCTCCATGTAACACCTGCCAAGTCGGTGCAAGGCTTTCGCGCAGCCCATCTTTGCTGCTTCAGTGTACCAGGTTATTGCACAAGATGGATCTTGGGATAGACCGAGGCCCTCCTCGTGGCGAACACCTATTCTGAACTTGGCCTCAACGAATCCATTTTCGGCGGCTTGGTGAAGCCAATTATAGGCCGACTTTAGATCTTCCTCACGCACATTAGGGCTCGCGAACATGCACTCGGCGAGTTCATATTGGCCCCTAGAATGGCCCTGCTCGGCTGCTTTTCGGTACCATTTGCTAGCTTGATCCAAATCGACGCTGACCTCCTTTCCTTCAGCGTAGAATCGGCCAACGGCACATTGCGCCTCGGCGTTCTTTTGTTTAGCAGATCGAAGATACATCGCAAGAGCCTTACGATGGTCCGGAGAGGTTCCAATACCTAGTTCATAGCACCTTCCAATTTCAAGCTGAGCTTCAGGATGCCGAGCTTTCGCCGCCCTTAGATACCACTGAAATGCCGCGGAAGGGTCTTGGGGAACGCCTTCTCCAAATTCATTCAATGTGCCCATCCAAACTTGGGCCTCGGGATTGCCGCACTCAGCGGCACGATGGAAGTAGACGAATGCTTGACTTGGATTGTATTCGATATGTTCCCTTCCTACAAGAAGACAACCCATGAGGTACGCGTCTTCATCATTGCCATTTCGCGCGCCGACCGCAAACTTTACAATTTCATCTAGTTCATGTTTCAGGCCAACTTTTTTGGTAGATAGCGAATCTAGGTGCTTGTAATGTACACTCTCTAATCCGAGAAGGTACACTTTGCCTTCGATGTTGTTAATTAGGTATAAAGTAGCATCGTCTATATGCTTTATAGAACTTAGAAACAATTGATCTTTATTCTGCGCGAGACCTTCGGCAGCAGCCATCGAGAGTCTGGTGATGCCATCCAGATGGACTGGTCCTTGATGTTGCCCTAGGAATTCAGCGGTGGCGTCTGTCAATTGGGGCAAACCATCCAGGGACAACGCTCCTGTATGTTCTGAAAGGTGTTGTGCTGTCTGATCTGTGATCTCGAGAATTCCTGGAAAACGCCAACTTCCAGATGATTCGGAAAATAGCTTAGCCATTTCTGGATCTAGTGATGTTAATCCTTGAAATGAAGTCCACCCCTTCCTTGGGCGCAATGCCTCGACGGCCTCGGAGCTTAACTCCTTGACACTAGGAAACCACAATGGACCTTCGCAGAGCGCGAGCGCAGATGCAACCTCTGCAGTCAAATACGTTAGACCTCCTAGTGAGATCCCTCCTTTGTGGGACGAAAGTTCTCGCGCTGTTTCTTCTGCGATCGAAGCGAGCGCCGGGAGCATCAAAACACCTTGGAAGTCTGAGAGGACGGCGGCCGCTTTTGACGAGAGCGACTTCAATCGTTGAAGACAAGCACTTGATCCACCTTCATCGACGATTGATCTTGCGAGTTCGGAGCTCAAGGACTCGATCTCCTCAATTCTGATGCCGCGGTGATGCCTACTAGAATTTGATGGGTTGCTTGGCTTCATCTAGGTTGACGAGTTTGAGAATGCTGATGACTGCGTTGCTCCGGCTTGGAAATCGGATTGTGCGGCCTTGATCTCTCCCCGGCTCGTTCTTTGTTGGTCTTTCCCCTAAGCTAGAGGATGAAGGAGGAATTCGGCAAAGCGTAAGCGTTTACATTCCAATTGGCCAGCGGGATACTGAGGAGAAACTTCATCCCGGTTATTGAGAAACTGGTATCAGGCGGTCAGACGGGGGCGGACATCGCGGCGCTCGACGTCGCGTTGCGCCACAAGTTCCCTCATGGTGGTTGGTGTCCCAAGGGCCGCAAGTCGGAGGCCGGGCCGATTCCTGACCGCTACCGACTTCAGGAAACGCCCTCTGCAAGCTACCTGCAGAGGACCGAATGGAACGCCCGGCACACCGACGGCACGGTGATCTTCACCCTGGCAGCGAAGCTCACCGGGGGCTCCCTGAGAACCGCCGAATTCGCTCGGAAACACGGCAAACCATTGATTCACTTGTCCCGCTCGGGAGGCCCCTACAACTCCGCCGAGCAACTTCAGGGATTCGTGGATGAGCATGGAATTCGCGTGCTGAACGTCGCGGGATCCCGAGACAGCAAAGAACCTGAGCTTTACTCATGGGTAATACAGATTCTTGAGGATGCCTTCTTCTGGTCAGAGAACCATCCTGGGGCTCTGGGGGGTCCGGGCGAAGGCTGATATTCTCGAGACAAGTCCGGCGACGACCGACGCCGGACTGACTGCCCGATGGGGAACCTTGACCAAATAGAGATTCCCTTTCACCATCGCCCCAAGACCACAAGTTATGAGTTTTTTAGCCTCTACCGACGAAGCCAAAGACCCAGTCAACCGTAAACTCAGTTTGGCCATCTACCTGACTGAGCCGCCCTACGGCCATAATGTCAACGATCTGCATATTGGCACGTTTCTGGAAGGGCTAACGGACGAGCCGCGTTATCTTTCGGGCTATGTAGGAGGGGGCGAAAAGGGCCAGATACAGATTCAAGTAGAACGAACCCACGAATGGGAATTGGTCATTGGCTTGGTAGTTGTTGGCAGCGGGGTATTCGCCACCGGCGTGCTAAATGAACTGGGAAGGAAGAGTTGTGAGTGGCTGGCAGGCCAACGCAAAGTCCGCGATACTAGAGTTAATCCAGAAATTCGAGCACAGAACGGAGTGAAGATTCAGATTCCACCGGAAATTTTACCTGAGGTGGTTGAAGAAGTTACCCAATTGATGAATAGTGCATCAAAGAATGGCATACAAGTAGAGTTGATCCTTAAACCGGACAAGGACTGAGCCTCACACACCGCGATGAGAAGGAATACTACTGCCCGGAACCAGTGCCGGGCAGATTTGATCCGATTCGCTCCGTCCTCGGAGGAGAGCTTCCTACAAGGTCCCGGCTCGAGACTAAACCGCCAGTTCGCACCTGATCTAAGACCTGTGGCGAAGGCTTGACTCGAATGCAAATCACCCTCACCCACGCAACTTCCGCCACAGCCCGACCAGCGACATCACGCCGACCGCGAGGCCGACGACCAGCGAGGAGATCAGCAGGTGCCACTCGATCTGCTCCTGGAACGAGGTGACCACGCCCATCAACACGAACATCGCGGGCCAACGACGTCGCTTCAAGAGAGAGGCAACGTCGCAGAACCGCGAGGGGGGTGCCTGAGTGGAGACCGACTCACTCCCGCTCTTCCTCTTCCTCCCGGACGACGTCCCCCATCGGCTTGTGAAAGTCCTCGTCCTCCTCGCCGGTGAGGGCCTTTTTGCGCAGCAAGCTCATCTTGCGGGAGAAGGCGTGGTGTGCGCCTGCAATGCACGCCGAAACCGACGACATGTCACGTCCGATGCCCATCTGAGCCGCCGTGGCGATGGCGTCCTGGTTGGCGGCCAGGAACATGAACTCCCAACCATACTTCTCACGCTGGTGGGTGATCATCTGGTTGATCTTCTTCAGGGTGTAGCGGGTGGACGAGTTCTCGTAACCATCGGTGTAGATGGCCACGATCACCTTGGCCGGTCGCTGGTCCTCGGGCTCGGCGGCGATGCGTTTGCCCAGCTCGTCGATTGTGATGCCGATGGCGTCGAGCAACGCGGTGCACCCTCGAGGGACGTAGGTCGTGGCGTCCAGCTCATCCACGTCCTGGAGCGGGGTCCGGATGTGCGGGGCGAGGAAGTCGTCGTCGAAGAGCATCAGCGACAGGTTGGCATCACCCGGCTGGTCGAGCTGCTGCTGAAGGAACTCGTTGAAGCCGGTGATGGCAGCTTCGATGATCCCTCCCATCGAGCCGGAGCGGTCGAGGACGTAGGCAATTTCAGTCAGGTTGGTGTTCATGGGGTAGTGTTGGTGTGGGGTTGTCTAGTAAGCCGACCCAGGGTCAGGGACCCGGAGCCGAGGGGTTGGAAAGTGGTCTGCGGAGGCGGTGGCCCCCGGTTGGCGCAGGCCCTTAGAGGTCGAGGACCCGCCAGCGCAGGGCCGCGGGTGGAGCCATGCGGTCGAAGAACGAGCGAAATGCCGAAATCACCATTTCGAGGGTCAGCAGGTCGCGATACTCCCCCGCGTTGATCGCGTCGAACTTCTTGAGAACCTTACGACCTGCGGATCCTTCCGGGTCACAGGCACGGTAGTGAATGTAAGTCCCGGGATCGTCTCCGGTGACTCGCCACTCAAGATGGAATCCGTTCGTGCCGCGAAGCGTCTGGACGTAGGTGCTCTGTCCGGTCGAAAGCACCGCAAAGCTATTGCCCACACCCGGGTCGAGGAGGCCGAGGGCGCTTTGGACGATCCCCCACGGGGGATTCTTGATGAACAAGCCTCGCTCAGTTTCGAGCGTCATTCCCTCGATCTTCGGGCGATCCAATGCTCCTGGAAGCGAGGGCTTGAACAAGAACAGGGGCTTGCCGCGGGAGTTCACTGGCCTGGTGCGGTCATTCGATCTCATGTCGATATCTTCTCGGCTTGGGTGGGACATTTACTGTCCTAGAACCGCGGATTCCCGTTAAGCGGGTCTTCCAGGAAGTTCTCCAGCGGGTGGTGCTTGCCTTCTGCATCCTCGACCCAGATGCGACCCCTGATTCGGAAGTGCTGACGGAATCGTTGCAGGTCGCCAAAGTTGTCAAACTCGACGATGTAGCCATTCAAGCCTCCGCCATCGAAGGTCTCGAAGACCTTCGGGACGATTCGGTTCTCTTCCGACCACTTCCTGATGGATTGCAGCCTGGCGCTGGTGCGAGCGTTGTAGGTTACGGGTTCCATGGCGCTTGATGGATCAGGCTGCGACAGACGACTTGGTCAACCGGGCGATCAATCCGTCCCGTTTGCGACGGGCTTCCTGAACGCACTTCGTCCGCAGGTTGGTGCGGACCCTCTCGGCGGTGCCATTCGGAAGATGGACGGTGCCGTGAAACCACCAGGTTCCGTGGTTGTTCCACAGGTGGTGGTTGATCCCGGCGGTTCTCTGCCGGGTGCTGATTTGGATGTTCGTGTTCATGGATGCGGGTCGTGGGTTCGATCCGCATCAGGAGGTCCGCCCCGAAAGCAAACACGCCCAACCTGAAGGCATCAGATCGGGCGCATCGTTCTCACGACGGGGGAGATTGTTCGGGCGGGGATGGATCTTCCCGCTCCGCACATCGTGCGGACTTTCTTTGTGTAGCCCGCATCTAGGCACCTTGGCGATTTCTCCCAGCCAGGTTGCCGAACCCCTTTCGGAGTCACTCCTGATGCTGGTGGAATAGTAGCAGGTCACTACGGCAAGGACAAGCTCACAGCAGGGTTTGGGTTGTCATAGGCGGACCAGTCTCAGAGCCCCAAGCGCTGCAGCATGCTCGCCGCTCGGTCGATGTCTTCGCGGCTGTCAAAACCTGAGACGCCTAGAGCCTTGGCCAGGGGCTTGCGCAGCACCCCAAGCGCCTTCTTCCAAGTCGCCCTCTCGAAGTCGAGTGTGTCCTCCTGGGCAGGAAACTCCGGAAGCGTGGCGGCGGCAGCAGCACGGCAGACGGATTCTGCATAGCGGGCAATCGCGGCCATCTTTTGGTAATTCAAGCGATCGGGTGTGTCGGTCGGCCGATGGTAGTGTTCCCAATGCCCGCAAGACAGAAACAGGTAGGGCACCCCGTTGCGGCGGAATGCCCCGTGGTCGCTCATGTCACCAACGTAGTCGTTGAGGGTGGCGACCAGCTTCATGCCATCCGGCACTTGGAGACCCCCCATGATTCCCGGTAGCTCGGGGTGGCTCTCGACTCCCGTGGCGAAGGTTAGCGGCGCGATTGGTGCCGCAGCCTTCGCGGCCAACCCTCCCAGAGCGCTAGCGGGCAAGCTGACGTCATGGCCCACAAGGTCGGAGATGAGCGCAAAGTGCACACCGCGACCGTCGAGCTGGTCCTCGTAGAAGCGGTTGCTGCCCATCGTCGCCATCTGGAAGTGAGGCGGCTCCTCGGCATCGAAGATTGCGACGATGAGATCCCGCTCAAGCCCCCCACTCCCGGCCACCGCTTCACCCACCGCCAGGGTGATGGCCACCGCCGCACCGTTGTCGTCGGCGCATGGATGGGGAATGAAGCTGTCGTAGTGGGCACCGATCAAAACGGGTGGCAGAGAGCGGTCTTCTCCGGGAATCACCCCTGCGAAGTTGGTGAAGTCCTTCCCGTCCCGGTGGTAGGGCAGCGCGAAGGAATCGCCGCAGTATGGCTGGCAGTCGATTTCACCCAGTCGGCGGGCGACCCATGCTTCGGCGACAGCGTGACCGGGGGTTCCCACGATTCGTCCCTCCGGCAGGCAGAGTTCACGGACGTCCTGTTCGAGGCGGGTGGCAAGTGTGCTGGTTTTCATCATGTGTTGATTTGGTTTCGGCGGCGAAATTTGCGCCTTCACTACTATGAGAACGAGCCTGCGCGCATGGGCCGCGCGAGATCGAATGACCCCGCCAGCCGGTTCGGACATCCTGCCAAGGTCCGATGGAACCCGCCTGCTCCTCAAGCCAACCCAATCCGATCGAGGCGGAGGATGCGGGGTGCTTCCTCCAGATGGCAGAAGCCGCTGACGTAGGTGTGGTGCCCGCGCTCATGCCGGAACACGAGATCCGGCGAGAACTGACGCAGCCGACCAGGATGCGAGCCACCAAAATAGAAGAGCGACAGCGGCCGTTCCTCAACCGAGTGCTTGAGGAGGACGTCGGTCAGCGGATCCTCCGCCTCCCGCACCGGAATTCTGGGCCGGTCAGCCCATTCGCGGAGCCAGCGTTCGCGATCGTCGGCAAAGGTGGGGATGGATGCGCGAACGGCACCGGGAGCACCCATCAGGGCTCCAAGGAAACCAAGGAAGGCGCGGCGACCGGGATGGCGGAGTGAGTTCATGGACCCAATTAACCCTAAGGGGTGGGACAACCGGAGGGTGAGCCTGCTTGTATTCCTCCCGAAGACCTGACAGCCTCTGGCATGGCAAAGACTTCCGAACAGGACCGGGTGGGCAAAACTCGTGCTCCGATGGAGCGCATCTACCACATCCACAAGGCCATCGAGGAAGGCCGGCTACCAAACTGCTCGATCCTCGCCGATGAGCTGGAAGTCACCCCCAAGACCGTCCAACGCGACATCAACTTCATGCGCGACCGACTGCAGCTCCCCCTCGAGTATGACGATCAGGCTCACGGCTACCGCTACACCGAGGACGTCAGCAACTTCCCGGTCTTCGAGGTCGGCGCCGAGGAGTTGGCCGGGCTGTTTCTCGCCCGGCAGGCACTCGAGTCGGTCCGCGGCACTCAGCTTGAGCAGACGATGCGCAACGTCTTCGCCAAGCTCACCCGCTCGATGGAAGGCAAGGTTAAGTTCGCCTGGGCGGATCTGGACAAAGCACTCTCACGCAAGCCGCAGGGCGTCACCAAGACCGATCTCAAGCTCTTCGGCAAGCTGGCCGAGGCGGTCCTGGAACGCCGGGAGGTCGAGTTCGGCTACCGCAAGCTCGGCTCCGATCGCAGCGAGAAGCGCCGGATCCGTCCCTACCACCTCGGCGAGGTCGACCAGTGCTGGTATCTGATCGGCTACGACCTAGAACGCGACGCCCTCCGCACCTTCGCCTTCCCCCGGATTCGGGCGGCCAAGGCGCGCAAGGAGACCTTCGAGGTCCCCGACAACTTCGACGGCCCGGCCTACCTCGGCACCTCCTTTGGCATCTGGACCGATCCCGAGAACCCCGACTACAAGCAGGAGGTCCGCATCGAGCTGAGCGGCTACGCGGCCCGCCTCGTCCAGGAACGTCGCTGGCACCCGAGCCAGCAGGTCACGGCACTCAATGCCACCGCCAGCCGGGTCGAGGTGCGCTTCGAGGTGGGTCGTCTCGAGGAACTCGTCCGCTGGACGCTCAGCTGGGGCAGTCAGGCCAAGGTCAAGGAGCCGAAGAAACTCCGCGATCAGGTCCGCGCCGAGGCCGCGAAGATTCAGGCGGGGTGAGGAGGGATTCGAACCCTCGACTACCCCATCATTACCGTTTGAGCATCCGGCCAAGGATGTCGTGGCGGTGCCGATCAAGGACCAGCGCGAGACGGAGGATTGGGTGATCTGCACGCTCCCGCCGTCATGTGCGGTGTCGAGCAAGTCCGAGCCGCTGGCGGTGGTGCTCAACTACAACGGGGCCGTATCGACCAGAACCACCGGATCCAGACCTTGCGGGATGTGTGCGGCCCGCGCTACCGGGACGGCGGAAATCACCCCGAAGGAGAAGAGTTCCTCCCCCTCTCGAAAGCGGAGGGGCGGGCGGTCAAGCGGAATAGGGGTCGGACGTCGAAAAGGTTCCACTTGACGGGCCGACCCGGAGCTTTCTCGGTAGTAGTGTGCCAGTCTCAGAGTTCAAACGGCTAGTCAATAGGGCCTACGAAATTGTAGTTCGTAATATCACTTCGGCGAAAGCTTGGTCGTTCTATCTTTACCGAAAGGAGTTTGATGAAGAGCCCGAGCTTAGGAACCGGTTGTGCACCATTTGGATTGGGTCTCTGATTGATGGGGTTGAGGCAAGCCAACGCACGATTCCAAGGGTGAAAAAGGAAGCTGAGGATAGAGGTTTTTGTGTGCTGGCAGCCAACACCGAAGAGCTTGTGAAGCTGAGCGACTATTCACGGACGCTTCTTTGTGAGTTGTCAAAGGAGGATCAGATTGCCTTTGTGAACCTTCGGAACCAATGGGTTCATGGCTACTTGTCCGCTCCGTACACTGAGAACGTCGGGGTGAAGTATGTCGAGGGTGGGCTATTTGTCCGTGAAAGGATTTCAGGGGATGCATACAACAAGATCATATCGGACCGGATTGGGGCTCAATCAGTGGACGCCTATTTGGGGCCTCACGTGGGCCGGATCTTGGGCGCTAGTGAGGAATATTGGCGAATGATGGCAGCCCTCGAGGCCAACGAACGCAACGTCTACCAGGCACTTCTGGAGAATAGGCCGATCAGATTCACAGTCCGAGCCTTCGAGCAAAAGGAAAGCGGCTAATTTCGGTTCACACCACTACTGTAACATTTGCTTCTGAGGGATTGCAGGCTCGCCACCGACCATGGGCGTCAAGACTAGGTGTAGCCCATCGACGCAGCGGAGGGTCTCCTGATCCCGGTCCCGGATTCATCTTCCAGGTAGCATCGTGTCGATGCTGGCCCTTCTCGCTGTGTTTGATCAGGCGTCCTCGCGCTCTTGCACTGTTTTTCGAAAGTCCACGCTACCGACTCATTGAAGCCCCTCGTGAAACGCATAAACCGCCAGCTGCTGCTCGACCAAACGCATCTTGTGCGGCAGCAGGATGGCGATGATGCGGCGGTGATGCCTCGCGGCCGGCTGGGCGCGGCTGAAGGGTAGCTTCCAGATCAGTTGCGGTGACAGCCGGCAGGCCCAGCGGATCAGCCCGGAGGCATTGCCCCGGCGGAGGCGCTCCAGAAGCTCCCGTTCGACCTCCTCGCGCAGCCAACGCCGGATCACCTCTAGCTCGTGCGGGTCGGGGTCTGGGTCCAGCAGCACTTCCCGCATGTCGGCCCAGAGATTCGCGTTCCCTAGACGCAACCGAGCGGGCTCATGCCGGGCTCTGCGGGCCGCCGGCGGACACATCAGCGTTTTTGGGCGTTTGATCATGGAGTGGACTCGGGGTTTACTCACCTGAACACCATCGCACCAGGGGGTGGGACAAAGGCGGGGTGGTCACGCCGTTTTCTTCCTTCAATCCGCCCTTTCGTGCCCTGCCCCCTCGCCCACCGCCCGGCAGGTCGCACCCGTATCGAATGAGAACGCCGCTCCGACAGTCTCAAGAGACATGAGGGCAATTTTCCTTCCTGCTCTGCTTGTCTCGGTCCTGACCATCCATTCACCCGCGCAGACCTGCCGCGAGGTGGTGCGCGACTCCTCCGGGCGAATCGTCCAGACCATCGAACGCCACAAGAGCTCGGGCGGAAGTGAACGGGCCGTGATCCGCGACGCATCGGGGCGGATCATCGGCACTGCGACCACCCACACCAACGGCGGCGGCACTTCTTCTCGCACCCAATTCCGCGATGCCAGCGGCAGGATCACCGGCTCGGCCACCAGCACGGGCTCCAGGACCAGCTACCGCGATGCGAGCGGGCGGCTTTCGGGAAGTGCCTCCACCAGCAGGTCCGGCAGCAGCAGGCGAACCCAGTTCCGCGATGCATCAGGCCGCCTCACCGGCAGCGAAACCGCCCATCGCAACACGACCACCACCCGCCGCGACAGTTCGGGCCGACTGACAGGCAGCAGCACGGGGAGCGGCCGCTGCGAAACCGGAACGCGTGGGTGGGCATGGCCAGCCCCTAAAGGACCATAAGGTGGGCGACACCCTCTTGTCGGCTGCATCGCAATCGTGTTCGGAGGATTGGGTCAGAGCCCGAGTTCCTCGGCGAATTCTTCGGCGAGCTCCTCGGTGACTGTCCTACCGATGAGGTCGCCGGGCCAGCGCTTGAAGTAGCGTCCGAAACAATCAGCCGCATTCTTCGAGTCGCCGGCGCGGTGGTAGGCCAACCCGCGCAACCAGTCATAGAATGCCGGCTCACCGTCCAGCGGCTGGCCCAGAATCTCGAGAGCCTCGATGTCCTTCCCCGCCTCGATGAACGCGTGCATGTAGGATGGACTGAGCCGTGTGGTATCCGGGTAGCGTCCATCCTTGATCCCGGCTTCTTCTGCCGCCTCCAGTGCGGGCAGCCAGCGACCGAGTTCCCGCAGCGCCAGCGCCTTTAGCGGTGCGACTTGCTGCGCTGGCAGCTCCTCAGGGTGCTCGCGCAGTAACCGGAGCACGTCCTTCCAGCGATTCATTCCCGCCGCCAGACAAAGGAGCGTCCGCGGCGTGCGCTCGGCCGGCGGCACCTTGAGCGCCGCATCGAGAAACTCATACAGCTCGTCATGCGGCAGGTCGGTCCAATCGGTTTCGAGCTGGCTAGCTTCCATCCAGCGGATCCGGCTGGGCATCCGCAGTGGAAAGAACCACTCGAGATCTTCACCCAGCCGCACCAGTTCCCCGAGGCGGCGGCGAACCAGCGGCTCGTCGTCGGAACGGACAACCAGATCGCAGCCGATGGACATCTGCCCGCAGTAGGGGAGGTAGGGGTCGATCTGGATGTGAAAGGGTCCCGGCTCGACCAGGTTGCCGACCACCAGCGTCTGGGCTCCCACACCGTCCACGAACAGTCCAGCCAGCAGCGTGAAGCGAAGCTCGCTACGCTCGGAATCGATCGGGCCAGTGGCCGCCACCTGCACGAGCTGCCCACTGCCCAGCATTCCGCGCAGCACCACGGCACTGCCGTCGTTGCTGTCGAAGAACTCGAGGTCGTCGAGCATCCCCTCGGTGGCCTCGTCACGGAAAGCGGGCAGGGCCAGCTTCTCGAGGAGCTTGCGTTGGCGCTTCAGGCTCTTGCGGGCGTGCGTGGTTTTGGCGGAGTTCATGGGTTGGGATCAATCGGGTGGAAGGTCGCTGGCGAAGATGTAGGCGGCCGCCCCGGGCGCTCAGGGCTGATAACGGCGGCGGAAGCGGTGGAGCGGCGGCTCGGTGGGATGATGGCTTCCGCCAATTCCCGAACCGCCAAACAACGCAAGGTGGACGATCGTCTCCTCGACCCGCAAGGCAGAACCATGGCCCCAGCGGAAACGCAGTCGGTGATCGCTGCCCAGACCCGGAGAATTGTGCACGGATTCCTCGGCCTTGGCAGCCTCGGCGAAGAAGCGGGCCGGGGCTTCGGGATCGGCCGGCTTGCGGGCTTCCCCGCCCTTGCGCACCAGAAAATCCATCGCGTGACTTTCGACCAGACGATTGTGGAGCCGTTCGTAGGCTTCGGGGCGCGACAGCACGTCCAGTCCCTCGACCCGGTCGCCGACCACTGCGAGAAGCCCGCACTGCCCCCCTCCGCAGGGCACGCCTCGCACGAACTCATCGAGGTCCTGTCGGCGCTCGTTGTAGGCGTCCTGCATCGCCCGGGTGCTGGACTTGCCGCCGCTGTCCGCCTTCAGGTGGAGCATCTCAATCTCATCCCACACCTCACCCTGGTCCGAGGCATGACTGTCCCTGTGGTGCAGCGACCTGGACACCGCCGCGGCCTTGGCCTTGCGCAGTTGAGCGTAGGCCATGCTGCCGCTCGAGCTGAACTGCGGCGACAAGTATGACCAGCGACCACTCTCCGTGCAGCTGACCGGCACATCCAGCGATTCCCCCTGCGGGATCAGGATGGTGGTGTTGAGGATGCGATTCTGCTTGGCACCCTTGAGTTCCTCGCCGTCAAAGAGCAGCACGTGGTGGGGCGTTTCATTGATCACCCGGAGGTCCGGCACCGAGCCGCCTTCGCTGACTTCCGTGATCTTGAAGCCGTCGAGAGGGAGGGCTTCGACGAGTGCAACGTAGGTCGGCTCGGGGCGCGCTTCGATGACGAGCGGCCACAGGCCAATTCCGTTGTGAACGCTCGGTTGGCCGAGTTCGAGTTGACCAAGGATTTCACTGATCGCGGGGTGAATGGGAGAGGTGGTCGAGGACATGGAAGCATCATGCCAGAAGGGGTCGGACATCCTCAGGGTCAGCGCGACGAAATCTCGAAAAACAACTCTTCGTCAGATCGGTTTGCGCAGTCATCCGGTAGTGAAATCGTGCACTCGGACACCACGAAACCTGGAGCAAACACAGGATGAGCGGAGCGGAACTCCGCCCATCGATCAGCTGTTGTCCGCTTCCGCGCCCTTGGCCCACCGCCCGGCCGCGGTCAGAATCGGAGCCTGCTCCGATAGCTTGCTCCGGAGCGGGCCAACGAGTTCCCGATACGACGCCTGCAGGCGCAGGGCATCTTCTCCCATTTCCTGGCCGCCGAACAACTCCACCTCCGACTCCGAGAAGTCCAGTCCCGGCTGGACCGCCGCCGCACTGACGTCCGCTCCAAGATCGAAGCGACTGAGGAACAAGCGTCGCTCCTCATGGCCGGGGTGGTCATGCCCGTCGATCATCCAAGTCGGCGAACCCAGACTATCGGCATGAAGCAGCGCCATCAGCTTCAGCTCCACGGTCCAGAGTTCGTGGATCTGCTTCTCAGTAACCTGTGCCAACCGCAGGTAGGCGATGCTCCGAAGAAACGATAGATAGCACTCGGGATAACCACGCCCCTGAAACCCCGGGAGGTCGAAGCGTTTGACCCAACCAAGCAGTGCGGCCCGGTCCCTGCCGAGAAGCTCGGCAATTTCAGAGAGGGAATACATGACGAGAGCATCCTGGTCCCGGGTGTGAGACAAGGACGGGGTGATCTGACAACGCATCGGGCTCCGCGGTTCTTCCGAAAGCCCGGCATTTCTCGGCCCAAAGGTCATCTTCGTCGTCCCGCTGCTGACATCTGCTCCCAATCTGGTTAGCTGGCTTGGCAAATGGCTCACTGGATTATCCAACGACCGCAGGAGCACAGTCACCCGGCGGAAATTCGGGTGGCGGAACAACTCCGTGACCTCGACGACCAGTGGACGGTGGTCTGGGGTTATTACTACACCGACAAGAAGGGGCTCGAACGCGAAGGAGACTTCCTCGTGATCGGTCCGGCCGGCGGAGTTTTGGTGCTGGAGGTGAAAAACACCCTGCCGCGATGGTTCAGCGCCACCGGCAAGTGGGAGGGCGAGACCGACAACCCCGTCAACCAGCTGATGGA
Source organism: Verrucomicrobiaceae bacterium E54 (assembly GCA_022548915.1). GTDB lineage: Bacteria > Verrucomicrobiota > Verrucomicrobiia > Verrucomicrobiales > Akkermansiaceae > Haloferula. Next base: position 14,637 of record JAKZES010000076.1, read on the forward strand.
CGAGTGGTCGGCGGTCGTCCGGATCGTGCAGGAAGAAGGCCTGCCGACGTGGGTGGCCAAGGCACTGTGCGTGCCGGGCGAGGAAGCGCCCCTGGAGCATGACATGGTCCAGGGCATCAAGCGGTCGCTGCTGGTCTTCAAGAATGACCTCGCCGACTGGCTCCGGAGCGTCTGGTTTCGCCTGTTCGACTGGAGGGTGAAGTTCCCCGTCCCGGGTCCCGACCGCGAGGCGATTCTCAAACGATTCGGTGCTTCCGGACGGCCCGAAGCCGCCCGCGGCTTCCTCGACCACACCGAGGAGCTATTCCAGCGCCAGCTGACCCACCGCTTCCAGCTCCTCGACCAGCTCAGCGACAACCGCCAGCTACTGGTCTTCGGCGGCACTGGGACCGGCAAGACGTGGCACGCGGTCGAGCAAGCCTTTCGCTATGCCTCGACCGGGAAAGAGGTGCTGTTTCTCGTCTACAATCTGGCCCTGACCATCCAGCTCCGACGGCTAATCGCCATGCGCAGGCTGGAGACTGGCTCAATCACGGTCATCGGCTGGGAAGAACTCTTCCTCCAGCTGGCCTCGGCTGGCGGGGAAATGTGCCCGCCTAAGGAAGATGCGTGCGCCCTGAGACAGTTCTATGAGGAGGACCTGCCAGCCCGTGTGCGCTCCCTGCTCGAAGATCCCGCTTCACGGAACGACTGGCCCAGCTTCGATGCCATGGTGGCCGACGAGGCGCAGGATCACGACACCGCCTGGGATTCATCTGCGAGCGGTGGCTGGTGGGACGTTTACCGGGCTCTGCTCCGCGACGGCGGCGAATCCCAGGCGAGCATTTTCTACGACCCGGCACAACGACCACCCTTCCGCGATTCTGAGCGATTCGACCCTGCCGATCTGCGCGGAGGGTGGTCGCAGCCGGCCCACGTGCGACTCCAGCCTGCTCTTCGCTACACCCGTCCGATTTGGAGCTTCTTCCAGCAGCACCGCCACCCGGCGATCAACCCGATGCTAGAAGCGCTCGGACGCGGGGATCATCTCCCCGAAGGTCCGGAGCCGGAGGTCTTTGAGGCAGGCAGCCCGGAAGATGTGCTTAAGGTGATCGAGTCCTTGGTCGCCGATTGGCGGAAGAAGGGCCTGTGCCGCCCCGACGAAGTGCTAATCCTCCACAAGGAGTCCGACGTCGAGCGCAGCGCCCTAGGCGAGACCCGGGTGCTTGCCGGCTGCAACCTCCGCGACGTTCTCGAGGAGGGCGAGACGGCGATCCGCCACACCTCGGTCAATAAGGCCAAAGGCCTCGACGCGCGGGCGGTCATCCTGATCGGTTGCGAGCCGTTTTCAGAAACGCTTTCCGATTTTGATGCCTACACCTGGTTCATGGGAGTCAGCCGGGCGAGACAACTACTGGCGATAGTCACCACCACTACCGAGTAACCGCGACATCGCCTGCCCCCGCCATTGTCCGACACCTGGATCCAAGCTCCCTGCATTCCTCTCATGCGCCAGCTTTCCAAATCCAAGATCATCGCCTTCCGCCAGTGCCCCAAGCGTCTCTGGCTGGAACTCCACCGGCCCGAACTCCGCGACGACTCCGGCAGCGAAATGGTCTTTGCGATCGGCAACCAGGTTGGTGACGTCGCCCGCCAGATCTACGACACGGCAGATGATGGCAGGCTGATTGATGTCGCTGAAATCGGATGGGACGCGGCCTTCTCGGAAACCGCCGCCTGGCTGTCAGGCACGCCTGCTCCACTCTTCGAAGCGGCCATCCGCATCGAAGGTGCACTGGCCCTCGCCGACGTCATGTTGCCCGAGGCCGGGGATGGCGGGCTTCGCTGGCACATGCTCGAGGTGAAGTCTTCGACCGGGGTGAAGGACTACCATCGGGAGGACTTGGCCGTGCAGACCTACATCGCCACCGCTGCGGGCATCGATCTGGCCAGCGCCTCACTGGCCCACGTCGACAACTCGTTCGTCTACCCTGGTGGCGGGGATTACCAAGGCTTGCTCACAGCAGTCGACCTCACCGAAGAGGCGCGCTCCATGGCAGGCGATGTCGCAAACTGGATCAGCGAGGCTCAAGAAGTCGCCGCTCTTACGGTCGAGCCCGAAATCGAAACCGGGCCGCATTGCTCCGCCCCATTCGACTGCCCTTTCCGCCACCACTGCGATCAGAACATGCCCTCCATCGAATTCCCTCTGGGTTCACTCCATCGCGTCGGACCCAAGAAGCGCGACGAACTTGAAGCCCTGGGCTACGACGATTTGCGGGAGGTCCCTGACGAAATGCTTTCGCCCGTCAACCGGATGATCAAGAAGCAGTCCGTCGCGGGCGAGGCGTGGTTCGATGCGGAGGGCGCTGCCACCGATCTCGCCCCACACACCGGCACCAGCTACTTCCTCGACTGCGAGACTATTGGTTTTGGCGTCCCCATCTGGAAAGGCACCCGCCCCTACCAGCAACTCCCCTTCCAGTTCAGCCTGCACATCGTTTCCCACGACGGGGAGGTCGAGCACCGGGAATTCCTCGATCTCTCCGGCGAAGATCCCGGAGAAGCCTTTGCTCAGGCTCTGATCGACCACTGCGGAACCACTGGCCCAGTCTTCGTCTACAACGCCGGGTTCGAGAACGGAGTGATGCGCGGACTCGCAGACCGCTTCCCGCATCTGGCCACAGGCCTGCTCTCAATTGTCGACCGCGTCGTCGATCTCCTGCCGATCGCGAGGAACCGCTACTACCACCCCAGCCAGCACGGCAGCTGGAGCATCAAGGCGGTCCTCCCCGCGCTCTGCCCGGAACTTTCCTATGATGTGCTCGACGGAGTGAAGGACGGCCACGCCGCCCAGCGTGCCTTCCTCGAGGCGATGGCCCCGGAAACCGCCCCGAAGCGGAAGCAGAAAATCGAACGCGAGCTCCTTGAGTATTGCAAACTCGACACCCTGGCGATGGTGCGGATCTGGGAGGTCTTCAGTGGACAAAGAGATCTGGTGTAGCTGGCACTTCAGCCACGCGTCACGAGCGCCAGCAGTTGCGTCACAAGCGCCGAGTGACGCCTCAGAACCATGACGCGGGAGCGGTGTTCATTGCGAGGCCCGGCGTTCCGCTTCCCTTCATCACGCGCTCCTCGGTCATGCCGTTGGGGCGATGGACGATCAGCACCCGCACCATCGACAACTAGGTCGCGAAGCGGACCATCCCGTTCATCAGGGTCGGGCCGCGGTTCTACCTCTACGACTTCGAGGCGGTCCTGGCCGCGATCCGGAAGCACTACGAGGTGGAGCCGGCCGTCCGGTCCTGACCTGCCACACGCAGAAATCCCCGGACGGCGGCAACCATCCGGGGGTTTCGTGGAGGCCCGCAGTCCCCCGACTACGAGCGGAAGCTCTGGTTCGCCTTCCCGTCGTCTGCCAGGTCGCCGATTCGGTTTACAGTGTCCTTCAGGATGGACGCTGCGGCGAAGATGACCGCCCCGACCGCCGGTTCGACGAACGGAATGGCGTTGAGGGCGGCAACGAAGCCGGCGAGCTTGCCGACGTAGCTCAGAATCTTGAGTGCTTTCACGCTTGTGGCCGGCGTGTCAACTACCTCGCGCTGTGGCACGGTCCAACTCTGACAGGGTGTTCGCAATTTTTACTATTTGTTAGGCAGATTCTATCTTCGCCCGGAGAGTCCTTGCTTTTCTTTGCACATTGGGTGGTTGCTAACTGAGCTAGTTTGCGCCAATCCGAATTTCGCCCCTCAAAAGCACCGCCAAGAATGAAAACACGTCTGGCCACAACCAAGTCCGTCCTACCGGCACTGATGCTGGGACTGTTACCAGTCGGAGCAGCTGAGAGCCTTGAAATAGAGCAGCAGCAGGCGGTATCCTCGAGCCAGCAGCTCGCGCTCGTCCTAGAGCAGAATAGGATCCCAGCTGAGCGCGTTGGCGCATTGCGGAACGTCTTCCAATCGACACGGGCTCTCGCTGCTACAGAGCAGGTCGAATTCCTTCGCGCGATGGCCGCCATCTCGACGAGTAAGAATGAAGACGTGCGGCTCAGAACCAACGCGATCTGGGCGATGTCGGAGATTGCGATGCTGCTGCGCCAGCAGTCGGGGTTGTCCGATGCGGACATTTTGCGCGAGTGCGGATTTCTCCTAGAAGCGGCCGCCGATGGTGAGGAGAACTCCAAGGTCCGCAGGATGTGTATCAAGGCGCTAGGCGATCTCGGAGTCGGACAGGGGATTCCGATCATAACTTCGATCCTGGGAGACGAGTCGAATGTGGATAACCCCGATCTTGCTCGCTCCGCGGCGATTTCCCTTGCGATTCTCGCCCCGGATCAGGCTTTGGGACCGGTTTCCAATCTGCTGGCGAAGACCAGTGATCCCGCAGTATTCGGTTCTGCCGCCTATGCTCTAGGTGCATTGCGGAAGCCGGAGGCGGTCGCGATTCTCGCAAGGAATCGCATGCGATTGGGAGACAACCTCTCCGTGGACAATGCGATCGAGGCCTCGGCGTCAGTCGTTTTTGATCTGTTGGAGAATCCGGGTCGTCCTAATGTGGGAGATGCCATCGATGCCACACGATCAATGTGGCGGCAGGAATACAAGGAGCGTTACACGCCAGCGCTGCTGAACATCCTCGAGAATGAAACGCTCGAGCTTGCTTTGCGTCAGCGGGCATTGACGCGCCTCGTCGAGGATGCCGGTCAATTGGACCTGCCGGAGAGGAAGCGCAGGGCCGCGCTGATCCTTGCGCAGGTGGGCGAGGAAGAGGTATTCGGGGAGCAGATCTCTCAATTGCGAGCGATGCAAAATGCCACACCGTTGCCGGTGGTGAAGGCTCAAGCCGGGGAGGAGTAGGAGACCCGTCCAGGAAGGCAGCTCCAGGATCGACTGAGACACCGGTCAACAACTTGCATTCAAGATCACACAATGAAATCCGTCACATTTCTTGCCCTGCTCCTCATGGTCGGCCCGTTCGTTGCAAGACTATCAGGAGCGACCTACTATTCGTCCTATGGTCAATCCAGGATCAAAAACATCACCGTGTCGTCCGGCACGCACAACTTCCAGGTGAACGGCATCGCGCAGTACAAGAACACTACTTGGGATGTGAATGGCGTTTACACCGGATCTGCCGAGAACGACTGGTCGGGGTTTTGGGCAGTTGATCCCGAATACACCTACTATTGTGCGCCCGGAACAACGACGCAATTCAAGGCGACGATTTTCGACGACAACTGGAACTATATCGAGTACCATGAGTGGAATGTAACGGTTCCCGCTCCCGACACTACACCGCCGAGCATCCCGTCACTTACATCTCCTTCGAGCGGGACGATCACGACGGACGACACCGTGTCCCTGGACTGGTCGAACTCGAGCGACAGCGGATCGGGGATGGACTACTATCAGGTGCAGGTGGACAACGGCAGCTCATTCAGC
>JAKZES010000077.1 GCA_022548915.1 Verrucomicrobiaceae bacterium E54
ATTGCGCCATGCCAAAAACTACCCGCCAAGGCCTCATCCAAAAAGCTCCGCGTTTCCCGACAGCCTCTCAAGCTCGCGGTCCGTACGGGGCGGACTACCGACTGCGCTGCATCATCCAGGCATAGACCGCCGGGTTCTCGTAGGTCCGGGTCCAGCTGTCGTGACCGACCCCGTCGTAGTAGGTGGCATGGAAATCCGTGGCGCCGGCGGCCCGGAGGGCCTCGTCCATGGCCTTGGTGCGGCTCACCGCCACCATCTCGTCCGCCGTCCCATGGAAGGCCCAGATCGGGATGTGCTTGAAGCGTCCCACCGTTTCCGGATCACCTCCGCCACAGATGGGCACGGCCGAGGCGAAGAGGTCGGGCTTCTTTGCAAGGATCGCCCACGTCGCGAAGCCGCCCATGCTGAGCCCGGTCAGATGCACCCGCGCGGGATGGATGTCGTGATCACGGATCACCTTCTCGACGAGGCGGATGACGTCGTCGGCATTCCACCAGACCCCGGGCGGACACTGGGGTGCCAGCAGCACGAAGGGGAGTCCGTCGCCCTTCATGAACTGCGCCGGCGGCCCGTGCTTCTTGACCTTGTCCAGGTCGTCCCCGCGTTCCCCGGAGCCGTGGAGAAACACGACGAGCGGGCGTTTCCGGTCGGGCGGCATGAGGGCAGGCGCCGGCTCGAACAACAGGTAGGGCATGTCGGTGCCCGACGGGACTTTGAAACGAGCTCGCGATTCGGTGGGTTCGGCTGGGAGAGGGGCAATCATCAGTAGGGTGGCAAAGAGAAGTTTCACCCCGCCATTCCGGCAGGTGAGGGCGGCACGCGCAAGCCGGCGGATGAGGAGGAAATTGACCCGCCTGGATATTCAGGATACATAAAGCTTCATGGCCGAAACGAAGGATGAGTGGTGGGTCTCGCGCGGCGGGCAGCGCTTCGGTCCCGTCGATTTCGACACCCTGGTCGAATCCGCCCGGGCGGGCCGGCTGGAGCCGCGCACGGATCTGGTGACGGGCGGCGATCTCACCGATTGGGTGCCGGCTGGAGAGGTGGACGGAATTTTCGAGCGCAACCAGCCGGAGGAACCGGAGTCCAAGGAAGGCGGTGGCCACACCCCTCCGGAGGATTCCCTGGCGGATAGCGGCAGCTTCGACTTCGGCGAAAAGCAGACGAAGCTCAGTTTGCCGGGAGCCCCGCGTCTGGGCTACATCCTTGGAGTCACGGTACTGCCGACCATCCTGGCCTTTGGCCTGGGCACGGTCATGCCCCATGTGCAGTCGGCCCTCGGTCCCGACCTCGGGCGGTTCGCCCCGCTGATCGTTCTGGTCATTCCCATCCTGGTGATCGCGATCACGGTGAAGCGCTTCCAGAACATCGGGATGAGCGGGTGGTGGTTGCCGGGTCTGCTGGTGCCCCTTCTGAACCTGTGGCTGAACTACCGGCTGATCGCCTGTCCTCCGGGATACGTCTACACCCGCAAACTTGATGTCTGGGGTTGGATCCTGGCGGTGCTCTACTGGCTGGGCGTGGTGGCTTACTTCGTGTTGTTCTTCATGTTCGGCCTGACCGCGATCAAGGAAATGCACGACAACGGCAGCTTCCAGCAGTTCAAGAACCAGTGGGAGGAGATTAAGACCGCGCCAGCCACCACTCCCTCGCAATGAGGGTTGCCCGGTGGCGGTCGCCCGGCTGATGCTGCCGGCGTGGAAACCGTCGACGTCATCCTGCCGCTCGAAGCGTCGGAGGATCCCGATGCCTGGAAGCGGGCGGCGGCCAGGCGGCTGAAGGTGCCACTCCGGCGGGTGGCGGAGGTGCGCCTAATCAAGCACTCGATCGATGCGCGCAAGCGACCGGTCAAAGTGCAGCTGCGGCTCGAGGTGGGGTTGGACGGACCCTTGCCGGACGAGGTCCTCCCGGAATGGGACGCGCCACCGCTGCCGCGCGAGGCGAGGCGGGTCATCATCGTCGGCTGCGGTCCGGCGGGTATGTTCGCCGCCCTGCGCTGCCTGGAATTGGGACTCAGGCCGATCGTGCTCGAGCGGGGCAAGGACGCCAGCGCCCGTCGCTTCGATCTCGCCCCCATCCTGCGCAAGGGCACGGTGATCGAGGACTCGAACTACTGCTTCGGCGAAGGCGGTGCCGGAACCTTTTCCGACGGCAAGCTTTACACCCGGGCCACCAAGCGCGGACCGGTGCGGAAGATCTACGAGGTGCTTGTCGCCCATGGCGCGCCGGAGCGGATCCTGGTCGACGCTCACCCGCACATCGGCTCGAACCTGCTGCCGAAGGTGGTGATGGCGATGCGGGAGTCGATCCGCACCGCGGGCGGGGAGGTGCGTTTCGGGGCGAAGGTGACGGGCCTGCTGAAAGGGGAGCGGGGACTGCGTGGCGTGGTTCTGGCCGACGGCGACGAGGTCACGGGTGAGGCGGTGATCCTGGCAACCGGTCACAGCGCGCGGGACATCTATCGACTGCTTGCCCGCGAGGAGATCCTGATGGAGGCCAAGCCCTTCGCGGTGGGGGTGCGGATCGAGCATCCGCAGCCCTTCATCGATGCCTGCCAGTACCATTTGAGGCGGGACGAGCGACGCCCGGAATTGCTCCCGGCCGCACGTTACGCGCTGGCGACCAAGATCGATGGGCGTGGCGTGCATTCCTTCTGCATGTGCCCCGGCGGCTTCATCGTTCCGGCGGCGACCGAGAACGACGAGGTGGTGGTCAACGGCATGAGCCTCGCCCGGCGCAACTCGCCCTTTGCCAACTCGGGCCTGGTGGTGACGGTGGAGCCGGAAGATGTGGCTGCTTTCGAGAAGGAGCACGGGATCCTGGCGGGCATTGCCTACCAGAAGGAACTCGAGCGCACGGCGAAGCGGGCCGGTGGCGGAGGGCAGGTGGCGCCGGGGCAGCGGGTGAGGGACTTCCTCGGCAACCGGATCTCGAATGAGCTGCCGGAGATGAGTTATTTTCCCGGAGGGAATCCGGCGCCGCTTCACGAACTGCTGCCGAGAGGTATCGTGAAGCGGATGCAGCAGGGGCTGCGGCTGTTCGACCGCCGGATCCGCGGTTATGCGGGAGAGCATGGCCTGCTGTTGGGCTTCGAGACCCGTACCAGTTCGCCACTGAGAATTCCGCGGTTGCCGGAAACGCTGGAGCATCCTGAAATTTCGGGGCTGTTCCCCTGCGGCGAGGGGGCGGGGTATGCCGGTGGGATTGTGAGCGCCGCCCTCGATGGGATGCGCGTGGCGGAGGCGGTGGACGGGTGCTTGTGAGATCTGGCTTGGGTTGTGCGGCCCCTCGAAGGGGAAACTGCATACCCCGGAAGCGGGCCAGAGGCGTACGTAGTTCCTCCTTTAGGAGGTCTTCCTTGCGGGTTGTGCGCCTCGCACGATGCGGCCCCCTAAAGGGGGAACTACGAACAGAACGGGCGCGCCGTTGGTGCAGCTCATTCCGTCATCGTGAGCTGGGTCTGGTTGCAGTAGATACGAGGCATGCGGCAGAAGTTGGAAATCGTGGGTGCCGGGCTGGCAGGTTGCTGCCTCGCCTGGCAACTGCGCGAGCGCGGGGTGGAGCTGCGGCTGGTCGATGACCACCGCCCCGGTGCGGCCTCACGGGTGGCCGCCGGATTGATCAATCCGGTCACCGGGAAGAACTTCCAGCCGAGCTGGCGGATCGCGGAATTTCTGCCGGAGTCGGTGGCCTTCTTCGAGCGGATCGGCCGGGAACTCGGGAAGCCGCTCTGGTTTCCCCATCCGGTGGTGCGCCTCGTCGGGGAGAAGGACTGGGCTAAGGTGGCGCGGAAACTGGAACTGCCGGCGGTGGCCCGGTGGGTGGAGCGGGTGGAGGAGAACATCGAAGGCTGGCGTGCGGCCGTGACCTTGAAGGGGGGTGGCCGGGTCGACGTGCGGGCGTTTTGTGAGGCCACGGAGGAGAGTTTCGGATCTCCGACTTCAGATTTCCAATCGGGGAGGGTGGTGAGATGCGGCGGGATGTTTGACCTGGTGGAGGGCCGACTCGGGGAACATCGCTGCGCGAAGGGGGAGATTCTGACGGTGCGGATGCCCGGTGGCGATGAGTCGAGGATTCTGATCGGCGGTGGCGGATGGCTGGTGCCGGTGGGCGGTGGGCTTTTCAAGGCAGGGGCGACCTACGAGTGGGATCAACTGGATGGTGAGCCCACCGCCGCCGGCCGGGCCCGCGTGGAGGAGATCGTCCGGACCCTGGGCGGGGAGAATTTCGAGGTGGTGGCCCATGAGGCCGGGGTCCGGCCCATCGTGCGGCGCAGCATGCCGCTGATCGGAAAGGTGGGGGGTGAGGTGGTGTTCAATGGTCTCGGCTCGAAGGGCTCGCTGTATGCGCCGGGCGTGGCGCGGCGGCTGGCGGAGTGGATCGTGGATGGCACCGAGATCGAGTCGGAGTTGGAGCTGGGGCGATGGATGGGGGGGCTAGTGGATTGACCGCGGCTGGAAGCCGCAGAAACGGCCTGCGGCAGGATGCCGCAGCTACCTTGTGCCTTGCCAAGCGTGCGCTTTGGCCCCATAGGGCCGCGGCGTTTCCGCCTTCATCATGTCCCTGAATATCCGCAACCTCGCCATCATCGCCCACGTCGACCACGGGAAGACCACGCTGGTGGACCAACTCCTGCAGGCCGGCGGCACCTACCGCGACAACCAGGAGAAGCAGGAGCGTGCCATGGATTCCATGGACCTCGAAAAGGAGAAGGGGATCACGATCAAGGCCAAGAACACGGCCATCCTTTGGGAGGGCTACACGATCAACATCGTCGACACCCCGGGCCACGCCGACTTCGGCGCGGAGGTCGAGCGGGTGATGAAGATGGTCGACGGCGTGCTGCTGGTGGTCGATGCGACCGGCGGGCCGCAGGCGCAGACGCGCTTCGTGCTGCGCAAGGCGCTGCAGGAGGGGCTGAAGCCGATCGTGGTGATCAACAAGATCGACCGCGAACTGGCGACCCCGCTGAAGGTCCACGACCAGGTGCTGGAGCTGTTCCTCGATCTCGACGCCAGCGAGGACCAATTCGAGGCGCCCTTTCTCTATGGCTCGGCGCGCGACGGCTATTTCATGGAATCGCCCGACGACGAGCGGGTCGATTGCACGCCGCTGCTCAAGAAGATCGTCGAATACATTCCCGAGCCGGCGGCCAAGGAGGACGCCCCGTTTTCCATGCTGGTCTCGAACATCGAGTGGGACGACTACGTCGGCCGGGTGGCGGTCGGCAAGGTGCTCGGAGGCTCGGTGAAGAAGGGCGACAACGTCTGGCTGCTGCGCAAGGACGGCACCCGGAAGCACTCCAAGGTGCTCAAGACCTTCTCCTACTCGGGCCTGGCAACCCAGGACTCCGAGGGCGGGAGCGCCGGCGGGATCGTCGGCATCGCGGCGGGCATTGAGGACATCGACATCGGCGACACGCTGGCGGCGACGGAGGATGCCGAGCAGCTCCCTTTTGTCGCGATCGATCCGCCGACGGTGCAGATGGAATTTTCGATCAACGACGGCCCGCTGGCCGGCAAGGACGGCAAGCACGTGACCTCGCGTGCCATCCTTGAGCGGCTGATGCGCGAGGTGAAGACCAACATCTCGATTCACGTCGAGGAGACCGACCGGTCCGGCGTGTTCAACGTGTCCGCGCGCGGTGCGATGCAGATCGCGGTGCTGGTCGAAACGATGCGCCGGGAAGGCTATGAAGTGCTCGTTTCGCGGCCGACGGTGATCTACCGCCGGGACGAGGGTGGCCAGTTGCTGGAACCCTTCGAGACGCTCTACGTCGAGGCGCCGGACGAGTACTCGCAGGCGATCCTCAAGGCCCTGAACAACCGCAAGGGCATGCTTGAGAACATGGAGGTCGAGGCCAGCGGCCGGACCCTGATCCAGGCGAAGATCCCGACGCGTGGCATCATCGGCTTCGAAAGTGAGCTGGTGAACCTGACCTCGGGCCACGGCATCATGAGCCATCTCTTCGGCGAGTATGCGCCGCATGCCGGCGACATCACCACGCGCATCACCGGCACGCTGGTGTCGATGGAGAAGGGGGTCACCACCACCTACTCTCTGCAGGCTCTGGAGGAGCGGGGCATTCTTCTCGTCGGTCCCGGCGAGGAGGTTTACACCGGCATGCTGATCGGCGAAAACCCGCGCGCCGACGACCTGCCGGTCAACCCGGTGAAGGAGAAGCACCTCGACAACATGCGCTCCGCCGGCAAGGACAAGACTTCCAAGTTGAGCCCGCCGAAGAAGTTTTCGCTCGAGCGGGCGATCGAGTACATCGAGCAGGACGAACTGGTCGAGGCGACGCCGAACCACCTGCGGCTGCGCAAGCGCATCCTCGATCCGAACGAGCGTAAGCGGATGGCGAAGGCGGCGAAGGCCTGATGGCGAGAGCGGCTTTTCAAGCCGCCGAATCGGGGGTCACCAGCGGGCAGGCGGGCTTTCCGCTTGTCGGGCGGGCCACAGGTGGTGAGCTTGTGCGATGAAATACTGGCTCGCCGTCGATGGAGAGAGCACCGGGCCTCATTCGGTCGAGGAAATCCGGGAGATGCTCCGGCAGCACCGGGTGACCCGCGAGACGCCGGCCATGCCGGAGGATGGCGAGGAGTGGGGCACGGTGCGTGGCATTCCGGAGATCGCCCCCCCACCCGCGCCACCCATCCAGGCCCTTCAGCGGCATTCGGCGCTCGGGGGAACGCGGACCGCTGCGGTCCAACCGACGGCGGCGGCCGCCACCCGGCCCGTGGTCGTTTCCCAGCCGTCCTCGGTCGGCCCGGTCGTCATCATCCTCGTGGTCATCGCGGTCCTTGCGATCGGCGGTGGTATTTTCGTCTATTCGCACTCCCAGAAACGGAAGGAGGCGATCGCCGAGGCTGAGGCACAGGCGGAAGAGTACCGGCAGGCGGTCGTGGCAGCGGCCGCGGAGAAGGCGACGCGCGAAGCAAATCCCGCCCTGGCGCTGGAAGGGGCGAGCCGTGAGGAAGTCATCGCGGCCCTGGTCGAGGCCGGGGCGAAGGTCAGCCAGAATCCCTTCAAGGTGGACTTCAGTTCAACTCCGACAAGCGACGTGGAGATCGCCATGCTGAAGAGCCTCACCGATCTCGAGGTGCTGTATCTTGGCAGCGGGGAGATCACCGACGCGGGGCTCAAGGTGCTTGGCGGTTTCGGTGAGTTGCGCGAGCTGAGCATCGGAGTGATCACGGGTGGCGATGACGAGGATGCCGGAGGGGTGAGGCCGCGTGCCGGGACTCCTCTGGAGGTCACGGATGCCGGGCTGGAAGAACTGAAGGACCTCAAGGGGCTGCGCAAACTCTACCTCACCAACTGCCGGATCTCGGATGAGGGATTCGAAATCCTCGACGAGATGCGGGGGCTGTCCGAGCTGGAGTTGATCGGCACGGGGGTCACCGAGGCGGCTGCCCGCCGGTTTGCCGAGGATCGGCCGGAGGTTGCCGTGACGGTGCGCTCGCCCGGGTTTGTGGTGGAACCGTAGAGAGATGAAGGCGGAAGGATGCCGCCGTGACTGCCTGCGGCTGGAAGCCGCAGCTACCGGGCCACGTAGTCGAAAACGAAGGCGTCCTCCATGTGGGGCTTGAGGCCCTCGACGAAGGCCTTGTGGGCCGGGTGGGGCAGGTAGGTTTCGAGGCCGGCCTTGTCCTTGAAAGTCACGAGGAAGGCGTGGGTGAATCCCTTGTCGAGATTCTCCGGGCTGACGTTGGTCCCCCACTCGAAGGCGGTGATCGTGTCGATTTTCTCCGGCAGGGCGGCGAACTCCTTCTCGATCCGTTCGATCTCGGCGGGCGGGGTGCCCGGCTTGAACTTGAAGCAGACGATGTGGCGGTATTCACCATCGGCGAGGGCGGAGGTGGCGAGCGTCATCAGGGCGAGGATGGGAACGAGGAATCGCATGGTCGATAAGAACCCGCCCGGACCACCTGATCTGTCATTCCGTTTCACCCTCCGTTCCAAAGCCGATGCCGGATTCCCATGGAATTGCGGCGGGCAAGGGGCATGATGGCGGCATGACGAACACTTCGCCCACCCACAGCAAGGCGATCGGGTATCTGCTCTGGATCTTCGGGTTCACCGGGTCGCACCGTTTCTACTTCGGCAGGCCGATCACCGGGACGATCTGGTTTTTCACGCTGGGCCTGCTGGGGATCGGCTGGCTGATCGACCTGTTTCTCATCCCCGGGATGTCGCGCAAGGCGGGCCAACGCTACGCTTCCGGGCCCTACGACTATTCGGTCGCCTGGCTGTGCCAGACCTTCGTCGGTCCGCTCGGCATCCATCGCTTCTACATGGGCAAGATCTGGACCGGCCTGCTGTGGCTGTTTACCGGAGGCTTGTTTCTCATCGGATACCTTTACGACTACCTGACGCTCAACGGGCAGATCGACGAGAGAAACCGGGTGGGCTGAGTTGTCGCAAGCACGGGCTTGCCATCGCGATGCGGAATGCATGAATGGCGGGGTGAAAGTCACCTCTCGCCTCGCCGTTCTTGCCTCTCTCATTCTTCCCGGGTTCGCCGAGCCGCCGGTGAAGTCCGACCTCGTCGACGAGATGGTCTTCGTCTCCTGCTTCAAGGAGACGCTGCCGGCTCCGGCTTTGGAAACCATCGCGGGACTGGAACCGGATGTGTTCATCTGGATGGGCGACAACGTCTATGGCGACACCGAGGACATGGAGGTGATGTGGAACAAGTACCGGGTCGCAAGGGAGCATCCCGGCTACGCGAAGATCCGTGCGATCTCGCAGGTGACCGGCACCTGGGACGACCACGACTACGGCGCCAACGATGCGGGCAGGGAGTATCCCAAGCGGGCGGAGTCGCAGCAGGTGTTTCTCGACTTCCTCGATGTCCCGGCCAACAGCCCGCGCCGGAAACGCGAGGGAGTGTATTCGGTCGAGGACTACGGTCCGCCCGGTCAGATGGTCCGGGTGATCCTGCTCGACACCCGGTATTTCCGCGATCCGGTCGGATCCGACGGGGCCATGCTGGGCGATTCGCAGTGGCAGTGGCTGGAGAAGATGCTGACCGGGAGCGAGGCCCGGGTGAACGTGCTGGTGTCGTCCATCCAGGTGCTGGCCAGCGAGCACCGCTGGGAGAAGTGGGAGAATTTTCCGAAGGAGAAGCAGCGCCTACTCGAACTGCTGGCGCGGAAGGACGTTCCGCCGGTGCTGATTCTGAGCGGTGACCGACACGTCGCCGAGATTTCGCTGGATCGGGAAAGCGTCGGGTATCCGCTCTACGACATCACCTCGAGCAGCCTGAATCTCCCGCTGGGTGACGGTGATGAGCCCAACCGGTATCGGGAGGGCCGGATGTTCCGCGGGGCGAATTTCGGAGCCTTGAGCATCGACTGGAGCCGGGAGGAGCCGGTGATCACCGCCAGCATCCGCGACGAGCAGGGCAGGCCGCAGCGTGCGGTGAGCTTCGAGTTGGTGCGGTAGCGGCAAGGACCGCGTGGCTCCTGCCGCGCACGCCTGTTGAGAGAAGTCCGCAGCGGCGGCGCTGCTTCTTTCTGCCCCTTCGATCGATCGGAAGAAATGGGCTCCGTCTCGTGGAGGCGGCAGGGCCAGTGGAGACACCGCCGAATGCCAGAGCAGGCGTGTGCGGCACGAGCCACGCGTGGTGCCAACCGGATCGAGGCATCACCCATGAAAAAGCCCGGGCGGCGTGGGACCGACCGGGCCTGAGACAAGAAGCGGTCGCCGACTCAGCGGCGACGGCGAAGAAGGCCGAACAGACCGAGACCACCGAGCAGGGCGATGGTGGGCTCGGGAATGGTGGAGAACGGGGTGACCGATGCACCACCCGTTCCGCCGTTTGGGCCCAGCCCGACCGCCGTGGGAGGGGAGTCGTCTCCCAGCGTTGTGGTGAAGGTGAATGAGTAGATCGTGGTGTCGGTTTCGTCCCTCAGGTAGATTTCCTCGGTGCCGGTGTTGTTGAATGCTGCGAGTCCGGAGACGATCGTGAACAGAGTTCCACCGGGGATTGACTGGCCCCACTCCGATTCCAGCGTCGCCTGGTTGGCTCCTGTGGAAATCACCAGAGATTGTCCTGCGCCAATCGTGATGGATCCAATGGCATCCCAGCTCAAACCCGCATCTGCGATGTCGTAGTCGGTGAGATCGATGCTCGAGGCCCCAGTATTGAGAATGACGACATACTCGTTATCGCTGTCGGTCCCAGGTGCATTGTTCCCCACTTCGGTAGCGACGATTGCTCCCATTGAAGCCATCGACGTCATGACGAGAGCTGAGGGGATAGCTTGAATCTCCTTCATCTGGCGTTCGATGACAGCAGTCACCGTGCCGATTGTCCAATCGATTCCCGGTGACACTTTCGCCTGTTCACGTCAGCTGCTCGCCCCGCGCCATGACCACCTTGCCGGTGCGCACCGTCTCGATGATCTGGAACTGCGAAAACATGCCGATCGCCGAGTCGATCTTGCGGGATCCGCCATGGATGGTGACGATCATCGAGGTCGGCGTGAGGTCGACGGTCTTGCCGCCGAAATGCTCGGCGATCTGGAGGGCATGCGAGCGCTCCTCGGGCGAGCACTTGATCTTGATCAGCAGCAGCTCGCGGGTGACCGACTCCTCCGAGGTGTGCTCGAAGCAGTGGATGACATCGATGAGCTTGTGGACCTGCTTGATGATCTGTTCGAGGCCGCCCGGGCTGCCCGAGATGCCGATCGTCATCCGCGAATAGCGGGTGTCACGGCCCTGCGAGACGACCAGCGAGTCGATGTTGAAGCCGCGGCGGGCGAAGACCTGGCAGATGCGCATCAGGACGCCGGCCTTGTTGTTCACGAAGACCGACAGGGTGTGGGCGGTCTGCTTGGTGGGTGGGGCGACGGGGGTGTCGGTGGTGACGACGGTGGTGCTCATGGGGAAAGTTCCAAGTATGAAGTTCCAGGTTCCAAGTGGTGTGTGGCGGGCTGTGCCGGAGGAAGTTTCGACATTCGTGTTTCGGAATTCGAAATTCGGCCGCAGGCCGTTCAGGTGGACCCGGTGGGCTTGGCCATCTGGTGCTTGGGCGGCTCGGTGATCATGTCCTCGAGGGCGGCGCCGGCGGGGATCATGGGGAACACGTTGTCGGTCTTGACGCACTCAGCGTTGATCAGGATCGGGCCGTCGTTGTAGTCGAGGGCCTTGGCGACCATGCGGGAGACGTCGGCGGGGCGCTTGATGTTCACGCTCGGGATGCCGTAGGCGCCGGCGAGCTTGCCGAAGTCGGGGTTGCCGATGAGGTCGACCCCGGACTCGCGGTTCTCGAAGAACAGCTCCTGCCATTGGCGGACCATGCCGAGGTAGTGGTTGTTGAGCACCACGATCTTGATTGGCAGCTTGTGGATGGCGGCGGTGGCCAGTTCGAAGAGGGTCATTTGGAAGCCACCGTCGCCGCAGAAGGCGATCACGGTCTTGTCCGGGCAGGCGAACTGGGCGCCGATGGCGGCGGGGAAGCCGAAGCCCATGGTGCCGGCACCGCCGGAGGAGAGCCATTCGTGCGGCCTGTCGTTGAGGAAGAACTGGGCCGCCCACATCTGGTGCTGGCCGACGTCGGTCGAGACGATCGCCTTGCCCTGGGTCTGCAGGTAGAATTCCTGGATGACCTGCTGCATGCGCAGGCCGCCCTGCTTGCGGAAGGTCAGCGGGTGCTTCTTCTTGTAGCCGTTGAGCTTGTCGAGCCACTCGCCGGTGTCGAGGCGGTCGGCGCGGACGTTGAGTTCGTTGAGGGCGGCCTTGGCGTCGCCGATGATCTGCACGTGCGGCTGGATCATCTTGTTCATCTCGGCCGGATCGATGTCGATGTGGATGATCTTGGCGTTGCGGCCGAACATGTGAGGCTTGCCGATGATGCGGTCGTCGAAGCGCGAGCCGACGTTCAGGATCAGGTCGGCCTCGACGATGGCCTTGTTGGCGTAGGCGGTGCCGTGCATGCCGAGCATGCCGAGGGAAAGTTCGTGGGTTTCGGGAAAGACGCCTTTTCCGAGCAGGGTCGTGGTGACCGGGCAGCCGAGGGTCTCGGCGAGTTCGATGAGCTCCTTTCCGGCCCGCGAGATCATCGCGCCTTGGCCGGCGAGGATCACCGGGCGGCGGGAGTGGGCAATGATCTCGACGGCCTCCTCGACCGCGGCGGCGTCGATCTTGAAGGCCTCTTCCGGATGGTAGCCCGGGAGGTCGATTTCGGCCTCCATGTCGCCATGGAACTCGGCCGAGGAGATGTCCTTGGGGATGTCGATGAGCACCGGGCCGGGGCGACCGGTGGTGGCGATGTGATAGGCTTCGCGGGCGATCTTGGGGAGGTCGTTGGTTTCCTTGACCAGGTAGTTGTGCTTCACCACCGGCATGGTGATGCCGAAGATGTCGGCCTCCTGGAACGCATCCTTGCCCAGCATCCAGGTCACCTGCTGGCCGCAGAGGACAATCATCGGCACCGAGTCCATCTGGGCGGTCATCAGGCCCGTGACCGTGTTGCCCGCGCCCGGGCCCGAGGTCACCAGCACGGCGGCCGGCTTGCCCGTCGCGCGGGCGTAGCCGTCGGCCATGTGCACGGCACCCTGCTCGTGTCGGACCAGGATGAACTTCATCCGGGTATCGACCGTTTCGAGCGCGTCGAAGATCGGAATCGCGGCACCGCCGGAGTAGCCGAAAATGTATTCGATTCCGAGGTCATCGAGCGTCTTGATGAGTGCTTGGGCGCCGTCGAGAGAGGTTGTGCTCATGAAAAGTAGCGGTTGAGAGGCAAAAGGACCTTTTTTCCATGAAATAGCAATTCGAAAATCGCCTTCATTTCGACAAGTTTGGACTTTTGATGAAGGATGAATCCCGAAAAACGCAAAAGCATCCACCTCAGGGGGTTGGATCATCGCGGAATGAGGAAAGAATTGAGGCGTCGACGCAGACTGTGGGGAAGACCTCGGCATATTCGGCGAGGCATTCGCGCTCGAAGCGGGCGTGGCTGAAGCGGCCGCGGGTGAGATATCGCGGTTCCTCGTAGAGCTGGCCGAGCCAGCCGGGATACTTCCAGGACGAGGTGCCGACAAACAGCCCGTTTCGGGCCAGTTCGGCCAGCTGGGGACGGAGAAGCCGCGCGTCCATGAGCCCGCAAGGGGTAACGAGATCGGGGAAAGCCCGCGATCGCGTAATTCAAAAACTTTCTTGAATAATTCATAAAACTTAATAATCAACCGCCCCGTTATTGCCATTTACGCGCCTTGCCTGGTCGGTCGCTTCGACGGCGTGGGAGAGAGCGTTCACCCCCAGACTTCCCCAATCATGAGCCCCAAAATCAACCGTTCCGGCGGACAACTGCTGTTTCCGTCGCTGTTGCTGAGCCTGTGCTTCGCCGTCCTATCCCCGGCGGTGGCGCAGAATCCGCCGCCCACGCAGGTTTTTTATATTCCGTTCTCCGAGGACGATCAGCTTGCGGGCTTCGATGCGATCAATTCGGTGGCCGGTGACCCGCTCGCTGTCTTCGTCACCTTCTCGACGGTGGCCGACGACACGGTGATCTACTACGATCACTGGGAGGATGGCTACGAGGCCGACATCACGAATCCGGTCCAGGCAACGACGCGGATTTACGGCGATGGAGATCCCTCCAACGGTTATCCGCCGGGCAATGCCGCCGACCTGATCGCGGCGGGCACGGTTTTCGATCTTCGAAACTTCGTCGAGACGACGACCCTGGGCGAGGTGGTGGATTTCGACGCGCGGGACAAGGTGGCGTCCTTCAAGCCCATCTCCCTGACCAAGACCTGCTTCCCCGCCGGCACCAACACGCTGCTGGCCGGATGTGTGGAGATTTTCGAGTATGGACTGTGGGGGACCGAATACCGGGTGCCGGTCGGTGAGGACATGCCGACCTCCACGGCTTCGGGCAACCTGACTTTCGATGAGGACTGCTTCAGCTACGTGGCGGTGTCGATCAGTGCCGGGAGGAAAGGGGCCTCGGTGCAGATCGACAAGGACAACGATGGAACCTTCGAGGAGAACGTGGTGCTCGCCGAGGGGCAAACCGCGTATTACGAGGGCATCGACACGGGGGCCCGGATTCTGTCCGACCACCCGGTTCAGGCGGTGCTGTTCACCGGGACGGTGGGATCGAACTACGCCAGTCGCGACACCATGCTGCTGCCGACCTACCGATGGGCCAGCGACTACTACGCGCCGGTGACGACGGGGGCTGGCGGGGGCACGGTAACCTTCCTCTACAATCCCGGGGCCTCGCCGATCACGGTTGCCTATGATTACCGTGACAGTGATTCGAGCTATGTGACCGGCACGGTGAGCGTCCCCGCGGGCGGCAATGCCCGGGTGGTGATGTCCGAGGGCAATGGTTCGACGCACTTCGGTGCCTACCGCTTCTACACGACCGGAGCGGATCCCGATGAATTCTATGCCGTCAGCACGATCGATGCGGATGATGCAGCGGGGAACAACCAGGCGTGGGACGGAGGTTTCACGCTGGTCGGCCGTCCGTCACTGACCACCCAGGCGCTCGTCAGCCTGGGTATCGGCCGGGATCCCTACTCGGACGTCAATCCGAACGAGAACGGCAACCCGGTTTGGATGACCACGGTCGGGAATGGCGACACGCCGGCCCGGGTGTATGTCGATTACAACGGCGACAATGCCGGATCGCTCACCGACCCGAATGGCAACAATTATGACGTTCACTACGACGTGCGGGAACTGGTGCAGCTCAAGCTGTTCGATCCCGATGGCAACCAGAGCGGGATGCTCATCTACACCCTGGATCCGGCCGTGCGGATCGCCGCGGTGTGGGGCCAGGATCCCGCGATCGCTCAGGGCGGTCAGCCCGGTCTCGATGTGGCGGCGCTGGTGCCGCCCCTGCGCGAGGGCGCGTCGGGCAAGCAGGCCTTGCTGGGCGATGACGTCGATGGCGACGGTCAGATCAGTGCCGGCGACGTGCTGGACTACCGGATCCGGACGGTAAACACGGCCCGCACCTCGATCCCGGGGCCGTTCACGGTGACCGACAACCTGCCTGCGGATGTAACCTATGTTCCCGGCTCGGCCCGTTATCGTTTTCTGGTGGGCGGCGTCTGGCAGGGCTGGATCAGTCTGCCGGACGACGGCTCCGGCACGGCCTTTCCTCTGGATGGGGCCGGCTACGCGATCGTGGGCTCGCTTGGCGTCGGCGAGGAGGTCGAAGTCTCCTTTGAAGCGGCCGTTTCCCCGACTCCGGCTTCCGGATCGCTGGTGAATACCGGCGAGGTGGAGATTTCCCCGTATGGACTGGTGATCCCCATCGAATCGAAGGACATCCTCTACGGCACGCTTGGTGACCGGGTGTGGAACGATGTCGATGGCGACGGCGTGCAGGATGCCGGAGAGCCCGGTTTGAATGGGGTCACGGTCTGGGCCGATCTCGACGGCAACGGTGCCATGGATCCCGGCGAGCCTTCGGATGTGACCGCTGGAGACGGAGACTATCTCCTGACGGGACTGACAGGCGGGAGTTACGTCGTGCGGGTCAGTCCGGCGGACATCGCCGCGCTGGATCCCCGCTTCGGACCAAGCGTTGATCTCGACGGCACGACCACCCCGCACGAAGCGACGGCGGCCTTGGCGGTGGCCGCGGACCGGACGGATGTGGATTTCGGCTACAAGATCGGTGCCAGCGTGGGCGACCGTGTGTGGGCGGACTTCAACGGCAACGGCGTGCAGGAGGCCGGCGAGCCGGGAATCAACGGCGTGCGCGTCTATCTCGACCTCAATGGAAACAACGGCTTCGATTCCGGCGAGCCCTTCTCGGTCACCTTCGGCGATGGCAGCTACTTCATCGGCAATCTCGATCCGGGAACCTACGAGGTCCGCGTCGATACCGGCACGCTGCCGGCAGGGGCCACACAGACGCACGATCTCAACGGCACGCTTGATCACGAGGGATCGGTGAGCCTGTCGGGCGTCGAACACCGCGATGATCTCGACTTTGGATACCGGGGATCACTCTCGATGGGAGGTCTGGTCTGGGAGGATCTCGATGGGGACGGCTTGGTGGACCAAGGCTACGACATCTACGACGGCCGCATCGACATCAACAACAGCGGCGGTGTCGGCTCGGGTGACGACGGGTTTCTCGGCGGCTACGAGATCATCGACGGCTACGTGGACATCACCGGCAACGGGTCGATTTCGAGTTTCGATGATGGATCGATCTTCGGCTTCCAGGTGATTGATGGTGGAATCGACGTGACGGGCAACGGTGCGATCTCGGGTTTCGACGATCTGAGCGATGCGACACCATCCGAGTCCGGGATCGCCAACGTGCGGGTCTACATCGACTCGAACGGAAACGGTGGGTTCGATGCCAACGAGCCCTCCGACGTGACCGATGGCGATGGGCTCTACTCGATCGGCAACCTTTTCGATGGTGACTATCTGGTTCGGGTCGACGCCTCGACGGTCCCCGCCAGCTATGTCCAAACCTACGACCTGACCGACCCGCTCAATGATGCGACGGCGGAAGCGACGCTTTCCGGCTCGAGCCGGACGGATGTGGATTTCGGCTACCGCAACGACGCGACCCTGGGCGATCTCGTTTGGAACGACCGTGATGGCGACGGCGTCCGCGACCCCGGGGAGCCGGGAATCGAAGGCGTGCTCGTTTACATCGATGCCGACAATGACAACCGCTTTGACCAGGGTGTGGAAACGCTGACCTACACCGATGTCGACGGACTCTACCGCTTCGAGAATCTGGCGGACGGCACCTATTCGGTGAGGATCGAGATCAGCACCCTGCCTCAGGGAGCCAGCCAGACCTACGACCTCAACGGGGGGCTTGATCACGAGGCCAGCCGCACGCTGGGGGTGAGCGAGGATGCGATCGATGTCGACTTCGGTTACACGGCCAATGCTTCGTTCGGTGATATCGTGTGGACCGACACCGATGGTGACGGCGTTCAGGATGGCGGCGAGTCCGGGATTTCCGGGGTCACCGTCTATCTCGACATCAACGGCAACGGTGTCTTCGATCCGGCCAGCGAGCCCTCCGGCGTGACCGACGGCAGCGGTGGCTACCTGATCGGAAACCTGGTGCCTGGAATCTACACGGCCCGGGTCGATCCCGCGAGCCTGCCGCCGAGCTCGGTGCCGACCCATGATCTCAGCGGCGCGTTGGACAACGCCGCGACCTTCTCGCTGAGTGCCAACCAGGCCCGGACGGATGTCGACTTCGGCTACTCCCTCGGTGCCTCGATCGGGGACTTCGTCTGGGAGGACGCCGACGGCAACGGGGTGCAGGATTCCGGTGAACCCGGGCTCGGTGGCGTCCAAGTCACCCTGTTCAACGCGGTCGGCGATGGCATTGTGGCCACGACGACCACCGCCGCTGACGGGTCGTACGATTTTTCTGGGTTGCTCCCGGGCACCTACTACCTCGGCTTTGCTGCAGCCTCGGGCTACGAGCGAACCCGCGCGGACCAGGGGACGGATTCGACCGACAGTGATGCGGTGGCTGGGACCGGTCGCACGGCGGACTTCTCGCTCACCAGTGGCGAGACAAATGATACCCTGGATGCCGGCTATTATCAGACCGGCTCGATCGGTGACTTCGTCTGGGAGGATCTGGACGCCGATGGCGTGCAGGACGGAGGCGAGAGTGGCTTGAACAACGTGACCGTGGAGTTGTTCCGGCCCGGCTTCGGTCCGGACGGTCTTCCCGGCAACGGCGACGATGATGATCCGGTTGCCACGACCACCAGCGGGGTGGACGGGGCCTACGGCTTCCCCGGGCTGGCACCGGGCGACTATGTCGTCGGCTTCGCCGCCGTCGGCGGGCACCTGCGCTCGCCCGAGGGAGCGGGAAGCGCCGACACCGACAGTGATGCCGGTGCCGATGGCACGACCGCCACCGTCACCGTGATTTCCGGGCAGGACATCACGGACATCGACGCGGGCTACGTGCCGGCGGGAGCCGTTTCGGGAACGGTCCGGGTCGACATCGACAACGATGACCTCCCGGAGCAACCACTCGCGGGGGTCACCCTGACCTTGAAGGATGCCTCCGGCGGCGACATCGACAGTGACCCGGGCACTCCGGGCGTGCAGCCGACGACCGCCGTGACGAATGCCGATGGAGAATATATCTTCGGGGGGCTGCTGCCCGGTGACTACCGGGTCGTCGAGACCGATCCCAGCGGCTTCATCTCGGTGAATGACGTCGATGGCGCAAACAACAACATCGTCGGCGACGAGACACCGATCACCGTCGTCGCGGGTGAAACCAACGCGGGCAACGATTTCCTCGACGAGCAGCTCAACACGATCTCCGGGTCGGTGCTGGCCGACACCACCGGGAACGGAGCCGGTGACACCGGGATCGCGGGGGTGGTCGTCACGCTCACCGATGGCGCGGGGGTTCCGATTGATGGGGATTCAGGGACGCCGGGAGTCCAGCCCATCACGGCGCTTACGAATGGCAGTGGCGCTTATGTCTTCACGGGCGTCCCCCCGGGGATTTACGGCCTCGCGGAAGCCCAGCCGACCGGTTACGCGACCGTCACCGACGGCGATACCACCTCCCCGGCGGATGATGCCGCCAATGCCGACGCCACCGATGACTTCATCCCGGTGAGTGTGTTCAACGGCGAGAACGACACGGGCAACGATTTCGTCGAAGTCCCGTTCGGCTCCATCGCCGGCACCGTATGGGCCGACATCGATGGCAACGGCACCGGCGACACCGGAATTTCCGGCGTGCTGCTCGGCTTGCTCGACGCACTCGGCGGCCCCGTCCTGGTCGGCGGGAATCCGGTGACGACCACGACCCTCGCGGACGGCTCTTACTCCTTCATCGACCTCCTGCCCGGTGACTATCAGGTGGCTGAAACGCAGCCGTCCGGCTACGGCAGCGTGTCCGACGTGGATGGAGGTGATCCGGATTTGATCGGAAACGTTACCGCCATCTCGGTGGCTCCGGGGCAGGATGTGGGCGGTCGCGACTTCGTGGAAGTCGAATTCGGCACCATCAGCGGCCATGTCTTCGTCGGCAGCGATCCGCTCGCGGGCGTGACGCTGACCCTGCTCGACGAGTTCGGCGATCCGGTGGATGGCGATCCCGGCACCCCGGGAGTGCAGCCGATCACCACCACGACAGGGCCCGGCGGATCCTACCGTTTCGAAAACCTGCCGCCGGGGACTTATCAGGTCGGCCAGACCCAGCCCCAGGGCTACGACAGCTTCGGCGACGTCGACGGCGGCGACCTGGACATCATCGGCGACATCACGCCGATCGTCATCGCGCCGGGCGAGGAAAGCCCGG
>JAKZES010000078.1 GCA_022548915.1 Verrucomicrobiaceae bacterium E54
CCCCGGGAACGAACATCCCGTATGACACGATTTACTGGCGGGTTCGCGCGTATGACAATGCGGGGAACGTCAGCGCGTGGTCCAGCGTGTGGACGGTCGATGTGATCGCCTCTGGAAACTCCGGACCAGGCCCGGAGCGGGGCAACACGCTCGCCCAAGAGTATGGAGACGCGCTGTATGACAAGTTCGATCTTCTGGAACTGGGGTATAACTACAATCATGCGGGTCTCGTCGCGGGGATCGACGAGAGTGGGACGCTGCGCACATTCGAGTCTTCGCTCGACAATTTCGACGAGGACCCCAACAACAATCCCGATAAGGGTCCGCAGGAAGGAAACTTCATTGAGAAATTCCAGAATGCCGGCTCGGATTATTATGGTGCCTACATTCCGTCGACCTATGGATCCACCATGCCCTTTGCCGACCGCAAGAGCATCGTCGCGAAGGGAAAGAGTCTGGTAGACGCCGATATCTCGTATCCGTATATAACCATTAACGCGATCAATCCGAAGGCGGGAAGCTCGCGTCCGCTCGAAGCCGGCATGATCTCGTCGATCCGCTGTGACGGCTTGGTGGAGTACGCCTACGAGGCCGCTGGGATCCGGGTCTGGAGCAATTGCTTCGAACCCGACGATGAGTGGAGCATCGCGATGTACCCCGAACACCACAACAACAATCCGGGAAACACAAGGGATCCGCATTTCGAGCTGTCTCCCTGGGCGCAGCGTGGTGCCGCGCCCGAAACCGGGCCGCATGTGTCGGGAGAGGCCTACGAAGGACCGCCTTGGCCTGATACCAAGATGACTAAGGTGTCGGTGGTCAGTCCTCCGGGGATTCAGGCCTTCCTACTCTCGAAGACTACCACCTACGCAGACATTGAGATCCGCGCAGTGGACGAGTCGGGGATCTTCAAGATTGTGGGCGACGTCCGATCATCGGGCGGTGCCTGGAGCCTTGCCATGGACCAGAGAAATCCGCTGCGCCATCCCACCTCCGAAAGCTATAGCGCGCAGGTCCGGATATCCGGTGACCCGGGTGCCGTTCTCGAGTTGCGTGCCAAGGCGCAGGATCACGGCGGGAACTGGAGTGAATGGCACACCACGAGCGTGACCTTGGACCCCGGGAATCGGGCACCGACGGATCTCGCAATGACCGGAGGAACCGTGGCCGAGAACCAGCCCGCCGGGACGCCGATCGGGACGTTTGCGAGCACCGATCCTGATCCGGGAGATACGTTCACCTACAGCTTGGTCAGCGGAGCGGGCAGTTCGGGGAACGGCTCCTTCCGAATCGTCGGGAATGTCCTGCAGAGCGATGAGAGTTTCGACTTCGAGGCGGCAAACGCGCACAGCGTGCGGGTCAGGACGACCGACCAAGGCGGACTTTGGCACGAGGAGGCTGTGACGATTGTGATCGGGGATGTAAATGAAGCTCCAACCGACGTCGTGCTGTCCGGCGGTGGTGTTGCAGAGAATCAGGCATCGGGAGCGGTTGTCGGCGAACTATCAGCCGTCGATCCGGATGTCGGCGACTCGTTTGAGTACATGCTGGTGGGCGGTGAGGGTAGTGATGACAACGGCTACTTTGCCATCAGCGGTAATCTACTCCAGACAGCCATGCCCTTGAACTACGAGCACAGGAGTAGCTACAGCGTCCGCTTGCGATGCACCGATCAAGGGGGGCTTAGGTGTGAGAAGACTCTCCTCATCAGCGTCCTCGATCAACCGGAACAAGATGACCGTGTCTTGAGTTTGAGCGGCGATTCCACAAGCGGATACTCGATCGGGTGGCCATGCCAGGCGGGTTACTCTTATCAATTGCAGTACTCGGATACCCTTGAACCAGGGGACTGGCATGACCTTGGGTCGCCCAAGGTATGGGCTTCAGGTGAGCTGATTATGAGCTATCACGACGCCGGCTCCATCGGAGTGCCCAGAAGATTCTACCGGGTAGATCGCACCGATATGTAGAACGGGATCGGAATTTCGTCCCTAGCAGAACGGCCTTGATCTGTGCGGGCCATGGTTGGATCCGATGAGGGGCGATACCGGTCACCCGCTCATTTAGGCCTGTCGGACCGTGGCGGCGCCTCGACAGAAAGGGAATTCTAGCGCTGCCTTCGCAGCTTCCGGACGATCGCGACGAGCGACAGGACGCCCACCGCGAGGCCGACAACGAGCGACGCGATCCGCAGATGCCACTCGATTTGCTCTTGGAAGGACGTGATGACGCCGATTACCGGAGACGCTGTTCCGATGATGCCCTTGAGGGCGAACTCGATGTCGAATGGTGGACGCATCGTCCGGTGGCTGCTGTCAATCCAGCGTGATGGTGCCGTCCTCGTGGGCGATGAACTCGGGGATCGCGGCCACCCGTTGCTGGATCTGCGCGATCATTTCCGTGTCCTTGTCCCCGATCACGTCGACGAGGAACTGCACGAGAGCGGAACTCGACTCGAACAGCTCAGCGGCGTTGGTTCCCATGGCGGCGATGCGGTCGGCTGGGGTGACGCCCCCGGCTTCCGACCACAGCAGGTCGAAGCTCGTCTTCCATGCCTGGAAGAGGCTGTCGGCGACGCGGCGAGGGGCTTGGGACAGAACTGCGACCTCCTGGCGGAGACGGACGGATGCCGGGACGACCGGCGCTTGTGGTTTGGCGAGCAGGCTCATGGTGGTGGTTCGTTGGTTTGGATTAGGCGTAGCCGGTGATGATGCCCCCGGACACGGTGATGGAAGTGGCAGTCGTCAGGTCGATGGTGTCGCTGATGCCGTAGAGATAGCTGCCTCCGTTGTAGCAGGCGAAGACGTCCGAGATGAACGAGTAGGGGCCTGAGATCATGTCCTGGTTCAGGTAAATCTGGCTACCGCTCCAATCGAAGACGTTCTGTCCGCTCGTGTCGCAGAGGTTTCGGTTTCCGATGTCGAAAGCCAGGTTGCCGTCGTAGAGGCCGTAGATCTGATCAGTGGCAATCGACATGGCCTCGACCGGCGCGAAGAAGGTGGCGTATCCCCACTGCCACTCCAGGACATCGCTGCCGTAAAGGTCGATCAGCTTGCGATACTGGAGGTCGGCGGCAGCGCCGTAGGTGGTATCCATCAGCGTGTCCGTCGCCACTGCCGCGACGGTGAGATCCGGCATCAGGATCGAGAAAGTGGAGCCATTCCACGAGGCACTTGGATAGCCGAAGGAATCGATCAGTTCCCGGTTGTCCAGGTTGATGGCTTCGGCTGGCGATGTGTCGAAGAGCGCATTCCCGGAGAAGTGGTTCCCTGCCAGCAGACCGGCGTTGAGGTAGGCCTCACCGCTGAACCCGTCGTAGGTCAGCCACGCGCTGTCGTATTCATCAAGAAGCTGGACCGCACGGAGGGCAGGACCCGCAAACTCCTCGGCGAGGGTCGCCCCGAAGTTCGCGAAGAACTGGTCGCGGGCCGCCTGGTCGAGCTGGGTCTGTGCCGCGTCGTAGCGGACTGCTTTCGAGGCGAGCCAGTCGGTATTGGAGAGCAGCAGGAGGAGTTCGGGTGCCGGATAGGGCGGGTCCGCATCGGTGGGGACGCCCTCGGTCCCGCGGTTCACGTCGTTCTCGACGACGACCAGGAAGGTGCGCGTGGAGGTCGGGTCTCCGGTCCCCTGGCGCCAGGTGATCTCGCCCATGAGGGTGATCTCGGAAAGCTCCGAGCCGGTGGGCGAACCGACCTGCATCGCCGAGTCGAGTTCCGCCGTGTTGAAGGACGGGGAGCATTGGTAAAGCGGGCTCTCGGCCCCGGATTCGGGAAGCGTCCAGTCAGAGGCGTGGACGAGGTAGCCGACATCATATCGACCCCGTGGCTTGGCCCCGAACCGCAACTCCAGGCTGCCGGGGTCGCCGATCTCGGTCGGCGTGGTCCCGTTGGCGAGGAAGGTGACATCGAGCCGCGCCCCGTCGCCCCGCTTGAAGCGCAACGAGGTGATCGGGTTGCGGAATCCCGGACCCTCGATCAGTTGCAGCGTCTCAAGGTCGACGTAGAGCCTCACGCCCCCGGTGGCCTGTCAACCGGGCTCACTGGATCGACACGATCTTCGCGTTCCACCACACGTCGTTGTTGGCGATGGCATCGTCGGTCGAGCCTTCGATCTCGATGATGTTTCCGCAGGGACGGTCCGGCAGGTTGATCACCACGTTGAACGGGCCGACCGCGACCTTGCCCCACGGGTCCGCGTCGGTGACCTCGGTGCTCTCGTGGTAGAACTCCCGCGCACCGTTGAGCCGGACCTCCAGCCAGTCGTATCCGGTGTTCAGGATCTCAATCTCGCCCCAGACCTCCAGCACGACCTGGGTGCCGCAGCAGACGCCGAAGACAACCGTGCCGCCAACCGGCTCCTCGCTCTCGGCACTCGGGTTGGATTCGGAATCACCGTAGGCGGCAGCACGGTAGATCTCCCATTCGTTCGGGCCGATGGCATTGGCCGCCTCGATGAGAATCTCGGTGGTGCGCCGTGTGATCGGGTCGCAGCACATCTCGATGCCCTCGACGGTGATGGGTGCGATGAGATGGGCCATGGTCAGGGAACGACGACGAATTTCCGGGTCTCGGGATACCCGTTCACGCAGACCTTGAACTCCTCCACCTTCAGCGTCGTCTCGCCGGGGGTGGTGACCAGGCCATCCTGCCAGCGGGCCAGCTCGGTGACCGAACCGTCGTCGTCGAGCAGGATGGCGCCGTCAGTGTCGTTGCCGACGACGCGGATCGTTTCGGGCAGCGGGTCGCCCGGATTCGCCGCTTCGCATTTGACGTGGATCTGCGGCTGGGATTCCCGTCCATCAATCGAGCGGAACTTCGCTGGACCGTCCGGCGGGTCATCCTCGGGTTGCCCTTCGTCGTCCAGCGGCTCGACCCACACCGGGCAGCCCTCGCCGACGTTCTCGGCATAGAAATCGAGTTCGATCTCGTCGCTGGTCTCCATCTCCTTGATCCCGTAGTCGCCTCTCACGCTGCGGAACTTGAAGATGTTCTCGGATTCCTTGTGCTCCTTGTAGACCCGCCCGCCGCTGCCGAGGTTCTCGCCGGTCCAGAGCTGCGCCCAGTGCTCGATGTCGCTCTGCTGGTAGACCTTCACCCGTGGCGTGCCATCGTCGTCCTCCAGCTTGAAAAGTTTCACGTAGTATTCGCCATCGATGCCGGAACCCTCGGGATCGACCGGCTCGTAGTGGATGCCGTCCTCGTCCTCGGAGGTGACGACCACCTCTGGCTCCTCGGTGATCTCGCCCATCATGTCGGTCGGGAACTTGCACCAGAGGGTGTCGCCAATCTTCATCTCGATCTTCGGGCGCGGGATCGTGTCGAGAGTGACACCGTCCTCGCCGCTGCCGGACTTCGGCATGTGGAATTTCACCGATGGGTTGTCCTCGGTCTTCGGCTTTCGCTCGATCACCCAGCCCTCCTTGATGATGACTTGGTAGGTATCGTCACCTCCTTCGCCGCCGGCCTCCTTCTCGATCCCGATCACCGAGAACGGCGGCAGCGACTGGCGCGGGATGATCAGGTTGCCAGGTTGCGAGTAGGCGAAGCCGCCGGACGACGCGATCAGTTCCAGACCGGTCCCGGGGCGCGGGGTGCGGGCCGCGATGGCATCGAGAAGCGTGTTCCAGTCCTCGGCAAGGATCGGATCGCCACGCTTCTTCTTCTGCGGTAGCCGGTTCATGGGTCCTTGTAGATTTCCGGATCCCAGCCGCCCCGGTCGCTGGCGAGCCATTCCATCTCCAGGCGGAACGACTTGCCTTCCTGGGTCTGTGTCACGCCGTTGAGCAGCCAGTTTCGACCGCCCGCGAGACTGGGTGCCGGCCCGTTCGGTGTTGAGATGTTGCCGATGTCGTTGAGTTCGGCGGCGGCGGCCGGCTTGTCGCGGACCCAGCTTTCACGCCACGTCACCCGCGGGCTGTAGTAGCTCGTCTGGCCGCGCTCGATCTTGGCGAGGACCTCCTTGCCGCGTTCGCTCTCAATCTTGTCCCGCAGCTTGTTGCCCTGGTCGTCCTTCTCCTTGCCCGCGACGATCATCTGGATCGCCTCGCGCTCCTTGGCTACGAGGTCCTTGTAGCGCTGGTGGGTGAGGATCGGCTCTTCGGAAAGCGACAGCCCCATCGTGTAGACCGCATTCGCCTTCTCGTCCTCCTCGTCCTTTTCCTCGGCCCCCGCGTAGTTGCAGGTGATCTCGGCAAGGTCGCCCTCGGTGATGCTGGCGCTGACCTGCGAGATCGCAATGAAAGGGATCTCCGGGTGGGCCGTGCCCGGTCGGGGCATGAGTGCCACGGCCGAGTTGCGGTGGCACAGGAAGACCTGGGTGGCGGTCCACTTGCCCTCCTTGTCGATCTGGACGGAATACCCAGGCTGCGGGTAGAGGCGGCCTGGCTGGATGGCAACGTGTCTCGGCATCTTGGCCGAGGCGCGGCGTCAACTGAAGAATGAGCCGGGAAAGTGGTGACGAGCATGAGCCATCGTTCCCGAATCGCATGCCCTTAGGTTTCGGGAGCGCTTTGGAGGGGCTTCGCACCAATCGCGTCATGTGCCTCGGTCACCTTGACTATGGGCGACAAGGAAGCTAAACCTGCTAGCGCAAATCTCAGTAATAGGAGAATCCTAGGATTCGCCAGTCAGAGAGCATGAGCGCCGCTTCCATCAAGTTCAGCTGCCCGTCATGTGGTCAGCATCTTTCCGCAACGCAGGAGCTTTTTGGGCAATCGATTCAGTGTCCTGCGTGTTCCGAAGCCGTGGTTGTACCATCGATCGAAGAAGAACCTGACGGGCCCGAGCCAACACAAGCCCTGCCAACGACCCCAAGTGAGCAGCCAAGCGCCAAGGATAGGCGATCGCTCCTTCCCCATTTGCTGGGGATCCTTGTAGGGATTTTTCTGCTCGGTTTCTTTCTTGATTTTATAGGTGGGCCGACAGAGGATCGTGGTGATCTGACTGAGTCCGATGAGGCGTCCTCCAATCCTCCCTCGGAGGCTGGACGAGCTTTTGCTGCTCGGGACGAAGACCAGAAAGTGAAGCTCATTACCGAGCAGATCATTCGTAATTCTCTTAAGGCTCCTAGTACCGCTAATTTTTCCAATTTTCAGGTTGTCGCGGAGGAAGGTCCATTTCGCCAAACATATATCGAAGTGGATGCTCAGAATGGGTTTGGAGCCATGATCAGGAGTTACTACGTTTGCACTTTCAAATTGCTAGGTGGTGATCGATTCTCAACGTCTCCTCTCTCATCCCATTGTGAAGTATCGCAACTCCATGGTCGACCTATTGCCTCTCTATCTGAACTTGATCACAAGCAAATGGATTTACACAAGGGCTTGATAGACTGGCCCGGATTTGAGCATTTGAAATAAGAATACTCAGTGGCCACGGGTCGAAGCAACAAGCTGGTGGGGCAAACGGGCGAGTACCTCGTCGCCGCAGAGCTTTCCCGAATGGAGCTCATCGCCACGACCTTCACCGGCAACGTCCCCCACTACGACATCATCGCCGCGGATGAGAAGGGTCGGCATGTGTTTGTTCAGGTGAAAACTGGAAGAAGCGAATCGTGGCAGTTGAACCTTCCCAGCTTCTGCGAAATCACCTTGGACAAGAAGCGGCGCAAACAGATCGTGGGCAGGAAGAAAATCTGCCCCATTCGAAATCTGATGATGGTATTCGTCCGCCTTGAGCCGGATCGCAACGACCGCTTCTACATCTGCAGCTGGAAGCAGCTGCGTGACTTCAAGGTGAGGAGGCACAAAGAGTTTCTGGCACGACACAATGGGCGCAGGCCCCAGAAATGGGATTCTCTCCATACCGCAGTCTCCACTAAGGGCCTCGAGAAATACCGCGACAACTGGAGTGCGATCCTCGACGCCCTAAGGTAATCACTCAGCCGAATGCCGCCGTCAGGGTCCCGCCCTTACCAATGCCTTTTAGGTGCCGGTTGGATTCTTGGAGCAGGCGGTTCGTTTCGCCCGTCAGGCGGTTGTTCTCCCGCTGGGCATCCAGGGCACCGGACGAGTAGCCGCCGCCACCCACCTTGGCCAGGGACGTGACGATCGGGGCAAGCCTCGCTTGCTGGGTGCCCAGACCCGGAGCGTTCGCCGTGCGTGCTGCTCCCGCGACCTTGCCCGTCGCCTCCTTGGCATCCCCCGGCTTCGGCAGGGCGTCCTGAATAGTCCGGATGATGCCGACCAACTTGTCCTGCATCCCGGAGGTGTCGATGAACTCGCCCTTGGCACCGGCATCCTCAATCGCCTTCGCCGCTGCTGCCGCCAGGCGCTCGCCGAGTCCCGACGCCCCCTCGCCGGTCAGTTGGTCACCGAACTGCTCCATGCCGTCGAGATCGAGGCCGAAGAACTTCCCGTCCTGCCGGCTGCGGTAGAGGTCTCCGAAGTTCGTATTCACGTCCTCGGGACCGAAGCCCAGCAGCTTGTCCATGCCGGGAATCTTGAGGAGCTGCTTAATGAGGAGCGCGGCCACCCACTCCATTCCCGCGGCCAGGAAATTGATAACCGTCTCCATGCCCCGGAGGATCTTGTTGTAGAACTTGATCGCGATGCCGATGTAGAGCTTGCCGAGATTCGCCCACATCGTGCCGTCCGTCAGCGCGTTCCAGAGGAACCCGACCGCAATGCGGAATCCGTTTATCAGTGAATTGACCGCGTTGATGAAGCCGAGCTTCAGGGAGGTTGCGATCAGGTCGAGCATCTGCCCGCTCTTGAAGGCGGCGATCACGAATTGGATCGCGTTCTTGACCGCCTCGCCTGCCCGTTTCGCCATCGGCGCGAGCTTCTGGACGAGTCCGATTGCCTCCGCGATGAGCGGCCGGATCGCGTCGTTGATCGGCTGGCCGAGGATCAGGAATGTTTCGTTGATGGCGTCCTTCAGGGTCGAGAACAGGCCGGTGGTGGTCTTGCTCTGGGCGGCCATCATCCCGGCGAACTTCCCGCCCTCGGAGGTCAACGAAACGAACGCCTGCTCGATGGCCGGGAATCCGACCTGCCCCGACTCAACGAGCTTCTTCACCTCGGAGTCCGACACGCCGAACTGCTTCGCCAGTTCCCCGATGATCGGGATGCCGCGGCCGGTGAGCTGGTTGATGTCCTCGGCAAATAGCCGCCCCTGGACCCGCGCCTTTCCGTAGAGCTCCGCGATCTCGTTGACCGGCGCCTGGATGCCCGCCGAGATGTCGCCGACGCGCTGCAGCGTGTCGGGCACGGTGTCCGCTCCCTCACCGAAGGCGATTAGCTTGCGGCCCGCATCGGCCAGTTCGGGGAACTCGAATGGAGTTTCGGCACCGAGCTTGCGGAGGCGCGTGAGGGTCTCCTCGGCCTTGGCGGCGTCACCGATCAGGGTGGTGAACGCCACCTTGGTCTGCTCGAAATCCGCGGCGGCATTGACCGCCTTCACCCCACCGGCCAGCGCGGCAGCACCACCCGCGAGTGCGCCCCCGATCCCTGCCTTGAGCGCGGTGCCCGAGAGCGCGAAGCCTTTCTGCAGCGCCAGTGCACCACCCTTGCCGAGCCCCGCGAGACCGGCACTGGTCAACCGGCGCATCCGACGGGCAGATGACGCCACCAGGTCCGTCGCGCCAGCCATGGCCCTTTTCAGGGCAGAGATGTCGGCTCCGAGGGTGACGGTCAGGGCGCTCATGCCCCAGAGTGCACGTCAACGGAAGCCAACAGGTCCCCTCATGGGTCTGGAACCACCACAGCCCGAACACGGAAGAACCTTGCTTCGCTAGTCGAGGTGTAATCGCCAGGTGCGGCTGGGGCCCATGCCTGAAGATCTGTAGAGGTTTCCAGAGAGACCGAATATCTTGTTCCACCAGCAACCGGCACTACCACCGGATCCGAAGTGAATCCTTCATTGGGTCCCGTCACTCGAAGAGTCACAATCACCTTCACTGAACTGTATTCGGTCAGGGACAT
Source organism: Verrucomicrobiaceae bacterium E54 (assembly GCA_022548915.1). Taxonomy (GTDB): domain Bacteria; phylum Verrucomicrobiota; class Verrucomicrobiia; order Verrucomicrobiales; family Akkermansiaceae; genus Haloferula. The sequence goes on from JAKZES010000078.1 coordinate 9,923, forward strand.
TCCTGAGAGCCCCGTAAAAACCCTCCCCTCTAGTCGCTGCCCCACGTCGCTGGTGGTTGACGGAATGCTGAAGCCTAATCCGGGACCATCAATGACGGAAACATTCAGCTTAGGACTGAAAGATCCGCCTTGGTAACGAGCCGTAAGGACTTCTACAACATCACCGGGATCAAGGATCACGCTCGGATTATTGTTATGGAGTGTTACATACTCGCTGCCATGGAGTGAGCCTACGACACTCGCTACCGCCAAGATGCTGAGAACCGCTTTCATTTCACGCGACAGCAAAAAATGCGGAACGAGAAACCTCAAGGAGATTCGGCGCTCGCCAACGGAAACTCACTTGGTACGCCTTCCATCCACCTGCGCCTAATCAAGGTTAGCCTCTCCTTTAAGGAGGACCCCTGATCTCGTACGCTACTCCAATTGGTGCGAACCGAGCTCCCCCGCAGCAGGCAGTGCTGGTATTGGGCGAGTCGCGCCAGCGGCATGAGCAGGATCCTCTCCTCGGGCCAGCCGGTTTCGGCGGCGATGGCGAACACCTGGGCGGCTACGAACCCGGGCTCGTCGCAGGGGACGGCTTTTTTCCGCCCAGTTCCGATGCGGGTTCCACCTGCGCCGCCTCCAGTTGTTTCGATTGCTCCTCAAGCCGCTGGAAGGCGGTCTGGAAGGCGGTCGGGGTGAGGTCACCGCAGAAGATGAGCGTCTCCTCGCGGAAGCGTTGGTCGTCGAAGGAGGCCCGCACCACGTCGGGCCAAGGGGCACAGTGGGCGAAGACAAACCCCATCAGCGCGGCTGTGAACTCCGGGGTGCCCTCCTCGGGCATCTCGCCCTTCACCATTGGGTTTCCGGTCCGAAGCAGAACGTCGTAGCTGGCCAGCGAGAGCGGGCGCATCGAGTGCCCGCCGATGATTGTTTCCACATCGTGGAAGGCAGCGGACAGGAGTTTCTGGCGATCGGGATCTTCCATGGCTTCAGAGGTGACGGAGGAACAGGTCCTCGGTGCGAGGGGACGCGTCTAGCGGCAGAAGGGCGATCTTGCCCCGGCGCTTCACACAGGCCAGTGGGACGTCCTGCTTCACTTTGTCGACGAGGCGCTCCCGGTTCTTGAGAGCGCACTTGATGTAGGCGAATGGATGCTCCGGGTTGGCGAGGTGCCATGCGTCGTCGTTCCAGGCGGTGATCAGCTCCTTCGTCTGGAACTTCCCGTCCGGGCTCTGCGGGTCGAAGAACCAGACAACGCGTTCGCCACGAATGCCGTCGCCGACGACGCGAACGAATGGCTTCTCTGCCAGCGGGATGCCGACTGCGGTCAGGGCAGCCGCGAGGCAGGTGTTGCTGGTGGCGGTGGAGGACAGGTGGGATACGGCGTTCATCTCAGAATCTCAGGTTGAGGTGATCATGACCCGCCACTCGCCGCGACGAACGGGTAGTACTTGGCGGTGATGTCGATCTTCTCGAAGTCCTCGTTGTTCAGGCTTCGGGAGATCTGGCTGACGATGGTGGTGCCGCCGCTGCCGTTCAGGTGGCCGGGCACGGTGTTGGCGAGAGTGAGGGCGGCTCCAACCTTACCGGAGAACGGGCTTTCCTTCGACACGAGGCCCGAGAGCTTCACCTCGGCCATTTCCTGATAGAGCGCGAGGCCGATGATTTCGCCGCCCTTGTCGAGGACCGGCTTCTCCTGGTTGGAGAAGTCGAACGACAGGTCGGTGATCAGGATGCCGGCTTCGTCCTGGGGGATGCCCCAGTTGCCGGTGGTGCCCAGAAGCGATGCGGCCATTTGCCCCGGCCGGGGTGTCAACCGAGCATCACACCGCCGAAACCACCGCCTCGTAACTGACCACAGTTTCGCGGCCGCGGGATTCATCCGGCACCGTGGACGAGTCGCGGAGCAGGAGGTCGTGCAGGCAAAACGTCTCATCGTTCAAGTCCGCCTGGATCGCCGCGACATCCGCCAGCAGGCCTGTCAACTCGCAGGCCCACAAGGCGCTCGTCTCCGCGGGCGTGTCGTCGACCTGGGTGAAGAGGTGGACGTCGAACTTGATCCGGGCGGTGTGGCGGGCGCCTGACACCGGCTTCGTGTCGGAGGTGGCCAGCACGATGCAGGGCCGCGTTCGCAGTTCGTCCCGGTTGGCGACGTGGATTGGCACGGTGGCCGAGATCGCCTCCGGGCGATTCTCATCGAGCCAGGTGGCCAGCTTCGAGGCGAGGGCATCTTCGATCAGATTGGGCATCTGTCATGAAGTCGGAGTCAACCTATGCTGGCATCCTCAGGGTGAACCCGTAACCTGTCTGCCACTGTTTCGATAGATATGAAGATCAATCGGTTTTTCGAGGAAACTCTTGGTGCCAACCTGGCCAATCCCCGGTGGTCATGGGGCGCAGTCGATCCGGTCGCCAACAGGGTCTACCTGCGGGTATGGGAGGATCAAACAATCACCCGGGAGGGCAGCGAGTGGGTGCAGGTCTACTACGACAAGCCATTGCGAAAATCCCCCGGATTCCCCGAACGCATGGATCACCTCAAGGCTATCGAAGGCGGCCTTGAGGGCTACGCGGTGGTTTGCAAGGCAGTCGACCCAAACAACAAGGAGGTCCGCAAGATTGCGGATTTCAATGAGGACGAACTTGTCTTGCTGGGGGAAGAACTCGTCCTCGGCCGGGACACATACCGCAAGGTTGTGAGGCGTGTCCCAACCGAGAGCGTTGCACGCAGGCAGACCTCGAATAGCACCCTCGCGCCCGATCTTCGGAGGATCATCAACCAGAAGCCTCCGGAGAACACGACGAAAGATGCCATTGTATCCGCAAGAGTTGGTCAGGGCGCCTTTCGGGTTGCCGTCCTTTCGACTTGGGGCCACCGCTGCGCCGTGACGGGTTCAGCTACTCTCGACGCAATTCGAGCGTCGCACATCAAGCCGTGGCGTGATTCCACAAACGAGGAACGCCTCGACCCAATGAACGGTTTGCCCTTGGTAGCCAACCTGGACGCACTTTTTGACGCGGGTTTGGTCTCATTCGATGAATCCGGGCGGATGCTGCTCTCTTCGACGCTTCCCCCGGAAGAACGCGAGCTGTTTGGCCTGCCCGGGCTCCATCTCCGACGTTCCGTGCCTCGCGGGACCGAAGTCTACCTCTCCTATCATCGGGAAAAACTTTTCATCGCCTAAGCGGCACGCCGCAGCTTCCGTCTCGTCCGCTCGTTGATCTTCCGAAGCGAAGTGGCCAGCGCCCGGCGGAACCTCCCGGCCGCCACTTCCATCGCCAGCCGGATGCCGGCTTCGGTCAACACGTCGTCCATGTAGTCGAGCCGGCTGATGAGCGTGACGGAAGGCTTGGCTCCCGTCTTCACCGTGGCACTGCCTGGAGCCTTGCGGTGCCGGGTGGCCCACTGTGCCGCGCCGCGCACCCGCCCGCCGATCGCCTTGCCCGCCTTGATCCACGTTCCCTTGGCGAAGCCCACCCGCTTCTGGATCCTGTTGATGTAGGTGTCGAGCGCCTTGCGGCTGGTGACCACCTGCGCCGCCCCGCTCGCCTTCCCGTGGAGTCGGGCCTTGTGGTGTTTCGGATCGAGCCGCCCGAGCGGTAGGTCCCGCCACTTCGACGGAGACTCCGCAAGCGCCTGCCGCGCACGGGCAAAGCGCCTGTTCTGGATGTTCGCCCAGAAACGGTCGGCGTGCGTCATGTCCTGCGACATGGCACTCTCATAGGCCTGTTCGGGCAAGATGTAGACCTTCTGGATGTCCTTCGCCACCGCCTTCTCGCCTCGCTTGCGCGCTTTCTGCGAGAATCCGTGGGGCCGCGTGTTGCGGGCGAGTTCGACGGCCAGGCCACGCGCTTCCTGCTTGACCAGGGACTCGAGTGAGCGGGCCACCTTCTCCGGATAGCGTCGCAGGACTCGCGCCACGTCGCTGCCGCCGCCCAGCTTGGTGGTGAATCTGATCGCATCGTCACTCATCGGTGGTGGAGAGGCTGAGGGTGAGAAGTGGCGAGCGTGGATGGTTGCCCACCTGGACGATCCGGTAGTCCTCGCCGTCCACCTCGATGCGGTCCCCGAACTTCGGAAGAGCCTCGGGGAATGCGGCCTTGGGAACCCGCAGACTGAGGTCGGGAGTGTCGACAAATCCTCCAAGGTCGATCTGCTGGTCACGGCGCGTCCGGCTCACCAGCACGAGTAGGTCGATCCCGTTCCAACGGGCCGTCACGCCATGCTCGGATAGGAGTTGGTGGAGGTCGGCGAGGATTTCCGAGTCGAGGGGCATGCCTCGTGCCGGGTGTCAAAGTATTACGGGTGTTCTTTCCGCGGACAAATCAAGGTCAAGCACCTGCTACTCTACCTTGATTCTAAGGAAACGGTGCGTGGAAGCGCTTCCAATCGAAGCAATCCTGTATCCTCCTGAGTCGATGGAAGAAAGGGCCACCTCTGAATCCTTCCAGGAAGAAAGATCAGCACTTGACTCTACAGTGTAGACAACCCCAGGTGATGACGCATAAAACTCCATCTGAAGAGTGCCTTGATCAACCTCTGCTCGTGGCATCCCAGAGTGAGGGCTTCGCGGGTCAAGGTTGAGCGCGTAAGCCAGCAACAGGTTCACTCCATCACCGTTCAGGTCATCTTCCATTGACGTAGAATGCAGAAAGCCGTGTCTTACAAGCCAATACTCCATCGGTTCACTCTCAGGGTCCACGGCAAGTGGCGTGTAAGCGCTCCATGCTGGCGCATCGAAGCCTGTCGCACCGGGAAGGAAGTAGACTGAGAAAGTTGGATCAACAGAAATGAAAACCCAAGATCCGAGCACGGGGGCATCTCCAAGAAATACCGCTGTAGTTAGTTTCTGACACGCGCCGAACGCACCATCTCCAATGCTGACGACTGTGTCTGGAATTGTGATGTGCGCAAGTTCATCACAACCTTGAAATGCGTTCGGACCAATACTTGAGAGGTTTGAGGGGAGACTGATCGTCACCAGACTGTCGCAGAACCTGAATGCAGAATCACTGATCACCGGTAGCGTGTCAGGGAGCACAACATCGGCGAGCCTTCTGCAATTCTTGAATGCCCCTACCCCAAGGTCGCTCAATCCCTCGTGGATCAGGACACTTCGCAATCTCGAGCAACCGAAGAAGGCGTATTGACCAACTTGTTCAACGCTTCCAGGAATCTCGACATCAGTAATCTGGGAGCAAAATTCGAAGGCATGGGCTTCAATCTGGTTAACACTAGCAGGAAAGTGAATCGCTTGGAGTTCATGGCACGAACTGAAGGCATCCCTGCCAACAATAGTAACTCCTTGCGGAATACTATAGACGCCGTGTCTTCCACACGGGTAGCGAATGAGTTCGCTCAGGTCCTGATCGAACAGGACGCCGTCTACTGAAGAATAGTTTGGGTTTTCTCCATCGACTTCGATTGAAGTCATATTACTACAGGATGAAAATGAATCCCCATAGACTTGAAAAACATTTCTTGGCAAAAAGATGCTCTCAATGCCTGTGCAGCTTTGAAACGCATAGACGCCGATCCTAGTCACGCCTTGCGGTATCTCCACCGAGGTTAGACTTCGGCAACCTGAGAAGGCTCCAAATCCGATCGATACCAGGGAACTTGGAAGGTCGACAGACGCTATCTGTGCACAGTCCCTAAAGGCATAGGTGCCTATCGACGTGACAGGTTTCCCTTCGATCTCTTCGGGTATCGAGACCGCCCCTACTGCGCTTGATGGGTACCCCGTGATCTCGATCGTGGATTCCTCAACAACTCCGTATTCAAATAGCCCAAACTGGCCCGCGCAAAGGTCGGTAAGAATGCCTACTCCAAACACTGTAGCCAGGTTTGGCATGAGCAGCCAGGATGCAGAAATTAGTCGCATTGGACTCGATGAAGATGCCGGCCCTGGAAATGCAAGGCAAGTGCATTGTGGAGTAGAGTTTGGCAGATAGACCCTCACCAGACTGCCCCCTCCAGATCACTCCAGAGGGGGCGGCAACGACCAACCAGGGATGAGCAAGTGAGGATTACGGCGTGGCCTTGACGATCCGCTCGAGGACCGGGGCATTGCCGGTTGGCGCTGCAGATCAGAGATACTCCCCCGCCACCAGGTTGATCCGGCAGGCGGAGGTGCCATCGAGTTCGAGCAGCGCCGGGCCTTCCAGAACGGCAAAGACCGTGGGAGCAGTAGCTTCCTTGGTGGTTGCTCCAACGGGGATCTGACCCTGCGCGGCCATCAGGTGGACCTGGTCGCCGGGAGCGAGAGCCAGGCCGAGGTTGGCCTTGAGGGTGATCGTTCCGGCCTCGGCGTCCACCGCATCCACCACACCCCGAATGCCGGTGCCGGTGGCGAGGCTGAATAGTACCACCACGTCGTCCTGGGCCGCCCCGGCGTAGGGGGCCGCAGAAATCACCTTTTGGTTGGAGGCACTGGCGGCGGTGACGATCGAGGACCTCGTCGAGCCCTTGAGGTTGAGCAGGGACGCCGCCTTGTCGGAGGTGGCGCTCACGTATTGGACGCGGATCCGGTCGCGGCCACCCGCGGGGATGACGACGTGACTCAGGGTGCTGCCGGCGTCGCCGGTCTTGCTGAAGGGAATCATGGTGGTGGTGGCGGTTCAGGGTTTGACGACCCGCTTGAGGGCATCGGTCTTGGCGGCGACGAAGCCGTAGAGGCATTCCAGGGTGACGAATACCTTGTTGGCGCGGGTGTCGGTGAAGCGCAGGTAGCCGAAGGTCATTCCGGTCTGCGGATCGGTGACCGCCCCGGCCTGCTGGTAGTCGGCCACCGGCTGCAGGTAGCGCATCGCCACGGCCATCGCACTCGAGTGGGCAGCAAAGCCCACCAGCTTCTCGGCGTGGTCAGCCGGCAGGATCGTGGTTTCGTGCAGCGCGAAGCCGGCAAGGCGCTTGACCAGGCCCTCGGTCACGGCCGGGGCGTTGAGGTTCAGGTTGAAGCTCTTGGCAACCACGTCGTCGGCCAGAAGGTTGGTGTAGTAGCCGGCGTCGAGCACCAGCGCGCGCGGGTTAGGCGGCATCTTCGCGTTGCCGCAGCTTTCCCGCAGGCTGAGCACCTTCTTGTAGTCAAACGAGGTGGCGGCGAGTGCCGAGATCCCCGGCGCACCGTAATTGGCGGCAGTGATCTCGGTGAAGATATCGAGGAGCACGTCCTGGGCGAGCTGCTGGGCGGCGGCTTCCACCAGGGTTTCCAGAACCTTGAGTGCGGTTTCCGCCGACTCCTTGGCGGTCATGTGCACGGTCTTGTACTTGTGGCGGTTGAGCACCACCGGAACCACGGTGACCGTGGAATCCGCATTGGCCGAATAGTCGCCGGTGAAGTCGCTGGACTCGCTGGGCGCGCCGACCAGCGGCACGCGCACGGTGTCGAGCTTGTCGGCGGGCAGCGGGCTGAAGTCAGTCGAGAACGCGCTGACGGGCATCAGGTTTGCCATGAAGGGCTGGAGTGCCCGCTGGGCGACCTTGATGTCTTTGACGTCGGTGAGGGTGTTGGACATGGCGAGTTGTCAGGCTTGGTGCTTGAGGATGAGGGCTTGCTGGTCGGGCGTGAGCTTGCGCCAGAAGGCGGTCTGTTCGGCCGGGTCGGTGATGGCGGCGAATTGCGCCTGGAGATCGGCGGCCTGGGACTGGTCACCGGCCGGGGTGACGCGCGCCGGTGCGGTGGTGCCGGTGGAGGCAACCACTCGGGCGACTTCGGTTTGGACGCGCTTGTCGAAATCCGTCTGGGACGCCTGGAGATCGGCCACTTGGCGTTGAAATTCCTCGACCTTGCCGGTGGCGGTGTCGCGCTCGGCCTTGAGGGTGTCCACCTCGGCTGTGAGAAGTTCGACCTGCCCGCGCAAGTCCTCCTGGGCGGTGGCGCTTTCCGACAGAAGATCCGCCTGCGCTTTGCTGTCGTCCTCAAGAGTGGCGACCTGGGCGCGGGCATCGGCCAGCTGGTCAACATGGGTCTTGTTTTCCGCCTGTAGGTTTTCGACCTGGCTGCGGGCTTCGGCGAGTTGGTCTTCGAGAGCGGTGCTCATTGCACGGGATCCGGTGTCAACTGCGGCGTGGTAGACGCGAAGGCGCCGCAGGGCTTCCGCCCTGTCCGAAACCATGCCCGCCAGGTTGAAATTCTGTGCCTGGCGGCCGGTGAACGCCTGGCCTTCCATGGCATCTGCCGGGATCGCGCGGCCGCGTGCCAGCACCGCCGCATGGAACTCGGCGGCCGTTTCCGCGAGGTTGGAGCCGATCAACTCCCGCTGGTCGTCGGTGAGGGATGTGCCGGGCGCGCCGATCGACTTGTATTTGCCGACCGAAAAGACCTCTACCTTGATCCCGCGATTCTCAAGCGCCGCGGACTGGTCGACGACCACCTGCATCACACCGATGGACCCGACCCGGGCGGAGGGGGTGGCATAGACGGCACGCGCCTGGCTTCCAATCCAGTAGGCCGCCGAGCACATGAGGCCGGAGGAGAACGCGTAGACCGGCTTCCGCTCATTGAGATTGGCCACCGCAGATCCCAATTCCGGAGTGCCGGCCACCGTGCCTCCCGGGGAATCGATGTCGAGGAACACCGCACGGATGTCGTCGCGCTCGGACGCTTCCCGGAGCGCGGCTCCGATCTCTTCCGAGTCAGTTGCACCAAAGATGGCACGAGCGAAAGCATCTGGCTTGCGGAGGATGGGGCCCTCGATCGCCACCACGCCCACACCGTCGTCGACGGAAAGGAGCGGGTTGGACTGCGGCTGGCCCGGCAGGCTAGCGCCGCGTTCGTGGAACGAGCGGGCCGCGAGTTCCATTGCTTCCAGCGCCTCGGGCTGGATCAGCCACTCCCGGTGTTGAAGAAGCAGGGGGTTCACGCCCGGCCTCGGGTGTCAACGGGCGTAAACCTAGCGCTGCCTTCGGCTTTCGGCTTGAAAGAGGTCCTCGAGTTACCGAGGTTGGAAGCGATGAAATCGCTGGCAGTGTTCCTGATCGCCTTATTTTTTCAGGCGGATGTACGAGCTGAAGGTCCCCTGCCGCCAGATGCTCAGCAGCTAGTGGAGCAACGTGACACTGCGATCGCTCGGATTGATAAGATTTTTGTTGAACAACTCAAAGCCCTGCAAGTCGATTACACTAAAAAGGGAGATCTTGAAATCGCTAATAGGATTGCTTCGATTTATCTGGAATCTGATTTAGAAAGTATACTTCTCGGCATTAACTTTTCGGATTCTCGAACAGCTGGAAGTTCTCGGTAACCAGGCTTTGAAGGCATGCACGATTTTCGCCGCTGAGCG
>JAKZES010000079.1 GCA_022548915.1 Verrucomicrobiaceae bacterium E54
CGCCGAGGGTGCTCAAAAGCCGCTGATCTCATCTCTCACCGAGATCGAGCCCCCCATCGGCGAATCGCCACCGGGAGTATGAGAAATGCGGGTTATCCCCGGCGCTTCGAGAGTCGGCGGACCGGTCGCGCCGGCTATGCTCCGGCCTGCGGCAACGAGTGGGTGCGCGGCGTGTGCGAGAAGCCGCGGATCAAATGCGCCGACTGCGCTCACCGCGCCTTCCTGCCGGTCACAGATGAAATGATCCACTGGCATCTGTCGGGCCGGGACAAGACGGGCGCGGACTTCGTCGCCGGGGTCTATCCGATGCTGGCCGACGAGACCTGCCGTTTCCTCGCCATCGATTTCGACAAGGAAGCGTGGGGCGACGACGTGCGTGCGGTGATGGCAACCTGCGCAAACCTGGAGATCCCAGCGGCTCTCGAACGCTCGCGCTCGGGAAATGGTGGGCACGTTTGGTTGTTCTTCGCCGAGGCGGTGCCGGCGACCCTCGCCCGCAAGCTCGGATCGTTTCTTCTGACCGAGACGATGGAGCGCCGTCCAGAACTCGGCCTCGCCTCCTACGACCGCCTCTTTCCGAACCAGGACACGCTGCCCAAGGGCGGCTTCGGCAACCTGATCGCGCTGCCGCTGCAAAAGGAGCCGCGGATGAATGGCAACAGCGTGTTCGTGGATGACGCGCTCACGCCGTGGCCCGACCAGTGGGCCTTCCTTTCCGGGATCCAACGAATCGAGAAAGAGCGGGTGAAGACCCTGGCCCGCGATGCCGACTCCCGCGGCCGGGTGACCGGCGTGCGTTTCGTTTCGGCCGATGACGGGGAAGATGACGAGCCGTGGAACGCCCCGCCGTCGAGGCGTCGCCGCGAACCGCCGATCGGGCCGCCGCTGCCGGCGGAACTCGAGCTGGTGCTGGGCGATCAGATCTACCTGGCAAAGAACGAACTTCCCGCCGCGCTCCGAAACCGGCTGGTGCGTCTCGCCGCTTTCCAGAATCCGGAGTTCTACCGGGCCCAGGCGATGCGGCTGCCGACCTACGGCAAACCTCGTATCATCAGCTGCGCCGAAGACCTGCCGGAACACATCGGCCTGCCGCGGGGGTGCATCGACGAATTGAAGACCTTGCTCAGGGCCCACAAGATCAAGCGGCGGATCCGCGACGAGCGGGTGACGGGAGAGCCGCTGGAGGTGAAGTTCACCGGCACGCTTCGCCCGGAACAGGAAGCAGCCGCAAAGGCCATGCTGGCCCACGACACCGGCGTGCTTGCCGCCACCACCGCCTTCGGCAAAACCGTGCTTGCCGCGCATCTGATCGCCGCCCGCGGGGTGAACACGCTGGTCCTCGTCCACCGGCAGCAGTTGATGGAGCAATGGGTCGAGCGACTTTCTGCCTTCCTCGACATCCCGGTCAAATCCATCGGCAGACTCGGTGGCGGACGACGGAAACTGACCGGCGGTCTCGATGTCGCGCTGATCCAGAGCGTGGTGCGCAAGGGGGTGGTCGATGACCGGGTGGCGGACTATGGGCATCTGATCGTGGATGAATGCCACCACCTCTCGGCGCAGAGTTTCGAGCTGGTGGCCCGGCGGGCGAAGGCACGTTTCGTTTGCGGCCTCTCGGCCACGATCACGCGCAAGGACGGGCATCATCCCATCATCTTCATGCAGTGCGGGCCGGTGCGCCATCGGGTCGATGCGAAGCGGCAGGCCGAGGCGCGTCCTTTCAGCCACCACGTCATCGTCCGGCCCACGGGATTCCGCTCGATGGTCGAGCCCGATCCCGATCGGCGACTGGAATACCAGAACCTGTGCGACGAGCTGATGCGTTGTGTGCCACGCAACGAGATGATCCGCGACGAGGTGCTGGCGGCCTTGCGGGAAGGACGCTCCCCGCTGGTTCTAACCGAGCGCACCGAGCACATCGAGATCCTCGATGGACTCCTCCGCCCCCATGTCGAGCACCTGGTCGTGTTGCGCGGCGGGATGGGTCGCAAGGTGCTGCGCGAAGCGATGGAATCGCTGACCACGATCCCCGAGGATGAAGGTCGCGTGGTCATCGCCACCGGGCGTTTCGTCGGCGAAGGCTTCGACGATCCGCGGCTCGACACCCTGTTTCTCACCATGCCGGTGTCGTGGCGCGGGACCGTCGCCCAGTATGCCGGGCGCCTCCACCGGCTGCACGACGGCAAGCGCGAGGTGCGCATCCACGACTACGCCGACCTCGACGTGCCGATGCTTTCCCGCATGTTCGACAAACGCTGTGCGGGCTACGAGGCGGTGGGTTACACCATCCTGCTCCCGGCCAGCGCCCTGCCCGGCTGGCCGGCGGAGGTGCCGCTGCCGATCGATCCGTTGTGGAAGCGCGACTATGCGGCAAGCGTCCGGCGGCTGATCCGCGACGGGGTGGATGTGCCGTTGGCGGGGCTGTTTGTCGCCGCCAGCCGTCCCACCGATGACGAATCCCGGGCGCGCAGCGCTTCGGAGGCCTTCCTTTTCCGGCGGCTCGGGTCCCTCCCGGAAACCGCCGGCCTGTTTTGGCTCAACCAGAAACTACCGATCCCGTTCGACGGCTGGAGCGAGATGGAGGTGGATCTTTTTAGCCACGACTTGAAGATCGCGATCGAGATCGACGGGCCGCAGCACCTCGCCGACCCGGAGGCCTACCGTCGCGACCGCCGCAAGGACGCACTGCTGCAGGAAAACGGCTGCCACGTCCTGCGCTTCCTCGCCGAAGATCTCGCGAAACACCTCGACGCCACGCTCGATGCCATTCACCGCGCGGTGGCGCACCGGCGGAGATTCCGGCAGTAGCGTGGTCCGGGTGTTTCCGGACGGAGAGGCGGTGACGGATTTCCTTGCCTGGCTTTCCCGCCACAGACTCGGGCGCAAGCGCTTGCCGGACACCCTGCTGGCGGCGGGCTTCCGTCGGGCGGGCGTGAAGCGGTTGATCACCAACAACGAGCGGGATTTTGCGGTGCTCGGGTGGTTTGAGATCGTGACCTTTCGGGGGTGAAAAGGAGGGCAGAGCCCGAGACGCCGGATGCCATAGGAGCACACCGCCGGGCATCATGAGGCGGAATTCTCGATCTCCGCCGCCTCGGTCAGCGCGTTTTCCGCCGCCTTGCGATGCTCCTCGGCCTCGTCGGCGAGGTCGCTTTCGATGAGGAGCTTGGCGACTTTTTCCTTCTTGGCCGCGAAGGCCTTCAACTCGGCGATGCGTTGCTTCTGTTGCTCGGTAAGGGCGGGTTTTGTCGGCTCCGGCGGCGGGTCGCCGGCGAGGTGGCGGGTGGCGCGGGTGTTGAGAGTGAGAAGACCGCTGTCGGCGAGTTGGCGGATGGCGGTCCAGGTGGCGGGGTCGAGGACGTGGAGCCGCGGGGTGCCACCACGCCAGTCGGTTTCGCGGTGGAGTTCCTCGACGGTGGGCCTGCGGGCCGCGTCGCGCAGGACCGTGAGCAGGACTGGCTCAGCGTCGCCGGGGAGCATGGCTTCCTGACAGTGGATGAGTGCCTCGCCGAGGGCTTCGCGGGCGCGGTCGGCGAAGTGCTGGGCAGGGTCGGCGGGCGGGGCTTTCGGCTTGGCGGCTTTCCCTTTCGGCACGGTGCCGAGGAATTGCTTGAGGCGGGCGAGGTTGGCCTCGCGGCCGCGCTTGAGCTTCGTTTTGGCAAGGGCGTCGTCGGAGCCGTCGAGGACGCCCTCGGCGAGGTTCATCTTGTTGTCGAGGGTGGCGAGCATCTGGTGCTCGAGCGTGTCCTCGGCGACGAGGTTGATGACCGTGACGGGACGCGTCTGATGCTTGCGCCAGGCGCGGGCGATGCGCTGTTCGAGGCGGGCGGGATTCCAGGGGAGGTCGCAGTTGATGACGACGCTGGCGTTCTGGAGGTTGAGGCCGACGCCGCCGGAGTCGGTGCTGAGAAAGAGCCGGCAGTCGGGATCCTGACGGAAGGAGAGGATCTCGCCCCGGCGTTTCTTCTGCGGCACCTTGCCGGTGTGCCAGGCGTAGCCGATGCCGCGCGCTTCGGCGAGGTCGCGGACCTTTTGCAGCATGCCTTCCCACTCGGAAAAGATGATGACTTTCACGTCGGGATCGCTGAGGGCGTCGTCGAGGATGCCGTCGAGTTCGTCGAGCTTGGGACAGTGGTCGCAGTCGCGGTTCTTGATGATGGAGGGCGAGTCGCAGATCATCCGCATCATGCCCAACAGGATCATCAGCAGCTCGGACTCCTCCTTTTTGAGCGGACGCTTGAGCGAGCGCTGGATGAGCTGGGAGGCCTGTTGTTTCACCTCGTCGTAGTCGTCGCGCATGGCGCGGGTGAGCTTGACGAAGTGGTTGCGGTCGGTGCGGTCGGGCAGCTCGGTCTCGACGTGGTGCTTGCGGCGGCGCAGGAGCACCGGCTTCACCCGCTCGCGCAGGGCGGGGAGGTTCTTGTAATTCTCGGGCCGGCCCTTTTCGTTGAGTTCGTAGAACTCGCGGTTGAAGCGGAACAGCGGGCCGAGCAGGGCGGGGTCGAGGAAATCGACGATGGAGTAGAGTTCGTCGATGCGGTTCTCGATCGGCGTGCCGGTGAGGACGAAGGCGTAGCGGCTCTGCAGGCGCTTGACTGCCTGGGCGGTCTTGGTGGCCCAGTTCTTGATCCGCTGGGCCTCGTCGAGGATGACGATGTCGGGGCGCAGGTGCTCGTTGATGTCGAGGCCGTCGGCGAGGATCTGCTCGTAGTTGACCAGGGTGAAGAAGGGAGGTCTACTATCGGTGTAGTATTTCAGACGGGCGGAGCGGGGTCCGAAGACGAGCTGGTGGGAAAGGGTGGTGAACTTTTTGATCTGCTCCTCCCACTCGGTCTTGAGCGAGGCGGGGGTGACGACCAGCACGCGTTCGGCCTTTCCGAGATGGTGGAGCAGGGCGCTGGCGGCGACGGCCTGGATGGTCTTGCCGAGGCCCATTTCGTCGGCCAGCAGGGCGCGTTCGCCGAAGGCGAGGTGGAGCATGCCCTCGCGCTGGTAAGGGTAGAGCGGCAGCAGGGTGACGTGTTCGGGGTGGCGGCCCTCGACGACGCCGGTCTCGTAGTCGCGGCGCAGGGCGCGGCGTTCGGCGGCGCGGCGGCGGTGCTCTAGGAAGGGCTCGATGTCCTGCGACAGGCGGAGTTTGGTCGCGCGGGAACGGCGGAGTTTTTCGAGGGCCTCGTCTGGGTCGGCGACAAGGGTGCCGCTGTCGTCGAAGAGCGGGCGCAGGGAGGCGGGGAGCGAGGCGAGGTTGCGCTCGACGCGCAGGGTGTCGCCATCGGGGACGATGTCGATGAAGGGCGAGCCGGCCTTTTCCGCGGCGCGGAAGTCTCCCCGGTGGCGGCGCTTGAGGCGGATGAGGGTGGCCTCGACGTGCTTGCAGGTGCCGAGTCCGGCGGTGCGGAAGTCGGGGCAGGTGCAGGAAAAGGCGCGAGTGGCGGGGTCGCGGATCTCGACCTGATAGGTCATGCCGCTGGGGGACGCGACGTCGAAGCGGGAGAGGACGGGATGGGCGTCGTTGAGCGAGGTGACCGAGTGCTTCTCGTCGCGGGCGCGCTGGACGCGGCGGAGGACTTCCTGCTCGTCGGTGCTGCGCCAGTCACCGGCGGGAGGAAGCGGCGGGGTTGAGGGTTTGCGGCGTTTGCGGGACTTTTTGGCGGGCATGAATGGAACTTCGGGAGAAGCCCGATGCGATGCAAGAGCGAGGTGGGGTTGATCGACAGGAATGTCGATTCTCCGGAAAGGAGCACGCAGCGGGAGCTGGACAGATGCCTTCCGGATGTTGAGAAACCCCTCACCATGAACCGTTTGCAACCTCCCGGATTGTCGCTTCTCATGTGGCTTCTGCTCCTCGTCCTGCCTGCCGCGGCGCAGGACAGCCCCGCCCCGGACAGTGGTGACACCGCCTGGATGCTGGTGGCCACGGTGCTGGTGCTGTTGATGACCCTTCCGGGTCTGGCGCTTTTCTACGGTGGTCTGGTCCGGACCAAGAACGTGCTGTCCATCCTGGTGCAATGCTTCGCGATGGCCGGCGTGATGAGCTTGGTCTGGATCCTCTTCGGGGCGAGCTTCGCCACCGGCAGCGGGGACAATCTGTTCATCGGCGATGGATCGAAGGTGATGCTCAAGCACCTGACGCCCGAACTGCTCAACGGTTCGATCCCCGAGAGCGTGTGGCTGACCTTCCAGATGACCTTCATCATCATCACCCCGGCACTGATCGTCGGGGCCTTTGCCGAGCGGATGAAGTTCTCGGCGATGCTGATCTTCACCCTGATCTGGACGGTGCTGGCCTACATCCCGGTGTGGCACATGGCCTGGGGCGGCGGGCTGTTCCACCGCTGGAACGTGCTCGACTTCGCCGGCGGCACGGTGGTCCACATCAACGCCGGGGTGGCCGGACTGGTGGCCTGCATCATGGTCGGGCGCCGGCGCGACTACCCGAGTGCCGCCCTGGCCCCGCACAACGTGCCCTTCACCGTGATCGGGGCGGCGCTGCTGTGGGTCGGATGGTTTGGATTCAATGCCGGTTCGGCCTGCGCGGCGGACGCTTCGGCTGGCATGGCGATGCTTACCACCCATGCCGCGACGGCAACCGCGGTGGTGGTGTGGGCCGGACTCGAGTGGCTGATTCAGAAAAAGCCGACCGCGGTTGGTGTGGCCACCGGTGCGGTGGCCGGCCTGGTGGCGATCACGCCGGCGGCGGGGTCGACCACGGTCGGCGGAGCCTTGGCGATCGGCGCGCTCTCGAGCTTTTGCTGCTATTTCACTGCGACCAAGTTGAAGCACATGCTCAAGGTGGACGACTCGCTGGACGTCTTCGCCGTGCACGGCGTGGGCGGGATCATCGGCGCGATCCTCACCGGAGTCTTTCTGCGCGAGGGCGCGTTGGCCGAAGGCATGACCGTCGGCAAGCAGGTCGGGGCACAGACCTTGAGCGTGCTGGTGACGATCGCGTGGAGTGCTGCCGCCGCACTGATCGGACTGACGGTGGCCAAGTTGGTGGTCGGCCTGCGCGTGAGCGAGGACGAGGAGATGGGCGGTCTCGACCGCAACACCCACGGCGAGGAGGCCTACAACACCGAAGGCTGAGGATCCGTCATTACCCTTCGCCAGGCGGCGAAGGGAGGCTCCGGGGTTCGAGTGACCCGGGAAGCGGGTGCCATTGCCCGGGGCGGGCGATGTCGCCGGGGAACCACCGTTTGGCGTCGGCGCGCCGGCCGTCCTCGGTGCCGGCGCAGCGGCGGACGAGGGCCTGATAGAAGCGATCCGCCGCCTGCGGATCCCGGTCCGCGAGCCACAGGCCGGCGGTGTGGTAGATGCCGGCGAGCTGCGGGTGGTTGTCCGGGAGCGCGGCAGCCGCCTTCCAGGCGATCTCGGCGGCGGTGAACCGGTAGTGGAAGCGTTGTCGCTTTTCCTCGGGCAGGCGGTGGGCCTGGATGCGGCGAATCTCGTCCTGGCTCACGGCAAGGACAGGCGGTCCGAGTTCCTGGACGAATTCGCTCGGTGCTTCCGACTCCGCTCCGCCCCACCAGCCACGCAGCTCGGCGAAGTCCCTCGCGGCGAAGGAGCCGTCGTGCAGATGGCCGTCGGGACTGGATTCGGTGCCGAACATCTCCATGCCCCAGATGCGGTGGATGAGGGCCTGCCTCCACGTGATGGCAGCCAGGTCTTCGCCGCGATGGTGACCGGACCGCCGGGCGCGGTGCAGGGCGACGTAGTGGTCGAACAGCGGGATCAGCGAAGGCGGCATCCACTCGCGGGCGTCGTCGAAGCGCCACTCGCGGGCGAGCCGTCGCGCCAGCAGGTAGCGCAGCTGGTCGTGCTCGGTCATCGGCGGCATCAGGTCGTGGCGCGGGCCCTGCTCGAAGCGGGTGGGGTCGGCGGGTCCACCATAGCGATAGGTCCCGCCCCATTCGGTGGACTGCTCGGCTCCCGACCAGAAATCCACGGCCGCCGCCGACCATTCGGGGGCGACTTCCAGCAGGTGATCCCGGAGTTCATCGGCCGAAAGCACTTGTTCGGCGACGTAGGCGGCGTCTTCCCAGTAGCCGCCTTCCACCAGGGATTCGAGGGCGCTTTCATACTCGCCACTCGAAAGCTCGACCATCCCGAGGTCCGCGAGCAAGCGGCCCTGTGCGGAGGAGGCCCGTTCGGGTCCGGAATGACCCCACAGACCGTCGAGCAGCGGATTGGCGGGGGTCCAGCCTTCCGGGTCCTGTTTCTCTCGTTCGATGGATTGCGCCAGTTCCCGTTTTGCGTCGTCGATGCGGCCGGCGCGCAGGGCGAGTTTGCCGCGCAACCAACCCGCACGGGGGTCGGCCTCGTCGGAACGTTTGAGCCAATCGGCCGCCTCGTCGAAGCGCCCCGTGGCGTAGAGGGCCCAGGCGATGCGGGCGGCATCCGGGTCCGGGCCGGTGGCCTCGGCGTCGAGCACCTCGAGCCAGCGGGCCAGCGGCTTTTGCTCGGCCTCTCCGATCGGGGAAAATTGCGGTCCGTCGAGGCGGGCGAAGAATTCGAGGTGGATCAGGCTCCGGATTTCCGGGTCGCGGGCGGCGCGGGCAAGCACGGCAGGATCCGGATGGGCGACGATGGTGGCGCAGCGGTTCCGGAGGTCGGGGACCGAGCGGTAGTGGCCGGCCTTGACGGCGAGATAGGTCAGGCGGATCGCCTCGACCGGGTCGTCGCCGGCATCGAGCGTGGAAAGCCAGCCGTGGGCGCCCCCTGCCAGCCCGAGCGAGTCGGCGGCGCCGGCCTTCACCATGGCGATGACCTCGCGGTACCACTTGACGGCCTCGTCGCGATCATCGGTGGTCGAGGCGAGCATCCACGCCGCCCACGCCCGGCGCATCCGTGTCTCGGCGGCGGGGCGCTGGCAGATTTTCCGCCAGATCTCCCGCGCTCCGTCCTTGTTCCCCGCGGCGAGTTCCCGTGCCCCTTTGAGATAGTCCACGACATCGGCCGGGAATCCGGGACCCAGGTCGAGGGGCGCGGGGGGAGCCGGGGCGTCTTCCTCGGCCAGGTCGTTCAGGCGTTCACGCGTCAGTGAGTTGAGCAGCGCGGTGCGCTGGGTCCGGTAGCGGGTGGCGCGCTTCGTGATTTTTTCTTCATCGACTCCCTCCGCGCGCCAGTGGGCTTCAAGCTCGGCGATCTCGACCGGCACCTGGGTGAGGCGGTCGATGCCGGAGGGAATCGTGATCGGCCCGTCAATTCCGGCGACCTCCGCCAGTTCGCTGAGGTAGGAGACCGGCGGCACGTCGAGCACGGCCTGCGGGTGGATCAGGACGGTGTCGGCGAAGAACGGTCCGCACGCTCGTCCGGTGCCGTCGGCAAGCAGCGCGGCGCCGACCAGCCATCCACTCCACCTCATTCGATTTCCCATGTCACTTTGCTAGCAGGATCACGCGTGGTGATCCAGCCCACGACGAGGCGATTTGCCGGTTCGATCCACGGCCAGCCATCTCCGGTGAAGCGGAAGACGGTTTCCGTGCCGCCACTTTCGAGGCGGTAGGCGCCGATCGCGTCGGCCGCCTGGATCGGTCCCCGGGCGATCAAGCGCAGCGGCAGGCGGGCGGGGGCGTCGCCGTGGTTCACGAGTGCGACGTCCCCGCCGGACTCCGCGGCTTCGATGCGCAGACCGGGCTTGGGAATTTCTCCCCGCATGACCTTTTGGAGCGTCGGCCACGCCCAGTTTCGGCGGTCGCTGGCGATGGGCAGTCGGTACCAGATCACCCCGGTGAGTCCGGCGGGGCGCGCGTCGATCCACCCGCCGACCAACTTCGCGGCCATGGCCGGTTCCGCATAGCCGTAGGACCGGCGGGCGGGGGCGAGTCCTTCGGGCGCACGGTCTTCGGAAATCACCTCGATCACCCGATCACCGGCATCGAACCAGACCTCGCAGCCGTAGGTCGGCATCGCCACGCGGAACGGCACGCCGAGGGCGGCGGCGCGGTCCACCGAGCGGCGGGCCAGGGCAGGATCGAGCAAAACCACCTCCTCTTCCGGAGCGCGGGGCAGCGTGAGCGAGTGGACTTGCAGCACGTATCCCGGCGACTCCTCCGCGAGCTCGGCAAAGCCGCTCTCGGCGAGCCAGCTCGGCAGCGTGGTCGGCACGACCGGCACCGCCCCCGCCGCGGCGCGCAAGCGCTTGAGAAGACGGCAGTAGTCGCCCAAGCGCGCCTGGGGGCAATCGTAGTCGCACTGGATTTCACGCGGGCCGAGGCGGGCCAGTGAGGCGACGCACGCTTCCACGGCGCGGCATTGCGCGTCGGTCCACTCAAGCTGGGCGGCCGATTGTCCGATGCGGACCACCAGTCCACAGCCGGGCGAGGGGAGGCGGTCGGTGACAACCTGGTCGATGGCAAAATCGCGGCCGGTCCAGCGGAACTCGGCGGCGCGGAAATGGAGCGTGCCGAAGGCGGGGTGCGCTGCCGCGACGGCCTCGCGGACCTCCGGGCGGGCGGGGTCCTGCCAGACGTAGGCCTCGGCGGTCAGGGGCGGCGGGGCCTCGCTTGGGGCGTGCTTGTCGCACGACGACGCGGTCAGGCCGATCGCGAGCAAGGGCCCGCAGATGGCGATCGGTCGTCGGCAATGCATGACAGGGCCGGGTATCCCACATGCGGTGGGTCTGCGCGAGAACCGGGTTCCGGTGGGGCCGGGCTTTCGTTTCCACCGACGTCAGGCCCCCAGCGCGCTGGCGCAGCGGCGGAAATGGTAGCCGTAGATGGCCAGGGTCACCGCGGTCTGGAGCAGCGCCGGCCGGCGGAAGGTCGTCCATGCCAGCAAGCCCCAGTAGCGGAACCGTCCACGCCCGATCACACCGAGCCGGAACGACGCGCGGAGGAAGGCGAGCCCCTGGCGGGGATTGAAACGCCACCGGATCCGCGGCGGATGGAACTCGCGCAGAAAGGTGCGCACGCGGCGGTAGTAGGGGCCCGGCGAGTAGAGGGTGTGCATCAGCCCGCGGTAGCCGTCGCGCAGCGATTCCAGGCTCATGCTTGGCAGGAAGTTGGTGGTGCCGTCGCTGTTGTTGCCGCTGGAGGATCCGAGCAGCCGCCCCTCGCGCCCGAGGCGCTCGTGCAGACGGGTGCCGGGCAGCGCGGTGAGCATGCCGACCATCGCGGTGACGATGCCGCTCTGCTGGATGAACTCCAACTGGCGCCGGAAGATCGAGAGGGTGTCGGAGTCGAAGCCGACGATGAATCCACCCTGCACCTGCAGGCCCGCGCGTTGCAGCCGCCGGATGTCGGCGGCCAGGTCGCGTCCGCGGTTCTGGCGCTTGTTGCACTCGGCCAACCCCGCTTCCTCGGGGGTTTCGATGCCGATGAAGACGGTGTCGAAGCCGGCGGCGACGATGGACTCGGTGAGCGGGCCGTCGTCGGCGAGGTTGATCGAGGCCTCGGTGTAGAAGTCGAAGCGGTGGCGGTGGGCGTGCTGCCACTCGATCAGGGCCGGCAGCAGGTCCTCGCGCAGCTTGCGCTTGTTGCCGATGAAGTTGTCGTCGACGAAGAACACCGGGCCGCGCCATCCGGCGGCGGCCAGCGCGTCGAGCTCGGCGATCACGCGGACGGTCGGTTTGGTGCGGCTGCGACGGCCGAACTTCGCGGTGACGTCGCAGAACTCGCAATCGAAGGGGCAACCGCGCGAGTACTGGACGCTCATCGAGGCGTAGCGCCGCATGTCGATCAGGTCCCAGCGCGGCACCGGGGTCCGGTCGAGCGACGGGAATCCTTCGGACGTGTACAGCCGCCGGGGCTTGCCGGCTTCGATGTCGGAGAGGAACTCCGGCAGGGTCAGCTCGGCCTCGTTGAGCACGAAGTGATCGACCTCGTCGAAATCGGCGTGCGCGCTGGTGAACAGCGGCCCTCCCGCGACCACCGTCTTGTCCGCCTGCCGGCACCGCCCGATCACCGCGCGGGCCGAGGCTTCCTGGGCGATCATTCCGCCGATGAAGACGAGATTCGCCCATTCAAGGTCGGCGTCGTCGAGCGGACCGACGTTGAGGTCGACCAGCCGCAGCTCCCAGGCGGGTGGCAACATCGCGGCCACCGTGAGCAATCCGAGCGGCGGCAGAGCGGCCCGCTTGCGCACGAACTTCAAGGCGTGCTTGAAGCTCCAGAAGGTCTCGGGAACCTCCGGGTAGACCAGGAGGACGTGTTTCAACCCCCGACGATAGCCGTGCGCCAGGTCACTGCAATGGCTTTCGTGACGGCAAGCGGCGCTTTCCCGCCCCGTGCGCTTGGCAATGAAACTCGTTTTTCATGAAGGCTCCCGCCGGCATTCCGGGTAATCTCCCGGAGATCGGTTGATCCCCACTCGTCGAATGGCACTCCGCCGGACCATCACCCTGCTCCTCGCCATGCTCGCCACCCTTGCCGGCGCGGAGCCTTCCGAGCTCTCCGGCACCGGGGTCGATGCGGAGCAGGACCAGCGGCGCTTTACCAACACGCAACGCTGGGATCCGGTCTTCCTCGCCTTCACCCGCGCCACGCCACGCCACCTGCCCGACGATTGGGGCAAGCGGATCATCATCCCCGCACCCCCGGCGAACAGCTCGCCCCGCACCCGGGCGGAACTCGCGCACTTGCACGAGATCCGCGAGTCGCGGGCCGAAAAACGCGGCGAAGTCCGGCGGGAACTCACCTCCGACGGCTTCCAGTTCGGGAAGCATCGCTACGGGATCCTTCTGAAGTCCACCGAGCGACCCGCGACGCGCCGGATGCTCGACGCCATGACGCCCGACCTGAGCCTCGTGATCTTCTCGCTCAAGCACCGCCACGACCGCATCCGCCCGAGCGTGCTCGATCCCGGGCTCGGTCATCTCTTTCCCGTTCCCGGGCACCCGGCCTATCCCAGTGGCCACAGCACCCAAGCCTTCACCATCGCCTATCTGCTCGAGGAGCTCGACCCCGCCCGCGCGGAAATTTATCGCAAGGACGCCCTGCGCATCGCCCGCAACCGGGAAATCGCGGGCTTTCACTATCCGAGCGATACCGAGGCCGGGCGGCTCGCCGCGCGCCAGTTCGTCGACCTCCTCCTCGCCGACCCGGAGTTCCGGTTGCTGCTGGATGCCGCGAAGGAGGAATGGTGATCCACGCACCAGAACTCGCTTGAGTTCGCGGCCCCACTCGGGAAACTAAGGCCATCCCCATGAAACGACTGATCTCACTCGCCGTCGCCCTGGTTGCCGGCACTACCACCGCGCTCGCCGACGACGGCTGGGTCGACCTTTTCAACGGCAAGGACACCAGCGGCTGGAAGAACCCCTACGAGTGGGGCGAGGCCAAGGTGGTCGACGGCGAGATCCACCTGACCGCCAACAAGAAGTTCTTCCTCGTCACCGAAAAGGACTACGCCGACTTCGAGTTCGAGGGCGAAATCAAGCTGCCCGAGGGCAAGGCCAACAGCGGCTTCATGTTCCGCTGCCACGTCGGGCCCAACAAGGTCTTCGGCTACCAGGCCGAGGTCGACGGCTCCGACCGCTGCTGGTCGGGGGGCCTCTACGACGAGGGCCGCCGCAAGTGGCTGTGGCCCGGCCGCGACGGCACCACGAACATCTCCGACAAGGCGAAGACCAAGGAGCAAGGCATGGCCCACTTCGCCACACCCGAGATCAGGAACGCACTCAAGCGCAACGACTGGAACCGCTACCGCATCGTCTGCAAGGGCCCGCACATCCGGATCTACGTCAACGACGTGCTCATCACCGACGCCTGGGACAGCGCCGACGCCTCGGGCCCGATCGGCATCCAGCACCACGGCGAAAAGGGCCAGACCTACAAGTTCCGCAACCTGCGGATCAAGGAGCTCAAGTAGAGACGCATCGCCGCGCGGGGCGGGGGACAGGGCTTGCGATGAACCGGTCACGGGCTTACCACCCCGGGCATGATCTTTTCTGGTGGCATGCTTCCACGCGCGATCCTGAACCTGTCCCTGCTGGCGTCCGCCATCCTGTTGTCCGCCTGCGGCCTGAGCATCCAGCCGCTGATGCCCACGCCGCTGGTGTTCACGGAAAGCGAAGTCGGGCCCCTGGATCACATCCCGAAGGCCGAGCGCTTCAAGCCGCGGCGCGTCTATTACGCCACGACGCGCAAGCGGGATGACGACTTCCAGCGCATCGACTACGGCAACGGCGAGAGCGACCAGGTGTCGGTCGGACTCGCCCTTGTCGGATTCGGCGGCCCGGACGTTTCCTGGTCCGACCTGCACCGCTATTCGCGCCAGAGGGAACGCGAGCGCGTGGTCGACCTGAATCTTTCCGGCGTCATCGAAGCCGGCTCCTTCGACCCGGCCGATGACCGCTCCGATTCCCCCGAAAGCGCCGTTTCCTGGCTGCTCGCGGATCTCAACGACTCAATCGAGTCCGCCCGCGACAAGGACCTGCTCATCTACGTCCACGGCGCGAAGGTCAACTTCTACAACGCCTGCGCCTTCGCCGCGCAGCTCGATCACTTCATGGGGCGCGACATGACGTCGCTCGCCTTCGCCTGGCCGACGCGGCAGAACATCTTCGCCTACGCGTCCGGCGGAGATGTCCGGCGGGCCTACCGCCACGCCCATGCGCTCACGACCCTGCTGGAAGGGCTTGCCACGCGAACGAAGGCGCGCCGCATCCACATCGTCGCGTGGAGCGCCGGTGGCCGGGTGGTGACCGAGGCCCTGTCCGAACTCCACGACCGCCATGCGAAAGGCACGTCTTCGCTGCGCAACCGGTTCCGGATCGGCACGGTCTATCTCGCCGCCGCCGACGTCCCGGGCGACGAGTTCGTTGCGGCGATTCCGAAACTGGACGCTCTGGCGAACCGGGTTGTGGTGACCGCCTCGGACAACGACGGGGCGCTGAAATCCAGTTCCATCTTCATGGGCGGCGACGTGCGCATCGGCACCGTGAGAGACGAACCCCTGCCGCCGGAGCAGGCTGCGATCGTCCGCTCCGCAAAACGGCTCGAGGTCATCGATGTTTCCCGCGGCTCCGCCCAGCGGGGCTTCGACATCGACGGACACCGCTACTGGTTCGATCACCCCTGGGCCAGCAGCGACCTGATCCTGGCCGTGCGCAGTGACTTCGGCCCGGCCGAGCGCGCCCTGAAAAAAGAAGGTCATCCGGTGCTTTGGAGCCTTCCGGCGGATTATCCCGAGCGACTGCGCAAGCGGCTGTCACGACCCGGCGTCAAGCTCCGGCGCAACTAGCCTTTCGCGGCAGGAGTGGCGCTTTGCACCTGTCCTCCGAAGCCTTGGCGAAGGGGGAAGCGCCATGCCGGGGCTTGGCGGCTTTCCAGCCGCGTCGTTCGGCGGGTTTCCCCGCAGGGCCGGAACAGACACTCCCGGCGTTCGTCCAGCCACCGATCGAGTGCGATCAGCGGGTCCGTGATTCGTCGATCCCCCCTTCCGCGACGTGGACGTCGCCCAGCCCCGGCATGGCTCCTGCAAGGAGCCACTCCCGGCAGGCGGCAGTGGATCATCGCGCCCGGCCCACTCGGCACTTGGCACCCGGCACGGCACCCTTAGGTTGTCGACGTGATCCCACCGACCTGCCACGACCGCGTGATCGCTCCGTCCCTGCTCGCCGCCGATTTCTCGAAAGTCGGCGAGGAAGTCACCCGCGCGATCCGCGCCGGGGCCGACTGGCTGCACCTCGACGTGATGGACGGCCACTTCGTGAACAACATCTCCTTCGGCCCGACGGTCATCCAGGCGGTCCACGAGCACAACGACATCTTCCTCGACGTCCACCTGATGATTTCCCGGCCCGACCGCTATCTCGACGACTACCTCGAGGCCGGCGCCGACCTGGTCACCGTGCACGTCGAGGCCGACCACGACGTCGCCGAAACCCTGCGCCGGACCCGCGAAGCCGGCTGCCTCGCCGGGCTCGCGCTCAACCCGGCGACGCCGATCGCGGAAGTGGAACCCTTCCTCGACCAGATCGACCTGCTCCTGTGCATGACGGTCGTTCCCGGCTTCGGCGGTCAGGCCTTCATGCCCGAAGTGCTGCCGAAAGTCGAAACCGCCGCCGGGTGGCGCGAGCAGCGCGGGCTGGACTTCCACATCGAGGTTGATGGCGGCATCGACGCCGACACCGCGGGTCCCGCCGCCGCCGCCGGAGCCAACGTGATGGTCGCCGGCTCCTCGACCTTCCGCGTGCCCGACATGGCCGCCGCGATCCGATCCATCCGCGAAGCCCGATGATGCTCAAGGTCAATGGCGAGACGGTCGATCCCGACCTCATCGACGAGGCGTTCATGCGGATCAAGTCCGAGGCCGAGGCGGCGACCGAGGTCTCCTGCTGCGAGCGCGACGAGGAATTCCGCGAGCGGGCCGAGGAGGAGGTGATCGAGGGCGTGCTGCTCGCCCAGGAGGCCGAGCGCCGAGTGCCCGAACCGCCCGCCGACGAGGTCCGCACGAAGCTCGAGGACTCGCTCCGCGAGTGGCGGAGCCACGGGGCCTCGTGGGAAATGCTCGAGAAACAGCGCGACCAGCTGCGCGACGAGACCGTGGCGCGGATGCGCATGGAGAAGTTCGCCGAGACCGTTTGGGCCGACCTGCCCGAGCCCGACGAGGCGGCCTTGCGGGAATGGTTCGGACAAAACGAGGACCGCTTCCGCAAGCGCGCGCGGGCCAGGGTCCGGCACCTTGTCCGCTTTCCCGACAGCGACCCCCCGGGCGAGTACCGCCTGATGCTCTCCGTGCGCGAGCGCGCCCTCGCCGGCGAGGACTTCGCGACCCTGGCCGATGAGCACACCTCGCGCGAGGACAAGCAGACCGACCTCGGCTGGATCGAGCACGAGCGGCTGCTCAACGGTTTCGAAACGATGCTGTTCTCGCTGCGCGAGGGCGAGGTCAGCCCGGTGTTCTTCTACGAGCAGTGCCTGCACCTCGTCCGGATCGAGAAACTCGAGCCGGAACACGTTCCCGCCTTCGAGGACATCCGGGACGAGATCCGCGATCTCTGCATTGCCGACCGGCGCCGCGAGGCCCTCCACCAGCTTGCCGTCGAACTACGGCAAACGTCGGAGATCGAAAAGGCCTGAGCGGATCACGTCACGCAATCACCCCGTCGCGCCGCAGCCGGTCCACCGCCGCCTCGCGCACCGGGTCCTCGGGACCGATCAACCACCGCAGCGCCCGCAGGAAGAACCGCGTCGGCGGCACCACCATCCACCGCGGCCACGCCCTCAGTCCGATCATTTTCCGCTGCCGCTCCGGCAGCGTCAGCAGGGCCGCCTGAAACAAGCCGAGATAGGCCAGCCGCGAGACCGGGGGCAGGGGAGGCCGCCGCAACCAGCCGATCACCTCCCGGGTGTGTTCCGACACCGTCAGCTGCGGTTCGAACCGCGCCACCGCCTCCAGCAGTTCCGACTCGTCTTGCGGTGCCTCCTTCAAACCCAGCGGCTCGACCGACTGCGCCCACAGCCGCACATACGCGTCGGCCCCGCCCGGGATGGGCACCGCCGAGTAGGCCTGGTGGCAGCGCAGGAAGGAATCCATGAAGGCGATGTGCACCCACAGCAGCAGCTCGGGATCCGAAGCCGAATACTCGCGCTCGCGACCTTCGGCATCGATGTAGCTCCCGCGCACCTTGCCATGCATCCCCCGCACCCGTGCCGCCTCGGCCAGGATGGACTCGCGCGATGCATAGGTCGTGACCGTCAGCCACTGGATCGTCCCGGCCAGGCGGCCCAGCGGATCGTCCTTGTAGCGCGAATGCTCGCGCACCCCGGCGAGGCTCCCCGGGTGCAGCGCCTGCATCAACAGCGCCCGCACGCCGCCGACCAGCGTCGCCATGTCAGCGTGCACCACCCACGGCGCATCGTCCGGACGGTAGAAGCCCGGACCCTTGCCCCCGGCCACCGTTTCCAGCCACGGAATCCGACCGTCCGGCGTGCTGGTCAGCAGCGCCCGGAACCGCCGTCCCACCATTTTCTGGATTGCCGTGATCATCCGCCGCAAGGTTCACCGGATTCGGCACCGGGCAAGGCCCCGCTTCGGCCATCGTCCTCCATCCCCGGTCGCGAGCCGTCCCACTCAAATAAGCGCAAGCTTTCCCACATCCGGCGTATCGCCCGAAGCCGGCATCACGCTTGATGGTTGCCATGCCCTCGGCCTTCTGGATCGCGCTCGGAGCCACCGCGCTGGTGGTGCTCGCCCATGTCGCCTTGTTCACGATCTTCATCCGCGATCCGAAACAACGCGGCAAACGCAAGGAAGAGGATCGCAAGCGATAGGTGCATTCCCCGGCACACGGCGAACCCTCGACCAAACACCGGAAGTGGATCACGCTGCGGACCGTCATGGACCTGCCCGACGCCATCGACCGCTGCCTGGCCAAGCCCGGCACCGAGGAAACCACGCCCTTCGGCCCCGAGGTCCTGGTCTACAAGGTCGCCGGAAAGATGTTTGCCCTCACGGATCCCTGCAGTTTCCCGCCACGGATGAACCTCAAGTGCGATCCGCAGCGCGCGATCGAGCTCCGCGAGGAGTTCGACGGCATCATCCCCGGCTACCACATGAACAAGAAGCACTGGAACACCGTCACCCTCGACGGCTCCATCCCCGCCGAGCTGATGGCCGGGCTCATCGACCACTCCTACGAACTCGTCGTCGCCTCGCTGCCGAAAAGCAGGCGGCCGTGAAGCATCGCGTAACGCCTAGTTGGCCAGAAACCTGGTCAACAGGAGAAGTCCGGCTGCGGTGCCCAGCGTCCCCATCAGCAGGCCGAAGACCGCCCTCCCGGTGCCGTGCTTGCGGCGATTCGTCTCCTTCGATCGCCTGATGTCACGCAAGGCGAGAATCGCCGTGATCAAGGCGAAGGGTGCCGGAATGAGCAGCACGGAAACCAGGCCGAGGTAGCCCGACGCGATCGCCCATCCGGAATTGCCCACCGGCAGCAGCAAGCGCATGCCCACCTGATCGCCCAGCCGCTCGCCTTGCGCGGGCGGCACCGGTGGCGGAGCCTGCTTCGAAGGACTCTGGTAGGGATCGTCGCTCATGCATCCCCAGCTTTCACACCCTCGCGCCCCTGCCAAGTCCGCGCTCAATTCGACGATGGAGGCTAGTGTAGCCCGTCCAACAGATTGGTAGTTTTTGGAACCGCAGATTAAGGGGATTACGCAGATTTTAAGAGTCCAGAAAATCTGCGTAATCCGT
>JAKZES010000007.1 GCA_022548915.1 Verrucomicrobiaceae bacterium E54
ATCCGCGCCCCGTCCGGCGGACGAGCGCAGCGAGCTGATTTCAAAATAACTCCCATCATCTCGAAAGGTGACGAACTTGCCGCGCGGGACACTAGATCGTCAATCGCTCCCCGGCGCGAAGCACGCGGCAGGTTTGGCCCAGCTCGCGACAGGTGGTTTCGAACAACTCGGGTGAGGCGGTGTTGAACTCGAACATCTCGTAGTGGCAGGGCACCACCACGCCCGCGCCGAGCCGACGCGCCAGCTCCGCCGCCTCGCGGCCGTCGAGGTTTCCCGAGACGCGTCGCTCGGGCTTGTTGCCATTGATCGGCAGCAGGGCCACGTCGACGGGTGTCCCGATCGCCTCCTCCATGCCCGGATACAGCAGGGTGTCGCCGCTGTGGTAGATGCGTTTTTCCCCGACCGTCACCACGTAGCCGAGATAGAGATGGTTGCCGTTCCCGTCACGGTCCAGTTCGTT
The DNA here is from genome assembly GCA_022548915.1 of Verrucomicrobiaceae bacterium E54. Classification (GTDB taxonomy): domain Bacteria; phylum Verrucomicrobiota; class Verrucomicrobiia; order Verrucomicrobiales; family Akkermansiaceae; genus Haloferula. The sequence continues at coordinate 461 of JAKZES010000007.1, forward strand.
GTGGGCTGCGGGCACGGCCTCGATTCGAAGACCTTTCACCTGTTCCATTGCCTCACCGGCGTTCATCGGCAGGAAGTTCCCTCCCCAGTCACCCAGGCGCTCGGCCGCCATCGCCGTGATCGCCCGCGGCAACACCAGCTTCAGGTCGCGATTCACCTCGCGCATCGGCCGCAGCGTGCCGTGATCAAGGTGATCGGTGTGGGCGTGGGTGGAGGTGGCGAAGGACACGAAGTCGAGCTTCGCCGGATCCAGCACCCGCTCGGTCATCCGCACGTGGGGCTTGTCGGTGGCGGCATACTTCTCGGTGAGCGTGTCCGAGAGGTAGGGATCGAAGACGAAATGCGTCGCACCATGCCGGACGAGGAAGCCACTCTGACCCAGCCACCAGATGTGGACTTGATCCGGTGACGCATTGGCGACATCAGCCAGCAGGGCCTCGTCTTGAAGAACGGGTCGAATCATCGATCTCAAAGAGTTCGGAGAACGGCGTGGGTGCCTTCCACCATGTTGACCAGCTTGCGCTTGGCGGCCCAGCGGGCGGTCTGGCTGAGTCCGCAGTCGGGCGCGAACACCAACTTGTCGGCCGGGGCGTGTTCGAGACACAGGCGCACGCGGTCGCTGATGTCTTCGGGCGTTTCGATGTAGTAACTCTTCACATCGACGATGCCGACGGCGACATCCATGCGCTCGGCGATCGGCGCGATCAATTCGATCTCGGCAAACTCGCGGCTGGCCATTTCAACGTGCATCTCGTCGGCCTTGAAGTCGAGGAATGCGGGAATCATCGGGGCAATGCGACGCAACCCGACGGCATGACCCTTGAAGTTGCCGAAGCAGAGGTGGGTGCAGAGGCGGGTCTTTCCGTACACCGACTCGACGGTGCGGTTGAAGATGTCGACGAACTTCGCAGTGTCCTCCTTGTAGGCGTAGCAACTCATCGACGGTTCATCGACGCTGATCTCCTGGCAACCCGCGGCCACCAGGCCTTCGAGTTCCTTGCGCACCAGCGGCAGCAGGGCCTCGGTGATCGCCATGCGGTCCGGATACCGGTCATTGGGAAGAAGCCGGCCGCTGAGTGTGTAGGGGCCGGGCACCGAGGCCTTGAGCGTGACGCCTTCCGGGGCGAGTCGCTTGAGGCGCTCGTATTCCTCCACCGCCCCGAGTCCGTCGGGCGCGGTGAGTTCGCCGGAAATGCGGTGCTTGCCCCGCTGGTCGTGGGCCGGCGGGCCGTGCAGGCGCGGGCTCTTCGACTCGAGTTCGATGCCGGTCAGGTAGCCGTAGAACGAGAGGTTGAAATCGAAGCGGGTCTGCTCGCCATCGGTCACCACGTCGAGCCCGGCGGTGAGTTGGTCGTGAAGCGCGGTGACGACGGCATCGTCCTGCATTTCCTCGATCTCGGACGAGCCGAACTGATCAAGGTGGGCCGAAGCGAACTCGAGCCAGGACGGGAAGGGATAACTTCCGATGACGGAAGTGCGGAGCGGATTGTCTTTCATGGGATGGTTGGGGTGGATTGGTTGCCGGCCCATCCGTCGGGGCGGATGTCGGCCACGGATTCGGGCATTTCGAGAACGGCACCCTGGCGGCGGAGCAGGTCCTGCAGCCGGGGCATGGAAAGATCGGGAAGAGCGACGTCGTCCTCAAGCGAGAGCGCGGCGGCCGCCCCGCAGGCGTGCCCCATGGCCATCGTCTGCGCCATCGATCGGCAGGAGGCATGGGCATCGTGGGTGGCGCTGAAACAACGCCCGGCGACCAGCGTGCGGGCATTTTCCTTCGGCAGGAAGCAGCGGTAAGGCACCTCGTAAACCCCGTTGTCCGGGATGTAAGCCCAGTGAGTCTCCTCCCCTCCCCCTTCGGATCGGCGGTGATCCTCAATGGGGGCACCGCAGACAAGCACCTTGTCGTCGAACGTGGCGCGACCCAGGCAGTCCCCGCGGGTCAGACGGTAGCGACCTTCGAGGCGCCGGCTTTCGCGCACCCCGATGCTCGACGACAGCCCGATGATCCGCGACTCGGCAAAGCCCACGACCCGGTCGCGCAGGAAAGCTTCGTAGATGAAGGCCTGCCGTCGACCTTCCTGCTCCGCGGCGGTGAGGTCCTCCGGATCGGTTGCACAAAACCCGGCCACGCGCACCGCCACCGTCGAAATGCAGCCGGGCACGTTCATGCGGTGCACGCTGCCTTCCTTTCGCGGCAAGGGATGCACCCCCTCGTCCACCGCCCGGGCCATTTCCTTCATCAGCATCTGCTTCCCGCCGGCCTGCCGGTAGGCCTCGAGATCGACATTCGCCATGCGGAAGGTCGTGGTCATCGTCTGCGCCGGTTCCTTCTCACCCGCCGTCTCGCAGGCGATGCCGGAGCGATGACAGAAATCCGCGTCGCCGGTGGCATCGATGAACACCCGGGCCCGGATCCGGGAAAAGCCGGCCTTGCTCCAGACGACCACGGCCTCGGGCGAGTCGGCCGAGCCTTCGACATCGACCAGATGGGTGTGGAGCAGGGTGCGCACGCCCGCTTCGTTGAGAAGTTCGTCCCACACCAGCTTCAAGCGCTCCGGGTTGTAGTTCACGCCGGTGCCGGCCCCGTAGGTGTTCGGCCGGAGGAAAATCGCGCCCACCGCATCGAGTGCGTCGACCACCCGGTCGCCGATGCCGCCCGCGACCTTTCGCGGTTCATCGCCGGGCGTGAAGAAGCCGTAGAAGGTGTCGAGCGCCTGGGTCGAAATCCCGCCCGGAAAGCCCGCGCGCTCGACCAGGGTGACCGAAGCCGCTCCCGACATCCTCGCCGCCAGCGCCGCACTGCAACCCGCCGAGCCACCTCCGAGAACCAGCACGTCGGTCTCGTGATGCAGCGGGATGCGGTCGTGGTCGAGGATGTCCATCGATCCATCAGGAACCCAGATTCTCGTAGTACTTCGCGATGCGGTGGGCGTGTTCGTCGTAGGCGGCCTCGAACAGCTCGACAGCCCGATCGGCACCGACGATTGCTCCGGCACTCAGGACCTTCGGCGGCTGTCCGGCGTCGGTGAGGCGCTTGGCCACTTCGGCCTTCACCGAATTGACGATCAGGCACCCGCCGACGGTCGACCCGGGGGCCACCGGCGTGTCGAGACCCTCGATGGTCACCATCGCATCGCCGACCGGCGCCCCGGTATCGAGCACGATGTCGGCGAAATCCTGCAACTTGCGTCCATCCCCGCGCTTGCTGGTGCTCGCCTCGGCATGCTGCCGGCTGATCAGGGCCACCACCTTCACGCCGCGCTTCTGGAAGATTTCGGCCATTTCGATGGGCACTACATTGCAGCCGCTCGACGAGACCACGAGGGCCGAGTCGCCTTCGCCGAGGTCGAAGTTGCGCAGGATGCGGTCGGCCAGGCCCGGAACATTTTCGAGGAACATCGCCTGGCGTTGCCCGTTGGCACCAACGACCAGGTTGTGGAAGGAAAGCGACAGCTCGACGATCGGGTTGAAGCCGGGGAACGAGCCATAACGCGGCCACATTTCCTCGGTCATGATGCGGCTGTGGCCCGAACCGAAGAGATGGACCATGCGACCGCCGAGGATGGTCCGGCTGAACAGATCGGCCGTCTCCTCGATGAGCGACTGCTGCGATTCGACCGCATCGATGAGCGCGCGGCATTTTTCGAGATACTGGAGCGAAGGAGTCATGAATGTTGTTGATTACCAATGAGCAAGCGGACCGACCACTCAGATCTGGCCTTCCGAAACCGTCCATCCTCCGTCCACGGCGATGACCTGGGCGGTCACGAAGCGGCTGCGCCGGGAAAGGAGATAGACCGCCAGGTCGTCGAGGTCCTCCGGACGGCCGATCCGGCCTCCGTCGAGCGGCTGCTTGGTCTTGATGAAGGACTGGATGACCTCGTCGCCGGCCGCGCGCTTCGCCATGGGGGTCTCGACCAGCGCCGGGGCGATGACGTTCACGCGGATGTCATCGGCCGCGTAGCGCGCCGCGACCGACTTGCTGAAGCCGACGATCGCCGACTTCGCCGCCGCGTAGACGTGAGTGGTGAAATACTTCGGCGAGGGCGACCAGCCGAGCACCGAGCCCATGTTCAGCACGCTGCCGGGGGTCCCCTGGTCGAGAAACTGCGAAACCGCGGCGCGGTTGCTGCGGATGAGGGACTTCAGGTTCAGGTCGAGCGTGGCGTCGATGCCTTCGTCGGTCACCTCGTGCAAGGGGCCGTCGCCAAAGGAGCGACCGCTGCCGCCGGCCACGTGGTAGAGGCCGCCAAGCGACCCGAATTTCTCCACGCAACGGGCGATCGCCTCGAGCGAGGTCTCGGAGGACACGGCATCGCCCGCAAACCCGGCCGCCCGACCGGGGGCCAACTCGTCCAACCCGGCGACGGCCTTCTGAACGTTCTCCGGGTTCCTGCCGACGACCACCACCCCTGCGCCCTCGCGGACACAGGCGCGGGCGGCCGAAAGACCGAGCCCGGTGGTTCCACCGATGATCACCACCCCTTGCCCCGTCAAAATGCCGGATTCCATGACCCCCGGAGCATCCACCATCCGCCACGCCCCGTCTTGTAAGCCTTGCGCTTTCGTGTGTAAAAATTCGGCATGCCCGATTCCTTCGATGCCGAAACCCAACTCCAAAAGGTCGATTGGCGGGAGGTGGTTCACCAGCTCGGATCGCTGCTCGAGAAGGATGCGTTCTTCATCAAGGACACCCGGGGCCGCTTCATCCTGCAGAACCGACGGGCGTATGAATACTGCAACGCCCGCAGCGAGGACGAGACCCTGGGCAAGCGCGACGCCGACTTCTTTTCCCGGGAAAGGGCGGCCATCTACGAAGAGGGCGACCAGCAGGTCATCCGCAGCGGGAAACCCATCCTCAACGAGATCGCCCCGGCACCGGAGGAGGCGGGCTCGCACAACCTCGTGCTCTACAGCAAGTTCCCGGTGCGGGATGCCGGCGGCCGGGTCATCGGCGTGGCCGGCATTCACCGGCTCGTGGAGGAATCCGCTACCGGCCCGACCCATCTCGGCCCCCTTTTCCCGGCCGTCCGACGCATGCATACCGCCTTTGCCGAGGACCTCCGCATCGTCGATCTGGCGCGCCGCACCGGTCTGTCCCACAGCCAGTTCTCACGGCGCTTCAAGAGCGTCCTCGGGGTCCCTCCCAAGGACTACCTGCTCCGGGTCCGGGTTCGCCACGCCCGCCGCCTGCTGGAAACCACCGACCGCACCGTCTCCGACGTCGCGCTTGCCAGCGGCTTCTACGACCACAGCCACTTCTCTCATGCCTTCCGGCGGCTCACCGGCGTCGGCCCGGCGGCCTATCGGGAGGCCCACCGGGGCTGAAGGCCGGCACCAGCCTCAACCCACCAAGATCCTATCCAAGAGGGAGAAGCAATTTGATGGTGGAATGCCGATCCGGGTGGATCGTGGGCTTGCACAGGCCGGGTGGTGGACGCTATTTTCCATGTGGGTGATCTGGTTCGGTGGATCACTGTTCAACCCCCCGACGCCATGCAGATCAGCTATCTGCGCAAGAGTTCCGCCTGGATTCTGGTGGTTCTCGCAACGGCGTTGATGCTGGGGTCGAAGAACGGACTCGGGGCGGAGGAAGCGCTGATGATCTTCGCGCTGTGCTTCGCCTGTGAATTGGTCGATAGCGGGCTCGGCATGGGCTACGGGACGATCCTCACGCCGACCCTGCTGCTGCTCGGCTTCCGTCCGCACGAGATCGTGCCGACGATCCTTTTTTCCGAGCTGTTGAGCGGCCTCACCGCGAGTTTCTTCCACCACCAGGCCCGCAATGTCGACCTGCGGCCGTCGGGTGCCGATCTCAAGCCAGCGTTGCTCCTCGCCGGTGGCAGCGTGGCCGGGGTCGCTGTCGGGGTTGCCCTCGCCGTCAACCTCAGCAGTGAGTGGCTGAGCCTCGTGATCGGGCTCATCATCCTGTCCTCGGGCCTTTGCGTGATCCTCCTCTCGAAGCGCGTTGTCGCGTTCCGGACTTGGAAGATTCTCGCACTCGCCGGCGTCGCTTCGTTCAACAAGGCGCTGAGCGGCGGAGGCTACGGGCCGCTGGTCACCAGCGGGCAGATCCTGACCGGCATCCGCGGGCAGGCGGCCGTCGGCATCACCTCCTTCGCCGAGGCGTTCACCTGTCTGGTCGCCGTTGCCCTTTTCATGGTGCAAGGGGACTACCTCAATCTGCCACTGCTCATCCCGATGTGTGCCGGAGCACTGGTGTCGGTTCCCTTCTCGGTGTTCGCGATCAGCAAGACCCGGGAGCATCACCTCAAGGTCGTCATCGGCGTTGTGACGGTCCTGATGGGCGGGCTTACCATCTACAAGGCGCTCCATTGAGCAGCCCGGGGGCGGCCGGAGTTCAGGCGACTCACTCATACCAATGAACGGAATAAGCTGGTAGAATGGCCGGAGCGATTTTGCGCAAGGTCAAGGCGAGAGGAGGGCGCGGTGCGGGCACCGCAACCGACGAACAACGCCGAGATTGCGCAAAAGCGCCCGGACCACTCCCCCCATCGCGAAGCGACTGATTCTCAGACCTTTCCAAATTCTCCATTCTACCAGGGTATTCCGTGAGTTGGTATCAGCACACGCTCCAGAAGTCCACGCCCTCCTCGCGCCCGGCGCTGGCGGCGACCCTTCCCACCTGCTCGCGGCCACCCGGGATGCCGACCGCCCCCAGCAGCACGCTGTCCCGCCAGTGGGTTGCGATCTCTTCCGATCCGACGACCGGGACTCCGTGGATGGTCTCGCCGATCCGGCGCGGGTTCACCTCGAAAAAACCATGCAAGGCGACCCCCTCGTCGATCAACCCGCGGGCAAGCCGTTTCCCGATCGGCCCCGCGCCGGCGATCGACACCCCGCGTGCCGCCAGTCCGGGCAGGCGCGCCAGATGATGACAGCGCATCGCCATCCGCGCCTCGTCGCCGTAGCGGGCATCATTCCGGGTGAGGCGCTCCGGACCGTCCCTCCAATCCAGCAGCACCTCGGGCACCCGGGTGAAGCGGCATCCCTGCGCCAGCATTCTCAGCCACAGGTCGTGATCTTCGGCCCACGGGACCTCGCGCCAGCCGCCGGCGCGATCCAATGACTCGGCCCGGATCAGCATGCTGGGATGAATCAGCGGACTTTCGATGAACCGGGCGCGGGAGATCTCGTCGGCATCGGAAAGTGAGTTCACCCACTCGACGTAGCGCTTCATCCCTTCACCCCATGGATTGAGAAGCCGCACCCGGCAGGCCACGCCCTCCGGTCGATCCGGTTGCATGGCGCGCTCCAGTTGCCTTGCGAGGCGGTCCGGATGAGCCAGGTCGTCGGCATCCATCCGGGCGATCCACGCCGATTTCACGAGTTTCCGACCGGTTTCCAGCGCTCCCACGATGCCCCCGGGACCCCGATTTTGCTCCAAACGCAGGCGTCGATCCTGAAATCCGCGCACCCGCTCCGTCGATCCGTCGCTTGATCCATCATCCACCGCGAGGACCTCGAAATCGACGCCGCGCTGAGCGAGCAGGCTGTCGATCGCCCCGACGATGGTCTCCGCGGCGTTCCGGAAGGGCAGCAGGACCGAAATCATCATCCTTCGCCCAAACCTCGGGCCCGTGCTCCCGATTCGTCGAATCCGATCAACATCGGGCGACAGCACACCTCGCAATCGTAATCCACCTCACACGGCACCTCTCCGGGGGGAGGCTCGGCGACTTCGAACCACTCGAAGCAGGTCGGGCACTGAACGGGGTGGCTTTCCATGAAATGGAGGCTAAACGGCGGTCTTCTCCCGCGCCAGCGACAAGGCCGGGTTTGACCTTGCCCTGAATCCGGGTTTAGCTTGGCACGAACGTCGCTTGTCAGCGACTTGCATCGCAGATCCCAACAACACTATTGCCATGAAAATTCGCCACTACGCATTGCTTGCCAGCCTGCCTCTCTTCATCGCCTCCTGCGGAAAGACCGAAACCACCGAAGTGAAGATCGAAGAAGCCGCCGAAGAGGCTGCCGCCGCTGCTGAAGAAGCCGCTGAAGCTGCCGAGGAAGCCGCCGCCGCTGCATCCGAAGGCACCGCCGCCGCTGCTGAAGAGGCCACCGAAGCCGCCGAGGAAGCGGCCGAAGAAGCCACCGAAGCGGCTGAAGAAGCGGTCGAAGCCACCGAAACCGCCGTCGAGGAAGCCGGCGCGGCCGCCGAAGAAGCGGCCGAAGAGGCCACCGAAGCCACGGAGGGCGCCGTCGAAGAAGCGGTTGAAGACGCCGGCTCGGCGGTTGAGGAAGCCACCGAGGAGGCAACCGGCGCCGCTGAAGCGGCCGCGGGTGCCGTGCTCGGCGGAGCCGCCGAAGAGCCGACCGAACCTTGATCCGATCCGATTGATTCTCCCGCCCCCGGCTCCGACGAGGAGACCGGGGGTTTTTCGTTGGCGACTCGCCGCTTGCAATCATGCCGTTCCCAAAGGACGATCCTTCGCAGTCGAATCGATGAAGTACTTCAAGTTCCTTCCCATCCTGTTCATCGGAGCACTCGCCGCTGATGCCCAGCAACGCCCGAACAGCGGCGGGCTGGTCGAGGTCAACCGCATCGCCGCCACCGTCAACGCCCGCCCGATCACCGCCCAGGAGGTCGGGGTCACGCTGGGGCCGGAAGTGGCCCGCCTGATGGCTGAGTTTCCCCGTCGCGGACCTGAATTCGAGCGGCAGTTGCGCGAGTCGCGCGACCGGATCGTGCAGGAACTGGTCGATCGCGAGCTCATCATGAGCGAGTTCCGGAAGCGGGAAAAGAAAGGTGCCCGCCTCGACGACCGACTGGTCGACCGCGAGATCGATCGCCAGGTTCAGGAACTCTACAACGGCGACGTGTCGAAGCTGCGCGAGGAACTTGAGAAATCGCGGATGGGCATGGCCCGCTACCGGGAGATGACGCGCGAGAAGATGATCGTTCAGGCGATGCGGCAGGAGAAATTCAAGGATGCGCCGCCTCCGCTGCCCGGGGAAATCCAGTCCGAATACAACGAGGCCAAGGACGCGCTCCGTGACACCAGCAAGGACCGGCTCGACTATCGCAAGATCTTCATTCCCCGGATGGACGCCACCAACCCCCTCGCCACTCCGGAAACGCAGCTTGCGCTGGCGGAGGAACTCGCCAAGGGCCTCCGGGAGGGCGCTGATTTCGCCGAGTTGGCCAAGCAACACTCGGCCGATGCCTTTGCCGACAATGGCGGGCTCCAGGAGGATGTCGCCCGCCCGGATCTGTCGCCCGAGTTCGCCGCAATTCTCTTCGACTCGGAAACCGGGAAGATCATCGGCCCCCTCGAGGACCCGGCTGGCTTCACCATCGCCCGGGTCGAATCCATCGAGAAAGGCCCGGCACCCCCCCTCTCCGAGGTGCGCGATCTGATTGAGCAGCGGGTCCGGGTGAAAAAGACCTCGAAGCGCTACGAGGAATGGATCCAAGGCCTCCGAAAGAAGGCTCTGATCGACATCAAGATCAAGTGAGCCGACCCCGGGTTGCCGTCACGCTGGGCGATCCCGCCGGCATCGGTCCCGAAGTGATCGCCGCCGCGCTCGAAAGCGGCGCGCTTCCCGGCGACGTGGATTTCATCGTGCTCGGCGACCCCTCCTGCGGCGTGCCCGGCAAGCCCGATGAAGCTTCCGCCAGGGAGTCGCTGCGGGCGCTCGAGGACGCCGCACAAAAACTGAAGAGCGGCGAGGTGGCCGCAGTCGTGACCGGTCCGGCCTCGAAAAGCGCCCTCGAACGCGTTGGTTTCTCCTTCCCCGGGCAGACCGAGTTCTTCGCCGCCGCACTCGGCTGCGACCGCTACGCGATGTGCCTGAGCGGTGACCGGCTCACGGTGGGCCTTGCCACCATCCACGTGCCCCTGAGCTCGGTGCCGGGGTCGCTGACCCCTCAGGGCATCGTCGAGAGCGGGAGCCTGCTGGCGGAGTTCGTGCGGCGGCGCACGGGCAGGCGACCCCGCATCGCGGTCGCCGGCCTCAACCCCCACGCCGGCGAAGACGGGCGTTTCGGGCAGGAGGAGTCATTGGTCATCGCGCCGGCCATCGCGCAGCTTCAGTCGCTCGACATCGCGGACTTCACGGGCCCTGCGGTTCCGGATGCCGTGTTTCGCGAGGCGGTCGGCGGGCGGTTCGACGCGGTACTCGCGATGTACCACGACCAGGGACTGATCCCCCTCAAGTTGCTCGATTTCGACACCGCCGTGAATGTCACCCTCGGCCTTTCCAGGCCGCGAACCAGTCCGGACCACGGGACCGCCTACGACATCGCCGGCAAGGGAATCGCCCGCCACCAGTCGATGCTCCGCGCGATGCAACTCGCCGCCGAACTCGCCTTGAACGAATGAACGAACTCTACAACACGGCCGCGGAAGTCGTCGCCAAGGCTCTCCGGGGGCTGGGCTTGAGTCCGGCAACCGTGGCCGGCGAGGCTGGCGTGGAGCTCGAAGCGATGGGTGCCTTTCTCCAAGGACGCGCCGAGCCCGGCACCGCCCGCCCTCTCGCCCTCCCGCTCGGTCTTGATCCGGATGCGCTCGCCTCCTTCAACGATCCGCCGGCTCCGATCGAGCTGCCCGCCGACATCCGGCGAATCGAACTCCCCTTCGAGGATGAAACGGTCAACGCCTGGTCCATCGATGGCGGTTCCTCGCTGCTCGTCATCGATGCCGGGTTCGGCCCGGAGGACCTCGCCCGCCGGCTGCCGAAAGACCGGACGGTGGATTTGCTGATCACCCACCCGCATCGCGATCACCTCGGGGGTCTCGAAGCGGTCCGGGGCCTGCATCGTTTGCGGGCTCCGGTCGATCTCCGGGAGGCGGTGGTCGTCCAGCCCGGAGATGAGTTCGAAGCCGCCGGGCGGAGGATCTCCGTCATGGATCTCGCCGGACACCATCCCCAGGCGGTCGGCTACCGGATCGGCGGCTTCGACCATCCCGTGGTGGCGGTGGGCGACGCGGTCTTCGCCCGTTCGATCGGGGGCTGTCCCGGACCGGATGCCTATCGCCGGGCCCGCGCCACGATCGTCGGCACCCTCGCGGATCTTCCGGATGAAACGATCCTGCTCACCGGCCACGGGCCGGCGACCACCCTTGGCCGCGAACGCATGGAGAATCCTTTCCTCGCCGTGTGGCTCAGCGGCGGGGACGCCGGCCCATGAGGCCGCGGATCGCCACCATCGGCAGCAGTGAAAGAAGCACCGCCGCACCGGCAATTTTCCAGCCGGGAAAAACGCGGGCCTGATTCCGTCGAAGCCCGGCAAGGCCATCCGAGACGACCCGGGCACAGTCGACGTAAAATGCTTCGTTGAGCGGTCCCCCTGCGCCGTCCTCACGGCGGGCGACGTCCCCGAACTCGGTATGCACCGGCCCGGGGCAGAGCGCCGTGACCTGAATCCCGTGCTCCGCCACCTCGAGACGCAATGCCTCGGAGAAGCTGGTCACGTAGGCCTTGGTCGCCGCATAGACCGCGAAATCCGGAATCGGCAGCAAGGAGGCCAGCGAGCTGACATTCAACACGGCACCGCCCCCGGCCTGGATCATCGCCGGCAGCACGGCATGGGTCAGCCAGGTGAGCGACTCGACATTCAGCCGGATCATCGCCTCCAGCTTCGGCCAGTCGGCGGTGGCCACCTCGCCATAGTCCCCCATGCCGGCATTGTTCACCAGCAGGTCGGGAATCAGGCGCTCCTTGGCAAGCCACGCGACCAGGCGGTTGCGATCGCCGGAGTCGATGAGATCGGCGGCAAAGGTGCTGACTTCCAAACCCGGATGATCCGCGGCCAATGCCGCCGCCATTTTCTCGAGGCGTCCCGCCCTCCGGGCCACCAGCACGAGCCGCCCGCAGTCCGGCGCAAGCTGGCACGCGAATTCGGCGCCAATCCCCGAGGAAGCCCCGGTGATCAGCGCGCAGCGGTGAAGAATGGCCGACACCTTCTCAGCTCTTCTGCTCGACGTGAACGATGCGCAGGGGCAGGCGCATCACGAGCTCCCCGTCGTAGCCGATGTCGATCGAGTAGATCCCGGCCTCGGTGAACCGCAGCCCCTGCAGGTTCATGATCAGGTTGCGGGTCAGGAACGGCGCATCATTGGGAAGCTGGACATCGAATTCCGGCTCGATGGGCATGTTCTTCGGGTCAAGCGGCTCGCCATCCTCGTTGATGATGTTCACCGACAGCTTGTGGCGGCCGGAGTCCTCCTGGGTGAAGCAAAGGCGCAGGGCAAGGGCGCACATCGGGTGAACCACCGGGAGAGAGCGAGCGCCGAGGGTGTCGAAGGTGCCGGTCAGCACCAGCTTGCCGTTGTAGTCGGCGGCGTGGTCACAAAGGGATGCAATCTGGATGTCCATGGGTCGAAGAGTCGTGTTGGTGTCGGAAGGTCCGGGCGGAAAATGCCTCGGGTGCGGGCTTTGTTTGGGCCTTCAGCGGCGGAAGGTCCAGCGTTGAAACCCCCGAATCAGGGTTGCCCCTCAAAGCCCTCCAACTCCGAGGGGTCCACGGGTAGCGCACGAGGCGCCGGATCCACGTCGGGATCGAACTGCTCAAGCTCGAGGGGGTCGACCGGAATCGCCCGCATCACCCCCTCGGTGGATGCTTCCTCTTCCTCGACTTCGGCGACCACCAGCACCGCCTTCGGCGCCGGCGCGATCATCTCCTTGATCTCACTCTTGAAGCTGTTGAAGAAGGCCGGAACCATCGCCCCGGCATTGCGTCCACCGCTCACACGCTGACCGGGCCGGCCTTCATAGAGCGCGGCAAACGCGAGGCGCGGCTCGTCGGCCGGCAGGAATCCCGCAAACCACGCCACACCCTGCCGCTTGCTTTCCGGACCCCACTGACCGGTGCCCGTCTTGCCGCAGACCTGGGTCCAACTCAGCCCGGCACTTCTTCCGGTGCCCCCGTCCACGACCTGCCGCATGCCTTCGCGGACGGTTGCGACGGCCTCGGCGTCGAGCCCCAGCCAGTTCCGCCGCTCCGGCTGGGCGGTGCGGATGACCTGCCCGTAGGAATCCTGAACCTGCATCATCAGGTGCAACTTCGGAAGCGCGCCCCCATTGGCAATGCCGGCCATGGCCTGGGCCACCTGCAGCGGGGTGGCGAGCACCGCGCCCTGGCCGATCGACCAGTTGGCCGCATCGCCCTCGGTGATCGGGCGACCGTAGCGCTTGCGCACCCAGGCGGCGGTCGGCACCAGCCCGGGCTCCTCGCCGATGAGCGGCAGGCCGGTGCTGGTGCCCATGCCCAGCCGCCGTGCCAGCCCGAGGAACGACCCCGAGCCGACCTTGTTGCCGACCTGGGCGAACCACGGGTTGTTCGACCATTTGATGGCGGGAATGACCGAGAGCGAACCGTAGGCCGACTTCGACCAGTTCCACAACTTGTGGTTGCCGTACTGGACGTAGGCCGGGCAGTTGATCGTCGTGTATTCCTCGATCGTGTGGTCGTTGAGCGCCGCCAGCGCGACGATGGGCTTGAAGCTCGACGCCGGCGGGTAGATTCCCTGGAAGGCCCGCGCGTAGAGAGGCTTGTCCTCATCTTCCCGCAGCTCGGCATACTCGGTCTGGCTGATGCCCGGAATCCACAGGTTCAGGTCGAAGCTCGGCTTCGAGGCCAGCACCAGCACCTCGCCGGTGGCCACGTCGATCACCACGAAAGCCCCGCGATTGGAGTAATCATCCAGCACCTTCTCCGCACGCTTCTGCCAGCGCATGTTGAGCGTCGTCACGACCGCCCCCCCGGCCCTCGGCTGCCCCTTCTGTTCGCGGAGCAGTTCCTGGCCCTGCTCGTTGAAGAGCAGGTGCAGCGTGGCCGGCGTCCCCCGCAGCTCCTCGTCGTAGATCTTCTCGAAGCCGGCGCGGCCTTCGCTCATTTCCCACAGGGGCTCATCGGGAAAGATCGGTCCGGTCGGGAGTTTCCCGGCAATGCCGGTGTAGCCGATGATGTGGGCCGCCAGCGACTTCTCGGGGTAGTAGCGCTCATAGACCGCCCGCAACTCCAGCCCCCGCGTCAGCTTCGACCGGATCGCATCCGCCTCCTCCGCAGTCATCGGCTCGGTGATGTAATACGGCAGCCAGCGACGATGCCGGTAGTGGTCGAAAAGCGTGTCGTCATCCGGCTCGCGGACGCCTTCATGAAGCAACTTCGCCATCTCGATCCGCTCACGCCCCCAGGCGACCACCGACTCGCGGTCCTCGACCTCGAACTGCTCGAACTGGAGAACCAGTTGGTAGGCCACCCGGTTCTGGGCGAAGGGCTGGCCCTCGCGGTCGATGATCGGCCCCCTCGGCGCGGGGATCTTGAGCGTGATCGTCCGGGCGTTCTTGCGGCCGAAGATCGAAGCATCGTCCGCCGAGGCCGTGCCGCCATCGCCTTCGGCCGCGACCGGCACACCCTGGGCGCCGGCCATGCAAATGACCGCAGCGGAAGCGAGGAAGATCTGCCGAAGCATGGGAAAACCTAGTGCGTCCCGGGGCGGGCGGCAACGCTCAATCCCACATCGGATCCTCCCAATCCGCCGGGTCGGTGCCGATGCTTTCGGCGATCTCCACGGGCAGGAAGACCACCTCGCTCGCATCCTCCTCGGTCGCCTGCATCCGGAATCTCAGCATCTTCCGCGCGCGCCCGCCCGGGCCGGCCACCGAGGCATCGACCCAGACCTCCAGCCCGCCGTCCTCCTCGGGCTTGACCTTGAGCAATCCGGGAATCGGATAGCGGGCCCGGACCACCCCGGGCTTGTCCTTCAGCGGACGGAATTCGGCGACGGCACCCAGTTCACCGGCGGGAAACCACTCGTCGCGACCCGTCTTCAGCGTCCGGGTCCGGATGCGATGGACGGTGAATGATTCGTGCCTGCCCGCCTCGCCCAGGGCCTCGACCCGCCACTTGAACGGCCCGTCGAGGGTCGCCATGCCGCCACCGACCACCATGGCACTGACCATGAACGAACCCGGTCGCGATCCCTCGGGGCGAAAGGCCACGCGGACCTCGGCACCGCCCAGCTCGCTGCCGCGGGCCGGACCGGCGTAGGTGTGCTTGGTCGCCTTGAGGCCGATGCACGACACCAGCGTCAGGGTCGGAGCGATGAGGAGCAGCCATTTCATCCACCCAGCATCCCGTCACCCGACGCGCTTGGCCAGCCCGCACTTGCCCTGCCGCGCGCCGGGTGCATTCTCACGGCGAACCATGGAACCCAACGCCCTTGGCCTCATCATCCTCATCGCGCTCTTCGCGCTGTGGAATCTCGACTTCGTCGCCACCATTCTCAACCTCCGCTCGCTCAGCTCGGAGCCGCCGGAGGAACTCGCCGACGTTTTCGACGCGGAAAAATACGCCAAGTCGCAGGACTACACGCGCACCAACGCCCGCTTCGGGGTCATCGAGTCCGTCGTTTCCCTGTTCACCCTGCTGGCCTTCTGGTTCGCCGGAGGCTTCGGCTGGATCGATGACCTCACCCGCTCGGCTCTCGGCAACGGCCTGCCGGCCGGCCTCGCCTTCCTGAGCATCATTTTCCTCGGCCACTACCTGATCCACCTGCCGCTCTCGATCTACGCCACCTTCGTCATCGAGGAACGCTTCGGCTTCAACCGCACCACCCCGAAGACCTTCATCATCGATCAGATCAAGAACCTCGTCCTTTCCGCCCTGCTGGGACTGCCGCTGGCCGCCGGGGTCATCTGGATCTTCGGCAACGTCGAAATGGCGTGGCTGTGGGCGTGGATCCTCTTCACCGTCGTCCAGATCGTCCTCATGTGGCTGGCACCGACCCTCATCCTCCCCCTCTTCAACAAGTTCGAGCCGATGCCCGAGGGGCCGCTGCGCTCGTCCATCGAGGCCATGGCCGCCAAGTGCGGCTTCCCCATCGGCGAAATCTCGGTGATGGATGGCTCCAAGCGCTCGACCAAGGCCAACGCCTATTTCACCGGCTTCGGCAAGACCAAGCGCATCGCCCTCTACGACACGCTGGTCGAGGAGCAGACCGATGACGAGCTGGTGGCCGTCCTCGCCCACGAGATCGGTCATTTCAAGTGCCGCCACATCGTCCAGCGCCTCGCCGTCTCGATTGTCCAGAGCGCGGTCCTCTTCTTCCTCCTCGGTCTGGCGGTCGATCGCGACGGGGCCTTCGCCCGCGAGCTCTTCGACGCCTTCGGCGTGGGCAAGATCACTCCGGCGGTCGGGCTGGTCCTGTTCGGCATTCTCTTCACCCCCGCCAGCCGCCTCCTCGGAGTCCTTTCCAACGCCTGGTCCCGCAAGCACGAGTTCGAAGCCGACGCCTTCGCCTCCGACGCCGTCGGTGGCCCCGGCCCCCTCATCAGCGCGCTCAAGAAACTCTCCGCCAAGAACCTCTCCAACCTCACGCCGCACCGCCTGCGGGTCGTCCTCGACTATTCCCATCCCCCGCTCCCGGAAAGGCTGCGAGCGCTGGCCGCCCTCCGGGCCTGAGGCCCGAAGACAGAAGACTGGAAGACCGAAGGCCGAAGACCTAGACTGCGGCGCTTCAGCGCCGCTTTCCCCAAGGGGCTTCAGCACCGCCTCCAGTCTCCCATCTCCCATCTCCCATCTCCCCATGCACTCCGCCGATCCCGACCGCTACCTCGACCGCATGCCCTACCGCCGCTGCGGCCACTCCGGCCTGCTGCTTCCCGAGATCTCCCTCGGCTGCTGGCACAACTTCGGCCACGTCGATGACCAGCACGAGGCCCGCGCCATCCTGCGCCGCGCCTTCGACCGTGGGCTGACCCACTTCGACCTCGCCAACAACTACGGCCCGCCGCCCGGCAGCGCCGAGGAAAACGTCGGCCGCTTCCTCGCCGAGGACTTCGCCGCCCACCGCGACGAACTCGTGATCTCGTCGAAGGCCGGCCACCTGATGTGGCAGGGACCCTATGGCGAGTTCGGCTCGCGCAAGCACCTGCTCTCCTCACTCGACCAGTCGCTCAAGCGCCTGCGCCTCGACTACGTCGACATCTTCTACTCGCACTGCCCCGACCCGAAGACGCCGATCGAGGAAACCATGGGCGCCCTCGCCACCGCCGTGCAGCAGGGCAAGGCCCTCTACGTCGGACTGTCGAAATACCCGCTCAAGCGACTCAAGAAGGCCGTCAGGATCCTCGCCGACCTCGGCACCCCCTGCCTGATCTATCAGCCGCCCTATTCCATCCTTCAGCGCTGGCCCGAGTCGAAGGGCATCCACGAGTGGCTCGACGAAAAGGGGATCGGCTCCATCGTCTTCAGCCCGCTCGCCCAGGGCATGCTCACCGGCAAGTATCTCGACGGCATCCCGTCGGAGTCCCGCGCGGGACGTCCCGAGGGGTTCCTCCAGACCGAGCAGGTGGAGCAGCAGCTCGACCGCATCCGCCAACTCGGTGCCGTGGCCGACGAGGCCGGCATGCCGCTCCAGCACCTCGCCCTGCGCTGGGCCCTCCAGCAGAAGGGCGTCACCTCGGCATTGATCGGTGCCCGCACCGTCGCCCAGCTCGACGACTGCCTCGACGCGCTCGACCGACCGGCACTGACGGAGGACCTGCTCAAGCGCATCGACGAAATCGCCCCGGCGTGAGCTTCCCCGCCAGCTACTACGAAACCCGTTTCACTCTGGTCGGCGCACCCGATCCGCTACCACCGCGGTTCGCCATCATCACCGCCCACAACCCGATGGACCGCCCTTGGTCGCCGCGGATGAACGCCACCGCCGACCAGCGTCTGCGGCGTCTCCTGGAGCGCAAGCTCCTCCCCCATTTCCGCGCCACCGGACACGCGCCGGACCACTCCCACGCCGAGCCCGGCTGGGCCATCGTCACGGACCTTGGCACCGCCCTCGCGATTGCGCGGCGCTTCAAGCAACGCGCCCTGTGGTGGATCGAGGACAACGAGCTGCATCTTATCGCCTCGGCACGCCAGCGTCGCGAAATACCCGGTACCTTTACTGAGAGGATCGCCTGATCCGGACCGCACGGAGATCTCCTCCTTGGCACTTGGAACTTCTCACTTGGAACTTCGAGGCGCAGCCTCGCGCCGTGAGCCAGCCCAACCAACTTCTCCTCATCGGCATCCCCGGCACCGAACTGGATCCCGCCACCGCCACGCGACTGAAAAAACTGCAGCCCGGCGGCTACATCCTCTTCGGCCGCAACATCGAGTCCGCGGTGCAACTGCGGAAGCTCGTCGACGACCTGCGCGACTTGTCGCCGGTCGAACCGGTCGTGACCATCGACCAGGAGGGAGGGCGCGTCTCCCGCCTGCGACTCATCGGCCACGAACCCCCCAGCGCCCAACAGCTGCGTGACCGCGACGAGCCCGAACTCATCCGCCGCCACGGCAATCTCACCGGCCGACTGCTCAGGCTCTTCGGCTTCAACCTCGACCTCTGCCCGGTGCTCGACATTTCCTTCGACGACGAGGCCGACAACTCGCTCAAGGGACGTTGCTGGGGAAGCTCGGTCGGAGAAACGATCGACAAGGCCGAGCTTTTCCGCGCCGCCATGGCGGAACACGGCATCCTTTCCTGCGGCAAGCACTTCCCCGGCTACACCTTCGCCGGCCTCGACCCCCACCACGACCTCCCGCGCATCGACCGCTCCCGCGCCGAGCTCGACGCCACCGAGCTCGCCGTCTTCCGGCACTTCGCCGACAAGGTCGACAGCATGATGATCGGACACGCCCACTACCCCTGCTTCGACGCGGAGAAGAACCCCGCGTCGCTCTCCACCGCCGTCATCCGCGACTGCCTCCGCGGCGATCTCGGATTCGGGGGGCTGGTGATGACCGACGACCTCGACATGGGCGCCATCCTCAACACCTTCTCTTGGGAGGAAACGATCCGCCGCGCCGTTCGCGCCGGCAACGACTTCGTCATGATCTGCCACCGCCTCGAGGCCGCCGAGGACGCGCTGAGAACCCTCGAGTCCACCAGGGCCGCGGAACTGGATCCGGCCTTGGAGAACCTCGACCGCTTCAAGCAACGACTCGCCCCGCCGGACGACTTCACCCTTGCGGCGCACCAGGCCCTCGACCTGGAAGTCCGCCAGCTCCGCATCGACACCCTCGGCGAGGCCGCCGCCGACGAGCAAAGCCCCGAGAACGCCGCCCGCTCGCCCGTCGAGGACTACTGAGCCGGCGAGTATCGATTAGACCTCCTGAAGGAGGAACTACGTACGCCACTGGCGCGCTTGTTCTGTTCGTAGTTCCCCCTTCAGGGGGTCCCACGTCTCACCCTGTAAACCGCTGCACGATCGGCATCCGCCGTCCCATCCCGAAGGCCTTCGAGGTCACCCGGATCCCCGGGGCCGCCTGCTGGCGCTTCCATTCGTTCAAGTCCACGCGGCGCTGCACCCAGCGCACCAGGTCCTCCTCGTACCCGAGATCCACGATCTCATCGGTCGAAAGGTGACGTTCAACGTAGGCTTCCAGGATTTCATCCAGAACATCATACTCCGGCAAACTATCCTGGTCCTTCTGGTCCGGCCGCAACTCGGCGCTCGGGGGCTTTTCGATCGTGTTCCACGGAATGACCTCCCGCTCCCGGTTGAGCCAGCGGCAGAGGTCGTAAACCCGGGTCTTGGGCAGGTCCGAAATCACCGCCAAACCTCCACACATGTCGCCGTAGATCGTGCAGTAGCCGACCGCCAGTTCGCTCTTGTTGCCGGTCGTCAGCAGCAGGTGGTTGAACTTGTTGGAGAGGGACATCAGCAGCAACCCGCGGATCCGGGCCTGCATGTTTTCCTCGGTCACATCCTCGGCCTCGCCGACGAAAAGCGGGGCCATCGTGCGCTTCACCTCTTCGAAGATGTCGGAAATCCGCACCTCGTCGCAGCGGATCCCGAGGTTCTCCGCCAGCGCGAAGGAATCGGCGACGCTGCCGCCCGACGAGTAAGGGCTCGGCATCGTCAGCCCGTGGACTTTGTCCGCACCCAGCGCCTCGGCCGCCACCGCCGCCGTCAGCGCCGAGTCGATGCCGCCACTGAGTCCCAGGCACACCGTCTCGAAGCCGGTCTTCTGCACATAGTCCCGCAGCCCCAGCACCAGCGCCCGCCACAGCTGCTCGCAGGGTGGCTGCGGCATCCTGACCCGCGACCGCGGGACCGTCTCTGCGGCATCCTGCCGCAGGTCCACAACCTCACACGCCTCCTCAAAACCCGGCAGCTTCGCCACCACCTCACCGCTCGGCCCGACGACCACCGAGTGCCCGTCGAACACCAACTGGTCCTGGGCCGCGATCGCATTGCAGTAGACCAGCGGCAGCGCGGCCTTGCGTGCCACCGATGCCAGCATCTCCTCCCGCTGCTCCGGCTTCCCCAGATGAAAGGGTGAGGCGGAGAGGTTGACGATCATCTCCGCCCCGGCTTCCTTCAGCTCCCGCACCGGATCCCGACGGTAGAAAGGCCGGTCGAGATAATCGTCGGTCCAGATGTCCTCGCAGATCGTGACGCCGATCTTGCGGCCGCGCCACTCGACGGGCTCACACGCTGCGGCCGGCTCGAAATAGCGACGCTCGTCGAACACATCGTAGGTCGGCAGCAGCGTCTTCCACCGCTTCGCCCGCACCTCGCCCCTCTCCAACCACGCCGCCGCGTTGCGGAAAGGCTTCCCGGGTTGATCCGACTCATGGTGATCGACGTAGCCGACGAGAAAGGGCACCTCCCCGATCTCAGTGGCCAGGTAGTCGAGCGCCTGCAGGCACTTCGGCACGAACTGGCTCTTGAAGACGAGATCGCGCGGCGGATAACCGACCAGGCCCATCTCCGGGCTCACCACCAGTTCCGCCCCTTTCTCGAGGCACTCCCGGTAGGCCTGGAGCAGGCGCTTGGCGTTCCCGGGGAAATCCCCGACCACCGCATTGATCTGCGCGATTCCGATCTTCATCAAGTCGCCGGACTTCTATCCACGCCGGGCGGGGCCGTCACTCGCGATTTCCACCGTCGAGGATCAGATCCCTTACCGGGCGGCCCTGAACCAGATGCTCGTCGATGATCCGATCCAGCGCCTCGGGCGTGCACGAGTGGTACCAGACACCCTCGGGATAAACCACCGCCACCGGGCCCGCGATGCACACCCGCAGGCAGTCGGCCTTGGTGCGGAGGATTCTCGGAGCGCCGAGTCCCAGCGAGCCGAGCCGACGCTTGAGATGATCCCACGACCGGACTCCGTCCACCGGATTGCAGCACTTCGGCTTCGAAGGGTCCGCACACAGGAAGATGTGCCGCTCGCCCTCGCCGACGCCCGCCGCACGGGCAGCCGCCTGCAATTCTTCGTCGCGAACCATGCCTACTTCTTCTTCGCCCACGAATCTCGCAGCCCGACGGTGCGGTTGAATACCGGCCGTTCGCCGGGCACGTGATCCCGGCGGTCGGCGACGAAATAGCCGAGCCGCTCGAACTGGCAGCGCCACTCCGGCTCGACCCCGGCCAGCGAGGGCTCGACCCGCGCCATGACGGTCTGCTTCGATTCCGGATTGAGCACCGAAACAAAGCCGCCTTCGGCCCCATCGGGATCTTCCTCGGTGAACAGCCGGTCATAAAGCCGGACTTCCGCCTCGGCGCCGAACTCCGCAGAAACCCAGTGGATCGCCGCCTTGCACTGCACCCCCTCGGGCGCGTCCCTGCCCACCGTGTCCGGAAGATACTCGCAGCGGATCTCGGTGATCTCGCCGTCCTCGCCCTTCTCGAAGCCGACACACTTGATGATGTAGCCGCCGCGCAGCCGCACGTGGCGGTCGGGACCGAGACGGAAGAATTTCCTCGGCGGATCCTCCATGAAATCGTCACGCTCGATCCACAGCTCGCGGCCCAGCTTCACCTTGCGGCTGCCTTCCTCCGGCTTCTCCGGGTTGTTGACCACGTCCACTTCCTCGCTACGACCTTCCTCGTAGTTCTCCAGCACGACCTTCACCGGATCCAGCACCGCCATCCGGCGCTGCGCCTCCCGGTTGAGGAAATCGCGGATTTCGAACTCGAGCAGCGCGACATCGGTCGTCCCGTTGAACTTGGTGATCCCGATCCGCTCGCAGAATTTCACAATCGCCTCTGGCGGCACGCCGCGCCGCCGCAGGCCGCTGAGCGTCGGCATCCGCGGGTCGTCCCAGCCTTCGACGTGTCCTTCCTTCACCAGGGTCAGCAGCTTGCGCTTGCTCATCACCGTATAGGTCAGGTTCAGCCGCGCGAACTCGATCTGGCGCGGCCGTGCCGGCACCGGACAATGCTCGATCACCCAGTCGTAGAACGGCCGGTGGATCTCGAACTCGAGCGTGCACAGCGAATGCGTGATGTGCTCATGCGCGTCCTCGAGCGGATGCGCGAAGTCATACATCGGATAGATGCACCAGGCGTCGCCGGTGTTGTGGTGCGGCGAGTGGATCACCCGGTAGATCACCGGGTCGCGCATGACCATGTTCGACGAGGCCATGTCGATCTTCGCCCGCAGCACCGCCTCGCCTTCCTTGAAATCACCCGCCCGCATTTGGGCGAAGAGGTCGAGACTCTCCGCCACCGGACGATCCCGGTAAGGCGAGGGCGTGCCGGGCGTCTGGAGGTTGCCGCGGGTTTCCTTGATCTGCTCGGGGGTCTGCTCGTCGACGTAGGCCAGCCCTTTTTCGATCAGCGCCACCGCGCAGTCGTGGAAGAACTCGAAATAGTCGCTGGCATAATAGAGGTGCCCGCCCCAGTCGAAGCCGAGCCACGCGACGTCCTCCTTGATGCTTTCGACGTACTCGACCTCTTCCTTCTCGGGATTGGTGTCGTCGAAGCGCAGGTGGCAGCGTGCGCCGCTGCCGGCGTTCTCGCGGGCGATGCCGAAGTTCAGGCAGATCGCCTTGGCGTGACCGATGTGCAGGTAGCCGTTCGGCTCCGGCGGGAAGCGCGTGATCGTGGTCGCATGTTTTCCGCTTTCGAGATCCTCCGCAATGATCTCGCGGATGAAGTCGTTTTTTGATTTCGTGGTGTCAGACATCGCGGGTCTTGGAAAGGGCTTCGAGCAACGCCCGGTTCAGGCGGATTCCGGCTTCGAAGTTCTCGACCGGAAAGTTCTCGTTGGGTGAATGGATCTGCGCGTCGGACAAAGCAAGACCAAGAAGGAGGGTGTCGGCTCCAAGAATCTCCCGGAAGTCCTGCACGATGGGAATGCTGCCACCCCCGCGGATCATCACGGGTTCCGCCGAGAACGCGTTCCGGAGCGCCTCCTGCGCGGCCTTGCCGAAGCGGCTGTTGGGGTCGGTCAGGTACGGCTTCCCGTCGTGGCCGGGCACCACCTCGACGGTGACCCCCGCCGGACAGTGAGCCTCGAGGTGGCCCTTGACCTTGGCCATGATGTCCTTCGGGTCCTGATCGGGGACGAGCCGGAACGAGAGCTTCACCATCGCCTCCGCCGGAATCACCGTCTTCGAGCCCTCGCCCTGGTAGCCGCCCCCGACCCCGTTGACCTCCGCCGTCGGCCGGGCCCAGGTCTGTTCGGCCGGGCTGAACCCCTTCTCGCCGAAGAGCGAGGGAGAGCCGGTGACTTTCAGAAAATCCCCGTCCGAGACCCCGGGAACCTTCGCCCACATCTCGCGCTCCCACGCTTCAAGCTCGCGGACATCGTCGTAGAACCCCTCGACCTGAATGCGCCCGTCGGCATCGTGCAGGCTGGCGATCAACCGGCCCACCGCCGTCGCCGGATTCGCCACCGCACCCCCGAAAAGCCCCGAGTGCAGGTCCCTTTCCGGGCCCCGCAGGATGACCTCACAGCAGGCGATGCCCCGCAGGCCGTAGTCCATCGTCGGCACCCCGGGCGCCACCATGCCGGTGTCCGAGACGGCAATCACGTCGCAGGCCAGTTCTTCGCGGTGATCCCTGAGGAACGGTGCCAGGTTGGGGCTGCCGATCTCCTCCTCGCCCTCGAACAGGAAGGTCAGGTTCACGGGAAGGTCGCCACTTTCCCGGAGGGTCTTCCCCGCCCCGATCAGGTGGGCCAGCATCTGACCCTTGTTGTCGGCACATCCCCGCGCCCAGATCCGGCCATCGCGGATCTCCGGCTCGAAAGGAGCGCTCTCCCAAAGGTCCAACGGATCGACCGGCTGCACGTCATAGTGGCCGTAGATCAGGACATTCAGGCGGCCCTCGCGATGCACGTTTCGGGCAAGCACCACCGGATGGCCGGGGGTATCGTGCAGGGATGCCTCGAAGCCGAAGTCCTCGGCCGTCCGCACAAGCCACCGGGCACAGGCCCGGACGTCGGCGGAATGACGCGAATCGGTCGAGATGCTCGGAAAGCGCAAGAAGCCGAAAAGTTGCTCCAGGTCGGAAGTCATGGGCCATCCATGCCGCCCGCCCCGCAGCCCCGCAAGAGCAAACGGGAGCGGGAAATTCCTCGGCTGGGCTCGCTTTGACCTTTGCCTGTATTTCGCACCCACGTATCTTCGCGCCGCTTCATGGTCAAAGCTCCGACATCCCCCTCCCCGAATGAGCGTCCGCGAATCCTCGTCGTCACTCCGGAGATCACCTACCTGCCACCCGGCATGGGCAACCTCGCCCAGCGGATGTCGGCCAAGGCCGGCGGCATGGCGGACGTGTCCGCATCCCTGGTCAAGGCCCTCTACGACCAGGGGGCCGACGTCCATGTGGCGCTGCCGAACTACCGCCGGATGTTCCACCTCGACGTCGCCCAGGTCCACGACCTCGAGTACAGCAAGGTCAGCCGGGCGCTCCCGGAGCAACGCATCCACCTCGCCGAAGACCGGGTGTTCTACCACCGCTCACGGGTTTACAGCGCCTCGGAGAACCACCTGGTGGCCCTCGCCTTCCAGCGCGAGGTCATCAACCACATCCTTCCCCAGGTGCGTCCCCATCTGGTGCACTGCAACGACTGGATGACCGGCCTGATCCCCCCGGTCGCCAAGCGTTTCGGCATCAAGTCGCTCTTCACCCTCCACAACATCCACACCGAAAGGACGACGATGGAGGAGATCGAGGACCGCGGCATCGACGCCGCGGACTTCTGGAAGCACCTCTACTTCGAGCGCCCTCCCTACAACTACGAGGAAAGCCGTAGTCACAACGCCGTCGACCTGCTTACCAGCGGCATCTTCGCCGCCGACCACGTCAACACCGTCAGCCCGAAGTTTCTCAGCGAGGTCGTCGATGGATTGCATTCGCACATTCCGGCGCACATCCAGCACGAACTCCGAGCCAAGTGCCACGCCGGCTGCGCGACGGGAATCCTCAACGCGCCCGACCCAACCTTCAATCCGGTCCGCGACGAATACATCGAGGACCATTTTTCGGTGGATACCGTGATGGCCGGAAAGCGGGCCAACAAGATGCGCCTGCAACACGAACTGGGCCTGAAGCACGCCCCCGATTCGCCGCTGCTGTTCTGGCCGTCCCGACTCGACCCGGTCCAGAAGGGCTGCCAACTCGTCACCGACATCCTTCACGAAGTCATCGAGGCCTACGACCACGACCTGCTGCAGATCGCGGTGATCGCCAGCGGGGCTCACCAGCGCTATTTCCACGAGATCGTCGAGATGTACGGCTTGCATGATCGCGTCGCCGTGCGCGACTTCGACGAGGGCCTTTCCCACCTCGGTTACGCGGCGGCGGACTTCGTGCTCATGCCCTCCTCCTTCGAGCCCTGCGGGCTGCCGCAGATGATCGCCCCGAAATACGGCGCGCTCACCATCGCCCACAACACCGGCGGGCTCCACGACACCGTCGAACCGCTCGACCTCGAGCGAGCCCGCGGCAACGGCTTCCGTTTCGATGTCTTCGACTCCGGCGGCCTGCGCTGGGCCATCGATCAGGCGATGAATTTCCACCGCCGCCCCGTGATCGAGAAGGAGGAGCACATTCAGCGGATCATGCGCGAGGCCAAGGGCCGCTTCAACCACAACGCGACCGCCGCCGAATACATCCGGACCTACGAGAAGATCCTCGGTCACGATATCGTCGGCCATCCAATCGTCGACTCCGAAGACGAGTAGGTTACCCTCACCGGTCGCGTTCCTCACGCAGCGCCGCAAGGGCGTCGTAGAGCGCGAACAGCATGACGAAGAGGGCCAGACCGGCGCAGAAGAGCCAGTAGATGGCGAATCGCCAGACGGAGTCCGACAACCAACCGTCGATCCCCCAAAGCCCGAGCGCGAACATCCCGAGCAAGGTCGCCGCGAATCCCGTGAGCGCACGCCGTCGCAGCCGTCGCTCGGCCAGAACACCCGCCGCGGTCGCCTTCCAGAGTTTCCAATCGCTCATCGCTTGCGGCAGTCTGGCCCGGAATGAAAATTGTTCCAGTGCATTGAAAAAGTGGCGGAGCGGACGGGATTGCCACCGCTGCGCTCCGGCCATGCCAGCTGGCCGCGCCACGCGCGGACAAGCGGATCGCCTCCCGGTGTTCGGCTGCCTGCATTCAAACCCGGAACGCCTCGTGCCATGCTTCGCATGGCGTCGGCGGGGGTTCTCGTCCCGTCCGCAGGGCGACTCGCACCGCCCAAAACAAAAAAGCCGTCCCGAAAGGACAGCTTGATTGAGGAAAAGTGGCGGAGCGGACGGGACTCGAACCCGCGACCTCCGGCGTGACAGGCCGGCGTTCTAACCAACTGAACTACCGCTCCCGGTAGCGCGCCTCGCGGCGTGGGCGGACGCTAGGAATCCACTCCGCCCCGTGCAACATCAATTTTGCGGAAATTTCGGGGCCCGACCCGATGCCGCAATCATCGGCTCAAAACCCCGGTTTGCCTTGCCCGGTGAGGTCCGTTGTCCAACCTGCACCCATGAGCTACTTCCTCTTCCAGACCCTCCATGTGGCCGGCGTCCTCGGGGTTTTCGCCGCCTTGGGTGCCATTTGCCTCGGTGATTCCGAGAAGCACCGCAAGATGGCCACCATCCTTCACGGCGCCTCCTTGCTCGTCGTTCTCCTCTTCGGGCTGCACCTTCTTTTCAGCCTGAAACTGACCGGCAGCGGAGGTTGGTGGCACGTGAAAATCCTCCTTTGGCTGGTCCTCGGCGTCGCTCCCGCATTATCCCGGCGGAAGGTGCTTCCTCCCGGCATCTTGCTCGGCATCTGCCTCGCCCTCGGGACCGTTGCCGCCTTCCTCGGACTCGCCAAGCCTTTCTGAGGTGCCGCCAATCCGCACCGAGCACGCTTTTCCGTGCATTTCGCTGCATCCGCAGACTCTCCTCTTGCGCGGATGCCGAGCGCTTCCTAGTTATCTCCCGCGTAGACGGATTCCGATCATTCCACCCCGCCCATGAGTTCCACCGCTTCCTGCTCACAGATCATCGACCGAGTCTGGAGATCCACCATCGGCCGCAAATACCTCGTCGCGGTCACCGGTGTCATCCTGACCCTCTTCCTCGCCGGGCACCTGACCGGCAACCTGCTCGTCTACGCGGGTCCGGAGGCCTTCAATGACTATGCCTATTTCCTCCACGACATGCTGCACGGTGCCGGGATCTGGATTTTCCGGATCGTGATGCTGGCGGCGATCGTGATCCACATCGCGGCCACGGTCTCGCTGACCCGACAGAACCGCGCCGCGCGGCAACAGTACGAGTTCAAGAGCACGATCCAGGCGAAGAAGTCCTCGCTCATCATGGTCTGGACCGGCCTCACGATCCTGGCCTTCGTGATCTATCACCTCCTCCACTTCACCGTGCGGTGGGGCAACGAGTACAACACCGCGGACCGCTACAAGGAAGTCGTGGTCAGAGGCGGCGAGGAGATCACGCGGCACAACGCATGGCAGATGGTCATCGACGGCTTCAACTGGTGGCCGGCGACGCTTTTCTACCTCATCGCCATCACCCTGCTGTGCTCCCACCTTTCCCACGGCGTCCAGTCGATGTTCCAGACGCTCGGACTCCGCTCCAGGAAGACCGCCAAGCCGCTGGACGTTCTCAGCGTCGGCTACGCGGCATTGATCTGGATCGGCTTCGTCTCCATTCCAGTCGCCATTCAAATCTTCAAATTCGGCTCCTAAAATTCCATGTCCATTGTTCTCGATAGCAAAGTTCCCTCGGGCCCGATCGACCAGAAATGGTCGAAGCACAAGCAGGACTCGGCGCTGATCAATCCAGCCAACAAACGGAAGTTTTCCGTGATCGTGGTCGGGTCCGGCCTCGCCGGCGGCGCCGCGGCCGCGTCACTTTCCGAGCTGGGCTACAAGGTCAAGTGCTTCTGCTACCAGGACAGTGCCCGGCGTGCCCACTCGATCGCCGCCCAAGGCGGGATCAACGCCGCAAAAAACTACCAGAACGACGGCGATTCGATCTACCGCCTGTTCTACGACACCATCAAGGGCGGTGACTTCCGCTCGCGCGAGGCCAACGTCTACCGACTGGCCGAAGTCTCGAACAACATCATCGACCAGTGCGTCGCCCAGGGGGTTCCCTTCGCCCGCGAATACGGCGGACTGCTCGACAACCGCTCGTTCGGGGGGGCGCAGGTCAAGCGGACCTTCTACGCGGCGGGCCAGACCGGGCAGCAACTGCTGATCGGCTGCTACCAGGCGCTCAACAAGGAAATCGCCAACGGAGGCGTGGAAATGTATCCACGCACCGAGATGCTCGACATCGTGATGGTTGACGGCCACGCCAAGGGGATCGTCGTCCGCGACATGGTCACCGGCGAGATTTCGAGCCATGCCGCCGACACCGTGATTCTCGCCACGGGCGGTTACGGCAACGTGTTCTTCCTCTCGACCAACGCCAAGGGCTGCAACGTCACCGCCGCCTGGCGCGCGGCCAGAAAGGGGGCGCTCTTCGCCAACCCCTGCTACACGCAGATCCACCCGACCTGCATCCCGGTCAGCGGCGACTATCAGTCGAAGCTGACGCTGATGTCCGAGTCGCTGCGGAACGACGGCCGGATCTGGGTGCCGAAATCGCCGGACACCGCCGAGAAGATCCGCAAGGGCGAAATCGATCCCGGAGACGTCCCGGAAGAGGACCGCGACTACTATCTGGAGCGCAAGTATCCTTCCTTCGGCAACCTGTCGCCGCGCGACATTTCCTCACGCTCGGCTAAGGAGGTCTGCGACGAGGGGCGTGGCGTGGCCAAAACCGGCCTCGGCGTGTTCCTCGATTTCCGCGACTCGATCCAGCGACTCGGCGAAGACAAGATCCGCGCCAGCTACGGCAACCTCTTCACGATGTATGAGAAGATCGCCGGCACCAACCCCTACAAGACGCCGATGCAGATCTATCCCGCCGTGCACTACACGATGGGCGGCCTATGGGTGGACTACAACCTCATGTCCAACGTGCCGGGCCTGCATGTCCTCGGTGAGGCGAACTACTCGGACCACGGGGCGAACCGGCTCGGAGCCTCGGCCCTCATGCAGGGCCTGGCCGACGGGTATTTCGTCATCCCGTCGACCATCGCGGTCTATCTTTCGACCCAGACGCCCGGAGCCGTCACGACCGACCACCCGGAATTCAAGAAGGTCACCGAGGATGTGACCGCGCAGACGAAGAAGCTGATCAGCATCCAGGGCAAGCGCTCGGTCGACTCCTTCCACCGCGAGCTGGGCCTCCTGGTCTGGGACAAGTGCGGCATGGCCCGGAATCGCGAAGGCTTGAACGAGGCTCTTGAGAAGATTCCCTCCATCCGCGAGGAGTTCTGGGAAAACGTCCGCGTGACCGGCTCCGGCAGCGGACTCAACATGGAACTCGAGAAGGCCGGCCGGGTGGCCGACTTCCTGGAGTTTGCCGAGGTGATGTGCCTCGATGCCCGCGAGCGGGAGGAATCCTGCGGAGGCCACTTCCGCGAGGAGCACCAATACACCGAAGAGGACGAGGTGGTGAAGTCTGGTTACCTCTCCGCCGGCGAAGCGAAGCGCAATGACGAGGAGTTCTGCCACGTCTCGGCC
This sequence comes from Verrucomicrobiaceae bacterium E54, assembly GCA_022548915.1. Lineage (GTDB taxonomy): Bacteria > Verrucomicrobiota > Verrucomicrobiia > Verrucomicrobiales > Akkermansiaceae > Haloferula. The sequence goes on from JAKZES010000007.1 coordinate 30,285, forward strand.
TGGGAATACAAGGGCACCGACCAAGCACCCGTTCTCCACAAGGAGGAGCTCGAGTGGGAGACGGTCAAGCCGTCGGTGCGCTCCTACAAGTAAACCCTGGCACCGGCATCAGGCTCCTTCCTCCATCATCGGAGGATGGGAATCCGGGGGACCGGGGCGATCCGGGGGACCGGGCCTTTTGTCCGGTCGGCGATCCGGCTTGCCGTCACGGGGACCCCGCCCGCGGTCAGGCCCGGGGCGGGCTTCATCCATCTCGGAGGGATCCAGTTTGAGGTCGCCGTTCTTGTCGATTTCCTCGAACCGGTCCTCCTGCGCATCTTCGCCGAGGCGCTCGATTCCCGGGGCCTTGCGGAACTCTTCGAAGTCGAGGAATCCGTCCTTGTTGGCATCCAGTCGGGGAAACAATCCCTGCATGTCCGGTGGCCCGGGATGGTCCCTGCCATCGCGATCCGCCCCGCGGGGGCGGTCTTCCGGCGAGATTTTTCCATCTCCATTCCGGTCCAGTCGGTCAAAAAACGGACGGCGGCGCTCTTCCGGCATCCGCTTGGCAAACGGACCCTCCAGGAACTCCGCATAATCCACCGAACCGTCGCGGTTGGTATCCAGTTGTCGCATGGCGAGCGGCGGCCGGTTCCCTTTGCCCTCGGGCGGCTTGGGAAGCTCACCCCTTCGGATGAATCCGTCGCCATCCTTGTCGAGGCGGGCGAACAGCGCCCTGCGCTTCTCTTCCGGGAGCTTTGCCAAACGCTCAAGACTCGAGAACTCTTCGAACGACACGGCACCATCCCCATCCTTGTCGGCGCCCCGGAGGAAATGGCCCCCTCCCCCGCCGTTTCGCGGGCGGTCACGGTCCCGATCCCCGTCCCCCACCTTGGCAAAGGCCGGGGCGCAGACGATCAACAAACCAAGAGTCAGTGTCGGAAGCTTCATCGCAGTGGAAATTCCGGTCATGCCGGTTTCAGCAGGGTGAACCCGCGGCAGCGTTCATGGTTGCGGCCCACCCGGGAATTTTTGTTCGCGGAGCGGGCATCGACCAGTTCATTCTCCGCCACCTTCTTCATGCACATTTCGGACATTCTCAGCCAACGCCGCCCGTCCTTTTCCTTCGAATTTTTTCCACCGCGCTCCGAAGCCGCGTGGGGTGAACTTTACCAGACGATCGTCGATCTCGAAAGCTACGACCCGTCGTTCGTTTCGGTGACCTACGGGGCGGGAGGGACGACCCGGGACGCGACGCACGACCTGGTCGTCCGCATCAAGGAAACCACCGGAATCCCGCCCATTCCCCACCTGACCTGCGTCGGGCACAGCGAGGCGGAAATCCAGTCCATCCTCGAACGCTACGCCGAGGCGGGCGTCGCCAACATCCTGGCATTGCGGGGCGACCCCCCGAAGGACCAGCCGGATTACGACTGGTCCGACTCCGACTTCCGCCACGCCTCGGACCTGGTGAGGTTCATCCAGCGGTTCAATGCCAGCGGCCGCCATCCCGATCCGCGGGGCTTCGGCATCGGGGTCGCGGGCTTCCCTGAAGGGCATCCCGCCACCCCCAACCGGCTGATGGAACTCGACCATCTCAAGGCGAAGGTGGATGCCGGGGCCGATTACATCTGCACCCAGCTGTTCTTCGACAACCGAGATTTCCTCGACTTCCGTGATCGCTGCAGCCACGCCGGGATCGACGTCCCGGTCATTGCGGGACTGATGCCGGTGACGAGTACCAAGGGAATGAGCCGCATGGCCGACCTCGCGGCAGGGGCACGCTTTCCCGCCCGCCTGCTCCGGGCGCTCGACCGGGCCGGGGACGATCCGAAGTCCGTGGCGCGCGTCGGCATCCACCACGCCGCCGAGCAGGCCACCGGTCTCCTCGACGAAGGGGTCGACGGAATCCACTTCTACACGCTCAACAAGAGCGCCGCGACGCGGGAGATCTACGCCAGCCTGGGCCTCGCGCCGCGGAAAAATCCGGCGTAGTCGCGATGCCTGCCAGGGCAGGTCGGCCCTCCGGCCATCAATCGCTGGCACCCCGGCTGAGGATCTCCTCGGCGAGTTCGAGCGTGATGTTGCCGAGCGTCCCCTGCAGCGGAACGTCCACCCCGACCCGGCCGCTGGCCTGGTCGACCGGAAAACGCTCGCGCAACTCGCGGGATCTCTCGAAGGCGTCGCCGGGGATCATGATCCTCACACCACCATCGAAGACGAAGAGATTTCGAGCACGGTCCATCGCATCCCGGCGGAGCCGGCGTTCGTCGGCAATGTCGTCGAAGAAACCGACCTCCTCCGGATCGACGGCCTCGTTCTCCTCATCCTCCTTGGATGCCTGACCCGCTTTCTTCAGGCTCATCCGAAGTTCCTTTTCCTTCTCGGCCGCGAGTCCCCCGGCCAGACCGTCGGCCATGGCAGCGACTCCGAACAACCGCTCGAGTTCGTCGTCCTGAGGCCGGCGAACCGTGATCCGGCCCTGCACCTCCATCAGGTCGCGGGCCACCAGGTTGAGCTGCGACAACACCAACTCGCCGGACTGCGTGTAGAGTTCGAAGCTGCCTTGGTCGAAATCGACACGCTTGTAACTGTTGAACACGTCGACCACGTCAAGCGCCTCGAACAGATGCAGCTCGCTGCGGATCGAGATCGACTCCGGGCCGTCCAGATTTCCCGATCCGGAAAATGTCAGTCCTTCGGTGGAATTGGTCGACCCCCCGATCTCGAACTCGCCGGAGAAGCTTCCCTCGACCATCTCATGAACATTGGGAGGGAGGACCGAACTCAGGGGAATCCTCTCGAAAATGAGAGTCCCCGAGAGTTCCGGCAGCTCGCTGGAGCCACCCACCTCGACATTCTCAAAGCGCACGGTGCCGTCACCCGCACTCAGCATTCCCTCCTCGACCACGAGGCCGTCGGGGCTGCAGAAGATGACCAGTTGATCGATGTCGAACCTCCGGATCCAGTTCTGTGAAAAATATCCTCCCCGGAAGCGGAGCCGCCAGCCACCCGCGGTGCGGGTTGCGACCATGCGGCTTCCCGTGATCCCGCCGAAGGTCCGTTCGGAATACCCCCAGGTCAGACGGGCATTGGTCACCTCAAGCCCCTGCACCACAAAACCCGGATACTCCGCGAAAACACTCTCGATTCCCGCCGCTCCCGACTCTTCGGAATTGGCCCCGGCGCGGATTTCGGCGTCGAGCCAGTTCATCTTGATCACCCCGGCCTCCCAGCCGTGGGTCACACCGTCAAGAAATCCCATGTCGAACTGCAGGTTCCCGGCCTCCAGCGACTGGAAGAAGGACTCCTCCGTTCCCGTCGCACCCACCCGCCGGACCATCGCCTGGCCTTGGACCCTCCGAAACCCGGAGATCTTGGCATCTGAGGCATTCAGTGCTTCCTCGAACCCGGCACGAATCGAGGTCCGAAAACCGGCCGAATCCACCCGCTTGACCAGGTAGTAGAAGAATCCGAGCCCGACCAATGCCAGCACGATCGCGATCCGGACAAGCAGCCGCATGAGGTGGAACAGGGTCGCCGACCACCCCCCGCCGCTCGACATCGAGTGGCGCAGCTGGAACCAGAACCCCTGGCTGGCAATCCACTGGTTCAGGCGCTGGTTGAATTCCTGGGGATTCTGCGTTTCCATAAGACTGAAGGCCCGCGAATTAGAGCGATCCCGATGTTTGCTTGCGAGGTAAATTTCCCCTAGCACAAGCCGGGGTCATCCCCTAGCTCTCTCGGCGTGGAAGGCAACGATTACAAGGTCCGGCTGGATATTTTCGAGGGTCCGCTCGACCTGCTCCTTTACCTGATCAAAAAGGACGAGGTCGACATTCAGGACATTTCGATCACCCGGATCACCGGCCAGTATCTCCGCTACATCGAGACGTTCCGCCTTCTCAACATCGATCTGGCTGCCGAATTCATCGTCATGGCCGCCAACCTGATGTATCTGAAAAGCCGCACGCTGCTGCCGCGCCAGGAACAGCCGCCGGACGAAGAGGCCGAGGAGGACGACCCGCGGTGGGAGCTGATCCGGCAGTTGATCGAGTACAAGAAATTCAAGGACGCCGCCAGCATCCTCAGCCGGCGCGAAGTGGAGCAGGCGGACCGCTTCGCCCTGCAACCTGAGAAGCCGGAGGTGGATCCCGAGCCACCCCCCCTCGCCGAAGTCTCGATTTTCGACCTGATCCGCGCCTTCCAGAACGTCCTCAAGCGCTTCGAGGAGTCGCACGAACTGGGTGACATCGTCGACGACCGCTTCACCGTGGCCGACAAGATCGAGATGCTGCTCGACCGCTTCGCATCGGGTCAGGCCTGCCGCTTCGACCAACTCTTCGAGGATGCCACGACCAAGTCCGAGGTCATCGTGACCTTCCTGGCGGTGCTGGAACTGATGAAGATGAACCAGTTCGTCCTGCGCCAGACCGGAGTCTTCGGCGAGATCGAAATCGAGCGCCGCGGCAAGGCCCCCGCCTCCGAGACCCTGGAAAGCTTCACCGAAGCCGCGACCTGATCCCGGACTCCGGCAACCGCCTCAGCCCAGCCGGTAGACGATCCGGGCCTTGGTGACGTCGTAGGGCGACATCTCCATCTTCACCCGGTCGCCGACGACCAGGCGGATGAAGCGCTTGCGCATCTTGCCCGAAATGTGCGCGAGCACCTCGTGGCCGCTTTGCAACTCCACCCGAAACTGGGTGCCGGCCAGAACCGAGGTGATCACGCCCTCGACTTCGACGGCCTTCTCTTCGCCGTCATCATTGACCAGCTTGTTGCGACGATCCAGATCGTTGCGCCTGCGGCGTCGACCACCCGGGCGTCCGCCTCTCCCTCTTCCTCGATTACTCATGAATTGCTGTGGGCAGGACGTCTCGCGCCCTCTCCGGTGGCAGGCTTGCGGATCGGCGGCGGCGTTTCAATCGGAAAACTCCGGAATTCCTTGGAGATCCGGTAAAACGGTGAGTTCAATCCGGGGTGCGGAAACCCACGGATTTCCGATTGACACCCTGAACCCGGCTCCCTAGCTTGCCCGCCCTTCCGAGCAGGGGGGTTTTGTCGCCTTCCGCAGGCCTTTCTATTGATCATCATGAAGACTTTCTCCGCCAAGCCCTCCGACGTCGAACGCACGTGGTTCGTGATCGACGCCGAAAACAAAATCCTCGGTCAGGTGGCCGTGGAAGCTGCCCGCCTCCTGCGTGGCAAGCACAAGCCGATCTTCACACCCCACATCGACACCGGTGATTTCGTGATCGTGATCAACGCCGACAAGGTGCGCCTGAGCGGCAACAAGGAGCGGGAGAAGATTTACACCAGCTTCAGCGGCTACGTCGGCGGCCAGAAGGTCGAGACCCCCCGCATGGTTCGCAAGCGCCGCCCGGTGCTCCTCGTCGAGCGGGCCGTGAAGGGAATGATCCCGAAGAACCGCCTCGGGCGGGCCCAGCTTGGCAAGCTCAAGGTCTACGCCGGACCGGAGCATCCCCACGAAGCCCAGCAACCGGCGGCCTACGAGGTCGCCTGAATTTCATCCCCCGAGACACCACTCTCCACCACTGAAACATGAGCGCAGCAGCAGCCACCCAAACTCTCGCCGCCACCGGTCGTCGCAAGACCGCGGTCGCCCACGCCCGCCTCGCCGAAGGTAGCGGCAAGATCACGATCAACGGCCGGGGCTTTGAGGACTACCTCCCCACTCTTGCTCTTCAGGGCGCGGTTCTCGCTCCCTTGCAGACCGCCAACCTCCTGAACCGCTTCGACATGGATGTCATCGTCAAGGGCGGCGGACTCCAGGCCCAGGCGGAAGCGATCCGCCACGCGGTGTCCCGCGCACTCACCATCTTCGAGCCCGAGCTTCGCAAGGAACTCAAGCCGCGTGGCTTCATGCGCCGCGACCCGCGGATGAAGGAGCGCAAGAAGGCCGGACGCCCCGGTGCCCGCAAGCGCTTCCAGTTCTCCAAGCGCTGATCCGCCTGAAACCATCCTCTCGAAAAGACCGCGCGCCGCTCCGGCCGCGGTCTTTTTCTTTTGAGCTCGATCCGGCACCGCGCCGCATCGGAGAAATTGGCACTTCTCAGTTCGAAGGTCGACCCTCAGCCTTGCCGCATGAAGCTCGTTTCCTGGAATGTCAACGGCATCCGCGCGTGTCTCGGCAAGGGACTTGGCGACTTTCTCCAGACCACCGCGCCGGATGTCCTCTGCCTCCAGGAAACCAAGGCCCGGCCGGATCAGGTGCAACTGCCGCTGGAGTTCGGTGGTTATCACGGCTTCTGGAACTCCGCCGAGAAACCCGGATACTCCGGCGTGGCGGTCTTCAGCCGCACCGAACCCCTGTCCGTCGAAGTCGGGATGCAACGACCCGAACACGACAGCGAAGGACGCGTGATCACGCTGGAATTCGACGAGTTCCGGCTGGTCAACGTCTACACGCCCAACGCGCAGAACGAATTGCGCCGCCTTCCTTACCGCATGGACTGGGACACGGCCTTCCGGGCCTACCTCGGGGAGCTCCGGGGACGAGGAAAGCCGGTCATCTTCTGCGGCGACCTCAACGTGGCACACCGGGAAATCGACCTCGCCCGCCCGGCGCAGAACCGTCGCAGCGCCGGCTTCTCTGACGAGGAGCGGGAGGGATTCACGCAACTGCTCGACTCCGGATTCATCGACAGCTTCCGGAGTTTTCACCCCGATCTCGAAAACGCCTACTCATGGTGGAGCTACCGCGGCGGGGCCCGCTCGCGAAATGTCGGTTGGCGCATCGACTACTTCGGGGTCGATGCCGACATGGCCAAGTCAATGAAGTCGGCGGCCATCCTCGCCGAGGTGACGGGCTCCGACCACTGCCCGGTCGAACTCACCCTCAAGTGAGACCTCAGAGCCGGCCAATCTCGGCCATGATTCGCTTGGCCATCCGGGCGTAGCCATCCTTGCCGGTGAATTCCTTCAGCTCCGCCTTGCTCAAGCGGATCGGCTCGCCGATGTGGACCTCGATCCGGGCCAGGCGGATCCAGGCGCTGCCCCGCGGCAGGGCCCGGCGGGCGCCCCGGATCCGGATCGGCTGAATCGGGGCGCCGGCCTTCACCGCGATCAATCCCACCCCGGGCTGAGCCTCGCCGAGCGACCCATCCATCGTCCGCGCGCCCTCGGGGAACACCAGCACCCGGTTGCCCTCCTTCAGGCGCCGGATGATGGTCTTGAGGCTGCTCATGTCCGGCTTCTCCTGATCGACCGGAATGGAATTCCACTGGCCGTAGAGCCAGCGGAGGAACCCCTCCTTGAAGAGGGTCTTGCGGGCGAGGAAATGCATCTCGCTGCCGTATAGCGTGCCGATCAGCGGCGGATCGAGAAAGCTCTGGTGATTCGCCACCACCAGCACCGGCCCGTCCTCGATCAGGTTTTCGGCGCCGCGCACGCGAAGGCCGAACAGCGACCGAAACGCGCTGCGGAAGATCAGCCATCCCGACCAGTAGATCCAACGCATCATGATCGCTCTTCCAGATCGAGACCCTGGCCCCGGAGAATTTCGAGCGCCGCCAGCACGCCACTTTCGATCGTGTGCTTCGAGGTGTCCAGCCGCGCCGCTCCATCCGGGACCATCAGCGGTGCGGTCTTCCGAGAACTGTCCTCACGGTCGCGATCGAGCACGGAATCCACCTCCCCCACGTCCGTGCGCCGTTTCGCCCGCACATCGGCGTCGGCATCGATGTAAATCTTGAAAGGCGTGTCCGGAAAAACCACGGAACCGATGTCACGCCCTTCCATCACGACGTCGGTGAAATCAAGATACTCGCGCTGGAGTTCCACCAGCCGCCGCCGCACTTCCGGCACCGCCGAAACCGTGGAGACCGAGCGATTGACGGCCTCGCTGCGAAGCTCCGTCCCGGGATGCAGGCCATCGACCTTGATCGTCGACATCCGGCCCTCCACGCCGCATTCGAGGTCCATCGCCCCGAGGGCTTCGACCACTGCGGACGCATCGGACACATCGACCCTCAGGTCGAGCAACCGCCAGGTCACCGCCCGGTACATCTCGCCGGAGTTGACCATGGTCAGGTTCAGGCGTTCGGACAGACGACCGGCCAGGGTGCTCTTGCCCGAAGCCGCCGGGCCGTCGATGGCGATGGCGATGTGGGATTTCATGAAGCGACGGGAACGATGGGAAGGTCGAAGCTGGCGGCGTCCGTCCTGCCGGCCTGGACCGCTGCGAGCTGGTGGGAGAAACCCGGGTAGGAGGTCCGCACACAGGCGGTGCCGATCACCCGCGTCTCCCCCGCGGCGTGCAAACCCGCCATGGCGAATGCCATGGCGATGCGGTGGTCTCCGTAGCTTTTCACCGTGGCACCATTCAGGCTTCCTCCCTCAATCTCCATGCCATCGTCGAACTCCTCGACCGAAGCACCCATCGCGCGAAGCCCCTCGAGGGTTGTCGCGATTCGATCGGTTTCCTTGACCCGCAATTCGCGCGCATTGCGGATGCGGGTGCGCCCGCTTGCCAGGGCGGACGCCACTGCGATGACCGGAATTTCATCGATGAGGTTCGGAATCTCTTCGGGCAACAGATCCGTTCCCTGGAGATCCGCCCCGTGAACTTCCACATCCCCGTAGGGCTCGCCAACCGCATCGACGACGGGTTTGCGGACGACCGTCGCCCCCATGCGCTCGATCACATCAAGAATCGCCGTGCGGGTCGGATTCAGGCCGACCCGCCGCAGGACCAGCCTGCATCCCGGTCGCACCGCCGCCGCGACCACCCAGAAGGCGGCGCTTGAAATGTCTCCAGGCACATGGAAATCGCGCCCGACCGGAACCTGACCACCATCGATGGAAATCGTGTTGCCGTCCTCGACCACACGGATCCCGAAAGCCTCGAACATTCGTTCGGTGTGATCCCGCGTCGTGGCCGGTTGCACGACCGTGGTCGTCCCCTCGCAGAACAAACCCGCAAGCAGCACGGCGCTCTTCACCTGCGCGCTGGCGACCGGCAGCTCGTAGCGAATGGGTGTCAGCACGGCGGGATGAATCTTCAGCGGCGCACAGCCGTCCTTCTCGCCCAGGGTCTCGATCTCCGCCCCCATCTCGCGAAGGGGAGTCGTGATCCGCCCCATCGGTCTTCCGGAAAGCGACGCGTCGCCGAACAACTCGGAGCCGAACGACTGCCCCGCCAGCAAGCCGGCGAGCAGACGCATGCCGGTTCCTGAATTCCCGCAATCGATGGGCTGCGATGGGGCCGCCAGACGCATCGCACGACCTTCGATCCGGAGCGATGTCGGCCCGAATCCAAGCATCTCCTCGCGGACTCCATGGGCAACCCCGCAGGCCCGCATTGCATTGAGGGTGTTGAGGCAGTCCTCGCTCGGGAGGAAGCCGGTGATGTTCGAGGCTCCGCGGGCAAGCCCCGCGATCATGGCCACCCGGTGCGAGATGCTCTTGTCGCCCGGCACCTCGAGATCGACATCGAAGCGCTCGATCCGCTGCACCCGGAATTCTTCTGCGTCAGTCATCTCCTTGATTCTCTCGACGGGTCTTCCCCTCCGCGTGGCGCTCGCAGGCAAGCTCCAGCCACTGGCGGAGCGCTTCATGGTCGGACTGTTCGATCATGGCAAGCATTTCACTCAGGCGGTCCCTCGCCTCACGAACCGGCCCGAGCAACGCCGGGGCATTCTCCATGAGAATCTCCGCCCACATCCCCGGATCGCCTCCCGCCACCCGGGTGGTGTCGCGCAACCCCCCGCCGCCGAACCGGGCATCCTCCGGTGACTTCATGGCCACCCGCGCGGTGGCGGCCGCCATGACGTGGGGCAGATGGCTGATCCGGGCGACGATCTGGTCGTGCGCGGAGGCCTCCATCCAGGTCACGCGGCAGCCCAGCGAGGTCCAGAATGCCTCCAATCGGGCCGCCGCCGGATCACCGATCCCCTCGTCATCCGTCAGCAGGCAAACGGACCCCTCGAAGAGATCCGCGTCGGCGGCTTCGAAACCCTTGCGCTCGGACCCCGCCATCGGATGCCCGCCGATGAAAGCCAGGTTCCCGCCGCGGGCGATCGGCCCGAGTTGCTCGTGGACCCGCTGCTTGACGCTCCCGACGTCGGAAATCACCGCCCCCGGCCGAATCCCGGCATCGATCGCCTGCCGCAACAAGCCCGGCATCGCTCCGACCGGCACGGCGAGAATCACCAGCTCCGCCTCGTCCAGCGCCTCTTCCAGGTTTGTCGTCGCACGGGGCACACCGGCGTCGCGGGCCTGCCCGACGGTTTCAGCCCGCCGGGCCCACAGAACGCAATCCAGGCGATCACGCAGCGCCAGGGCGACCGACCCGCCAAGCAAGCCGCCCCCGAGCACCGCAACCTTGGAAAAACCCATGAGCTGACAATCTGAAAATGGACGAGCCGGACGCGGAGTCCGGCTCGTATGAAAAATGATGAACCGAAAGCGAAGGGATCAGGGGACGCGGAAGTATTTCTTCTCCGAGGCGGGATAGGTCGGATCCGCCACGAGAGTCCCGCTCGGGATGTCCTTCACATCGATCATCTTGTTGTTGAAGGGACTAAAGACCATGCCGGGCCTGCCGGGAACCGGCCGGGCCACCGGTGTCGAGGGCTTCGTCGTGGGCTTGGCCACGTCGGGATCCTCCATCGTGTCCGGAATCTGCGGACCGCGATCGGTGGTGCCGCCCTCGTTGGCGAGCGACTCCTGCTCTCGCTTGAGACGCTCCTCCTCGGCCTTGAGTTCCTCAGGAGTCTTCTGGGCGTTGTTCTGGGCGACATCCGGACCCGGAGTCGGAGGAGGACCCTCGGGATAAGGGGTGCAGGCTGTCGGGAGCAAAATGGCGGCCGATCCAATCAGCACGGGTATCAGAAGATGTTTCATGATTCTTTCGGTGGAGGTTCCTGATTACCCAGCGACGCCGGGCAGCCGAAATGTTCACACACCCGCCGACGAGGTCAAGCCAAGCCCGCCACTTGCCTCGCGAGCCCTTTCCCGCCAGTCTCCCGGCGTGTACGAGTCCCCGATCAAGGCCGTCGCCACCCTCGTCGAGGTCAGAAAGCCCGGCGTTTACGGGGCGCGGCTGCCCAACGGCAAGATCACCTGCGCCCATCTTGCGAAATCCCTCGCCGGGGAAGCGGACGCGTTTGCGGCGGGCGATCGGGTGCACCTGGAGCTCACCCCGTTCGACTTCGACTCGGCCCGGATCACCGCCCGGATCGACCCCGAGGCCGGAAAATGAAGCGGCCCGACCGATAAACCCCGGGAAAAACCCAAAACCCAAGGGAGTCTCAGTCGGACCGCCTACTAGTGTCGCGACACCGCCCCTTTCGCTTCGATCGCCCCCCGGGTCAAGCGGATTTGATCAAGTCCCGAAAATTTCCGTGGTCGGAGCGGATCGGCTTGGCACGATTCCCCTTGGCCCCGGCCGAATCCACCCTCTAGGAAATGGGTCCCATGACTCTCCACAAGCTGATGGCCGCGAACCGCGGCGAGATCGCGATCCGCATTTTCCGCGCCGCCACCGAACTGGGCCTCCGCACCGTTTCGATCTACGCGCAGGAAGACCGCTTCTCCCGCCATCGCTTCAAGGCCGATGAAGCCTACAAGCTCGATGAGGACAAGGGCCCGGTCGGCGCCTACCTCGACTACGAGGGAATCGTCGCGCTGGCCAAGTCGCGGGGGGTCACCCTGATCCACCCCGGCTACGGCTTCCTCTCGGAGAACCCCGACTTCGCCCGCGCCTGCGCCCGGGAAGGAATCACCTTCATCGGCCCGTCGCCGGAACTGCTCGAGCAGATGGGCGACAAGACCGCCGCCCGCGATCTCGCGAAGCGCTACGATGTTCCCGTCCTGCCGGGCACCGAGGAGCCGGTGACCGATCCGGGCGAGGCCGCCAGGATCGCCGCGGAAATCGGTTTCCCCCTCATCATCAAGGCGGCCTTCGGCGGCGGCGGACGCGGGATGCGGGTCGTCCACAAGCCGGCCGAACTTCCCGGCCTGCTCGGTGAGGCCCAGAACGAAGCCGAGAAGGCTTTCGGCAATCCCGCCGTATTCCTCGAGCGCTACATTTCGCGCGCCAAGCACATCGAAGTGCAGATCCTCGGCGACCAGCACGGCAACGTCGTCCACCTCCACGAGCGCGATTGCTCGGTCCAGCGGCGCTATCAGAAGGTCGTCGAGATCGCCCCGTCGATCGACCTCGATCCGGTGGTGCGCGGCGAGCTGTGCGACGCGGCGGTGCGGCTGGCCAAGGGCATCGGCTACAACAACGCCGGCACCGTCGAGTTTCTCTACGACATGGACCTCAAGGACTGGTTCTTCATCGAGATGAACCCGCGCATCCAGGTCGAGCACACCGTCACCGAATGCGTCACCGGCATCGACCTCGTCCGTTCCCAGATCCTCGTCGCGGAAGGCGAATCGCTCCACGGCACCGAACTCGGAATTCCCCAGCAGGACGACATCCCGTGCAACGGCTACGCGATCCAGTCGCGCATCACCACCGAGGATCCCGAGCGGAACTTCGCCCCGGACTACGGCCGGATCATCAACTACCGCTCGGCCGCCGGCTTCGGCGTCCGCCTCGACGCGGGCTCGGGCGACGCCGGTGCGGAGATCACCCCCTTCTACGACTCGATGCTGGTCAAGCTGACCACCATGGGACGCAACTTCGAAACGGCCTGCCAGCGCATGGACCGCGCCCTGCGCGAGTTCCGGATCCGCGGGGTGAAGACCAACATTCCCTTCCTCGAGAACGTCATCGCCGATCCCACCTTCCGCAGCGGCCAGGCCCACACCAAGCTGATCGACACCAAGCCGGAGTTGATGCTCTTCAAGCCGCGCCGCGACCGCGCGACCAAGCTGCTCAACTACCTGTCGGACGTCACCATCAACGGCAACCCGACCGCCAAGGGCTGGAAGCCGAAGTCGACGATCCACCTGCCCCGCATCCCCCACCCCCGTCCCGACACCCGCTTCTCCGGCCCTTCATCCCGCGAGCTACTGCTGGAAAAGGGCCCGGAGGAATTCTGCCGGTGGATCCTCGAGCAGAAGCGGCTGCTCATCACCGACACCTCGATGCGCGACGCCCACCAGTCGCTCATCGCCACCCGCATGCGCACCCGCGACATGCTCAACGTCGCCGAAGCCTACGCCACCGGACTGCCCGGCCTGTTCTCCCTGGAAATGTGGGGCGGCGCGACCTTCGACACCGCCATGCGCTTCCTCAAGGAATGCCCGTGGCAACGCCTCCGCGAGTTGCGCGAGCGGGTGCCCAACATCCTTTTCCAGATGCTCTTCCGCGGATCGAACGCGGTCGGCTACTCGAACTATCCGGACAACGTCGTCGCCGGCTTCGTCAGGCACTCGGCCGACTCCGGCATGGACATCTTCCGCATCTTCGACTCGCTCAACTACCTGCCGAACATGCAGGTCGCCATGGAGGCCGCCCGCGAACACGGCAAGGTGCTGTGCGAAGCCGCCGTCTGCTACACCGGCGACATCCTCGACGGCAGTCGCACGAAATACACGCTCGACTACTACATCAAGAAGGCCCGCGAGCTGGAGAAGATGGGCGCCCACATCCTTGCCATCAAGGACATGGCCGGGCTGTGCAAACCGCAGGCGGCCTACGATCTCGTCCACGCCCTGAAACAGGAGATCGGCATCCCCATCCACTTCCACACCCACGACACCTCGGGCCTCAACGCCGCCTCGGTCATCGCCGCCGCGCGCGCCGGATGCGACATCGTCGATCTCGCGATGGCCGCCATGTCCGGCTCGACCTCGCAGCCGAACCTCAACTCGGTCTGCGCCGCGCTTGCCAACTCGCCGCAGGATCCGGGGCTCGACTTCGACACACTCAACGACCTCTCCGACTACTGGGAGGAGACCCTCCTTCAATACGAACCCTTCGACTCCGCGCCCCGCGCCGGCACCGCCGAGGTCTACGAGCACGAGATGCCCGGTGGCCAGTACACCAACCTGCGAGAGCAGGCGAACGCCATGGACCTCGGGCACCGCTGGCGCGAAATCGCCCGCACCTACGCCGAGGTCAACCAGCTCTTCGGCGACATCGTCAAGGTCACGCCGTCCTCCAAGGTCGTCGGCGACATGGCCATGTTCCTGATCACCCGCGGCATCAAGCCGTCGGACGTTCCCAAGCTGAAACCCGGCTCGATCGACTGGCCGGAGAGCGTCATCGACATGCTCTCCGGCGGCCTCGGCCAGCCCGATGGTGGCTGGCCCGCCGATGTCCAGAAGGTGGTGCTCAACGACAAGCCGGCCACCACCAGGCGTCCCGGCGAACTCGCCGAGCCGGTCGACCTCGAGGAAGTCCGGCAAATGCTCGCCTCCCGCTACCCGAAGTCCGAGATCCACGATCCCGCATCGGACGACGCCCTCTACTCCCACCTGATGTATCCCAAGGTCTACGAGGACTTCTGCAAGACCCGCGAGACCTACTTCGACCTCAGCGGCCTCCCCACCCCGGCCTTCTTCTACGGCCTCACGCCCGGCGAGGAGATCGAGGTCATCATCGACCACGGCAAGACGCTCTTCATCAAATTGGTCTCGATCGGCGAAGCCGACTCCCACGGCGACCGGACGCTGTTCTACGAGCTGAACGGCATGCCGCGTGAATGCTCCATCGCCGACCGCTCGCTTTCGCACAGCGCCGGCCCCGCCAGGAAAAAAGGCAACCCTTCCAAGCCCGAACACGCCTGCGCACCCATGCCGGGCATGGTGACCGAAGTCGTCGTCTCCCCCGGGCAGGTCGTCGCCGAAGGCGAAAAACTCGTGGTCCTCGAGGCCATGAAGATGCTCACCACCGTCAGCGCCGGCAAGAACGGCACCGTCAAGGAGGTGCTCGCCACCAAGGGCGACCAGGTCGACAGCGACGACCTTCTGGTGATCCTCGAGTAAGCCGGGAAAACGAACGGCCCGAATCAGGCAATGGCGTCCGGCGGGAGTCCCGGACGATGAGGAGCGGAGCCCACGGTCGACCCGCTCACCATCCCATGAACACGACTCCCATCACCACCGTCGGCAACAAGGCTCCGAACAGCAGGCGCAGCGGGGTGATCCCGTCCTCGAAATGAGAGTTGAGGATCGAGCGTCCCGCCGGATTGGGCGCGTTGGCAATCACCGTGAGCCCGCCGCCGGTGACGGCACCCGCCACCACGGCATATTCCAGCGCCGTCGCCCTCTCCAGGAGAAGTCCGGTCTTCGAGATCATGACCCCGTCCTGGACGATCTCCGGACTGAATTCCGGCACCTGGGCGGCGAGGAAGGTGATCGCCGCGTTGTCGTTGAACGCGGTCATCACGGTCGCGCCGAGGAACAGGGGGAACTCACTGAGGCTTGAGAGAACCGGCGCGATCCACCAGCCCTGCAGGCCGCCGTGAATCACCAACCCGGCGAGGAAGAACCCCACCATCAGCGGACCCTTGATGCGGATCTCATACTGGTGGTGCTCGGTCGCCATGGTGAAGGCGATGAAGAAGAGGAAGCCCCCGACGAAGAACGCCGGATGATGCAAGGTCAGCACCGTCCAGGCGACAAAGACCAGATGAACGATCATGATCCAGGCGGGTGCCCGGTCGACGGAATCCTCATCTTCCAAGTCGGTCTCCTCCCGGGATGCCCTCTCCTTCAGCCGACGGAACTCTTTCCGGAACATGAAGAAATAGATCAGGCTGGAGATCCCGATGCCGAGAATCGCCCGCCAGCCGAAGTGGGTGAACATGTAGGGCAGGTTCCAATGCCACTCGGTTGCGACCATCAGCACCGGGGGCGCCGCGAAATGGGTCAGGGTCCCACCGACGGACACGTTCACGAAAAGCAGCCCCAGGGTCGCGTATTTCAGGGCGCTCGAAGGATTGAGCCGGTAGAACTGCTGACCCAGCAGCATCGCGGCGATGGCCATCGCGGCAGGTTCCGTGATGAAGGAGCCGAGCAGCGGGGCCACGCAGAGGATGGTCAGCCACCAGGCTCCGGGCGTCCGCCCGCCGAGGCCCGACAACAACCGCAACGCCCCTCCCGCGAGGCTCACGACCGGCCGGCTGGAAGCGATCGCCATGATCACGAGCACGAACATCGGTTCGGTGAAGTTCCGCGAGTCGATGTAGTAGGCGGCGTGCCCCCATCCGTGCTGCTGGCTGAAGATCATGCCGATGAACAAGGGCACCACCCAGATCCCGAAGATGGCTTCCACCTCGCCGAGGAAATGAAACACCGTCGCCTTGAAGCTCACGGGTTCGCGCACGCCGGACGCCGAGCCCGCCCACCGGCGGCGGTGCTCTTCCTCGGCGGCGTGTGCCATGCGGTTGAAACGCGGGGCCACGAAGGTGTGAAGGACCGCAAGGAAGAAGATGATGGTGGCGAACAGGTTGAAGGGGTCCTCCTCGATGCGGAGCAGCAGTCGTTCCCGGAGCGTGGGATCGTGACCGGCGTCGGCGAAGTGTCCGGCCTCGATCTTCTGATAGGACATCTCCGAAATCGGAAAATCCACGGCGTTCCCCGCATCGGCTCCGGCATGGGTTGCCGCAAGGCATCCGCCCGCGAGCACGAAAAACATCAACCAAACTGAAATC
Source organism: Verrucomicrobiaceae bacterium E54 (assembly GCA_022548915.1). Classification (GTDB taxonomy): domain Bacteria; phylum Verrucomicrobiota; class Verrucomicrobiia; order Verrucomicrobiales; family Akkermansiaceae; genus Haloferula. Next base: position 46,841 of record JAKZES010000007.1, read on the forward strand.
CGAACGACGAACAGAGCGCGACCTGGTTGCATCGGCCCGAGACTGATCTTCGGGACGGGAGATTCCAAACTGAAAAACGCCGCCACCCGGGGCGGCGGCATGCCGACGGGGCAGACGGAACCAGGCCGGGGGCGGGCCTGACAACCCACTGTGGCGCTTCGAGCGGAAAAGCGGCGTGCTTCGATTTTTCGACGGAAACCACCGGCTCCGCCTGGCGTGTGGGTCCGCCGTGATCATCCGACAAGCTGGCACGCGTTCTGCGCATTCTTGACGGTGCGAGTTTCGATTGCCATGCTGCAGGTCATGTTGCTCTCGGAGCATGCGGCCTTGAGCCACCATCCCTCACAAATCCGATTTCAGCGTTTGAGTTTTCAGAATTTCAGAGTTTTCCTAATCATGCTTTTACCCCTCAGCCTGCACTAACGGCTTTCGGCAGGGCCCGTTCCGATGATCCCTGCCATAGCAGTTTCCCTCAAATAATGAGCCCTCCCGTTTCGATGCCCATTCCCAGACTTCCCCTCCGCTTCCGCCTCGCCGCCTGCCTCTGTCTGTTTCCCTCCCTGGCCACGGCCGCGCCCGACTTCGATCTTTTCGGTGGTGCCGGGCTGAATGTGGAAATCACCGTTGGCGCGGCCACCACCAACACCGCCGACGGCACCGATTTCGGAGTCGTGGATATGGATGGGCCGCCTCTCGCGCGAAACTTCCTCATCCGCAACAACGGCGACCAGAACCTGCTCATCGTTGGCAATCCGACGTTCAGTGGGTCCACCGATTTCTCCATCAGCGGACTGCCGCCAACCAACCCGTCCATTGCTCCCGGCGGAAGCGCCATTTTCACGATCACCTTCGATCCCTCCGGCACGGTCACCCGCTCGGCGACCATTGGGATCGTCAACACCTCGGGCGTCAGCGGCGAGAGCCCCTTCACCTTCGCCGTTTCCGGAAAAGGCGTCATCGACCCGCCGGAGATCGTCGTCGAGGGGCGCTCCAGCCCGACCGCCTCCTACCTCAACATCGTCGCTGGCAGCACCTCGACCTCGACCGCCAACGGCACCGACTTCGGCTCGGTGCCCACCGGCACCACCCGCCTTCACCAGTTCCGCATCCGCAACATCGGTGCCGGGCCGCTGACGATTTCCGCCTCCGACGACAGCGACCAGTTCGGCTTCTTTGGTCTCGGCTCGAGCGTCAGCGTCGGCATCAACGACAACTTCGACATCACCTTTCAACCCACCACGCCGGGGACCAAGACCGCGACCTTCACGATCGAGAACAACGACCTCGACGAGGACCCGTTCACCTTCACCCTCACCGGCATCGGCACCGAGCCGGACATCGCGGTCAAGAGCGGACCGCCGAGCTTCATCACCAATATTGTGGATGGGCAGACCATCCCGAGCCCCTCGAACTTCACGGATTTCGGAACCGTCCACGTCGATGATCCGGCACTCACCCGACAGTACCGCATCGAAAACTCGGGAAATGCCACGCTGATCATCGATCAATTCGGGCTGACCGGCCCGGACTCCGGCAGTTTCTCCCTCAGCGGCCTGTCGCCCGGAACCGCCATCGCCCCGGGAGCAAATGTTCCGTTTTCGCTCAGCTTCGATCCCCTCACGGCCGGCCCGAAGTCCGCGACCGTCACTTTCGAAAACAACGACCCGGACGAGGACCCCTACACCTTCGCCATCGGCGGTCTCGCCACCGGCGACCCCGAGATCACCGTGGAGGGAAGCAGCGACGGGGTGACCTACCAGACGCTCACCAGCGGCGCCACCCCCGTGTCCGCCCCGTTCGGCACCTTGTTTCCCGGCACGGCACCCGGAGGCAGCGTCACCCACCCCTTCCGGATCACGAATTCCGGCACCGACACCCTCACCCTGCCGGGAAATTCCAGCGCCTTCGGCTTCGCCATCACCGGCCTCGGGACCTCGCTGGCACCGGGACAGAGCGATGACTTCGACATCACCTTCATCCCGCTCAGCGGCGGCCTCGCCTCGCGCACCGTCAGCCTCGCCAACAACGACGCCGACGAGAACCCCTTCGTCTTCACCCTCGAAGGCACCGGTCTCGGCCCGGAGATCGCCGTCTTGGGCGGCACCCCGCTCTCACCCATCGTCACCGGGGCCACCAACACCTCGACGGTCAACGGCACCTCCTTCGGCAGCGCCTACGTCGATCGCACCACCATCACCCACACTTTCAGCATCCAGAACAGCGGCAGCCAGCCGCTGAACGTGTCGTCGATCAGCCTCAGCGGCCTGCATCCCGGCGATTTCTCGCTTTCCGGGTTTCTCTCCGGTTCCGTGCCCGCCGGGTCCTCGGCGAGCTTCGACGCGACCTTCGACCCCAGCGACTTCGGCACCCGCGCCGCCGTCGTCACCATCGCCAACGACGACTTCAACGAAGGCAGCTACACCTTCGCGATCCGCGGAAACGGCGTCGCGATCCCCGAGATCCTCGTCTCCGGAGCCGCTTCGGGCAACACTCCCGTGGCGATTACCAACGGCGAAAGCCACCTCACCGGCTCCGCCGCGCTCAACTACCAGCCGACCGCGGTGGGCTCGCCGCGGGTCCATGAGTTCAACGTCGAAAACGCGGGCAACACGACGCTGAGCTACACCGTGGCCAGCGACAACCCGGACTTCCAGGTTTCCGCCGGGGCCGGCGGGAGCGTGGGCGTCGGAGGCTCCGACACTTTCACCGTCACCTTCGACCCGGGCACCTACGGCGACCAGACCGCCACCCTCACCCTCGACTCCAACGATCCGCTCCAGGATCCCTTCACCTTCACCCTCGCGGCCACCGGCACCGCCCCGGACATCGCCATTTCAGGAAATGGAATCGACATCCCCGACGGAAGCACCACGCCCAGCGTCGCCAACGGCACCGACTTCGACCAGACGCTTGCCGGCGACTCGATTACACGGGTGTTCCCGATCACCAACCAGGGCAACGCAGTGCTTTTCCTGGGAGCCGCCGGACTTACCGGCGACACCACGAGCTTCAGCTTCGCCCCGATCAATGACGAGGCCCTCGCTCCGGGCGAATCCTACGACCTGCGCATCACCTTCTCGCCCATTGGCACCGGCACGAGGTCCGTCACCTTCTCGGTGGACTCGAGCGATCCGGACGAAGATCCATTCACCTTCGTCCTGACCGGCACCGCCACCCGGGGGATTCAGGTTGCCCCCGACCTCGAAGTCAAAGGGAACGGACTCGTCATCGGCAGTGGCGACACCAGTCCGGCCACCGCCGACGGCACCGACTTCGGCAGTGCGGTCCTCGGTGGAGCCTCGGTCTCGCGGACCTTCGACATGCGCAACCTCGGCAGCGGCATCGGCGGCCCGATCGGCAGCGGCGACCTGACCTCCATTCAGGTCACATGCAGCCATCCGGACGTCTCGATTTCCGGTGCGCCCGCCACCATGCGTCCCGGCGACACCGACAGCTTCACGGTCGATTTTTCGCCCGCCACCCCGGGCCTGCAGCAGGCGGTGATCTCGATCGCCAGCAACGATCCGAACGAGGACCCCTACACTTTCGCCATCGCCCTGCAGGTCGATTCCGCCCCGCCCTCGATTTCGGATTTTTCCATCGTCGGCAGCACCGGCAGCGTCCAAATCCCCACCGAGGCAGGGAAGACCTACACACTGACCAGTTCAACCACCCTGTTGCCCGGTTCATGGCTACCGGTTCCGGGCACTTCGCCGGTGGCGGGCGACGGCAACCCGGCAACCTTCAGCTTCTCCGTGGATCCGGTCACCGATCCCCGCCGCTTCTACCGGGTGGAGGTGGATTGAGCGCGAACGCCACTTCCCCCACCCATACATCGCAAGCGTCGTGCTTGGAACGGCACCGCAAAACACCTCCATGAAACACTGCCCCGCCCTCGCCCCGGCGGTTCTGTTCGCCTGCTTGGGCCTCGTCCTCGCCGACGACCGGCCCAACATCCTCCTCATCATGTCCGATGACATGGGCTACTCGGACATCGGCTGCTACGGGGGCGAGATCGCCACTCCCACGCTCGACCGGCTCGCCCGCGGGGGCCTGCGCTACACCCAGTTCTACAACACCGGGCGCTGCTGCCCGACCCGTGCGTCCTTGCTCACGGGGCTCTACGCCCACCAGGCCGGCATCGGCCAGATGATCCACGACGGCGGACAGCCCGGCTACCGCGGAGACCTCAGCCACAACGCGGTCACCATCGCCGAGCTGCTCAAGACCGCCGGCTACCGCACCTACATGTCGGGGAAGTGGCATGTCACCAAGCAGCTCAAGCCCGACGGCGACAAGTCCAACTGGCCGCGACAGCGCGGCTTCGACCGCTTCTACGGCACCATCATCGGGGCCGGCAGCTTCTTCGATCCGTGGACGCTTACCCGGGACAACCAGGCCATCACGACGGAGAACGATCCGGAATACCAACCCGAGGAGTATTACTACACCGACGCCATCAGCGACAACGCGGTGAAGTTCATCACCGAGCACGGGGAAGAAAGCCCCTTCTTCGTGTACGTCTCGTACACGGCGGCCCACTGGCCGATGCACGCGCTGGAGAAGGACATTGCGAAATACAAGGGCCGTTACGTTGCCGGCTACGAGGTCATCCGCCAGACCCGCTACGAGAAGATGCAGAAACTCGGCGTGATCGGGAACTGGCCGCTGAGCCCCGCTCCCAGGAGATGGTCGGAGGTTCCGGACGACCAGGTCGAGTGGGAAAGTCGGTGCATGGAGGTCTATGCGGCCATGGTCGACAACATGGACCAGGGCATCGGCCGCATCGTTCAGGCGCTGAAGGACGAGGGGCATTTCGAAAACACCCTGATCCTCTACTTCCAGGACAACGGCGGCTGTCATGAGGCGATGGGCCGGAAGAAACCGAAGCACACGCCCAAGCCACGTGAACCGATGGCCCGGGACGAGCTCCAGACCCAGATGAACCCGACACACACCCGCGCCGGCGAGCCCGTGATCAGCGGTCCCGGACAAATGCCCGGGCCGGCGACGACCTACATCGGATACGGCCAGAGCTGGGCGAACGTTTCCAACACCCCGTTCCGCGAGTACAAGTCGAAGAATCACGAGGGCGGCATCGCCACGCCCCTCATCGCCCACTGGCCGGAGGGAATCAAAGCCCGCAACGAACTGCGCCAGCGACCCGGCCACCTGATCGACATCATGGCAACCTGCGCCGAACTTTCGGGGGCCAACTACCCGCAGAAATTCAAAGGACGCCGCATCCAGCCGCTCGAGGGACTGAGCCTGGTGCCAAGCTTCACCAAGGACGAGAACCCGGACCGGATCCTTCTCTTCGAGCACTTCGGCCGGGCGGCCATCCGCCAGGGCAAATGGAAACTCGTGCGGGCGGGGATCAACCAACCGTGGGAACTCTACGACATCGAGCAGGACCGCAGCGAGCTCGACGACCTAAGCGGGAAACTCGGCGGGAAGGCCGCCGAACTCGCCAAACTGTGGGAGTATCACGCCTGGCGCACCCGGATCTTCCCCGCCCCGCACAAGCGCAAGTAGCCCGCAGCTGCCGACAAGGATCCTTGCCGATGGCGGGGCGACCGGTCCAAGCTGTCGCTGCCATGCCTTACCCCGATCAGGATTTCCTGCTCCACTCGCCCACCGCCCGGCGTCTTTTCCACGAGGTTGCGGACGGTCTCCCGATCTACGACTACCACTGCCACCTCGATCCGGCGGAAATCGCCTCGAACCGGCGCTGGGACAATCTCGCCGACATCTGGCTCGGCGGCGACCACTACAAGTGGCGCCTGCTGCGGGCCAACGGTGTCGACGAACGCTACGTCACCGGCGACGGGACACCGGAAGAGAAGTTCCAGGCATGGGCGGCGACCGTCCCCAAGTCCCTGCGGAATCCGATCCACCACTGGTGCCACATCGAGCTGCAACGCTACTTCGACATCGATCTGCTGATCAGCCCCGAGACCGCCGACGAGATCTGGGCGCGGGCCAACGAGCGCCTTGCCGACGAGGACTTCTGCGCGCACGGCATTCTCAAGAAATTCGACGTCCGCATGGTCGGCACCACCGATGATCCGGTGGACCCCCTCGACACTCACCTGAACATCGCCAGCTCCGATCTCGAAACCCGGGTGCGGCCCACCTTCCGCCCCGACAAAGCCTTCTGCGTCGACCAACCCACCGCCTTCAACGCCTGGATCGACCGGCTCGAGGCGATTTCCAATACCGACATCTCCCAGCTCGGCGATCTGCTGACGGCTCTTCGCCGGCGTCATGACGAATTTCACGAGGCGGGCTGCCGCCTGTCGGATCACGGGCTGGAGAACCTGCCCGCCGAGGGCTGCGACGATGCGAATGCCGCGATCATCTTCGAGAAGGCACGCGGCGGGAAGGCCGCGACCGCCGAGGACCGCGCCCGCTTCACCCTCTACCTCATGCTCTTCCTGGGCCGCCTCGATGCCGCCAGGGGGTGGACCAAGCAGCTCCACCTGGGTGCCGCACGGAACGTCAATCCGAAGGGCTTCGAGAGCATCGGTCCCGACGCCGGGTATGACAACATCGGCGACTACCGGCAGGCTCCGGGCATCATCGCCTACCTTGGAGCCCTCGCAGCGGAGGAGTCCCTGCCGAAGGTCATCCTCTACAACCTCAACCCGGCGGACAACTACCTCTTCGCCACGCTTGCCGGGTCCTTCCAGGATGGTTCGGTGGCAGGCAAGATCCAGTTCGGATCCGGCTGGTGGTTCCTGGATCAGAAAGAAGGCATGGAGATGCAGCTCAACGCGCTGTCGGCCACCGGACTGCTGTCCCGGTTTGTCGGCATGCTCACCGATTCACGCTCGTTCCTCTCCTACCCACGCCACGAATACTTCCGCCGCATTGTCTGCAATCTGATCGGAAGCGAGGCGGATCGCGGCGAGTTGCCGGACGACTTCGAACTGTTGGCGGAACTGGTCCGGGCGATCTGCAGCGGTAACGCCGAAAAACACTTCGGCGGCCACTGAAAGCGAAAGACCCCGCCCCGCAGCATACCAGGCTCTCCCCCCAGATCACCCGGCACCCCGACGGGACGAGGCGACCCCGACTATGGCAGCTCGTCGGGGCGCGGCAACACCGATCGGTGCGATGTGACTGAAAGTGGTGGGCAGAGCGGTTGGAGAAGGGAGCGCGCGCTTCATTCCGCCCCGGATGACGAGCCTCCGGGAAATCTAGACTGCGGCGATTCATCGCCGCTTTGATGGAGGCAATTCATCGCCAATGGCCCGGCTCGCATTGAAATGCTTCGCCAAAGCGGCGATGAATCGCCGCAGTCTAGACGGGGATCCCTGCCGGCCTGCGTCGGCCCGGGAGAGAACCACGCAGGAAGAGCGGTTGGCACTCGATTTCCCTCTCCGGCATTGCCGGGGCGGTCCGCCGCTGCTTCGCTCTGAGCGGTAGAACCGACCTGCCGACTCCGGGCGGCGGTCGCCGTCCGCGATGACCCACGAGACCAGCGCCGATGACCCCACCCCAGTCCATCGCCCTCTTCGGCGGCAGCTTCGATCCCGTCCATCTCGGGCACCTGGAAATCGCCCGGCGCTCGGTGGAGGCGACGGGCCTCGATCAGGTCCGGTTTCTCCCCTGCCGCCAGTCGCCCCACAAAAAGGCCGCGCCCGGGGCCAGCGATCAGGACCGGCTGCGAATGCTGGAGATCGCCGTCGCGGACCTGCCGTGGGCGGTGGTCGATGACTTCGACCTCCGATCCCCGGCACCCTCCTACTCGGTGCGCACCGTGCTCCACATGCGGCAGGAATTCCCCGATGCCCGGCTGTTCTGGATCGTCGGGCTGGACCAGTGGCTGGCCCTGCCACAGTGGCGCGATCCCGAGATCCTCGCCGCGCACCTCGAGTTCCTCGTCTTTTCGCGGGAGGGGGTTCCGGTGCCACGCCCGGGCTGGCGGATGCAGCGGGTTGCCGGCGACCACCCGGCCTCGGCGACCCGGATCCGTGAGGCCCTGAGGCAGGGCGACGAGATCCCGCCGTGGCTTCCGCAAGGCGTGCTCGATTACGTCCGCAGGCACCGTCTCTACACCTGAAGCCACTTCTTGCGGTTTTCGCCACAGCCATCTACAGTCCCGCCAGCGATTCCCGAAAAAGCCATGAAACTTCTGCCTCTGCTCCTGATTCTCCTCACCGCCATCGCGCCGGTGGCCGCCCAAGACAACGACAAGCCCGAGAAAAGACTCCAGGGCTGGGAAGAGGACTTTCTCAACCTTCCGGAAGATCGCCGCAAGGAGTTCGCCGAACGCATCAACAAGGCACGCGAGCTGTTCGGACAGAAGCGGATCTTTGAAACCATCGAGGAACTGAAGGCCGCCGAGAAGATCTTCGCCGACTCCCCCGACGTCGAAAACATGCTCGGCGCCTGCCAGGTCGAGTTCCGTGCCTTCGACAAGGCGATGGAGCACTTCGACCGCGCCAACTCGCTGTCACCCGGGAATGCCAGCGTGCTCTTCAACATCGCGGAAGTCCACTTCGTCACCAAGAACTGGACCGAGGCCGAGCGCAACTTCGAGCGGGTCCTGGCCCTCGTCGAAGACGACGAAAAGCAGAAGGCGCTCTACCACCTGACCGAGTTCAAGCTCATGCTGTGCATGATCAAGAGCGGCAAGCTCGATGAAGCACGCAAGATGGTCGGCAAGTACGACTTCATGGTCGACACCCCGTTCCCCTTCTACGCCGAGGCCGCCATTGCCTACCACGATGGCGACGACCTGAAGGCCGAAGCGGCCCTCGCCCGCGCCTCACGGGTCTTCCGCAATCCGCAACTGCTGGCCCCGTGGCACGACACCCTGATGGAGTTCGGCTACATCAAGAGCTTCTACGGCGGCGACCTTATTGAGGAGGAATAGCCTCCGCTCCGGGGTGGTGCTCGATCTGCCCGAGCCGGATCCCGTAAAGCTCCGCAATTTCCGGGGCATCGGACGCCTTGTAAATGTCGCGGTAGTAGATTTCACGGACACCGTAGGCGCACAGCGTCTGCATGCACGCGGTGCACGGCATGGTCGTGCTGGCCACCAGCCTCACCTCTCCCCGCTTGAACAGGCTGCACAGGTTGATCTCGGCGTGCAGCATGAACTTCTGCCGGGCGTCCCGGTCGTCCCAGAAGCCTTCGGGAGCATCGAAGCCCGGGGCGAGTCCGTTGTAGGCGGTCGCGATCACCCGGTTGTCGAAGTCCAGCGCCGCAGCTCCCACCTTGCGGAACGGATCCTCCGAGCGCAGCGACGCGACATGCGCCAACGCCATCGCATATTCCGGAATCGAAATCCTTCCCACGCCCCGGACTCAACCGTCTCCGCCGGGCGCCGTCAATGCGCCATACTCGTCACAATCAGCGGCTTGCCGCCACGACAGGAAAAAGCATCCTCCGCCGAATGACCTCACTCCTCGAAATTGCCAAGGATGCACCCGTCGTCTCCATCCCGAAGGGAGATGTGCTGCTGCAGCAAGGGAAAGTGGGAAACCGGATCTTCATCCTCAAGCAGGGGGCCGTCCACATCACCCGGGACGGCACCTCGATCTGCACCATCAAGAGTCCCGGTTCGGCATTCGGGGAAATCTCCACCCTGCTCGGGATCCCGTCGACCGCCACCGCCACGGCGACCGCGGATTCCTCCTTCGTCGTCATCGACAACCCGCTGGACACCCTGAAGCAGAACCCGGAGTTCTGCCTGGAAATTGCCAAGTTGCTGGCCCACCGGCTGCGCTGGCTGACGATGACCTACTCGGAGGAAATCGACGACGGCGAGTCGGTCTTCTGGGCTTCCCGCTGAGCTTCGACGGAAACCGTCCCGGGTGGCGCGACGAGGCCCGCCGAGAGGATCAGCTTGCTGGCCTCCTCGAGCGACATCTTGGACGCATGCACCCGCTCGTCCTCGACAATCACCACGAACCCGGTGAGCGGATTCGGCGATGTCGGCAGGAACACCGAGGTCACGTCCTTGCCGAGATGGGGGTCGTGGAAGTTCCCGGTCACGAAACCCAGCAACCGGCAACCGGGCGACGGGTACTCGACATAGGCCACCCCCTTGAACTTGCGTTCGGCACCCAGCCCCTTGAGGGCATCGACCAGCTGCTTGATCGACGAGTAGATGAATCCCAGCAGCGGAAGCCGACGGATTTTCGACTCGACCCAGTGCAGGAGATGTCGGCCGAGGGCGTTGGTCACCGCGAAACCGACCGCAAACACGATGATCACCGGCAGCAGCGCCAGCACCAGGTTCGAGCCGGGAAACTTGAACGACCAGGCGTCCACCGAGTCAGGCGCCACGCCACGCAGCCAGTTGAGGAACTGGAAGACCCCGGCGATGATGCCCCCGCCGAGATCGCCGAGAATCCGGTAGATCACCACCAGCAACCACGCGGTCGCCAGCACCGGCACCACGGAGGCAACACCGGCAAGAAGCGTGCTGAAAGTACGACGAAGACGCGGATGCGCCGGGCTCGCTTCCCCTTCGTGAAATTCGTCGTCCATCGGAGGCCTGCATCAAAGTTCAGCCTCTCCCGATTTGCAAGAATCGCCAGAAACGGCAATTGAAGTTTCCTCCCCGCCCGCTGTCATGGGGTTCAACACCATGAATCGACTCCCGATGCCCCTCGCCCTCGTTCTGGCGATCCTTTTTCTGCCGGTCGCCACGGCGGAGCCCCGCCCGAATTTCCTGGTCATCCTGACCGACGACCTCGGCTACTCCGATCTCGGATGCTACGGATCGGAGATCGACACCCCGGTGCTCGACCGACTCGCACGGAACGGCCTGCGATTCTCCAACTTTTACAACACCGCCAAGTGCCACTCCTCGCGGGTCTCACTCCTCACCGGTCGCTGGTGCCGCCAGGCCGGTGACGAGAAGATGAACCGGGCGGTGACGCTCCCCGAAGTCCTGCGCCCGGCCGGCTACTTCACCATGATGACCGGCAAGTGGCACCTTTCCAAGGAACCGACCGACTTCGGCTTCGACCGCTACTTCGGCCACCTCTCGGGAGCGACCGACTACTTCCTGGGCGACAAGACCTTCCGCCTGAACGGCAAGCCGTGGAAGGTTCCCGCCGAGGATTTCTACACCACCACCGCCAAGGTCGACTTCGCCCTCGGGTTTCTCAAGGAAGCCCGTGAGACCGGAAAACCGTGGTTCCTCTATCTCGCCTTCAACGCCCCGCACGCCCCGATCCAACCCCTCGAGGAAGACTACCGGAAATACCGCGATCGCTACCAGGTCGGCTGGGATGCCATCCGCGACCAGCGCATCGCCCGGCAACGAGAGCTCGGCTTGTTGGCACCGGGCACCCAGCCCTCACCCCGCCCCGGTCACCTGCCCGCCTGGGACTCGGTCAACGCCGAGATCCGCGGGTGGGAAAGCCGCCGGATGGCGGGCTACGCGGCGCTCATCGACCGGGTCGACCAGGAACTCGGCCGACTGGTCACCGATCTCGATGCCTCCGGCGAGCTCGACAACACAGTGATCATCTTCTTCAGCGACAACGGGGCCTGCCCCTACGACCGACATAGCAAGGGCATGGACAAGGCCCCTTACGAGCCCGGGGCAACCCGCTGGTCGGACAGCACCGGCTGGGCATGGGCCCGCAACGCACCCTTCCGTTTCTACAAGCAGAACCAGTTCGAGGGCGGCGTCGCCACTCCCGCGATCGTCCACTGGCCCGCCGGATTGAAGGCGAAGCCCGGCTCGATCGATGCCACCCCGGCGCACCTGGTTGACATCCTGCCGACACTGGCGGAACTCGGGCAGGCCGAGATTCCCGATGACTTTCCCGGTCGCGAACCCACGCCCCTCGCCGGGGTTTCGCTCGCCCCGGTGCTCGCCGGGAAGAGCCTTCCCGAACGACCGCCCATTCACTTCCTTTTTGCCTCCGACCGGGGCCTCCGCGACGGCGACTGGAAGCTCGTTTCCTTCCGCAGTGGGCCATGGGAACTCTACAATCTCGCCAAGGATCCGACCGAACTGAACGACCTTGCTGCCGATGAACCGGAGCGCTTGGAAAGGATGGTTTCCGAGTGGCACCGCATGACCCGGGAAGACCTCCTGATGCCGGACAAAGCCAACCCACCGGTCAAGACCGGGAGCAGCCCGAAGATCCACCCCGAGTGGTCCGACTACAGCGGCCGGAACGGCCCCGTCACCACCCGACGCCGCAAGCGCTAGTGTAGGCCGCCTTACAGACGAGCGATTATCTGCCAAGGCTGAATCGTGCCGAATACCGCGGATTCAGGGGATTGAACGGATTACGCAGATTTTCTGGACTCTTAAAATCTGCGAAATCCCCTTAATCTGCGGTTCCCAAAACTACCAATCTGTTGGACGGGCTACACTAGCGTGGCCCGCCTTGCAGGCAGAGAATGATCTTCCGGGCCTCCAAAGACCCTTGCTCACCGCCGGCCCGGTCGCGCATGCCAAATCCAACTTCGGCGATCAGACCCCGGCCTCGTCGGGTTCCGGCTTGGCTTCGACGGGCTCGAAGGTGAGTTCCTCGGCGCCCTCGGCACAGACCACCCGCACGGAATCGCCGGCCTTCACGTCGCCACGCAGGAGCGCTTCGGCCAACGGGTCCTCGAGGTATTTCTCCACCGCGCGACGCATCGGACGTGCCCCGTAGTCGGGATCGTAGCCCTTCCCGACGAGCAGGTCCCGCGCGGTGCTGTCGAGCGCCATGGTGATCTCCTTCTCAAGCAGGCGATCGGAGAGCTTGTTGACCTCGAGGTCGATGATTTGGTCGAGATCCTTCTTCTCGAGCATGTGGAAGACGACGAGATCGTCGAGGCGGTTCAGGAACTCGGGGCGATAGTGCTTCTTCGCTTCTTCCATGATCTTCTCCTTCATCCCCTCGAAGTCGGCTTCATCCTCGGCCATCGCACCGAAGCCGAGCGAAGTCTGGCGCTTCACCGTCGTGGCCCCGACATTGGAGGTCATGATGATGATCGTGTTGCGAAAGTCGATCTTGCGACCGAGTGAGTCGGTAATCATCCCCTCTTCCAGAATCTGGAGCAGAAGGTTCATCACATCCGGGTGGGCCTTTTCGATTTCGTCGAAAAGCACCACCGAATACGGCCGACGGCGGACGGCCTCGGAAAGTTGTCCACCCTCCTCATACCCGACGTAGCCGGGAGGCGACCCGATCAGGCGACTCGAAGTGAACTTCTCCATATACTCCGACATGTCGATCTGGATCAGCGACTCGGGATCGCCGAACATGAACTCGGCGAGATTGCGGGCGAGGTAGGTCTTGCCGACACCCGTCGGCCCGAGGAACAGGAACGAGCCGATCGGCCGGCGCGGATCCTTGAGGTCGGCCCGCGAGCGGCGCAGGGCCTTGGAGATGGCGATCACCGCCTCGTCCTGGCCGATCACCCGTCCCTTCAGCTCGTCCTCCATCTTGAGCAGCTTCGCAGCTTCCTTCTCCTCCATCCGCTGGAGCGGCACACCGGTCCACTTCGACACGACCGCCATGATCTCGTCTTCGCCGACGTTGACGACGGTCTCCTCGGAATTCGAGCGCCACTCGTTGATGGTCTCCTCGAGTTCCTTCTTCGCGGTCTTTTCCTGGTCGCGCAACGCGGCGGCCTTTTCGAAATCCTGCTCGCCGATCGCGGCAATCTTCTCGCGGTTGATCTCCTCGATCTTCTGCTCGAACTCCTTGATCGAGGGCGGGCGGGTCATCTGCCCGATGCGGGCGCGGGCCCCGGCCTCGTCGAGCACGTCGATCGCCTTGTCCGGAAGGTAGCGGCCGGTCAGGTAGCGGGAGGTCAGGCGCACCGATGCCTCGACGGCTTCCGGAGAGAACTCGGCCTTGTGGTGGCTCTCATACTTGTCCTGGAGCCCCTTCATGATCTCGATCGCGTCCTCAATCGAAGGCTCCTCGACCTTGACCTGCTGGAAGCGCCGCTCAAGCGCGGCGTCCTTCTCGATGTACTTGCGGTACTCGTTGAGCGTGGTGGCACCGACGACCTGCAACTCCGCGCGGGAGAGCGCCGGCTTGATGATGTTCGAGGCATCCATCGCGCCCTCGGCGGAACCGGCTCCGACGATGGTGTGGAGCTCGTCGATGAAGAGAATCACGTTCTTCACCTTCTTGATTTCGTCCATCACCGCCTTGATCCGTTCCTCGAACTGGCCACGGTACTTGGTCCCGGCCACCATCAACGCGAGGTCAAGGGTCACCACCCGCTTGTCGCGCAGCAGTTCCGGCACGTTGCCGTTGGCGATTTCCTGGGCCAGGCCCTCGACGATGGCCGTCTTGCCGACGCCGGCCTCGCCGATGAGCACGGGATTGTTCTTGGTCCGGCGGCAAAGAATCTGGATCACCCGCTCGATCTCGCCTTCCCGTCCGATCACCGGATCGAGTTCGTCATCGGAAGCCATCTTGGTCAGGTCGCGACCGAAGGCCTTGAGCGCGGGCGTCTTGGTCTTGCCCTCGGGGCCGCCGCCACCGACGTCGCCCTCGATGCCGTCGTCGTCGAAGACATCCAGATCGTCATCATCGTCCTCGTCCCCGTCGGGGCTGAAGTTCGGATCGATCTCGGCGAGGATCTCGTTGCGGGTGCGCTGGATGTCGACCTCCATGCGACGCAGCACCCGGGCGGCGACGCCCTCACCTTCGCGCAGCAGGCCGAGCAGGATGTGCTCGGTGCCGACGTAGCTGTGGTTCAGCGCCTTGGCCTCCTTGTTGGCGAGAGCCAGCACCTTCTTCACCCGAGGGGTGTAGGGGATGCTGCCGGAAACCTTCTGGCCGTTGCCGGTGCCGACTTCCTTCTCGACCTCCATGCGAACGGTTTCCAGATCGAGGCCCATGCGTTCGAGCACGTTGACCGCCACGCCTTGCCCCAGCTTGATCAGGCCGAGCAGCAGGTGCTCGGTGCCGACGTAGCTGTGGTTGAAGCGATCCGCTTCCTTGCGGGCGAGGGCGAGAACCTGCTGCGCTCTGGGAGTGAAATTGTTCATGCGATTCCGAGGTCGGGAGAGTCGTCATCACCCTCCTGTTTCTTGATTGTATGAATATCAGGGGCTTCGAGGGTTTGCAACCGGGAGCGGATGATTTCGGCACGGATCCCGTCCCTTTCCTCCGCTCCGAGCTTCTTCCCGTTCTGGATCTGAAGGTGCGCCGGCTGGATTTCCATCAGCAATTCATCGCACATCAGGACCGATTCCTCGGGGAAAAATCCGAGATCGCCCCCGAGCCGGATCAGCGAGAGATGGTTGAGCGCCTCCTTCGATTCGATGATCCACGCATGCCGTAAAACCCCGTAGGCCCGGCCGACCTTGTCACAGACCATGTCCGGATCGTCCTCGAGGAGTTTCTCCCGGGCGTTGCGCTCGTGCTTCGCGACCTGGGCAATGACCCGTTCGAGCCGCCGCAGGATGGTCGCCTCGCTTTCTCCGAGGGTGGATTGATTCGAGATCTGGAAAAGGTTGCCGAGCGATTCGGTGCCCTCGCCGAAAATCCCACGCACCGCGAGGCCGATCTTGCCGACGGCCTGAAGCACCTGGCCGATCTGGTCGCTGATGACCAGGGCCGGCAGATGGAGCATCGCCGAAGCCCGCAGGCCGGTTCCGAGGTTGGTCGGGCAGGTCGTCAGATACCCGAGCTCCGGGTCGAAGGCATACTCGACGGCTTCCGCGACTTCATTGTCGAAGGCATCGAGCATCTCGTAGGCCGAGGACAGATCGAGTCCGGGGCGGATCGCCTGCATGCGCAGGTGGTCCTCCTCGTTGAGCATCACCGCCACCTCCTGGCGGCGCTCGATGATCGCGGCGCTGCCCTCGCCGCGCGCGGCGTGCTCGCGACTGATCAGGTGGCGCTCGACCATCACCTGCTTCTGCACGGAACTCAGCGAGTCGAGCGTCTTCGAAAATCCGTCGCGCATGCAGGAGAGCCCCTCGATGGTCGGGCGGAGCTCCTCAAGCACCTGCTGTCGCTGTTCCTTTCTGGCCCAGCCGGGAAAGGGAACGCCGGCGAGGTTGCGCGCGAGCCGGATGCGCGAGGTCAGCACGACCGCGTTGTCGGCACCCTTCCCGGTCATCCAATCGGCCGGGTGCTTCAGCAATGTGGAAAACCTCATCATGAGGGCGTCTCCGAATTGGCCATCGATTCCTCGATCTGCCGGATCTCGTCGCGCAGCCCGGCAGCCTCCTCGTAGTTCTCGGCCGTCACCGCCTGGTCCAGACGCTCCTGCAGCTCCCCGAGTCGCAGCTTGCGCTGGCGCATCTCCATCAATCCATCAGGCACCTTGCCGCAATGCGAAGCTCCCTTGTGCATGCCGCGGATCATGTCCTTGACCTGATCGCGAAACGCCTCGTAGCACGCACCGCAGCCGAAGCGGCGGATGCGCTTGAGGTCATCGAGCGTGAAGCCGCATTCCGGGCAGGCGCGGCCCTGCCCCGGCGGCCTTGGGATCGCCGTCGCGACCCCATGCTCCCCGCCACCGCCGAGCAGCAGGTCGGCCAGCGCGAAGCCGGTCGGGTCGGTCACCCCGGTTTCCGCCGCGCACTCGTTGCAAAGGACCACCTTCTTGACCTTGCCACCGACCAATTGGGTGAGGTGAACCTTCGCAGGCTTGCCGCATTTGTCGCAATCCATGAACGACTCCAAGCTAAATCGGGGCCACACGATTGCGAAAGGAAAAGCACGTCACATGCCGAAAAATCAGCCGATCGGCGTCCCGGTGCTGCGGGTCTCCTCGTGGAATGCCTTGATCAGGCGGGCCGTCACGGGTCCCGGGCAGCCTTCGCCGATCCGCCGGCCGTCCAGGGTCTTCACCGGAATCACCTCGGCGGCGGAGCCGGTGAGGAAGCACTCGTCGGCCGTGTAGATGTCATAGCGGGTCACCGAACGCTCGCTCACGGGAAGTCCCTCCCTGCGGGCGAGATCGAGGATCACCTGACGGGTGATGCCATCGAGCGCCCCATCCGAGACCGGCGGGGTCCGGAGTTCGCCACCCCTGACCACGAACAGGTTGTCACCGGTGCATTCGGCGACGTAGCCCTGCTCGTTGAGCATCACGCCCTCCATCGCCCCGGCCTGGAGCGCTTCGACCTTGGCCATGATGTTGTTCAGGTAGTTGAGCGACTTGACCTGGGGCATCAGGGCGGCGGGCGACGGTCGCCGGGTCGAGCAGGTCGCCACCGCCATGCCGTCGCGGTAGCACTCCTCCGGGTAGAGAGAGATCGTCGAGGCGATGATGAACATGCTCGGCGTCTTGCAAAGGAGGGGATTCAACCCCAGGCTCCCGCTCCCGCGGGTCACCACCAGCCTCACGTAGCCGTCCTCGAGTTGGTTCGCGCGAATCGTTTCCAGCACGTAGTCGATGACCTCCCCGGCACTCCATGGCATCTCCAGCAGGATCGCGCGTGCCGAGTCGAACAAGCGCTTCACGTGCTCCTCGAGCCGGAATACCCGGCCGCTGTAGAATCGCAGCCCTTCAAAAACACCGTCACCATACAGCAGGCCGTGGTCGAACACCGAGATCCTCGCCTCGGACTCGTCGACCAGCTTTCCGTCCAACCAGACTTTCATCGTGCGCGAAGCCTAGAAGCGGCGGCGGGACTGGCAAGCATGCGCTTCGTCCTCAAGGCAACTCGCCGCTGGCGGGCGAGTCCTTCTTCCGGGGATCCTTGACGTCGGTCAGCAGTTTCCAGTCGAGACGGCCGTGGTCGAGGCGCTGCAACTCGCTGGCATACACCGCATCCTCGTTGTGCGGATCGAGTTCGGCCGAGAGGTCGATGAAGAACCGGGCCAGCAGGACGTTCTCCGCCCCACCCTGCTGCTTGAGCACCTCGGCCCGGGTGAACAAGAGTCGCGCCAGCACCTCGGAGCTGTATTCACCCTCGATCGGCTGGGGCACGACTCCGCGCGACAACTGATAATTTGCGACCAGGGCCCGCCGGTTCCGCGGGGCCAGATGCAGCGAGAGCGCCAGATGGCGCCGGGCGACCTCGAGCGATGCGGCCGACGCCTTGGCCTTGGCAACCTCGTTGACCGCGTGGATCGCCAGGTTGTTGGCATACTCCTCGCGCTCGCGGTCGAGCATTCCGAGATCATCGGAAAACACGCCGGCGCCCACCCGGGGCTCGATCCACACGAACGGCGCCTTCTCGGCGGCGATGCCGCAGGGCCAGGCCATCAAGAGACCAATCGCCGCTTGTCCGATCCGAAACACGAGGGCTATCTCTCCCTCCGCAAAGGTCTGAATGCAAGCGGCAACTCCACCCGGCAACAACGACAAGACAAGCTGGCGCAGCTTCCTTCGCGGCCGTCTGCAGGGGCTCGACACCATCGAGGCGCAGTCGGCCTCGATCCGCCGTCACCTCTCGGCCCACCTCGAAACCCTGCCGGACTCGCGTATCGCCTCATTCGCCGCAATGCCCGGCGAGCCCGATCTCACTCCGCTGGTCGAGGCTTCGCGCCACCAATGGCATTTTCCGCGGATCGACGGCGACCACCTCCACTTCCATCACGTCAGCAGGCTCGGCGAACTCGAAGCCGGCACCTACGGCATCCGCACCCCGCGGGCGGACCTCCCCGAGATGGTGATCGAGGACATCGATCTGGTGCTCGTCCCGGGCCTCGGCTTCGGTCGAGACGGTTCCCGACTCGGTCGCGGACGGGGCTACTACGACCGGGTGCTGGCCCGCCTGCGCCCCGGCGTCCCCCGCATCGGCGTCGCTCTCATCGAGCAGCTCGTCGATCGCGTTCCGACCGAAAGCCACGACATTCCGATGACCCACCTCCTCACAGCGGATGGAATGATGCGACTCGGGGAGCAGGACTGACCGGCCCGAAGGGTCGAGAGAACAAAGCCTGGTGCCAACGGCCCCAGGATGGGACAGCCACCCCACAATCCCGCGGCCTGAAAGGTCGCAAGAAGGCTTCTCGCGACCCTTGGGGCCGCATCACCCTTTCATCGTCCGCAACCAAGGGCCTTGCCCTTGGCTTTGTTCTCATGGCCCTGCGGGCCATTTCCGGATTCCAGTTCCCGGCTCTTCGCCTTCAGTCTTCGCTCGTCACTCCTGGCTCCTCGCTCCCGGCTCCTCACTCCTCGCTCCCGGCTCCTAAACCCACCCCGGCACCTCGAGACGAAACTCGGGAATCCGGGCGAAGACCCAGCGTCCATCTCCCGTCCGGCCGAAAAACGCGCCTTCGACCACCGCATCCGCAGCCGTCACGTGGTAGCTGTTGTAGGAAAAATGCGCCCCGGGCTCGATCGTCGGGGTCTGCCCGACCACCCCGTCGCCCTCGACCACGGTCATCTCCTCGCCTTCCTGCACCACCCACTTGCGGCCCTTGATCGTCACCGTCTCGGTCGACTCATTGTGAATCGAGATGAAATAGACGAAGGGATGCGGCTTCTCCTCCGGCGCATCCAGCGTCGGCATGTAGATCACGTCGTCCACCGTGACGCGCAGCTCCTTGAGTTCGTCCATCCCCGGCAGTCTCACGACAGCGCCGACCTTTTGCCAAACTCAAAGCAGATTCCTTTGCGTCTCGGCGTGATTACGGTTCCCTCTCCCCATGCACTCCCCGCCCGTCGCCCTCACCATCGCCGGCTCCGACTGCTCCGCCGGCGCCGGACTCCAGGCCGACCTCAAGACCTTCCAGCACTTCGGCGTCCACGGCCTCACCGCCGCCACCTGCATCGTGGCGGAGACCCCGAACGAGGTGCGCTCCATCGAAGCCGTCCCACCCGCCATGCTCCAGGACCAGATCGAGATCCTGCTCGAGAGCTACCCGGTCGCCGCGATCAAGACCGGCATGCTCTTCTCCAAGCCCCACGTCGTGGCCGTCGCCGAGATCCTCACCCGCCACCCCGCGATCCAGCTCGTCGTCGATCCCGTCATGATCGCCTCCACCGGCGACCCCCTGCTGCAGAAGGACGCCATCGACGCCTACCACACCCGGCTCCTGCCCCTCGCCGACCTGATCACGCCCAACCTCGACGAGGCGTCTGAACTCGACGGTAATCCCCTTTCCTCCGAGTCCGAAATCGAGGCGGCGGCCGAGCGACTCGCCGACCGCTTCGACACCGGCGTGCTCCTCAAGGGCGGCCACCTCCCCGGCGATGAATGCGGTGACTTCCTTCACCACGATGGCAAGGGGCAATGGTTCCGCAGCCCGAGGATCGACACCCCCGCCACCCACGGCACCGGTTGCACCCTGTCGGCCGCTATCACGGCCGGTCTGGCCCGGGGCCAATCGATGACAGAAGCCGTTGCCGCCGCCAAGGCCTACCTCAACGACACCCTCTCAAACGCCCTTCAGTGGGGCGACCTCGCGATGCTGAACCAGGGACTTGGATTACCCAGGTGAGAGCCAGGCGATCGAAGGTCTGAAGGTCCAATGTCAAAAGTCCTCTGGTTCAAAAGTTTGCGAGCATTCCTTACGCGTGATGGATTCTGACTTTGGACTTTCAGACCTTCGACCTTCAGACCGGGGCACCAGCGTGAAGAAGTGCCATTCGGGCCAGGCGGAACAGCAAGACCACCGGCCAAGCCCATCTAACCGCCTTTGACCAAACCCAACCGCTCCGCTTCGTCCATCGGGATTGGCGCGGCCTCGCAGAGCTTTCTCCAACCGGGAAAGTTCCAGTAGTTCGGAAATCCGGCGCACTGTTTTGGCTTCACTTCGTGGATGCGGCAGCCGCCGTCCTTGAGCATGATACAGGAATGGTCCTCGCGCTCGATCAAGGACAGGCCCTGCCGGTTGCTCCGCAGGCGGGTGTAGCGCTTGAGGAACTGCGCTTCACTCATGCCGAGAAAGTCCGCCATGCGTTGGATTTCCTCGTCCTCGATCCGCACGTCGCCGGGCCAGCGGCAGCACGCGGTGCAGCGCTGGCAGACGTACCATGTATCGGGATCAAGGAGGACGTCCCGATTTGAAGGCGTACCGTGACTCATCAGCGACTCGCCATTTGCTGGGCTTGGGCCGCCTTGTAGTAGCCGTTCACCTTCGACTGAAAGGCGCGCCACTTGCGCCCGGGGCGGCCGTTATCGAGGAGGAAGTGCGGGCAGTTCTTGTGCGGCTTGCTGACGCCCCGACGCGGCCAGTGGTAGTGCGGCACCACGCGGTTCAGCGGGATCCCGTGCTGGTGCATCAGGTAGGCGGTCAGACGGGCGGTCCGGTTGATCGTCGTATTCAGGTCCGATCCGCGCTCCTCGCACATCTCGATGCCGATCGAGTAGCGGTTTCCCGGACCGTCGAAGTCCGCGTGCTCGCCCTGCTCGTTGGTCGGCATGTGCTGGATGGCCGCGTGCTCATCGACCGTGAAATGCCAGATCAGGTAGCCGATGCGGTTGCCGCCACGGCGCTTCGGCGCGCGCAGGGCGCCGCGCTTGAGGGCGAGGGCGTGGCGCTCGGCGTCGGCCGTGTAGTTCTGCGTCGAGTGGATGGTGATGTAGCGCGGCGTCATCCGGCGGACGACCTTTCTCCCATGAGTGCCGCGCGGAACCATGTCCTGCTTGAGGTTCACCGAGCGCAGCAACGCCGCCGAGCCCTGCTGGCTGCTGGCTGCCTGGGAGACCTTCTGGGGGTTCGTCACCCCCACCGGAGTCTGCCGGTGACTGCCCCACACCGGCACGCTCTCGTCGCTGTAACCCGCGACCGGTCCCATCTTGGTGCACTGCGATCCACAGAGCACGACCAGGAGGGTGGCCGGGATGATCAGCGCCTTCATTTGGGAAACCGTAACATCTTCCCCACCGAGGGGAAGCAAGGATTCCGACGCCTTATCGCGCGGGTTTGTTCAATCCAAGTCCGTCCGAAACGCCCGCAAGGCGCTTCCCAGGCTCGACGATGCCCGCAGGGAAAGCGTCAAAGGCCTGAAGGCCCAAGGTCGAACGTCCTCCAATTCAGCCGTCGATGATCCAATCACGCCGCTCGCCACTTCGGACTTTTGACCTTCGGACCTTCGACTTTCAGACCAATCCCATCCCCCCTTGCCTTTTGCCGCAGGCATCCCAAGGTGCCGCCGTGCCCGCGACGGCGCGTCCCACGGATCTCTGGCTGGCCCGCGCGGCCGGGGTTCCCGAGTTCCGCAAACGCCTGGACCAAATGGTCAAAGGCGACGGCACCATCGTGTTCGATCACGTCGAACCTGCTGCCGAGGCGTGGCTGATCGCCCTGGTCCGCCACGCCGAACCGAGGGGTCGGACCTGGTTGCTGGTGCCCTCCCCCAAGCACCGCGAGCGCCTCGCCGCGGAGCTTGCACTGTGGCGGATGAATGCCTCCATCCTGCCCGATCCGTCGCTTGAGATCAGCGAGACCGAACTCGGCGACCCGGAGGGCGAAGCGGCTCGTCTCGAGCTGCTCAACCGCGCCTCCCGCGCCGAAAATTTCCTGATGCTCGCCTCGCCGGGCGTCTTCGCGTCACCCGCGCCGGATCCGGACAAGCTGCGGCAGCGCCGCTTGATCCTGAGTCCGGGCGAGCAGCACGACCCCGCGACCCTCACCGACATCCTCTCCGACCAAGGCTACGAGAAATGCGTCCTCGTCCAGGACCGCGGGCAGTTCGCGGTGAGAGGCGGCATCCTCGATGTGTTTCCGTGGCAGAGCGGCTGCCCGCTGCGACTCGAATTTTTCGACACCGAGATCGAGTCGATCCGCGAATTCGAGATCGACTCGCAGACCTCGGTTCGGAAGCTGGGCAAGGCCGAACTCCTGCTCGGCGAGGTCGACAACGATTGCACGGTCGAGGCCTACCGGCGACCGGATGACCGGGTGATCGTGCTCGGGGAAAGCGCGGTTCGCCATGATCTCGCCATCATCGAGGGCTCCGCGGATCCGGAGGCCGAGGAAGATTTCTCCACCGCCTGCTTCAGCAAGCCCCTCGGTGCCTTCGAGGCCGGGGACTTCGTGCTCGAGGATGCGCTTCGGGAGCGATTCTTCAAGCAACTCGCCGAATGGCACCGCGAGGATTGGAAGGTCGGCATCGTGTTCTCCAATCGCGGCGAGCAGGAACGCTTCGAGGAACTGGTTCCCGACGATCTCGGATTCGCACCGGAGTTCCTCCGCGGCGAGCTGATGGAGAGCTTCACGGTTCCGGCCGCGAAGATCGCCCTGCTTTCCTCCAGCGAGATCTTCGGCCGCTACCGAACCCCGGGCATGCTCAGCGGCTCGCGCGGCGACACCCGCCGGGTCACCAGCGCCCGCGCCTCGCTCGACGAAATCTCCGAAGGCGATCTGGTCGTGCACAGCGAGTATGGTGTCGGTCGTTTCCTCGGCATCCCCGACGGCGAGGAGGAAATCACCATCGAGTACCGCGATGGCGCCCTGCTCTCGGTGCCGGTCGACCAGAGCCACCTGGTCAGCCGCTACGTCGGCATCGGCGGCCGGGCACCCCAGCTCTCGAAGCTCGGGGGCACCGGCTGGCGCAACACCCGCAAGGGGGCGGAAACGGCGATCATGGACTACGCCGCCCGCCTGCTGCGCATCCAGGCCGAGCGGGAGGCGGCCGCGGGCTTCGCCCATCCACCGGACAGCCGCTGGATGTGGGAGTTTGAAAACTCCTTCCATTTCACCGAGACCCCCGACCAGCGCCGGGCGATCGAGGAAACCAAGCGCGACATGGAATCGCCGCGGGCCATGGACCGGCTGATCTGCGGTGATGTCGGCTTCGGCAAGACCGAGGTCGCGATCCGCGCCGCCTTCAAGGCCGTCACCGGCGGCAAACAGGTGGCGCTGCTGTGCCCGACCACCGTCCTCGCCGAGCAGCACTGGCGAACCTTCCGCGAGCGGATGAGCGACTACCCGATCCGGATCGACCTCCTCAACCGCTTCCGCTCGCCCGCCGAATCGCGGGAGACCATTCGCGGCGTCGGCGACGGCTCCGTGGACATCGTCATCGGCACCCACCGCCTGCTTTCCGCCGACATCCACTTCAAGGACCTCGGCCTGGTCGTGGTCGATGAGGAGCAACGCTTCGGCGTGAAGCACAAGGAACGCTTCAAGGACCTGTTCCGGCAGATCGACGTGCTCACCCTTTCCGCCACGCCGATTCCCCGCACGCTCTACATGGCGCTGATGGGGGCGCGCGACATGTCGACCATCGACACCCCGCCGCCGAACCGGATCCCGGTCCACACCACGGTCACGCCCTACGACGAGCGCCTGATCCGCGAGGCCGTCCGCCGCGAACTCCGGCGCGACGGCCAGGTCTTCTTCCTCCACAACCGGGTGAAGTCGATCGACCTGATGCGGCGCAAGCTCGCCGAACTTCTCCCCGAGGCCCGCATCCTCGTCGGCCACGGCCAGATGGAGAAAGACGAGCTGGAGGTGGTGATGCGCTCCTTCGTCCGCGGCGAGGCCGACATCCTGCTGGCGACCACCATCATCGAGACCGGCATCGACATCCCCAACGCCAACACCATCCTCATCGATCGCGCCGACCGTTTCGGGCTGGCCGACCTCTATCAGCTTCGCGGCCGGGTCGGACGCGCCGGCGAGCAGGCCTACGCCATCCTGCTGCTGCCCCGCGAGCTGGTCACCCAGGGCGACGCCCGCAAGCGCATCCACGCGATCAAGCAGTACACCGCGCTCGGCTCCGGCTTCAAGATCGCGATGCGCGACCTCGAGATCCGCGGCGCCGGCAACCTGCTCGGCACCAAGCAGTCCGGCCAGATCGCGGCGGTCGGCTTCGGCCTCTACTGCCAGCTCCTGCGTCAATCGATCGACCGGCTCCAGGGCCGGGATTCCACCGGTGCCGTCGACACCGCCTTCCGCAGTGATTTCATCGCCTTCTCCCAGGCCGAATTCCAGCGCGGCTCCGCCGATGTGGAAATGCTCCCGGCCTACCTGCCCCACAGCTGGCTCACGGAGACCCGCCTGCGCGTCAGCGCCTACCGCGAAATGGCCGAGTGCCTCGACGAGGAGGAACTCAACCGGCTCTCCGCCCGCTGGGCCGACCGTTTCGGACGCCTGCCCGACGAGGCTCGCCAGCTTCTCGACGTCACCCGCCTCCGGCTTCTCGGTGCCGGGCGCGGGGTCGAATCGATCGAGATCAAGGGCCAGCGCCTGATGCTCCAGCGCAACGGCGACTACATCATGCTGGAAGGTCGTCGTTTCCCGAGGCTCAAACAAACCAAGCCGGCCGCCAAGCTGCGCGAGGCGATCGAATTGCTCAGGAACCTATGAGTCTCGGACGGACCGCGAGCTGCAAACCCGCCACCCTCACTCCACCTCCTTCAACCGGTCCTTCAGCTCGGTCAGGCTCTTGCGCCAGTCCTCGATCTCGCCGGCTTCCTCCCAGGTCTCCCTGAGTTCGCTGGGACGGTTGAAAACCCGATCCACCACCTTGCGGGCCCGTCTCAGACGCCCGTCGTCGTCATCGAGCTCCTGATCGTCGATCCAGTTTTCCAACCCCTCGGCATCGTCTGCTCCCTTGCTGGGCCGGCCGTAGAGCCATGCCGTCACCTCGGCCGCGGCAATTCCCTCCTCGGCCACCGAGGCCTCGAGTTCGCCCTCGCCGCCGAGCACCGCATCGATTGCCTCGTCGACCATGTCGATCGATCCACTTTCGACGAGCTCGGCCAGCCAGTCGCTGGCGGAATCATTCGCGAAAGAAGTCGTGTCCCAAGCACCCATGGCCCTGTTTGACCGCTTCGAAATGGGTCTGTCAACCCCGCTTCAATCCCCGATGACAATCTTGTCCGGATCAAAGTCGATGTCCGGGAACTTCAGGTCGAGCCTCTCCAGCGTATTGGCGAACAGCCGCGCGACGCACAGGTTGCGGTACCATTTGCGGTCCGCCGGGATCACATACCACGGTGCCCAGGGCTTGCTGGTCCGCTCGATCAGATCCTCGTAGGCCTGCTGGAACTCATCCCACCGCTTGCGGTCCGCCAGGTCGTCCGGGTTGAACTTCCAGTGCTTGGCCGGGTTGTCGAGGCGCTTCTGGAGCCGGTCCTTCTGCTCGTCCTTCGAGATGTGGAGGAACAACTTCAAGATGGTGGTGCCCTCCTCCGCCAGCATCCGCTCGAACTCGACAATGTGGCGGTAGCGCTGCTGCCAGACCTTTTCCGGCATCAGCTTCTTCACCCGCACCGCGATGATGTCCTCGTAGTGGCTGCGGTTGAAGATCATGATCTCGCCATCCCGCGGCACGTGGCGGTGGATCCGCCACAGGAAGTCGTGGGCAAGCTCGTTCTCGCTCGGCTTCTTGAAGCTCCGCACGTGGATGCCCTGCGGGTCGACCCGCGAGAAGACGTGCTTCACACAGCCGTCCTTGCCGCCCGTGTCCATCGCCTGGATGATGACCAGCACCCGGTGCTTGCCCTGGGCATAGAGGACCTTCTGGAGCTGCTGGATCTCGTCGCGGAGTTCGTCGAAAAGCGCCTGGGTCGAGCTCTTGCCGCCATCCGGGCAGAGGGACAGGTCGTCGGCTTCCTTCTCACGGAGCTTCACCTTGGCACCCTCGGGCACGATGTAGCGTTCACACGGGTCTCCAAGCAACTTCATCATTGGCATGCTTTCGTTCCCTTCACCGCTTGAAAAGCTTCAAGTGATCCAATTTCCAGTGTCACACATTCGGCGTTGCATGGCCCGTCCGGTTCGGCAACCTAGCAGCCGATGAGCTGCCCGGACGACACCCCGATTTCCGCCGTCGCGCCGGTCACCGCGGTGCACATCGGCGCGAGTTCGGTGTCGATGCTGGTGGCGCAGAAGGGCGAGGACGGCCGCTACACCCCGGTCGATTTCCTCGAGCAACCCGCTCCGCTGGCCCGCGACATCTTCCGCCACGGCAGCATCGGCCGCGAGACGACCGAGCGAATCGTCGAGATCCTCAACGGCTTCGTCTCCACCGCCCGCGAGTACGGGGCGAGAATCGACCTCGAGTCGAGGGCGGTCGCGACCAACATCCTCGTCGAGGCCGACAACCACGAGCGTTTCCTCAACCGGGTGAGGATCGCCTGCGGACTCGAGATCAATCCGATCGACGACGGCGAAATGACCCGCCTGATCTACCTGAAGACCCGCCGCCGGCTGCTCGACACCCCCCCGATGAAGCGCAAGAGCGCGATGGTCCTTCACGTCGGCCCCGGCAACACCCGCGCCCTGCTTTTCGAGGATGGAGCCATCCGCCGCTACACCAGCTACCGGCTCGGTGCCCACCGCACCCGCGAGGCCATCGAGGGCTCCCACAACGGCGGCGAGGCGATGCTCCGCGTGATCCGCGAAAACGCCTCGGGCAACCTCGCCCAGCTCCGGTTCGACTACCACGACGTCAAGGTCTCCACCCTGGTCATGATCGGCTATGAACTCCAGCAGGTGCGGCATTTCCTCACCGACCGCTCGGGATCGTGCAGCCCCAAGACACTGCGGCGGGTTTCCGGCACCGCCGCGGAAATGAGCGATCTCGAACTCGTCCAGCATTTCCAGACCGACTACCAGTCGGCCGAGGCGCTCGTCCCGGCCATCGAGACCAATCTCGCCATCGCCGAAGCCCTAGGCGTCGAGGACCTGCACATCCCCGCCAGCGACTACGAGCAGGGATTGTTGCAGGACATCCTCGTCTCCAACCAGCTGACCGACTCCCTCGACCGCGAGGTGCTGCGCTCGGCGCGCATCCTGGCCTCGCGCTTCCTGTCCGACGCCAATCACGGCGAACACGTCTCGCGGATCTCCCTGCATCTCTTCGACCAGCTCACCGACCTCCACCGGCTCAGCCCGCACGACCGGCTGCTGCTCGAGGTCGCGGCGATTCTCCACGAGGTCGGCACCTTCATCAGCCCGCGCGCCCACCACAAGCACTCCGAATACATCATCCTCAACAGCGAGATCTTCGGGCTCGACCGGCGCGACGTCACCGTGATCGCGCTCGTCGCCCGCTACCACCGGCATTCCGGTCCGCGTCTCGACCACCCGGCTTACCGCGAGCTCGCGCCGGCCGACCGCATCCTCGTCTCCAAGCTCGCCGCCATCCTGCGGGTGGCCGACGCCCTCGAGCGCACCCACAACCAGCGCGTCCACGACATCGAAACACGCCGCCACCGCCACCGCCTCCACCTGGTGCTCCCCGGCGTCAGCGACGTCGCGGTCGAACGCCTGGCCATGGAGTCGAAGGGCGACCTCTTCGAGCAGGTCTTCGGGCTCGAAGTCGTGATTGCCGATCCGGCTTAGTCGAAGTTCCAAGTGAGAAGTTCCAAGTTCCAAATGCTCCGCAGACCGCCTTCCCTTCCTTTTTCGCACTGCTCATGAAACTGCCTTACGTGAACCGCGAGTTGTCCTGGCTGGAGTTCAACCAGCGGGTGCTCTCCGAAGGCCAGCGTGCCGATCTGCCGCTGCTCGAGAGGCTCAAGTTCCTCGCGATCACCGCCTCCAACCTCGACGAGTTCTTCCAGGTGCGGGTCGGCGGCCTGATGCTGATGCGCCGCAGCGGCCGCACCCGGCCCGATCCCTCCGGCCTCACCCCTCTCCAGCAGATCCAGGCCATCCGCCGCAGGGTCCAGCGGATGATCTCGGACCAGTATCAACTGCTGTCGGAGGATCTCCTGCCGGCGCTCGAGAAGGAGGGGATCCGGATGATGCGCATCGCCCAGCTCGAGCCGGCCCAGACCGACCAGCTGGCGACCTACTTCCACGCCTCGGTGGGCCCGCTGCTCACGCCGCTGGCGATCGATCCCGGGGGCGACCCACCCCATGTCCCCGGACTGCAACTCACCCTGGCCTGCAAGCTGCGGGACGAGGACAGCGACTCGACCCGTCATGCGCTCGTCCCCCTGCCCGAAAGCCTCGGTCGCCGGATCGCCGTGGACGTCCCCGGGGTCGACAACGCCTTCGTGCTGATCGAGGACCTTGTTGCGGCCCATCTCGGCTCGCTTTTCCCCGGCGAAAAGGTCGTCTCGACCGGCTGCTTCCGCGTCACGCGAAACGGCGACATCGCCGTGCAGGAGGAAGACGCCATCGACCTTGCCGGCGAGATGGAGGACGTGCTCGCCGCCCGCAAGATCGCCGACACCGTCCGGCTCGAGCTGCCCGTTCCGATTTCCCGCGATCTCGCCGGAGTCATCCGCGAGGTCTGCCAGGCCGGGCCGGGCGAGGTCTACCGCATCCATGGCCCGCTGGGTCTCGCCTCCTTCATGGAAATGGCCTTCCTCAGCGGCTTCGACCACCTCCGCGACCGCGACTGGAGTCCCCAGCCCTCGCCCGACATTTCTCCGGCCGAACCGGTCTTCGATGCGATCGCCCAGCGCGACATCCTGCTTCACCACCCCTACGAAAGCTTCGAGCCGGTGCTGCGGATGCTCGATGAAGCGGCCCGCGACCCCGACGTGCTGTCGGTCAAGCAGGTCCTCTACCGCACCGCGAAGAATTCCCGCATCATCGATGCCCTGATCCGCGCCGCCGCCATCGGCAAGCAGGTGACCGTGCTGGTCGAACTCAAGGCGCGTTTCGACGAAGCCCGGAACCTCGACCGCGCCGAGGAACTGCAGCGTGCCGGAGCGCACATCGTTTACGGCGTGAAGGGACTCAAGACCCATGCCAAGATCTGCATGATCGTCCGCCGCGAGGCCGGCATCCTGCGCCGCTACGTCCACCTCGGCACCGGCAACTACAACGAGTCCACCGCCCGGCTCTACACCGACATCTCCCTGCTCACCTGCCGGCCCGAGTACGGATCGGACGCATCGCTTTTCTTCAATGCGGTGACCGGGCGCTCGAAGCTGCTGCGCTTCCAGCGCATCGTGCCGGCGCCCACCGCCATGAAGCCGCGCCTGCTGTCGCTGATCGCGGACGAGGCGGAGCGGGCCCGCCAGGGCGAACCGGCCCGGATCCTGGCCAAGGTCAACTCCCTGCAGGACCCCCAGGTCATCGCCGCCCTCTACGACGCCTCGAGGGCCGGCGTGCAGATCAAGCTGAATGTCCGGGGCATCTGCTGCCTCAAGACCGGCAACTCGAAGCGGGCGAGGAACATCGAGGTCGTCTCCATCATCGACCGCTACCTCGAGCACTCGCGGATCTTCTATTTCCATCAGGGCGGCGACGCGCAGATGTTCATCTCCTCGGCCGACTGGATGGGCCGCAACCTCGACCGCCGTGTCGAACTCATGGTTCCCGTCGAGGAGAACCGCCTGAAGTCGCGCCTGTTGAAGATCCTCGAAACCTTCTTCCGCGACAACCAGCAGGCCTGGCGCATCCGGTCCGACGGCACCTCCGAGCGGATCACCCCGGACAAGGGCGGTAAGATCTTCCGGGCGCAGGAATACTTCCAGCGCCGGGCGAGGCGCACCGCCAAGGCTGGCGAACATGAACGCGCCATGCGCTTCGAACCCCACCTTCCTCCCGAAGAGTCATGATCATCGAACCTGTCGGAACCATCAGGAGCCAGTGGGGCGAGGGCCCCATCTGGTGGAAGAACTCGCTCTACTACGTCGACATCGAGGGCCGCCGCGTGATCCGCCACACCCCGGAAAGCGGCGAGGAGGTCCAGTGGGAAACGGGTGAGCGCGTCGGCACGGTCGTGCCCCGTGAGTCGGGCGGCCTGGTCATTGCCGGTGACAGCGGCTTCCATCTTCTCGACGAAGGCGACGGCAGTCTGCAACCCCTCGGCGACCCGGAGCCGGACAAGACCGACAACCGCTTCAACGACGGCAAGTGCTCGCCCGACGGACGGTTTTTCGCCGGCACGATCAGCCTGGCGAAGAAGACCGGCGACGCCCGGCTCTACCGGCTCGATCCCGACCATTCGATCCACGAGGTCTTCGGCCCGGTCACCAACTCCAACGGCATCGCCTGGAGCGCGGAGGGTGCGACCTGCTACTACATCGACACGCCGCGCCGCGAGGTCCTCGCCTTCGACTACGCGGAAGGACACCTGACGAATCTCCGCACCGCCTTCTCGACCGGGGCCATCGACGCCTCTCCCGATGGCATGACGATTGATGCCGACGGGAATCTGTGGATTGCCTTCTGCCACGGTGCCTGCGTGGTGTGCTACGACCCTACCACCGGCACCGAGCTGCGCCGGGTGGAACTCCCCTGCCTCGAAACCACCGCCTGCGCCTTCGGTGGCCCCGACCTGGCCGACCTCTACGTCACGACCGGTATTCACAAGACCGAGGTCGAAGAACACGCCGGCCGCCTCCTCGTCATCCGCGATCTCGGCGTCCAGGGCGTGCCTGCCAACGCCTTCGGCGGTTAGGTGGCGCAAAGCTCCGGCTTTGCGAGCTGATTGCCGAAGCTCCGGCTTCGGCGCCCCACGGGGCTGGAGCCACCGTGGATCACTCGCAAAGTCCAACTTCGCGCCACACCCAGAAATCCATCACGTGCGGTGTCTCTTCGACGTCGCCCGCCTCCCGCCAGTCGAAGACCGCCGTCACCCCGTCCAGCGGCTCGAAGCCCATCTTGCGCCAGAACGGATCGAGCGGACGATATCCCTCCGGTCGTCGCGGATCGTCTCCATCCCGCCTCACCGCGCAGAAACAACAGAACCCGATCCCCCCGTGCGCCCGTGCCGCCTCGAGCCGCGCCTCCATGAACTGCCGCCCGATGCCCCGGCCGCGATATTCAGGCAGCAGGATCGATTCGCCGAAATAGAAACCCTCGGCCGTCTCAAAACCCGCCTCCTCCAGCGGCCGCCGGAATTCCTCCAGCTCGTCGGCCAGCGGCAGGCAGGTCGAGATGCCGACCAGCCGCCCGCCCTCCTCCGCCGTCACGATCCGGGCCCGTGGATTCCCGAGATAGGTCGCCAGGTAGCCACGCTCGTATTCAAGCGTTCCCTCATAAAGATACGGCCACTCCCGGAAAACCGCGATCCTCAACGCGGCCAACTCTTCCAGACAGTCGGCCAGTTCCTCGGCCCTCCGGGTCTTCACCTTCATTCGCCGACCGCGTGCAGACCGATTCCCTTCTCCCGGCACAGGCGCTCGACCTCGTCGCGCTCGATCAACAGCGTGCGCCGTGCCTCGACCGCAATCGCCCCGACACCCGCCTCGGCACAGGTTTCGATCGTCTGCGGCCCGACCACCGGCACATCGAAGCGGAAATCCTGATCCGGCTTCGAGACCTTCACCAGCATCACGTTCTTGCCACGGCCGAGTTCCCCGCCGCGGCGGATGCAGGCGTTGGTTCCTTCGAAAGCCTCGACCGCCAGCACCGTGCCGTGCCGCACGAGCACCGTCTGCCCGATGTCCAGCCGGCTCGATTCCTTGGCGATCCGGTATCCGAAGGCCGCGTCGTCCAGTTGCCGGTCCTTGAAGGGAGGTCCGAACACATGGCCCGGCCCGGGCAGCAGATCCTCGAGGAAGGTCGTTGCCGGGAGCAACTCGATGCCATCCTGCGCCATCTCCTCGGCGATGCCGCCGAACAAGGTCTCGGCGTTGCGCTCCTTGACCCGTGCCAGCAACTTCAGCGTGCGAAGATCCGGGCGGAGATCGAAGAGGTTCTTCGGCGCGATCTGACCGACCATCACGGCCTCCTTCGCACCCTGCCTGCGCAGGTAACGGATCGGTTTTCCCAGCTGGCCGACCCGCATCCACTCGACGTCGTCGACCATTTCCGCGACCTCCGGCCGGGTCTCGCCCTCGAAGGCGGCCATCACCAGGCGCGCTTCGGGTGCCTCGCGGCGCGCCGCTTCGATGAACACCTTCGGATAGGCGCCGTTGCCCGCGATGATGCCGATGGTCCGCGTCGCCTCCATGCTGGATGTCTGGGGAAAATAGCGGCTGTGGGACTCGAACCCACACTCCAAAGGAACTCGATTTTGAGTCGAGCGCGTCTACCAATTCCGCCAAGCCGCCCTTGGGGTGGCGGATGTTTGACCAAGGACCCCCGCCGGGGCAAGCGGCAAAAAAGGCACCTCAACCTTCCGCGTCCGTGATGTAGCGCTCGGCCTCGAGCGCCGCGGCACAACCCTGGCCTGCCGCGGTGATCGCCTGGCGGTAGTAGTGGTCCGCCACGTCGCCGGCGGCGAAAAGACCTTTTGTCTTGGTCGCCGTGCGCCCCGGATTCTGGAGGATGTAGCCGTTCTCGTCGGTGTCCACCAGATCGCCCAGAAAGCTGCTGTTCGGCACGTGGCCGATCGCCACGAACACGCACTTCACTTCCAGTTCGCTCTCGCTGTCATCGACCGTGCTCTTCAATTTCACCGCCCGCATCTCGCCCTCGTCGTCGGTCAGGTAATCGGTGACCACCGAGTTCCACACCGGCTCGATCTTGTCGTTGGCCAGCGCCCGCTCGGCCATGATCTTCGAGGCCCGCAATTCGTCACGGCGATGGATCAGGTAGACCTTGCTCGCGAAACGAGTCAGGAACCCGGCTTCCTCGCAGGCGCTGTCGCCACCGCCAATCACGCACACCGGCACGTCGCGGTAGAAGGCACCATCGCAGGTCGCGCAGGACGTCAGGCCGTGGCCGATGAGCTTCTCCTCGCCCTCGATCCCGAGGTGACGGGGTGCGGCTCCGGTCGCCACGATCACGGTCCTGCTCTCCAGCGTCTTGTCGCCCGCCTTGACTTCGAAGTGGCCAGCATCGGTCTTCACGACGCTCTCGACGTTGGCAAACTCGATCCGCGTTCCGAACTTCTCGGCCTGCTTCTGCATGCTGGCCATCAGGTCGGGCCCCATGACCCCCTCGGGAAAGCCCGGGAAGTTCTCCACCTCGGTGGTCGTCGTCAATTGGCCGCCCGGCTGGGTGCCGGTGAGCATGAGGGGCTCGAGATTGGCCCGAGCGGTGTAGATGGCGGCGGTGTAGCCGGCACAGCCGGTTCCGATGATGATGACGTCTTCCATGATCCTGTGAGTGATTCGCGGGCGGAGTATTCCGACCGATGGCCACCGCGGTCAACGCCGGGGCGAGACTTTCCTGCAAGATCGGAGGGACCGCGCGACGCTGTCGCGCCTCTCGGAGCCCAGGTCGTCGCGAACCGCCACCCGCCCCCGGACACGGGAAACCACAGCCCCAAAAAATCGACCAACATCAGCCAGCCAACCGCTCCTCCAAGCGTTCAATGCGCGACAGCGTCGCGCGGTCCCTTCCTGCTACTCGATCCCCCGCTTGCGCTTCTCGGCGGCGATCCAGTCCTGATCCTCCACCGACAGCCGGTGCTCGCGGGTGCGGGCCCGGGTTCCGTCCGGCTCCATCAGGATCACCTCCCCGTCGCGATAGGCGATCAGCTTGGCGAAGAACTTGCGGCCGAGCGGGTCCGACCAGGTCCGGTAGCCCTTGCGCTCCATCTTCTTTTTCCAATCCTTGTGGGACTTCTCGGCAAGAAAGGCGCCCTGCCGCAGCTGGGCCCACTTGTATTCCCACTGGCCGCGCTTGTAGCCACGATAGCGGCCGATCACTTCCCCGGAGGGCGTCAGCACGAGCAGTGTCGGATATCCCATCACCTTGAAGTGCTTCTTCAGGTTGTCGACGAAGTCGGCCTTCCTCGCGCCCTCGTCGTCGAGCTTGCTGCCCACCTCGGCATCGACCTGCAGCCGGACGAAAGTCTCGCCCGCCCAGGTCTCGAAATCCTGCCGCCCGAAGAGGTCCTCGCTGATGGCACGGCTCGACATCGGATTGCCCGAGTCGTTGAACCAGATCAGCACCGGCCGGTCCTGCTTGCGCGCCTCGCGGAAGACCTGGGTGATGCTGCGCCCCCACGGTCCGTCCTCGCGCCGCGCCTCGAGCAGCTCGCGCAACTCCGGCACGACGTCCTCAGGATTCTCGGCATCCGGATCGGTGTAAACGATCTCGTCGGGATTCATCACCGTCCCGGCGTCGTTCTGAAGCTCTTGGAGTCCCCGTCCCGGCTCGATCGGTGTCCCTCCCCCGCGCAGGGCGGCCGGGATGGCATCGGGGGAAAAGGGATTCGACGGCAGTTCGTCGACCACCGCCCGCTGGTCGCCGGTGCCGCAGGCCGCAAGCAGGGCCACCGGCAGCAACAAGAGCAACCAACGAGTCATTGCTGGGACCGTACGGGCTCATCGCGACCGACCCAAGCCCGAAACCTCCTTCCTGCCGCGGCTTTCCCTTGCCCCCACGCCCGCGCACCAAGCACACTCCGGCCGTGTCGCCGTCGCCTCGGTGATCCGGACCGGCGGCCCGCCGTCCAGGTGGGGTTTCCTCCCCGGAATCCGACCGGCGAACCACTCATTCCATTCATCTCAGAACCGTAAATCGTCATGTTCACCGGACTCGTCGAAGCCTGCGGCCGGGTGCGCTCGCTCGAGCGGCGCGGCGACCAGGCCCGCCTCTCGCTCGCCATCCCCTTCGCCTCCGAACTCACGCTCGGCGATTCGGTCGCCGTCAACGGCTGCTGCCTCACCGCCGTCGCCGTCGATCCGGTCGGCGCGGATTTCGACGTCCTCATGCAGACCCTCGACGTCACCTCGCTCGGCGACCTCGCCGAAGGCTCGCCGGTGAATCTCGAGCGCGCACTGCGGGCCGGAGACCGGCTCGGCGGCCACTTCGTCCAGGGCCACGTCGACGCCACCGGCACCGTCGAACAACTCGGGCCCCACGGCCAGGATCACGTGCTCGATGTCCGGCTGCCGGAAAACCTCGCGCCGCTGTGCATCGACAAGGGTTCGCTGGCGGTGGACGGCATTTCGCTGACCATCGCCGAGATCGACGGCACCCTCGCCCGCTTCTGGATCATCCCGCACACCTTCGAGCAGACCAACCTCCACGCCCGACAGCCCGGCCAGCGCGTCAACCTCGAGGCCGACCTGCTCGCCAAGCATGTGGCGAAGCTGATGGGCCGCGACTGAAACTCGCCCCGGCTACCTGCCGAAATACAACAGCAGGCTCAGCACCACGCTGAAGAACAGGATGGCCGCAAGACTCCAGGCCAGCGGCTTGCGCTCGGCATCGGGATCGAAGGTCTCCGACGCCCCCCGCCCCGGCCGGAACCACGCCCGGGGATTGCCCCAGATCCGCTCGACAAAGGCCACGACGCGTCCCCGCAACGCCGCGCCGGCGGCGAAGCAGGCATTCACCGGGCCGACCAGCAACCGGTCCGCCCACGGCGCGGAGCGGCGGTAGAACCAGTCGGTATCGACCGCCAGGTAGGGCTCGCCGGCCAGCTTCTCGCGCAGCACCCAGAAGCCGATGAAGGTGAAGGTCAGCAGCGGCACGGTCTCGACCAGGTGATAGGCCGTGTAGGGATGATACTCCGCCTCGAAGGGCAGCATCGAGTACAACAGGCCGGGCGCAACGCCGTAGAGCGTGCAGAGAAACGCCAGGATCCCCATCGCCACGTACATGTTGCGCGGGATCGGCCGGGTCTCGAGCTTGCGGTCCTGACCCCAGAAGGTGAACACCGGAATTTTCAGGCCGGTGTGGAGGAAGGTTCCGACCGAGGCCAGCAGCAACAGCAGCATCACTCCGTCGAGGTGCGCCTTGCCCGCCGCCGAGACGATCATCGACTTGCTGATGAAGCCGTTGAACAGCGGAAAGCCGGAGATCGAGAAGGCCCCGATCATGAACAGCACCAGCACCCACTTCATCCGCCGTGCCAGGCCGCCGAGTTCGGTCAGCTTGCTCTTGCCCGTGGCCTGGATCACCGCCCCGGCGCCCATGAAAAGCAGCGCCTTGTAAAGGATGTGGCTGTAGGCGTGGGCGGCCGCGCCATTCATCGAAAGCGCCGTGCCGATGCCCACCCCGGCGACCATGTAGCCGACCTGGCTGATGATGTGGTAGGCGAGGATCTGCCGGATGTCGTTGGCCAGCACCGCATAGACGACCCCGTAGAGCGCCATCGCGACCCCGGCGTAGATCAGCAAATCCCAGCCGGCGAAAAGCACCAGCAGGACGTAGACCGCCGACTTGGTCGTCAGCGCGCTCATGAAGATCGCGCCGGTGACGGTCGCCCGCGGGTAGGCGTCCGGCAGCCACGCGTGCAGCGGCGGCAGGGCCACGTTCACCGCCACGCCGAGCAGGATCAGCCAGGCCGGGAGACCCTGCTCCGGGGACAGCGCGGTGAGTTCCAGGCTGCCGGTCTGCGCGTGGTGGAGGATGATGCCGCCGAGCAGCAGCGAGCCGCCGGCGAAGTGGACCATCAGGTAGCGGAACCCGGCGCGCACGCTGTCGTCGGTCTTTCTTGCGAAAACCAACCACGCCGAAGCCACCGCCATCAGTTCCCAGAAAATCAACAGGCTCAGGAAATCGCCGGCGAAGGTCACGCCGACCGCCCCGGCGCCATAGAGCAGCGCCGCGACCTGCTGGGTCCGGTCGTCGAGATGCCACGCGTAGATCGCGGCCACCGCCGAGATCAGCAGGAAGATCACGCCGAAGACGAAGTTCAGCTTCGTCACCTCGAAGAGCACCAACTCGAATCCGGCCAGTCCCGCCGTGAGATAGGTTCCCGGCTCCAGCCGGGTCAGCAGAGCGAGCGCGACCAGCGGCACCACCACAGCGACGCCCGCGCGCGCGGCCTTCGGCAGCACCACCATGAGCACCGCCGCGAGGGCCATCCAGAGGGCCGGAGGCAGCTCAGCGATCCCGGTCATAGTAGTCCTCCGGTTTCTGCAGGAAGGCCTTCCCGAGGGCCTTCGAGACGATGATGATCAGCACGCAACCGACGAAGCCGAACGCGGCGTAGAACAACGGGATCTTGTCCCACGGTTTCGGATAGGGATGCTCCGGCCCGAACAGTTGCAGGGCCAGGGCACCGAGGGTGGGCAGGGCGAGCAGGATCCAGTGAAGCGGTTTCATGGTGAAAGGAATTCAGCCTGCGGGCGACGGCGACGATCCGGCGACGATCGATTGCACGATCCCCTTCGCGAGTTCGAAGAACGGCAACGGGAAATCCGGGAACAGGCCGAAGACGACGGCCAGCGTGGCGGTCACGCACAAGGGCGCCACCATCCACGGCGAGGCCTCGCCGCGCACCGGGTGGGCGTCGCCCGCCGCATCGGGCGGCAGGAAGAAGGCGCGGATGACGATGGGGAAGAAGTAGGCCGCGTTCAGCAGTCCGCTGAGCAGGAACACACCCAGCGCAATGTCGCGGCCGGACTCGAGGCTGCCGAGGCAAAGCCACCATTTGCTGATGAAGCCGTTGACCGGAGGAATACCGGCGAGCCCGAGCGAGCCGATCGCGAAGGCGCCGAAGGTCCAGGGCATCGCCCGGCCGAGGCCATTGAACGAGCTGATCTCGCTGCGGTGGGCGTGGACCTGAATCGCCCCGGCGCAGAAGAACAGCGTGATCTTCATCACCGCGTGCGCGGAAAGGTGGAGGATGCTCCCGGTCAGGGCCCCGGGCGCCAGCAGCGCCGCCCCGAGCGCGATGTAGGAAAGGTGGCCGATGGTCGAGTAGGCCAGCCGCTTCTTGAGGTTGTCCTGCCGCAACGCGATGATGGAGGCGAGCAGGATGGTCGCCCCCGCGAAGCCGGCCAGGATCACGTCGAGGCCCTGCCCGCTCATCAGCGCCGGGCCGAAGATGAAGCCCACCACCCGAAGTATCCCGAAGGCCCCGGATTTCACCACTGCCACCGCGTGCAGCAGGGCGCTCACCGGGGTCGGCGCAACCATCGCCGCCGGCAGCCAGCTGTGCAGTGGCATGATCCCCGCCTTCACGCCCACGCCCGTGATCAGCAGCATGAAGAGCACCTTCAGCTCGCCATCGCTGAACACCCCTTCGGCAATGATCCCCCCCGGCGCGAAGTCGAGCGTGCCGGTGCGCGCGAAGATCCACCCGGCCGCCACCACCAGCAGCAACCCGGCCGTCAGGGCGTAGGCCAGATACATCCGCGCCGATCGCAGCGCCTGCGGGCTCTCCTTGTGGACCACCAGCGGGTAGGTCGCCAGCGTCAGCAGCTCGTAGAACAGGATGAAGGTCAGGAGATTTCCGGCAAAGGCCACGCCGAGCGTGGCCGACAGGCTCAGCGCGAAGCTGGCGAAGAACCGCGTCTGCTTCTTCTCGCCATGCCCGCGCATGTAGCCGATCGAGTAAACCGAGGTCACGATCCAGAGCCCCGAGGCGACCAGCGCGAAATAGACGCCCAGCGGGTCGGCCACCAGCGACAGACCGACCCCGGGCGCCAGCTCGAACAAGGTCAGGCTCGTGCTCGCCCCGCGCAACGCGGCGGGCAGCAGCAGAAGGACGCAGACGAATTTCACGCCCGCCGCAGCGAAGGTCCAGCCCTCGCGCAGGTTCGGCCGGCGACCGCTCAGCAGGATGGCCGGCACCACCAGCATCGACACCAGGATGGCGACGAGCGGCAGGATCGAGGTCGTTGAAGGGTCGGCTGGCATGGTGTCAGGGTCCGCTCACGATCGGAAAGATGAACTCGCTCACCAGGTAGGCGTTGCCGAAACCGAGCAGCAGCAGGCCGACGGCCAGCGCCGCCGCCGGAGTCGCCAGCAAAGCCGCGCCACGGGTCCGTTCCCGCCGTGCAGGCTCGTCGCCGCCCCCGAGATACATCCGCTCGAGGATGCGAAAGAAGTACACCGCGTTGAGCAGGCTGCTGGCGATGATGGTGGCGATGAAGAACCACCGCCCCTCCTCGTAGCTGCCGAGCAGCAGGTACCACTTGCTGAAGAATCCGGCGGTGGGCGGCAGCCCGATCATCGACAGCGCCGCCACCGCGAAGGCCGCGGAGCTGACCGGCATGTCCCGCCGCAGCGAGGCGTCGAAGTCCCCGATCTTCACGCCCCTCCCCTTCGTCTCGAGATTGCTCGACACCAGGAAAAGGCAGCTCTTCATGCAGGCGTGGTTGAGGATGTGGAGGACCGCCCCGATCAGCCCGTAGGCGGTGCCGAGACCGATTCCGAGGGCGATGTAACCGACCTGCGCGACACTGCTGTAGGCCAGCATGCGTTTCAGGTTGGTCTGCGGAATGGCCATGATCGATCCCCACAGGATCCCGATCGCACCGAGCACGCCGAGGATTTCGCGCAGGTGCAGCGCGGACTCGATCCGCTCGCCGGGGAAGAGATCCAGCATCAGGCGGATCAGCACGTACGCCGCCACCTTGGTCCCGATCGGGGCGACCAGCGCGGTGCTCGACGAGGGGGCCTCGGTGTAGGCGTCGGGCAGCCACTGGTGGAAGGGCACCAGCGCGAACTTGACCGCGATCCCGGCCACCATGAAGGCCGCCCCGACCCCGATCGGCACGGTCAACCCCACCACCTCGATGATCGCCCTCACATCGGCGATGTTGAGCGATCCCGTTTCGATGAAGATAAAGCCGACGCCGATCAGATAGAACGAGGCGCCGATGGTGCCGAGGATGAGATAGCGGAAGGCGGCGACCGCCGAGCGCGGTCCGTTCGCACCGAGCAAGGCATAACTCGCGAGGGCCGCGATTTCGAGAAACACATACAGGTTGAAGAGGTCTCCGGTGCTCACGATCCCCGCGAAGCCACCGAGCATGATCAATGCCGACGCGTAATAGAGCGCCGGCCGTGCCGCCACCTCGCGCTCCACCGGCTCGCGCGAGTGGATCAGGGTCGCCGCCGCGATCACCGCCAGCACCACCAGCATGAAGACCGACAAGGGATCGGCGACGAGTTCGATGCCGAACGGCGGATCCCAGTTGCCCACGGAATAACGCACCTCCCCGTGCCCGGCCACGTGCAGCAGGCCGAACAACGCGAAACCTCCCGCCAGCAGGCTGCCCGCCACCGCCACCACCCACGGCGCGCGCCGGTGCACCAGACCCGCCAGCGGCATGAAGAGGGCGGCTCCGAAAAAGGTCAGCAGGACCGGAAGTGGAAGATGGGAACTCATGATTTCATCTTCTCCTTCAGCTTGTCCTCATCCAGCGTGCCGAACCCCCGCCGGATCCGGATCAGCAGCGCCAGCGCCATCCCTACCGTGGCGACCCCGACGACGATCGCCGTCAGCATCAGCGTGTGGGGCAGCGGGTTGATGTAGGCCGCGGCCGTCTCCGCCCCGATCTCCTTGTCGAAGATCGGCACCCCGGCCCCCTCCTTGTAGGCGGCGATCACGAAAAACAGGATGATCGCCGCCTGGAAGATCGACAGCGCGATCACCTTCTTGACGTAGTCGCGCTTCATCAGCATGCCGTAGAGGCCCACCGTGAGAACGAGGAAGCACATCCAGTAGGCACCGTATTGCGAGAAGGATTCAGTCATGGTGGAACCTTTGCAGAAGTCGGTCGAAGATGCCGACGAGGATGGCCATCACCGCCAGACCCACCGCCAACTCGATCACCAGGATCGCCCAGTAGTGCCGGTCATCCAGGCTCAGCCCCGGCAGCGGCACCGCGTCATAGTCGAGGAAACGCCCCCCGGTCGCGATCGTCAGCAACCCGACCGCCCCATAGACGAGCACCCCGATCGAACCGAGCAGGAGGGTCACCCGCGAGGGCATGTCTCGCTGGCTGTGCTCCCGCCCCTCGCCGATGCGCAGCAGGAAGACCGCCGCGGCGAGCAGCG
This sequence comes from Verrucomicrobiaceae bacterium E54, assembly GCA_022548915.1. Classification (GTDB taxonomy): domain Bacteria; phylum Verrucomicrobiota; class Verrucomicrobiia; order Verrucomicrobiales; family Akkermansiaceae; genus Haloferula. The sequence continues at coordinate 88,195 of JAKZES010000007.1, forward strand.
CGCCGCCCTGGAATCCACCACCCGGGCTGTAGTGCCCGTGCACAATCACGTAAACCCCGAAGACCTGGATGATCCGTGCGGCGGACCGGCAGGCGAAACGCAGAATCGGGCTGATGTTGCTGTGGGTGATCATGCCTTCCTGCGGGCCAGAACGAGAAACACACCGACACCCGCCGCGAACACCACCACGGTCTCGCCAAGGGTGTCGAAAGCCCGGTAATCGGCGAGGACGACCGTCACCATGTTCTCGGTGTGGGCGTCGCGGTAGGACTCATGGATGTAATGCGCACCGGCCACCGGGGTGCCGGCGGGGCTGATCTCCCGATGCAGCGGCGCGTCCGGATCGCCGACCGGCGCCAGGTGGCTCGACGCCCAGACCAGCACCCCGAAAAAGGCGGCGAGCAGCACTCCCGTGACCGCCTTCAATCGTCCGCCCTCCCTTCGGTATGAAGCAACATCGCGATGTAATAGACCCCCACCACCCCGGCACCCACCACCGCCTCGGTGAATCCCACATCCACCGCCCCGAAGGCGACGAAGAGCGTCGCAAGCACGAAACTGAACACCGAGGTGACCACCACCGCCGCAAGCAGGTCGCGCAACTCGATCGCCGCGATCGCCGAAGCGATCAGCAGCAGGAACATCGTCGTCTCGATAAACAGGTTCATGGATCGGATTTTTCTCGGGCCGAATCGGCGGTGTCCGGACGCACCCACGGCCTGAGCCCGGTCAGGGCCGCCGCCCGCGCCAGGGCGTGGGCCGCCACCGGGTTGGTCATGACCACGAAGAAGGCAGCCAGCAGCACCTTCAGGCCGTCGAGCGAGAACCCCTCGATGCACGCGACCCCGACCACCACGATCGAGACCCCCACGGTGTCCACTTTCGAGGCGGCATGGGTGCGGGCGAAGAAGTCCGGGAGCCGCACGATGCCCACGCTCCCGACAAGCATGAACGCCAGGCCCAGCACCACCAGTCCGTAGCCGACGATGTCCAGTATCCCGCTCACTCCTCGCCCCCCTTCAGCCTGAAATATTCGGCCACCGCCACCGTGCCGATGAAACTCAGGATGGCGTAGGCCAGGGCGATGTCGACAAACATGCCGAGCCGGTCGTAGAGCAGGCCGATGAGCAGAATCAGGGCGATGGCCTTGCTGCCGATCGCACCGACCGAGAGCAACCGATCGAACACCGTCGGCCCCTTGGCGAGGCGGTAGAAGGGGATCAGCACCGCGACCAGAAACAGGACGAGCAGGATGGTAAGCGCGTAGTTCACGGGGCGGTCGGGTCGGAATGGGGCAGCAGCCGCGGCGTGGCGACCGGCCGGTCGGAGGTCAGCCTCGCCACCCGACGGTGCATCGATCCCTCGATCACGTCGCGGGCAACCCCGGGGGTGAGGGCGTGCACCAGATAGCGGTCGTCCTCCAGGTCGAGCGTGATCGTCCCCGGGGTGAGGGTGATGGAGTGGCCGAAGATCACCGCGTTGAGCAGGGTCGGCTGCTCGGACTCGAAGCGGATCAACCGTGGGTCCAGGCGGCCCTTGGGACGCAGGATGACGATCGCGACATGCACCGCCGCCACCAGCATCTCCTTGGCCAGCCAGAACATGTAGGGAACCAGCCGCCGCAGCCGGATTTCCCCCGACCCATGCGGCCGGAACGGCTCCAGCGCCCGGTGCATCCAGATCAGCGCCCCCACGGTCACCACTCCGCAGCCGAGGTGAAAGGCGTCGAATTTCCCGCTGAGGATCACCCACATCACGAAGAGCGCAGACCATGCGAGCACGGCCTCCACGCTCAGACGCCTCACGCTCGGGCGGGATGTTTCAGACTCCTTCATGGGTGATCGATCGCAAAGCACGGGACGCACGGACCGCCGCGACCGCCGGACCGCCACGGCCGACGATCCAATGAACCTCACGGCGGGAGTCCTCTGCCGGAAGCGCTTCGCTTTTTCAAGTGATTACGGCCGAATATCCACTCCCGCTCCCGCGAAAATCCTCGTTTCGCCGGGCTTCAGGGCGGTGCCAGCAGCGTGAATGGCGCCCAGGGCAGGTTGCGCAAGACCGTGTAGCCAAGGATGAGGACAAGCAGGACGATCCCGCTGCGGCGTCCGAGTGGAACCTGCCATTTCGGCGGCTCACCCCGCACCCAGCCGACCACCCCGGGCGCCAGCATCACCAACACCAGGGGCACCAGCACCACGCCGAGCGGGTTGAACCGAAAGGCGTCCACGAAGCGCCCTTCCAGAAGCGCGTGGGCCGCGCGGGTCATGCCACAGCCGGCGCAATGGAGTCCGGTGGTATCGTGCAGGATGCAGGTCCAGGGCAGGCCGGAGGGTCCGCTGCGCGCCAGCCACAACGCCCCGAGTCCAAACACGGCCAAGACCGCGACCACGATCGCCAGACGTTTTCCCGATCGACTCTTCCCTATGGACGTCATTCCCCTCGCGGAAACCTACATTTCGCTCATCACCGCAACCAGCATGATGACGCCAAAGCACAGCGTGGCCGCGATGGTGACGTAGCCGGTGATGAGCCCGGCGATGGCCATTCCCCGCCCCGCCATCGGCACGCACGATTCGTTGATCTGCTTCAGGGCCAGGTGACCGCAGATCGCCGCCGGGATGGCGGCGATGATTCCCAGGAAGCAGGTGAAGAGCATCAGGATCGAGGTGATCCCGCAAATCAGGCTGGCGATCGCGTTGCCGTTGTTCGGAGCGACCGGATACGGACCGACGCCGCCGGCCGCCGGGCTCTGATAGGGCGAGACCGGCTGGGCTGGTGACGGGGACCCCACGATCTGGCCCGACCACTCCGGCACTTCGGAGAGCTTCTGCCAGTTGTCCATGCCCTCGCGCCAGATGATGGTGTCGCCACCCACCTTGCCGGCGGCAATCATCTCCCGGAGTTCGTGTTCCTCAACCGGGCCACGCTGCTCGCCGTTTTCGCCGTAATACCAATTCGCCACGGGGAAGGATCATCCCCGAATCGGCCCGCTCCGACAAGCCCCGGCGGCACCAAGTGATGTTTTGCGAGCGACTCCCCCATGGCGATGCCGCGTGGAGCGCGCCTCTGCGAACCTCTCCACACACCAATCAGTCACCAAATATCCCCTTCACGTCCGGGTCCCCGACCTCCACTCCGCCGGATCCATCCCGTAGAAGCGCGCAAACTCTCGATAAACCTCCGGTTCGTCGTCGCGCAGCTGGCGCGCCTTCTCGAAAAAGGTCTCGGTTCCGACGGCGAAAAACTCGGCAGGACTCTCGGCCCCGTAGTCGTCGAGCACCGAGCGCTTCCCCGCCTCCACCCGCTCGCAAAAGCGCTCGTAAGCCGGGGCCATCGCCGCCGACCAGCGTCCGTAGTCCGGTCCCTCGTCGAACTCCGGAATCCCGTCGGCCACCCCGTCCTCCTGGTCGATCTGATGCGCAAACTCGTGCAGCACGACGTTCAGGCCGTCCCGTGGATCCGCCGAGCCCTGGCAAACGCTCTGCCACGACAGCACCACACTGCCGGTACTCCACGACTCCCCGAGCCGCACGTCGCGCCCGCCGGAGTGAAACGCATCCGGATAGATCAGGATGCTTCGCAAGCGCGAATAGAAATCCTGCGGCCGGTGGGCGATGAGCAGGCAGGCCGGGGCGGCGACCGCCAGCATCATTTCGTCCGTCACCTCCTCAAGTCCGCCACAGGCCTCGAACCCCTTTTCATCGAGAAACACCCGCATCCATCCCTCGGCGAGGCGGCGGGTCGGTTCCGGCACCGTCTTCCACAGCGGAAACCGCTTTTCCACCAGGGCACGCTCGGCGTCGGAGAGCCCCGAGGCCCGCAGCTGGCGGCGGCGGCGGCTCACCCTGGACGCGTGCCACACCGTCAGGGCGACCACCAGGGCAACCCCTCCCAGGAATACCCAGAGTCCGGTCATTTTTTTCTCCGCAGGCCTTCCCAACCCACCACGAACAGGACGATCGCCCCCAGCAACAGGCCGGCCCCGAGGATCACCCAGAAGCCTGGCTGGAGAAAACCCGGAATTTCCACGTTCATTCCCAGCAACCCGGCCACCGCCACCAGCGGCAGGAAGAAGCCGGCCATGAGGTTCAGGCGGAAGGCGATCGAATTCAGTCGCTCGGCGGCCTGCTGGTGTTCCTCCGCACTTTCCGCCTGCCAGAACTCCAGCGTCAGCTTCGAATCGTGGTAGAGCAACTCCGCCGCCCGCTGCATTTCGCGCACCCGGTCGCGCAGCCCGATCAGCGTGCGGTTCTCCTCGTCCGCGGGAACGGCCGCCTCGAGCGCCGCCAGCATGTTGCGCATCGATCGCGCGATCGGCGCGGCGTGGCGGATGATTTCGAACACCTGCGTCACCTCCTCGGTTTCCTCGAGCAGCGCTTCATACTTGTCGATCACCGACTGGTAGCGGTCGAAAAGCCGGGACATTTCCTTCAAGCCCTCACTGTCCGCCGGCCCCCGCCAGGTGCCGTCCGCGCGACGCCAGAACACCAGGGCATCCCGCTCGGGAATCTTCGGCTCCGGCACCTCGTGGACGATCAGCAGGGCCTCATGGTCCCCCGCCAGAAACCGCTGCGTCCCCGAGCGGCTGCTGAGTTGGTCTCGCAAGCTCTCCTCGATCTCGAAGTCTTCGGGGAGAAAGCGAATGACTTTCCGGACGGTCATCCCTGTCATTCAAACCGTCGGACACCATAACCGACAATCGGAAAGACTCGAAGAGATCCGCATTCCGATACCGTTGCCCTTGCGGCGCACCTGGGATAGAATCCTTCCATGAACTGGAGAGATCATATCACGGCAGACCCGAAAATTTGCCACGGGAAGGCTTGCTTCAGAGGCACCAGAATCATGGTTTCGGTTGTGTTGGATTGCCTGGCGGCCGACATGTCCGCGGACGCCATCATCGCCGAGTATCCTTCACTGTCCAAGGCAGCGATCCATGCGGCGCTCGCCTACTCCTCGGAGCTTGCCCAGGAGAGGGTCGTGGTGACGTGAAGTTCAAGATCGACGAGAATATCTCCGCGAGTGCGAAGAGTTTGCTGCTCGAGCGCGGTCACGATTGCCACCCTGTGTATGACGAGGGCATCGAGGGAGGGGCGGACGATGACCTCATCAACATCTGCCTACGGGAGCAACGGCATCTGATCACGCTCGACCTCGATTCTGCTGACATCATCCGCTATGCACCGATCGACTACCATGGAGTGATCGTTCTTCGCCTGACCCGCCAAGACGCTTTCCACGTGATCGATCGCCTCGGTGAAGCACTGAGTGAGATCGAGGAACTGAGTTTGCGTGGACATTTGGTGATTGTGGACGATCGCAGAATCAGGTTCCGCTAGCCTAACAACGGAATCCATTCTGCCATCAATCAGGTCGATCATTCCACGCCACCAGATCGGCGTATCGGATCGCCGAGCCACCGAAGATGTCGAGGGCCGAACCGACGGTGACATCCACGCGGCCCTTGCCGAGGCAATCGACCAACTGCAGATCCTCCATCGAGGCAACCCCGCCGGCGTAGGTCACCGGGCAACCGGCCCACTCTCCGAGCAAGCTCACCAGCCCGGTGTCGATCCCTCCGCAGAGACCTTCGACGTCGGCGGCGTGGATCAGGAATTCGTCGCAGAAGGGAGCGAGCCGATCCAGAGTCGCGGCGTCCACCCGCAGATCGGTCAGAGTCTGCCAGCGGTTCGTCGCCACCACCCAGCCGTCCTCGTGCCGCCGGCACGACAGGTCGATCACGATGCGCCCGGCCCCGACCCGGTCCGCGAGTTCACGGACGCGATCCTCCGAGAGCCTCACACCATCCTCGAAAAGCCAAGAGGTCACGATCACGTGCGACGCCCCGGCTTCCAGCCACTCCGATGCATTCGACGCGTCGATGCCGCCACCGAGTTGCATTCCACCCGGCCACGCCGCCAGCGCCTGGCGCGCGGCCTCGTCGTTGCCCGGACCCAGCTTGATCACGTGACCACCACGCAGATCGTCGCCGCGAAACATCTTCGCGAAGTCTCCCGGACTGCGGTCCGAGACGAAATTCTCGGTCGGCCCCGGTCCGTCGTCGCGGAGCGTTCCACCGACGATCTGCTTCACTTTTCCTTGGTGGAGATCGATGCACGGTCGGAAGCGGCAGCTCATGGCGCGAGGCTGGGCGGCGAGCTTCCAAGTGAGAAGTTCCAAGTTCCCCGACGTCGCCCTCCGGGCGATGACGGGCCGGCAAGGCTGGGGGAAAGCGACCTCCCGCAGTGCCTGACAAGCTACGCAGCACCAGATTTTCAATCTCGCTAAACAAGTAAATCGATGCGATCCTCCCGACATGACTCTCGCCTCTTCCGCTCTTGTATTTCCCGCCACGGCCACGGTCATCGGGTGGGTGATCTTCGGCGGGGTTTCGATGATCGCCTTGGGCTACGCCAAGTTGAAGCAGGAGTGGTTCGCCGCCGTCGTCGGGGTTTCGATCGGCGTCTACCCCTACTTTTTCCCCAGCGGTCCGGTGTTCTGGACGCTCGGTGTCTTGCTGACCACGCTGCTCTTCGTTCCGCGGCGGCACCTGCCTTGGTAGTCGTCCGGAGGCCGGACGGCCCCACCCCGGAACGAAGTGCTCTTAAGCTCGCGGGCCCGGGGCGGACCGCCTCCAAGCTCACATCTCGAGCATCAGACGCGTCGGACTCTCGGCGGAGTGGCTCGCTCCGCGGGCCATGGCGGGGCAGGTCGGCTTCCTAGCCGACATGGATCCGGCGGACGCCAATCTTCAAGATGGAACGAAACACTCAAGGCCGCCCGCCATCCGCGACGTGGACGTCGCCACGCCCCGGCATGGCGCTCAGGAGAGCGCCACTCCTCACATCTCGAGCATCAAGCGCGTCGGATTTTCGATGCAGTCCTTGATGCGGATCAGGAAAGTGACCGCCTCCTTGCCGTCCACCAACCGGTGGTCGTAGCTCAGCGCGAGATACATCATCGGCCGGATCTCGACCTTGCCATCCACCGCGACCGGGCGCTGCTGGATGGTATGCATCCCGAGGATGCCGGACTGCGGAGGATTCAGGATGGGCGTGCTCAGGAGAGAACCGTAGGTGCCGCCATTCGAGATGGTGAACACACCGCCCTGGAGATCCTCGAGCTGGATCTTCCCGTCACGGGCCTTGCCCGCGTAGTCGATGATGTCCTGCTCGATCTCGGCGAAGCTCTTCTGGTCGCAATCGCGGAGCACCGGCACGACGAGGCCCTTCTCGGTGCCGATCGCCACGCCGACGTCGTAAAAGTGGTTTTCGATGATCTCGTTGCCGTCGATCATGCCGTTGACCTGGGGCACGTCCTTGAGTGCCTGGACCACGGCCTTCACGAAGAAGGACATGAAGCCGAGCTTCACTCCGTGCTTGGCGATGAAGTCCTCCTGGACCGACTTCCGCAGCTTCATCACGGACGACATGTCCGCTTCGTTGAAAGTCGTGAGGATGGCCGCGGTTTGCTGGGCATTGACCAGGTGGGTCGCGATCTTCCGCCGCAGCATGCTCATCTTGCGGCGGGTCACCCGACCCTCCGCGACCGGCGTCGTGTCGGGCCGCTCCGCCGGCGCATCGACGATCTTGAAGTCCGGCTTCGCCTCGGCGGCTGCGGACTCCGGCTTGGGGGCCGGTGCCTTCTCTTTCTCCGGCGTGGCCGGGGCTGCCTGCTTCGAAGATTCCTTTGCAGGCACCGCGGGAGCGCTCTCCGGCGCGGGTTTCGAACTCCCCGCCCCGACCGTGATCCGGGCAATCACGGTGCCGATGGAGACCTCTTCCCCTTCCGGAACCACGATCTCCAGGCGACCGGATTCCTCGGCCTCGAGTTCGGTCGAAACCTTGTCGGTCTCCAGCGTCACCAACGCCTCGCCCTTCGAGACCGAGTCGCCATCCTTCCTGCGCCAGGCGGCGACGTTGGCGGTGGTGATCGACTCGCCGGCGGCGGGCACCTTGACATCGATGGTCTTACCCTCCCCGGTGGCCGGGGCCGGCGCGGATTCGGCGGGTGCCTGCTCCTCGATTGCGGGCTCTGAGGCGCTCTCGGTTTGTGGTTCCGGGCCGGGCTCGGGCTCGGCACTGCCGGCGGCACTCTCGTCGATCTCGGCGATCACGGTGCCGATGGCGACCTCCTCACCTTCCTCGACCATGATCTTGAGCACGCCGGCGACATCCGCGGCGAGTTCGTTGGAGACCTTGTCGGTTTCGAGGGTCACGAGCACGTCGCCCTTGGCGACGCTCTCGCCATCCTTCTTGTGCCAGGTCGCGACATTGGCGCTGGTGATCGACTCACCGGCGGCGGGAACTTTGACTTCGGTAGCCATGGAAATGGGAAAACTGGATCAGACCGAGAAGGCCTGCTCGATGAGGGACTTCTGTTCGCGGTGGTGCATCGCCTTCGAACCGGCGGCGGTGCTGGAGGCGCGTCCCCTGCCGGCGTAGCGGACCCTGCGGTCGACCACCTTCTCGAGCCGGGGGAAGATGTAGGACCACGCCCCCATGTTGAGCGGCTCCTCCTGGCACCAGACGAACTTCGAGGCGTTCGGGAACTGGGCGACGAGTGCTCCCACCATTTCATCGTGGAAGGGATAGAGCTGCTCCATCCGGAGGATCGCCGTGTTGTGAATCTCGTTCTCGTCGCGGTAGGCCATGAGGTCGTAGAAGACCTTGCCGCTGCAGAAAACGATCCGGTTGACGACCGACGGATCATCGAAGTTCTTCGGATCCGGGAGGACCTCCTGGAAACAGGAACCCTCCAGCAGGTCGTCGATCCTCGAAACCGCCTCGGCCCGGGTCAGCAGGCTCTTCGGGGTCATGAGGATCATCGGCTTGCGGAAGGGCCGCTTTTTCTGCCGCCGCAGCGCGTGAAAGTACTGCGCGGGCGTGGTGAAGTTGCCGATGACCATGTTCTTCTCTGCGCAGAGTTGCAGAAAGCGTTCCAACCGGGCGCTCGAATGCTCGGGACCCATGCCCTCGTAGCCGTGCGGGAGGAGCAGGACGATGTCCGAGGGGGTCTGCCACTTCGACTCCGCCGAGCAGATGAACTGATCGATGATGACCTGCGCGCCGTTGGAGAAATCGCCGAACTGGGCTTCCCACATGTTGAGCATGTTGGGCGCGCCGAGCGAGTAGCCGTAGTCGAAGCCGAGCACCGCAAACTCCGAGAGCAGCGAGTTGTAGACGCAGAACTTCGCCTGGTCGTCGCTGAGGTTCTGGAGCGGGATGTAGCGCTCGCGCGACTCCGAGTCGTAGAAGACGGCGTGCCGCTGGGAGAAGGTGCCGCGCCGGCAATCCTGGCCGGAGAGGCGGACCGGATAGCCCTCCATCAGCAAGGATCCCCACGCCAGGGACTCCGCGAAGGCCCAGTCGATGGGACTTCCGTTCTCGAGGGCTTCCAGGCGCCGGGGGACGAAACGCTTGGCCAGCGTCGGATGCAGATTGAACCCATCGGGCACCGTGGTCAGCACCCGGCCGACATGCTCGATGACCGACTGTGGCACCCCGGTCGGAACCGGCGCATGGGTGTAGCGCTCCTGCGCCACCGCCGTGGATCCGGAAAAGACGGTGCGATCGCCCGCCTCCTCGAGTTCCTTCATCTTGCTGTGGCCCTCCTCGAGGCGCGCCTGGATCTCACCCTCCAGCTGTTTCGCCTCCTCTTCGGAAATGGATCCCTCCTCGATCAGCCGTCGCTTGTAGAGCTCACCGACGTTGTCGCGGGACTGGATCTGCCGGTAGATGTGCGGCTGGGTGAAGGCGGCCTGGTCGGTCTCGTTGTGGCCCTGCCGGCGGTAGCAGTACATGTCGATCACGACGTCCCGGCCGAAGTGCTGGCGGAACTCCAGCGCGAAGAGCGCCGCCCAGAAGAGCTCCATCGGCTCCTCGCCGTTCACGTGCAGGATCGGCGCCTCGATCATCTTGGCGACATCGGTCGCGTAGGACGACGAGCGGGCGTCGGCCGGCATCGTGGTGAAGCCGATCTGGTTGTTGATGATGAGGTGGATCGTGCCGCCGGTGCGGTACCCGGGAAGTTGGGAGAGATTGAGCACCTCGGCGACCGAACCCTGGCCGGCAAAGGCGGCGTCGCCGTGGATGAGGATGGGCAGCACCCGCTTGCGATCGGTCTTCACCCCGTCGTCGCCGATCAGGCGCTGGCGGGCGCGGGCCTTGCCCTCGACGACCGGATTCACCGCCTCGAGGTGGCTCGGGTTGGCCGCAAGGCTGACCCGCACCTCGCCATCGGGCAAGGTGTGGACCTTCTCGTAGCCGAGGTGGTACTTCACGTCGCCGTCACCCGCGACCAGGTCGGGCACGTAGTTGGGCGTGAATTCGTAGAGGATCGTGTGCAGCGACTTCCGCACGAAGTTTGCCAGCACGTTGAGGCGCCCGCGGTGGGCCATGCCCATCTCGATCTCGAGCACCTCGGCGGCCGGGCATGCCCGCAGGATGGCATTCAGAACCACCATCGCGCCCTCGCCGCCCTCCAGCGAAAAGCGTTTTTCCCCGAGGAACTTGCGCCCGAGGAAACTTTCAAATGCTTCCGATTCCAGGAGCCACCGCAGCGCCTCCTTCTTGCGCTCCCGGGTGTCGGCCTCGCGACGCACCCGGCCCTCGATCCGCTCGCGCACCCAGTGGCGGACGGTCGTGTTGTGGATGTGCATGAACTCGAAGCCGATCGCCCCCGAGTAGGTCTTCTCCAGCTCGGCGATCATCTCGCGGAGCTTCATCTTCTCGCCGTCCCGGAAAAACGGGTTGGAGGCCTCGCGGTCGAGATCCGCCTCGGTGAAGCCGAACTGGCTCAGATCCAGGCGCGGGTTCAGCTCGGGGTCTCCGATCGGATTGATGTCGGCCTGGGTGTGCCCGAGCGTCCGGTAATTGTAAACGAGGCTGACGACCTTGCCGTAGAAGGCGATGTCATCGCTGACGCCACCGGAAACCGGCGTGACGGCCGCCTGCACTCCGCCCTTGGGCCGGGGCTGGGTTGTGCCGAGTTCGAAACCCTCGAAAAATGCCGCCCAAGTCGGCTCCACGGACTGGGGATCCTCGCTCCAGAGCGCATACTTCTCCTCGAGAATTTCCGCATTCAAGCGGGCGGAGACCGACGATTTCATTGACTCAGCGTTTGCAGTGATGGGTGCTCCTGATCGAAAATTTCCGACTTGGCCCGGGCGGCGCAGCGCTTAGGTAAGGGGCGTCCCCGACGACGTCAACAGCACAGGGGCCGAAAACCCCCGGAATCCCACGATTTTCCGCCTGCATGATCGAAGTCCACGACCTCACCAAACGATTCTCGCGCCAAACCGTCGTGAGCGACGTGTCCTTCAACGTCGGCCAGGGTGAAATCGTCGGCTTCCTCGGGCCGAACGGAGCCGGAAAGACCACCACCATGCGGATGCTCACCGGATACCTGCCGCCGAGCTCGGGCAGCGTGTCCATCGCCGGCTTCGACGTCCTGCGCCAGTCGGTCGAGGCTCGGCGCCGGATCGGCTACATGCCGGAAAACGTCCCGCTCTACGACGACATGCGGGTCCGCGAGTATCTCAAATACCGGGCCCGGCTCAAGGGGCTTTCCAACCGGGATGCCCGCGCCCGGGTCAACGACGTGGTCGATACCTGCGGCCTCGATTCGGTGCGGCGCAAGATGATCAAGGTGCTGTCGAAGGGATTCCGCCAGCGGGTCGGCCTCGCCGACGCGCTGATCCACTCGCCCGACCTGCTGATCCTCGACGAACCGACCAACGGCCTCGACCCCAACCAGATTCGCCAGATCCGCGAACTGATCCGTCGACTCGGGGAAAGACACACGATCCTCCTTTCCACCCACATCCTCAGCGAGGTCGAGATGACCTGCGGGCGGGTGATCATCATCGACGGCGGCAAGATCCGCGCCGAGGACACGCCGCGGGCACTGGTCGACAACATGCGCGCGGCCGGCAGGGTGATGGTGGAGTTGCAGGCCGAGGCGGATGTCGTCATCGAAGAAATGACCCGCCTCGACCACGTGAAGCGCGTCACGGCGGGGGACGCCGCCGACGGCGACGACCGCTGGACGAGTTTCGAGGTGCTCGTCGATTCCGGCACCGACGCCCGCGAGCGGATCCACGAACTGGTCGTGCGCAAGAAGTGGCCGCTGCGGGATCTTCACCGCCACACCGCCTCGCTCGAGGACGTTTTCGTCGAGTTGACCCGTCGCGACTGAGGGCTACTCCCGCCGCCACGCCCCGACCATGATGCCGAGGCCGCCGACGAGGAAGAGCAGCGGAAACCACAGCGAGTAGCCGGGACCCCGCGACTCGCCCTCCAGCACCGCCTCGGAGGGCACCTCCGGGTTCACCCGGCACTCGGCCACCGACCCCCGCGGGTAGCGCTCGACCAGCGCCGCGGCCCGGTCCGGCTTCGACTTCCACGAGGCGCCGCGAAGCCGGTAGCGCCGCGACTCGTGGGTTTCGTCGTTCCAGTCGTACTGATAGAGCACGCTGAACCGGAACTCCTGCGGCATCGACTCCGGCCAGTCCGGATTCTCGCGACGGTCCTCGACCCTCGACTCAAGGATCGCGCAGGGAACGACCGGCCAATGGTCGATTTCCCGGGCGCGATCGAAACTCCGCCACATCAACCAGCTGAAGACGCCGCCCGCCAGGGCCAGCAGCAGCCCGATCAGGCTGAGATAGACGCGCGCACCCGTGGTCCTCGAAGGCATGCCACCCCTTGAACCGGCAAGCGCCCTTCGCCAAGCAAGAAGCGCGCGGGGATTTCCCCCTTTCCCCGATGCCGGGCCGCGGCTAGGAAACCGACATGAGTTCGCTCACCAACCGCATCCAGGATGATCTCAAGGCGGCCATGAAGGCCAGGGACAGCGAACGCCTCGCCGTGATCCGGGCGCTCAAGACCGCCATGACCAACGCCGCCATCGAAAAGGGCGGCCCGCAGGCCGAGATCGACGACGCCACCGCGATGGCCATCGTCCGCAAGCAGGTCAAGCAGCGGCAGGATTCCGCCAGCCAGTTCCGCGACGCCGGTCGCACCGAACTCGCCGACAAGGAGGACGTGGAAATCGCCATCCTCGAAACCTACCTGCCCTCCCCGCTGAGCGGGGACGAGATCACCGGGTTGGTCGAGTCCGCCATCGTCGAGAGCGGGGCCTCGACCAAGGCCGACATGGGCAAGGTGATGAAACTGGTCCAGGAGCGCGCGGCCGGCCGCGCCGACGGCCGGACCCTCTCCCAGGAGGTCGCCAAACGGCTGTCCTGATGGGCTGCGCGGGCGTCATCGTCGCCGCCGGAAGTTCCCGGCGGATGGGCTTCGACAAGCTGGCCGCTTCCCTCGACGGGGTGCCGGTGCTGCGCCGCAGCGTCGAACGCCTGATGGCCGTGCCGGAGATCACCCGCGTGATCGTCGTTTGCGCCGAGGACCGCTTCCGGGAACTCCTCGGCGGAGCATTCGCCAAGGAACTGAGTCGGGTCGACGGAGGAGCCGAGCGACAGGACTCGGTCCTCGCCGGCCTCGAAGCCCTGCAAGGCGACGACGAGCTGGTCGCGGTCCACGATGGCGCGCGCCCGCTGGTCGAGCCGTCCGACATCTCGTCCGCCATCGCGGCTGCCTCCGCCCATGGTGCCGCCACCCTGGCCCGGCCCGCGACCGAAACGCTCAAGCGGGCCGACGCCTCGGGCATCGTCGTGGAAAGCGTCGACCGCCAGGGGCTCTGGTTCACCGAAACCCCGCAGGTCTTCCGGGCCTCGCTCCTGCGCGAGGCCTACGAGGCGGTGGAAAAGGGCGGGCTCCACGTCACCGACGAGGTCTCGGCGGCCGAATCGATCGGGCTCCCGGTCCGGATCGTGCCGTCGAGCCGCCCCAATCCCAAGATCACCGTTCCGGCCGACCTCGACCTGGCCACCGCCCTGCTCCGCTGATGCTCGCCAGCTACCACGTTCACCGTAGCTCGCAGGGCTTCCGGATCGCCACCGCCACCCTGCCGGAGAGCGAGTGCCTCGCGCTCTCCATCCACATCCCCGCCGGGGGGCGCGACGATCCGCCCGGCAAGGCGGGGCTGGCCCACTTCGTCGAACACATGATCTTCAAGGGCACCGGGAAGCGGGACGCCCGGAGGATCAGCTTCGAGACCGAGGACCTTGGCGCTTCCCTCAATGCCTTCACCTCCGAGGACCAGACCGTCTACGAGGCGCGCGGCGACGCCGCCTCGCTCGTCCCCATTGCGGACATCCTTGCCGACATCGTCTGGCATTCGACCTTTCCCGAGGACGAGGTCCGACTCGAGCACGGCGTGATCGCCGAGGAAATCGTGATGTATCACGAGAATCCCTCGGACCACATCGGCGACCTCATGTCGGCGTCCCTGTGGTCCCCCCACCCGCTCGGCGATCCGATCTCGGGCACCCTTGAAAGCATCGACCGCATCCGGCGCGACGACCTCGTCGGATTTTCCCAGGCCCATCACCGCGACCCCGGCCTGGTGATTGCCGTGGCCGGTCCTCACCGGGCCGACGAGGTGATCGCCGTTCTCGAACCCCTCCTACCGGGCTCCGGGAATTCCGTTTCCGGCCATCCTTACAGCGACCCACTCGACGGTCCGCGTCAACGGCGGGAACCGCGCGAGACCGCCCAGGTCCAGCTCGCCCTCGGGTTCCGCTGCTTCGGCCGGCGGGATCCCCGCCGCCATGCGCTGCGACTGCTCTCGACCATCCTCGGCGAAGGTGCCAGCTCGCGGCTGTTCCAGTCGCTGCGCGAGGAGCGCGGCCTTTGCTACCACATCGCTTCGGATGTCGTGCTGCTGGACGATACCGGGGCGCTCGAAATCCATGCCGGACTCGATCCGGGTTCGCGTGACGAGGCACTGGAGAGCATCCGCAGGGAACTCCGCCAGCTCTCCGACACCGGTCCCTCCGAAGAAGAACTGCGCCGCGCGAAACGCCTCCATGCGTCCCAGATGAAGGCCGCCCTCGAGACCACCGCCGCCCACGCCTCGTGGGCCGGCGAGTCCCTCCTGCATCACGACGAAATCCGCGAACCGGCCGAAGTGCTGACCGAGATCGAAGCCGTTCAAGCGGGCGAACTGCGCGAGGTCGCAGCCGAGTTCTTGGTCGAAAGCCGCGAAGCGCTGGCCGAGATCCACCCCGCCTGACCGGGGTCAGTCGACTTCGTCCGCATCGGTGAACTTCCCTGCCGCCATCCCGCGGTTGGCGAGGCTCTCGTAGATCATCGTCAAGCGCCCACCGGTCCCGCATCGCATGCGCCGCAAGATCACGGCGCCACCGCCACATTGAGTCGGGCGAACAGTCTGGAATGAAACAAGAAACCTCGCCGACGAATTTCCGGAGTGGGTCGCCGCCCTGGAGCAGTTGCATGCAAGGCTCCATTCCTCACGCCGGCAGGAGTAGGCAGGGTGGTTCTTCCCCAGTGGGTCAAGGACGACCCGTGCCGGGCCGGGATCGCGACCTCCGGGAACCGATGCTGCTAATGCCCCGAATCGACTTCTTCGCGGCATGTCATTGAAGGCGGGAATCCGCAGTTGCAGTGAGGATGAGCGCCCTATTCGGCGGGAACCACGAACGGATTCTCCACGGCGACGCCGAAGTAGCTGGTTTCCGGCGACAGGTCTTCGCTGAGGATGCGGCTGCAGCCGGCGGCTTCCGCCGCGGCAACGATCATCGAGTCCCACCAGGAGAGTTCGTAGCGGCGCTGAACCGCGTAAGTCCTGTTGAGAACGGGCATGTCGATGGGTAGCGGGTTCCATGCAAAAAGCGCCTCGACATCATCCCACGCCTCCTCGGGGGAAAGACCGGGATCCAGCTTGCGGGTGGCATTCACGAAGAACTCGTTGAGCACCTGCACCGAGAGTCGGCCGCAGCGCGTTTCCCACAGCTCGGCGAGCCTGGCGGCGGCAATCGCCTGCTTTTCCGGTTCGGAGGCATCCCGCGCATAGAGCAGGATGTTGGTGTCCACGAAAACGCTATCGGTCATACAGGCTGTCCCGGGTGGGATAGGGGATGCTGGCGGCCTTGAGAGGCGTGGGCCCCTTGCTCAAAAATCGCTTCCTGGCCCGCTCGTAGTGCTGCTCTGCCAGCATCTTTTTGCGCAATTCCTCGCCCAGCATCCGCGACACGCTGGTGTCGTGACTGGCCGCCCAGACCTTGGCCCAGCGAACCACGTCCTCATCCAGGGTGATTGTCACGTTTTTCATGAAGCACGAAAATAGTGTCACTTTTGAAGGGTGTCAAGGAAGCCTTCCGGTCCGTTGCATGCCAACAATGGACATGCGCACTGGGGCTTTTTTCACCCTGTTGATCCTCCCCTTTCCCGCTCCCGGGCACGATCCGAACCTAAACATGCCTTGCATGTCCGCCTTCCGAGTCCTGAGCCCCGCCCGGCAGCTTGCCGCGCATCTGCGCGAGGAGATCCTGCGCGGTGGCTGGACGGGCAGGCTGCCCGGGGCGAGGCAGTTCGCCCGGGACCTGGATGTGTCGCAGCGACTGATCCGGGACGCGCTGCGCCTGCTGGAGGAAGACGGCATCCTCGTCAACCAGGGGCACCGCCGCGGACGGCGGATTGCCATTCCAAGGAACGCCGACGCGCCCGGATCGACGGTGGGCTTGTTCCCCTACGAGGCGGCCGACCGGTCGTCCTATGAGATGGTGGAGGTCCAGCACCGGCTCATGGATGCGGGGCATTCGGTGACCATTCCCAACCGGTCGCTGACCCGCCTGGGCATGGACGTGAAGCGGATCTCACGCGTGGTAGGCCAGGCGAAGGCCGATGCCTGGGTGTTGTGGACCGCAAGCCGGGAGGTGCTGGAATGGTTCATCGGGCGGAACACCCCCATCCTCGCCTATGCCGGTCAACTGACCCTGGAGATGCCGATCGCCAGCGTGGCGCCGGACTTCGAGCAAGCGATCACCGCAGCGACACGGCGGCTGGTCGAACTCGGCCACCGCCGTATCGTGTTGCTGACCCGGGCGGGTGCCAAGCCGGCCTACTTCCTCGATGAGCTGAAGGCCCACGGCATCTCCACCGGCCCCTACAACATCCCCGACTGCGGTCCGGGTCCGGAGGAGTTCCGCCGCTGCCTCGACTCGCTGCTGGCGGTCACTCCGCCAACCGCCCTGCTCATCGACGAGCTGCACACCTTCCACGCCGCGCATGACCACCTCGCACGGCGCGGTTTCATCGCCCCCGAGCGGATCTCGCTGGTCTGCCTCGACTTCCACCCCAGCTTCGAGCTGTGGGATCGCCCGCTCGCCCATGTCCGCTGGGACATCGATGCGCTCGTCCGCCGGATGACGAGATGGGTGGACAATGTGAGCCGCGGCAGGGAGGACCGACGGCGGACCAAGGTAGAAACCACCTTCGTCGAGGGCGGGACGATCGGGCCGGTCCCGGGCAAGGGATGACGGCGGATCAGTCGAACTCGGTCTCGTCGGTGTATTTCTGGGCACTCAGGCCGCTGTAGGCACGGCCCTTGTAGATCATGGTGAAGTTTCCGCCCGTTTCCCGGGCCATCTCCTGCATCGCCTGGGCGGGCGTCCCCGGTGCCTCCATCGCAAAAGTATCGATCGGAACCCCGGTCGGATTCATCTCGTCGACCCGGTTGAGGGCGTAGTCCAAGTCCGACGGCTCACCGTCGGAAAGCAGATACACGATGTCGGGCGGCGGCCGCATCGAGAACGCCAGCTTGAGCGGCGACGACCAGACCGTGCCGATGCCACAGCCCATGTTCTCGATGCGCTCGGCGAACACGCTCTTGGTGCGCTGGCTCGCCATGTGCCACGGCACCGGCGGCGGTTCGCCCAGACCATTCCAGCCCTTGTCCGCTTCGTTCGGCCCCTCGGTGGCGATCGTCCATGCCGACTGGGAGAAAAAGATCACGTTGAAGCTCATCCCGTCCCGCAGCGAATTGATCGAGCGCGTGAGTTCCTTCTTCAGGGCATCGAGACGGGTCCCCCCGGCTTCAGTGTCCGACTTCATGGACTCCGAGTAGTCGACCACGTAGGCCACCCGGCGGCCCTTCCTCGGGGTCCCGAAAAAGGACGATCCACCGCCCCCGTCGCCATCCCCGTCGCCGGCTCCGAATCCGGCGGCAAAGTCGTCATCGATCCCGAAGGGCAGCACCGGATCCGAAAACTCGGGCATCGGCACCGCGACCGGGGCCTCGACCGATGCCGCGATCACCTTCGCCATCGAGGAACTTGAACTCGCCGGCTTCGGCTTCATGCCCACCGCCATGTCGGGCCGGTCGACCGGATTCTCCTCGGGCGGTTTCGGCGG
The DNA here is from genome assembly GCA_022548915.1 of Verrucomicrobiaceae bacterium E54. Taxonomy (GTDB): domain Bacteria; phylum Verrucomicrobiota; class Verrucomicrobiia; order Verrucomicrobiales; family Akkermansiaceae; genus Haloferula. Next base: position 106,476 of record JAKZES010000007.1, read on the forward strand.
CGCGTAGGACACGATGGTCTCCGCCTTCTGAAACTCGGGCAGGATGGCGATGAGCCACAGCAAGGCCGCCAGCAGCAGCATCACGATCACCGCCACCACCAGCGACTGGATCGTGTCGTTGCGCTTCTGGCGTGCGAGAAAGCCGTCAAGCTGATGCACCACCGAGTCCGGAGGTGGCTCGGTGGTGTAAAGGGTGGGAGGTTCCGATTCGCTCATTCGGCTGTCGACTTATTCCAACACACCCGGCGGCAATCCGGCGAGCGAAACCGCTCGGCCCTCACTCCACGTGGAAATGCAGCGTGGCCCGGCGGACGCCGTCCTCCACCCGTTCGTGCACGGTCACCGCCTTGACCTGCTCCAGCGAGGCCAGACCCTCGAGCGCCACCGGCAGCATCTCGCGGAACTGCTCAAGCTCCCCTTCGCCCATGACGTCTCCGCCGTTCTTCTCGACCACCTTCAGCGACTCCTCGAGGTATTTGCGCAGCACCTCCAGGTCCAGCTTCGCCCAGAGGCCGGTCCGCCCGGCCTCGCCGCTGCCGGCGCGCTCGACCAGATCCAGCGCCTGGTTCTTCGAGGTCGAGGCCACGAACCAGTCGTCGCTCACGGTCACCGATGGCTTCACATCGTCCGAGAAGGCCAGCGCATCGAAGTACCAGGTGACGATGTCATCCTTCTGCGAATTCGTCGGCTTGAGCATGTGAAGGTCGAGGTCCCCCATTTCGTTGGCGGTCGCGAGCATCGCCGCGACTGCTTCCTCGATCTGCTTCCAGGAGACCTGGAGGCTCTCCCGCTCCTCGACCGGAGCGACGAAGGACATCCGGGGGAAGCGACCCTCCTCGACGATGCCGGCCGGGACCCCCGGGATCGGAGGAAACTCCGCCGTGAGATCCACCAGGAACGCGCCCTCGCTGCCGAGCCCCGCTTCCATCGCTCCGAGGCCCTTCCACAGCTTGAGCAGGTCCTCGCGGAACATGCTGTCGAACATCTGATAGCCGCCACGAATCTGCGCGAGGTCATCGCTCTCCACCTCGAGCGCGGAAAGATGCCCCGCCGTGGCATAGACGATCTCCACCAGCAGCTCGACGAGTTCACCGGCCCGCTTCTCGTAGGCCGGGTTGTTCGCCCAGTTGGCGAAAAGCAGCACGTCCTCGGCATCACCGAGCGACTCGAGCTGGTGCGGGCTCTCGAAGTCGGTGGCACCGCTCCGCCCTCCGCCGAAGAGATCGAAGCGCGCGCCCTGATCGATGCTGATCACCGCCCCGACCGGTTCCGCTTCATAAAAATCGAGCAGCGCCTGCTCGCGCTCGCCCACCATGTTGAGCAGCGCCACCAGCTCGCGGGTGTCGCCGAATCCTTCGACGCCCTGGATTCCGTCGCGGCATCCCTCGGCGATCTGCTTGAGGCCGGAACTCACCGCGCTCTCCATCAAGCTCCCGGACCCATGGACGAAGCCATGGACGGGCGTGTCCTTGAAGCCGTCGATGAAGCCGATTCCAGCGTCGCCCGCCAGTGATCCGCTCAAGTCATCGGCGATCGGACAGGCGTCCGAGGATCCGCCGAAATACACCAGCAGGTAGTCATCCAGCCGGCCGACGCAGGCGAGAAGCTGCTTTTCGCGGAGCGCGGCCAACAACTTGTCGGCGTTCTCCTCGCCCAGCACCTGGTCCATCTCATCGCGCTCCCCCTCCATTCCCTGGGCCAGCATCTCCCCCTTGTAGAGATTCCCGCTGAAGGTCGCCGGTCCCTTCTCAAACTCCACCGGCTCCGATCCCTCGGAGGCCATGCCGAGGAAGTCGCGGATCTGCTGCTCCGCCACCTTCATCTGCTCCTCGTCGGTGATCCGCAGCCCCGCCAGCACCGGCGGCACGGCGACCGACTCGATCAGGGGCATGTAGTCACCGATGTCCCGCGCCATGTCCATCAGCCACGCCTCGTCGTCCATCGCCTGCATTCCCTCCTCAAGGTCTCCGGAAGCCGCCGCGCGGGCGAAGGCCGCCGACATCATCCGGAACTGGTAGTAGCTCATCCGCGAGCTCATCGTGTTGAACGACTCGAACTGCTCGGCGGAGCCATCACCGAGCGCGAGGAAGAACTCCGTGCCGAGGAAGGCCTCGACCTGCGCCGCGCCCCCTTCGATCTGCTCCTGGGGATCGATCCCCTCCTCCTGCTCGACCACCTTGCGGATGAAGTCCCAGGCGTCGAGGTCGGCGAGGCTCTTCACCATTCCCGTCCCGTCGTAGATCGCCATGAACAAATCGGCGTCCGCCGACAGGTGTCCGGCGAACCCGAGCATTTCCGCCCGTTCCCCGGCGGAGAGGCCGGTTTCCACCGGGGGAGCCGGATCTCCGGTGGCCGGATCGACCGTTGCAGGTGCCTCGCCGCCCGCTCCGGATTCAGCCGGCGGGGTCTTGTCGTCGCACGACGCCAGAAAGAACAGGGGAGCGACGAGCAGGGCGGCGGGAAAGCGGGGCTTCTTCATAACTGGATCGACCCTACGAATCCTCTCCCCAAGCGGGCAATTCCAATTCTGTGGGAAATGAGGAACGCCCGAGGCTCGAATCTTTCCGCGACATGATGTTGGCGGCGCCTGCCGTGGCTTCGGGCCTCCTGTCCGGCTGCACGCCCGATGGCCCGAACCGGCCGGGAGGACCAGTCGGGAGGAGGACCAGTCGGGAGTTGCGGGAAGCCCGGGGCTGTGACACGGTCCAGCGCCCCGCGATCATGGCAAAGACGACTTCCTTCCTGACCACCAGCGACCGCTTTCCCTTCGACCTCGTTCGACCCCATCTCGAGCTGGTGGAAACCTCGATCCGGGAACAGGTGCGCGCCTTCGACCCGGCGGTGGAGCCGTACGTCAGCTATGTCTGCAACACCTCGGGCAAGCGGATCCGCCCGGCCCTCGCCGTCCTGGTCGGCGGCGCGCTCGGCGAAGTCGGTGACGACCACCGCAAGATCGGCGTCGTCCTCGAGCTCATCCACATGGCGACGCTGGTCCACGACGACATCATCGATGGTGCGGTGACCCGCCGAATGGTCCCCACCGCCAACGCCAAGTGGGGCAACGGCCTGTCGGTCCTCCTCGGCGACGCGCTTTTTTCCCACGCCCTGGCCCTCGCCACCGAGTTCGACGACATCTCCATCTGCCGCAAAGTCGGCCGCGCCTCCCGCGAGGTCTGCGAGGGGGAAATCGTCCAGACCCAGCGACGTTTCGACCTCGGCCTGACCAAGGCCGACTACTTCCGCATCATCGAAATGAAGACCGGGGCGCTCTTCGCCGCCGCCACCGGGATTTCGGCAGCACTCTCGGAGACCGACGAGGAAACCGAACGCCAGCTCTACGATTTCGGCATGCGGTTGGGCACCGTTTACCAGATCTACGACGACTGCCTCGACATCGTCGGCAGCGAGGACCATGTCGGCAAGACGCTGCGGACCGACCTCGAGAAGGGCAAACTCACCCTGCCCATCCTCAACCTGCTGGAATCCGCCTCGGAAAGCCAGCGGACCAAGCTCAACAAGCGGATCATCGAACAGGAGCCGCTCGATCTCTCGGTGCTCGTCGGCATCGCCGAGTACGAGGGCGCGATCGAGTCGGCCGTGGACACCGCCTCCGGCATGCTCAACCAGTGCCGGGACGACCTTTCCGGACTGCCCGACAACGAGTCGACCCAAGCCCTCCACCAGATCGTCCGCTTCCTCGACTCGTTGCTGGCCAAGTGCCGCCGCTGAGGGCAATCCGCACCGCTTGCCACAATTCCCGCCCCCCGGAATCCGTTTTGGGTTGCCCATATCCCCCGCCCCGATTAGCTCAAGCGCAGTCGTATGAAACGGGTCCGAACGAAAATCCTCGTCCTCGCGTTCGTGTCCGGGCTTCCGGCGGGAGCGGCCACCCCCCTCCCCTCGCTTGACGCCGCCTCGTGGGAGGCCGAACGGGTGAGGATCGCGACCCAGTCGGCCAAGGGCGTCGAGGTCGCCCCGATTGTCGAGGAGCAGCAGGCGGATCCGAACTGGCGCTTTGGTGTCCATTACTTCCAGGGCACCTCGAATGAACTCTTCGAAGTCATTTCGGGAGACGTCTCCACCCTCGCCCAGAACGGCATCCGCTTCACCGCCGCCCGGGTCCTCACCCGCGACCTCTGGTCGACCCCGATCGATGTCCTTCTCCACGGCGGCATCATGTACCACGACGAGAAGGGCAAGCAGAGCAACACCTTCCAGTACAACCTCGGCCTGAAGTTCGAGTGGGACGAGTTTCCCTGGAGCGACCACCTCCGCACCCGCTTCGGGATCACCTCCGGGATCTCCTACGCCAACCAGATCCCCATCACCGAACAAGTGAACCGCGGCACGCCATCCAGCTCGCACCTGCTCCATTTCCTCGACGTTTCCCTGGCCTTCAACTGCGCCGACATCAGCCGCCTGACCCGGATCGAGCGCCTTTTCCCGGGCAACAGCGCCTCCGGCATCGACAACCTCTGGCTCACCATCGGCGTGCCGCACCGCTCCGGTGCCTGGGGCACCTACGGCACCGACAATACCGGGCAGGACATCCAGGGCGGATCAAACTACGTCTCGATCGGCCTCGAAGCCGATTTCTGAGCCGCGGCTCCCGCCTGCCGCTCAACCTTTGAAGAACTCGCCCAGTGCCTGGGCGACCGCCGCATCGATCCGGCCGGCCCGCGCCCCGTCCGACACGCCGCTCACGACGTCGCCCTGCGCGTAGTTTCGATAGATCAACTCGTTGGTCCTCGCGTCGATCACATCGACCACAATGGCGGCGCTCCGGAAATAGTCGGGGCGCTTGCTCTCAAGCACGCCCACGTCGTGCGCCCGCTCGGAGATCTGCGTGCCGTCCCGTCCGTAGCCGAAGTAGTCGTCGTAGCTCGCGGTCATCGCCGGCTCCTGATAGATCACCATGTAGGCCACGATCAGGTCCGCACTGCCCGAGCCCCAGCTCTTGCCGTTCGCCGTGAACTGCTTCTTCAGCGAGTTCTGGATCATCCCGTGGACCTTGCGCTCGGTCGCATCGGAAATGGTCGAGTTCGGACTCCGCTGAATCAACCGGGCGGACGAGTATCCCTCACCCGTGCCCCTCGGCATGTCGATTTTTCCCGAGCATGCGGAAAGCGCCAGGGCAACGAGCGGAAGGAGCAGAGAACGGTGCATGACCAAGGGGGCTAGCAGTTCGGATGGCGGACTGGCAAGCAGATTGCCGCTCCGCCCGATCCATCACTGGTCGTGCTCCTTGAGCCACGCCTTGCGGGCTTCGAGGTTCTCGCTGATCCGGCTCGATTCATAGTAGTAGCCGTCCCAGTAGTGGCCGCCATCGCTCTCGTACTTTTCCACTTCCTGGCGATCTCCCATCGAAGCGGTCAGCTCCATGATCTGCGAGACCCGCTTGTCGATGCGCTTGTCGAATGCCTCGATCGATCGTTCAAGGTCCTCGGTCGGGAGGTGCCCTTTCCCCTGGCGCAGCGTTTCAAGGATGCGCGACCGACGGCGCTGGTAGTGCTCGATCCAGTTCCTCAGTCCCGTGATCGCCCGCATCTTCATCTGCGCGACCCGCGTCTTCGACTCCTGCGAATCGCGAATCTCGGTCAGCATCGTCACCAATTCCTCGGCCCGCTTCTCGACACGGGCATCGAGCCTCTTGGTGTCCTCACGCAGGTCGGCGAGGCGGGCTTCCCGCTGTCCGATGTGCCGCTCGAGGTTCACGACCGACTGCCGCCGCGCCTCCATGTCGTAGGGCGGCTCTTCGCCGGAGTGGAGGGCGGCGTGCGGGAAAACCAACGAGCAGGCGAGGACAAGGACGGGTCTCATGATTCATGAGACAATCACCACCGGGGTCCCCCGTTCCAGCGAATTCCGGCGCGCACCATGACCACTCCGGCCCCGGCAACCCCCAACTTTGAAACGGATCGGATCCTTCCCGGCACCGCCTCCCCGCATTTCCAAAAAGACTCTTTCAGGGAGTCGCAATACTCGCAAAGGACCACTAAATCAGGTGGGTTTTTGCTTTCAACACCACCGGATCTTGGGGTAGCTGCTTCTCATTCGATACGATGCGTTGCGTCCAATGTGCCTCCTTCAAAGACAAGGTCCTCGACTCCCGGATGTCGAAGGACGGCACGACCATTCGTCGCCGCCGCGAGTGCGTGGCCTGCGGCTACCGCTACACGACCTACGAGCAGATCGAGCGGACCGAGCTGCGGGTGGTCAAGCGCGACGGCACCCGCGAGGCGATCAACCGCGAGAAGCTGCGCAACGGACTGATCAAGGCCTGCGAAAAGCGCCCGGTGTCGATGGACCGGATCGATCGCGCCGTCGACGAAATCCTTACCGAGCTGCACCGCGACCACCTTTCCGAAGTCCCCTCCTCCGGCATCGGTGCCAAGGTCATGGACAAGCTTCACCAGATCGATCCGGTCGCCTACGTCCGCTACGTGTCGGTCTACCGGCAGTTCGAGGACGTCGGCGAATTCATCCGCGAGATCCAGGCGCTCGAAACCCGCGCGGCCCGCGATCCGATGCAGCGACGACTTTTCAAGGAATAACCCGCCATCTCCCCCGGCCCATCCCCATGCCTTCTCAACCCCCTTCGTGATTGCCCTCATCGGAAACCGCCCCGCCATCCAGGTTGGCAGGCACCAGGTCCATCAATACGACACCCGCTGGCTCGGCGACGCCCTCCGGCGCGCAGCCACCGCGGCCGAAAGCGAGAATTTCCCCTTCCTCGACGAGATCCGCCTCGGCATCGAGGAGTATCTGGAAACCCGCTGCAAGCTGCAGGTCATCCCCCTGCCCACCCTCTTCGACCGCGTCCGGCGCATGCTGCGGAAGGTCGGCTGCGGCCTCATCGCCGAGAACCTCGAGCCCGTCGCTCCACCGGTCACCCTCTCGCTCGACCAGATCGCCCGCGAGATCGGCGACGGCTTCGAACTCGCCTTCTACGAGCAGCTGCGGACCGAGATCTCCGATCTCCGGCAGCAGGGCGTCGAGCAGCTGTACTTCGACGGCCTGCGCGAGGCGGTGCGCGTGCTCCGCCGCTGTGACGGCGGCTGGAACGATGCCTGCCAGCAGTCGCTCGAGGAAATCCGCGCCTTCCTGATGCGCCAGCACCGCGAGTTCCGCTTCGGCCTGAGCGAGATCGAAATCGACTCGTGGCTGCCGGAATAGCGCGCCTTGCCGCCGCGGGATCCCCGTGCCAGCTTCCCGGTGCGCCATGGCTGATGACAAAACCATCTTCGAGAAAATCCGCGACGGGGAGATCCCGGCGGAGATCGTTCACGAGGACGAGCACTGCCTCTGCTTCCGCGACATTTCACCGCAGGCCCCCACCCATCTGCTACTGGTGCCGAAGCGCCGCGTGGCCAGACTCACCGCGGCAGGCCAGGCGGACGGCGAACTCCTCGGTCACCTGATGCTGGCATCCGCCACCGTCGCCCGCGAACAGGGCTTCGCCGAATCCGGCTACCGGGTGGTCATCAACAACGGACCCGACGGCGGCGAGGAGGTCCCCCACCTTCACCTCCACCTGCTCGCTGGCCGCCGGCTCGAGTGGCCGCCGGGGTAGGGAAGTTCAGAGTTTAGAGTTTAGAGTTTCCATGTTCCGCCGCATTCTTTCGCTATTGTGCCTTGCCGCTCCCCTTCAGGGCGGCGAGGCGGTGAAGCCCATGACCCACGCGGTTCTGGTGCATGGCATCTGGCAGAACGAAGGCCGGTGCTTCGGACTGCTGCGCAAGGATCTCGAAAAGCGCGGCGTGACCTGCCTCGTCCCCAGCCTGAAGCCCGCCGACGGGCGCGAAGGAATCGCCACTCTGGCCTTCCAGCTGCGCAAGGAGATCGACGACACCTTCGGCCCCGACCAGCACTTCGTGCTGATCGCGTTCAGCATGGGCGGACTCGTCAGCCGCCTCTACCTCCAGGATCTCGGCGGTGCCGCACGCTGCGACACCTTGATCACCATCTCGACGCCCCACCACGGTACCGAGATGGCGAAGTTCCACTACGGTCAGGGAGCCGCCGAGATGCGTCCGAACAGCGTCTTTCTCCACGAGCTGAGGCTCGGTGAGACGATCCTCGGCGAGATGCCCATCATTTCCTACCGCACGCCTTTCGACGCGGTCATCGTTCCCTGCGAGAGCTCCCTCTGGGACCGGGCCGAGAACATCGAGATCCCCTGCCCCCTGCATCCGATGATGACCCGCTCGCGCAAGCTCCGGCGGGACATTCTACGACGTTTCTCGTACCCCGGGTGACGCGCCTCGCGTCTCCCGCCCTCACTCTTCCTTGAGGCCGAGGGTCGCGACCTCGTAGTCGACGCGCGCCGGGCCGCCGCGACCGCCGGGCACTTCGCGCCGCACGACCTTCGAGCCGAGAAGCTCCTCCATCACCCGCAGTTCGAACTGAATCGCGTTCGGATAGATTTCGAAAACCTCCTGCAGGGGATGGTGGTACTCCTCGATCCGGAAACCCTGCTGCGGGTCGTACTTGCAGCGCCCGAAACACCCCTCCTTCTCGCGCAGGGCCGAAAGCAGCGTGGCCTTCTCGACCAGCGACTTCGCCTTGGCGAGCCGCGGCCGCCAGGTCTCCCGGAGCTGTTGGAAATGATGCAGCAGCATCCGCTCCGGCGCGGTGTCGCCGAAAAGCTGCCTGGCCGCATCGAGCAACTCCAGTGAGAGCGCGCCGGCCCCGGGGAAGAGCGGATCGGCTTTTTCGGTGAGCCGGTACATGATCTGCGGACGCCCGATCTTTTGCCGCGGCACCCGCCAGGTTTCCAGGTAGCCGCGCTTGGTCAGCGCCTCGCACTGGTCCTTGATCCCCATGTAGCTGCCACCGAGCCGGCGCTGCAATTCGGGCACCGGCAGGCCTCCGGAAAGCTTCAACTCCTCGACGATCCGCACCCAGTGCGGTTTGACCAGATCCCGGAACCCAGCGGCGAACACTCCAACAAACTCCGCATCCGACGCCGGAGAATCAATCCAAATGACGGATCATCTTCCGATCCGCCCCCCGGAGCTCGGAGTTTGGAACTTGGAACTTCTCACTTGGCACTTCCCCGCCGGTCGCCAGACTTTGCGGGTCATGAGCAGTTCATTCGACCGTCCGGAAATCCCCGCCACCGGCATCATGGCCGATCTCGACGAAGAAGACCGCCGGTTGCTCGGGGACTACGGCGAGTTTCTCCCGGTGCATCCCGATCAGCTCCTCATCCGCGAGGGAGGTGAGCAGGACTCCCTCTACTTCGTCATTTCCGGGCTGCTTCACGTCCACACCGACACCAAGGACAAGCGCACCTTCGTCGCCCGGGTCGGCGCCGGTGAGACCCTCGGCGAGGTGAATCTCTTCGATCCGGCCGCCGCTTCCGCATCGGTCACGGCCAAGGAGTTCAGTCAGGTATGGAAAGCCAACCGCGCCGATCTCGAGGAGTTTGCGAAGGGCTATCCGGCCGCTGCAGCGCGCCTGATGGCCGGCCTGCTTTCGGAGATGAGCAAGCGGCTGCGCCGCATGAACGAGAAGCTCGCCACCCGCGAGGCGGAAGCCGCATTCCAAAGTTTCTGGTCCTGAGCCGATGCCCTCCCTGCTCGCCGCCCTCGAGCCCCCGACCAACCTGGCTGGAGCCGCCGTCGTGCTCTTCGCCCTGCTGATCGGCCACGCCATCGCCGACTTCGCCCTGCAGGGCGATTTCCTTTCCAGCGCGAAGAACCGTCACGCCCAGCTGAAGTCCTTCTTCGGCGACGAGGGCACGCCGAAAGGTCTCTGGATCCACGCGCTTGGCGCCCACTCGATGATCCACGCCGGAGCGGTCTGGCTGATCACCGGTTCGGTGGTGCTCGGCTTCATCGAATTCGTCCTGCACTGGTTCATCGACTTCGCGAAGTGCGAGGGCTGGACTTCGTTCCGCACCGACCAGACCCTGCACATCCTCTGCAAGATCGCGTGGGCCGGCCTTCTGTGGTGCGAATGCCCGTGGGCGATGTGGTCACCCTGAGCGGTCACTTCGACTCGATGACCGCGACGCCGCTTTGGTCCCGCGGCACCTTCGCGGCGGCGGCCTCGATCACCCCCGGATCGCCTTCGGCGAAAAGTTCCACCGCACCGGTGCGGCCCTTGACCCGGACCGGCCCGAGAGGCCGTCCCGACTCGTCGCCAGCCGCTTCCCGCACGCTGGCCGAGTAGATCAGGTCCGCGCCGAAGACCTTGGTCAGGCCCTCGATCCTCGAAGCCAGGTTCACCGCGTCCCCGATCACTCCGAATTCGATCCGTTGGGCGGAACCCAGCTCGCCGGCGATCACTTCCCCGAGATGGAGTCCGATGCCGATCCTCAAGGGCTCGCGTCCCTCCTCCCGCCAGTTCCGGTTCAGCCGCTCAAGCTCTTCGAGCATCCCGCGCGCCGTCGCCAGCGCGGCCCTGGCGTGGTCCTCCTCATTCCCATCTCCCAACGCGCCCCAATGCGCCATCACCGCATCGCCGATGAACTTGTCGAGCGTCCCGCCGTGGCGGAAAACCACCGCCACCATGGCGGTGAGATACTCGTTGAGCTGGGCGACCACCGCCTCCGCCCCCTCGCGTTCGGAGCGCGAGGTGAAGCCGCGGACATCGGAGAACAGGACCACGACACGCCGTCGCGTGCCCTGGGAAAGCCTCGCCCATTCGGCGGGATCCCCCGCCAGCCGGTCCGCCACGTCCCGCGAAACAAACCGTCGGAACTCGTTGCGCAGGCGGAGCCGCTCGAGCCGCTCGACCACCAGCCGGTAGCTCTGGGCACCCAGCCACGCGGCGGCCACCGCCAGCACCGCGGTGGTGCCGGGAATCAGGAGCGAGGCCCAAAGAAGGCCACCGACGACCACCCCCGTCAGCGCCAGCACCAGTCCAAGCAGCCACAGCACGGCCCACAGCGGCTGGCGGATCCGGGCCGCCAACCACGCCGACAAAAGCCCCGAACCCAGCGCCAGCCAGCCGCCCCAACCCACCGGCGTTAGAAAGGCATTGGCCAGGGCACAGGCCGCGGCCTGCAGGTGCAGCTGCGGCCCGGTGAGCGGCCCGACCGGTGTCGGATGGATGTCTCCCAGGCGCGGAGCAGTCGGCCCGATCATGACGACCTTTCCCTCGAAGGCCCGGCCCTCGCGGTGGTTCGACTGCCAGAGGCGATCGACGAAGATCCCGTGCAGGCTTTTCGGTTCATAGATGGCGGTGCCTCCGGTCTCGGCCCTCGATGCCCAGCGAAGCTCGTGATCACCCCACGGGACCTCGCCGCCCAGCTCCTCGACAATGCGGGCGGCGAGCGAGAATTCCACCGGCTCCCCCTCGAGCGGCTCGCCATTCTCGAGTCCCACGGTCGAGCGGAAGCGCGCCTCGCGGCGGACCCCGTCGAGCGGGTCGATCGGAAAATTTGCAAACCCCACCCGGGCACCGGTCTCGCGCAACGCCGCCATGGGTTCGCTCAGCATGAACATCTCCCGCTCCCCTTCGGTCGTCCCGGCCGGCGCGAAGGTCGAAGTCAGCACCACCTTGTCGGCGTGCCGCGCCACGGCATCGATGAACGCCTGATCGGCCTCCGGATCGCTCGGACCGACGAAGACCAGGTCGATCACGATCAGCCGCGCCCCGGCGTCCGCCAGACGGTCCACCACGGCCGCCCACACCCGGCGATCCCACGGCCACCGGCCATCCATCAACCACAGCGCCTCACTGGCATTCAGGTCGGACTGCCCCGCCTCGGCGGTCGTCATCGACCCCTCGTCGATCCCCAGCAGCACCAGATCCTCCCGCTCCGCCGGTCCCCCGCTCCACCAGATCAACTCGTCGAAGACCATGCGGTCGATCCGCCCGGCGATTCCGCCGCCTCCGGGCAGCACCCAGAGCAGCAGCCACACGCTCACCGCACCCGCCGCACCGAGCCAAAACGCCCGCCGACGATTCCGAAAGGACCGGCTTGTCATCCCATTCCGCATTTCTTACGCTGGCCAAGGTCTAACACACCCCACCAACGATGAAAGCCTTGAGCCTCTTCCTTCTGCTCGCGCCTCTGGCCGCGAGAGCCGACATCCTCTCCGACTCCGCTCCCTTCATCGGATCCCCCGCGCCGGACTACGATGCCGGGGAGTTCGTTCCCACGCAAGCAGGCGACGAGCCCGTGCTGGCCCCCCTTTCCCCGGCCGACTCCGATTTCGGCGTGCAGCAGATCCTCGGCACCTACGACGGCCCGCCTCCGGTCAACGTCTTCGGCTTTCTCGACTTCAACTACACCGACAACGCACCGGCACCAACCCGGGCCCTGGAAGACGGCTCCTACTACTTTTCGGCCCTGCTGGGGGCGGACTGGCGGCCGCGCCTCGCCGGAGGCTGGTTTGCCGACGTCGGGCTGTATCAGGAAATCTACCGCTTCGAGCAGGGTGACGCCCTTGATTTCGAGAATTTCCAGACCCACGCCGGCGTGGTGAAGACCCTGGTCGACCTGGACGACACCGTGTTCTACGCCCGCTACGAGTACCAGCGGCTCACCTCGGGCAGCATTTCGGAAACCGACTACTCGGCCCAGAGGATCCGGACCGGCCTCCAGAAGGCGCTCTTCACCCGCGCCCGCCAGCAGTTCGCCGGCGGAATCAGCATCGCCTACGACATCGATGCCAATCCGGAACGACTCGAGCGCATCGAGTACGCCGCCGACCTGAGCTACACCTACTGGATCCTCAGCGACCTCAGTGCGACCGCCTCGTGGCGTGCCGCCTACTGGGACTTCGACAACGGCGGCCGGGAAGACTGGAACCACACCGCCGGCCTCGAGCTCGCCTGGCGCCTGTGCCCCTACGCCACCGCCTACACTCAGGTTTTCTACAGCACCAACGACTCCAACAGCCCGCTCGGCATCAACGACTTCGAAGCGTGGACCGCCGGCGTCGGCATCGGCCTCAACCTCAGCTTCTGATCCGCCATGAAAACGACCGCACTCCTGCTCCTCCTCGCCGCCCCGGCGATCGCCGCCCCGCTCAAGTCGGCGAAAGTCACCCAGGCCGTCAACGACGTCAGCATCTACACCAGCTCGCGCGATCCCCGGCCCGCCAACGTCGGCGAAACCATCGGCGGCTCGAACTCGGTCCGCACCGGACGCGATTCGCGCGCGGAGCTGGTCTTCACCGACGAGACCGTCACCCGCCTCGGACAGAATTCCGTTTTCCGTTTCCGCAACGGCACCCGCGACGTCGAACTCGAGCGCGGCTCGGTGCTGCTCCAGGTGCCGAAGTCGGCGGGCGGTGCCACGATCCGCACCGCCACCGTCACCGCGGCCATCACCGGCACCACCTCGATGTTCGAGTACAGCCCCGGCCAGTGGGTCAAGCTGCTCACCCTCGAAGGCACCCAGAAACTCTACATCAACGGCCAGAAGGACCCGGTGCTGGTCCCCGCCGGTCAGATGATCGTGATGCGGCCAAACGCGCGGGTTGTTCCCCAACCGGTCACCATCGACATCGCCAAGCTCGTCGCCACCTCGATTCTCGCGGGTAACAAGGTCTTTGGTCCGCTCCCTCAAAATTCGAAGAGTGCCATTGCCCGGACGATGAACCAGCAGCGTCAGCAGAAGCGCGAGGGCGGTCTCCTGCCGACCCGGCAGGTGGTCACCGGGCCCGGCGTCCGGGGCAGCACCAGCAAGACCGACGTCCGGCAGCCGACGATCCCCACCGAAGAGCCCTTCTTCCACGAGGGAAGTTTCTTCACCGAGCCCGGCATCCCGCAGGGAACTCCGTAGAATCCGCTTCCCCCGGTCGGCTTCCCGTTGTTCCCTCCGGGCACGCACTCATGGAACTCGACCTCATCGACGTCCACTTCGACCTCAAGGCCTTCACTCCCAAGGAGGTCGAAGAGGCGATGGAGGACCCTTTCGCCATCCGCTTTCTTCCGGAAATCGACCGGCCGGACTCCGAAACCCGTTTCTATGCGCTCGGGCGGACCGTCGGCGACCGGCATCTGTTCCTGTGCTTCTGGACGGACGGCAAGGTCGCCCGCGTGGTCGCCGCCCGGGAGGCGAGCGAGGGAGAACAACGCTTCTACGAGCGGAAATACGCCGAATTCAAGTAGCCGAGATGAAAACAATCACCAATTGGGATGACATCCCGGATTTCGACGACGAGAAGGACGAGGCGGAATTCTGGCTCGAACACGAGCTGGATGGGCGCCTGATGGCCGGCTCGATCCACCAGCCGGACTCACGCGAATCGACCACCATCACCCTCCGCTTCGACCCCCGCATGCTGTCGCGCATCAAGCGCATCGCCCGCTCCCGCTTCCTCAACTACCAGTCGATGATGAAGCAGTGGCTCGCCGAGCGCCTCGAGGACGAGTTGCGGAAGCAGTAGCCCCCCCGATCGCACGCCCGCCGGAGGCCTTTTCGGGCGTTGGAGTGACTTTGTGAAAAATTTCACAAACCCCTTGCCCGTGTCCCGGTCTTGCGTCCTGATTCTCCAGCCGGATTTTTCATGAGCAGCCCCAAGACCACCGAATACGAGGCCCCGGATGTCGGCAGCAAGGCCGCCGATTATCATGCCGAGACCACCGACATGATGGGCGAAAAGATGGTGCTCAACATGGGCCCCTCGCACCCGGCGACCCACGGGGTGCTGCGCCTCGTCCTCGAACTCGATGGCGAGGTGATCGAAAAGGCGGACCCGGATGTCGGCTTCCTCCACCGCGGCGATGAGAAGATCGCCGAGTCGATGCACTACAACCAGTTCGTGCCCTACACCGACCGGCTCGACTACCTGGCCCCGCTCGCCAACAATGTCGCCTACGCCTGTGCGGTCGAGAAGCTGATGGGCTGGGAGCTCCCTCCCCGCGGCCAGGCACTGCGGGTGCTGTGCTGTGAACTGGCCCGCATCTCCTCGCACATGCTCGGCGTGGGGGTCTGCGCCATGGACGTCGGGGCGATGACCGTGTTCCTTTACACCTTCACCGAGCGCGAGAAGGTCTACAACCTCTGCGAACAACTCACCGGCGCCCGCTTCACCACCTCCTACACCCGCGTCGGCGGCCAGGTCCGCGACATGCCCGATGGCTTCGCGGCGGCCGTGCGCAAGTTCCTCGACGAGTGCTCGGTGACCATCGACGAGGTTGCCAAGCTTCTCGACAAGAACCGGATCTTCATCGAGCGGATGGCCGACGTCGGCGTGATCCCGAAGAAGGACGCGATCGCCTGGGGCATCACCGGGCCGAACCTCCGGGGCTCGGGGGTCGCGCGCGACCTGCGGAAGGACAATCCGTATCTCGGTTACGAAACCTACGATTTCGACGTCCCCGTCGCCGATGAAGGCGACTGCTACTCCCGCTACCAGATCCGGATGGAGGAAATGCGGCAGTCGATCCGGATCTGTCGCCAGGTGCTCGACACGATGCCCGACGGCCCGGTCAACCTCGCCCACGACAAGGGCATCCTCCCGGACAAGGAGCGGGTCATGATGTCGATGGAGGAGCTCATCCACCACTTCATCGTCGCCACCCAGGGCATCGATGCGCCGCCCGGCGAGGTCTATTTCGGTGCGGAGAACCCGAAGGGTGAACTCGGTTTCTACATCCACTCGACCGGCGGCGGCGTGCCGAACCGCCTGAAGATCCGCAGCCCCTCCTTCTGCAACCTCTCGCTTTGCTCCAGGCTTCTCCCGGGTCACATGGTTTCGGACATCCCCGCCATCCTCGGGTCGCTCGACTTCGTGATGGGCGAGTGTGACCGGTGACCTCCAACCACACGCCAACCATCCAAGAACATGAAGCTCCGCATCCTTCTCATCACCCTGTTGCTCTCCTCGCTGGCGACAGCCGCCTTCGAGCAATGGACCAGCGCCGATGGACGCACCGCCACGATGAACCTCCTCTCCGTGACGGAGGTTGGCGGCGAGCTGGTCGGGCGCTTTTCCCTGCGTTCGGGCAAGGTGGTGGAATTGAAGGCCGGCGATCTTTCCGCCGAGGACGCGAAACGCCTGACCGAGTGGAAGCCGGACCGGGTCGGAGCCCGCGGCACCGGGGGTGACAGCGTCTTCGACGACTTCTTCGAAGGCAACCTGCTGCGACTCGACGGCAAGACCCTTGAGAGCTGTGACGTTCCAGAACCGGAGAAATACTACATTTTCTACTACACGGCCTCATGGTGCGGCCCCTGCCAGCGCTACACCCCGTCGCTGGTGAAATGGTACAACGAGAACAAGAACGACCATTTTGAAATCGTCGTGATCACATGGGACCAGAACACCAGGGAAATGAAGGATTACGCCGTTTCCAAGAAGATGCCCTGGACCATTCTGAAGCAAAGCAAGGCCGACGACTTCCAGAAAAAGTTCCCCCATCAGGTTTCCGGGATTCCCTCCGTCATCACCTGCGGGCTGGATGGCAAGATCGTCAGCAGAACCGAATCCCTGGCCGAACTCGGCCAGCTCGTGAAGTAAGCCATGTCCGAAGCCGTCCTCAAGGAACTGGTCGCGTCCCCGGAGACCCCGGGCACCAAGCATTTTCCCCCGTTCAAGCCGACCGACGAACTGGAGGCCGAGGCCACCCGTCGTCTGGCGCAGTTTCCGGATGACCACAAGCGCTCGGCGGTGCTCCCCATCCTGCACCACATCCAGCATCACCACGGTTTCATCAGCGCCGAAGCCATCCAGTGGACCGCCGACCGCCTCGGGATCGAGCCGATCAAGGTCGCCGAGGTCGTCACCTTCTACCCGGGCTTCCGACAGTCGGCGCCGGGCAAGTTCCACATCCGCGTCTGCCGCACCCTTTCCTGCGCGATGGGCGGCTCCTACGAGCTGATGGACCGGCTTTGCGAGATCACCGGCATCGACCGCAGCTCACTCGATCCGCATCACCATCCGATCGCCGTGTCCCCGTGCGGCACCTGGTCGGTGGAATTCGCCGAGTGCCTCGCCTCCTGCGGCACCGCGCCGGTGTGCCTGGTCAACGACGACTTCCACGAAGGCGTCGATGCGGACAAGTCCCGGCAACTCCTCGATCAATACGCCAAGGCCTGAGCAGACCATGAGCGAAATCCAATACCTCGAAGGCAAGCAGCCCGACCCGCGCGAACACCGGATGATCTTCCGGAACGTGGATCGCGTCGGCTGGAACCCGTCGATCGACCGCTACCTTGAGGACGGGGGCTACGAGCAGCTGCGCAAGGCGATGGACATGGACCCGCAGGTCATCACCGATGAGGTGAAGAAATCCGGCCTGCGCGGGCGCGGCGGAGCGGGGTTCCCGACCGGGGTGAAGTGGGGCTTCATCCCTCCGAAAAACACCAAGCCGGTCTATCTCATCTGCAATGCGGACGAATCGGAACCCGGCACCTTCAAGGACCGCTACATCCTCCACCAGGACCCCCACCAGCTGATCGAGGGCATGGTGATCACCTGCCTCGCCGTGGGTGCGCACGTCGCCTACATCTACATCCGTGAGGAGTTTCCCGAGGCGGCGAAAACCCTCGAAACCGCCATCGCCGAAGCGAAGGGGAAGAACTTTGTCGGCAAGGGAGTGCTCGGTTCGGACTTCGACGTCGAGATCCACGTCCACCGCGGGGCCGCAGCCTACATCTGCGGCGAGGAAACCGGGTTGATCGAGTCCCTCGAAGGAAAGCGGCCCTACCCGCGCATCAAGCCCCCCTACTTCCCGGCCGCCCTCGGGCTCTACATGTGCCCGACCATCGTCAACAATGTCGAGTCGCTGTGCCACGTGAAGCACATCATCGGCATGGGTGGCGACGAATACGCCAAGCTTGGAACCCCGCGCAACACCGGCACCCGCATCCTTTGCGTCTCCGGCGACGTGAAGAAGCCCGGCTACTTCGAGGTCGAGGTCGGCAAGGTGACCATGCGCGAACTGCTCTACGACATGTGCGGTGGCCCGAAGGACGGGCGCGAGTTCAAGGCCGTCATTCCCGGCGGTTCCTCGGCCAAGATCCTGCGCTGCGACGAGACTTTCACCCTCAAGGGCCAGGGTCCGGATGGCACCGACAAGGAACTGTCGTTCTGGGACATCCCGATGGACTTCGATTCGCTCGCCGCCTGCGGCTCGATGGCCGGATCCGGCGGCGTGATCGTCATGGACGACTCGCGCAAGATGTCGTGGGTGCTCAACAACATCAACCAGTTCTACGCCCACGAGTCCTGCGGCCAGTGCACCCCCTGCCGCGAGGGTTCGACCTGGATGCGCAAAATCACCGACCGGATCGTCGCCGGCAAGGCATCGCCCAGGGACATCGACATCCTCGAGAGCGTGGCCCACCAGATCGACGGCAAGACCATCTGCGCCTTCGGCGAAGCCTGCTCGTGGCCGGTCGAGGCGATCATTGCGAAGTATCGCGACGAGTTGGTGGCGGACACCAAGCCCGAGAATGCCGAGGCGGCGCTGAATCCTGAAGCCGAAGCGCAGAGGCGCTACCTTCAGAAGGCGTAGTGGCTACTTCAAGGCGTCGAGCTTCGCCTGCAACTTGCGCCGCTTGCTGAGCATTTCCGCCTCGGCCTGCTGATACCGGCCTGCCCGGCTCACGCCGCTGATCAGAATCACCACGCCGATGCCGATGATGACGAAGCCGAACATGCCGAATCCACTCGGCCCTCCGGCTGAGCTCACGCCGGCCATCATGGCGAACCAGACCAGCCCGGCCACCATCACCACCCCGGCCCCGAAGACCGACGCGAACACCGACGGCTTCGAGCGACTGCCGTCCTTGTTCTTCGTCATCATCCCCTCTCGCTGCGCCTGCCACTCCCGGTCGATCTGCTCGAGTTCGTTCTGAAGGCGAATGACCTTCAGGTCCTCCGACATGCGATCGGTCTTCTCTCCGATCTCCTCCAACAGGCGGGAATGGGTCGTCGTGGAATCGTGGACGATCTCCAGCTTGGAGCCGCAGAAGTTGCAGGTCACGAAGCGGATCGACTCGTCGACTTCCAAGTCGGCACCGCAGTTCTGGCAACAGACCGCTTTCACCTTCATCGCCGGCATGCTGACAAGGATTGCCGGCAGGTGTCAGCTCCAAGATGATGGCGAATTTGGAGACTACCGTTTCGACAAGCGCGCCATGTAGAAGCCGTCGAAACCGGTGGTGCCCGGATCGACGGCATGGTCGTCCTCCATCTCCCACCGGGGGTCGCGCTCCCGCAGCGCCTCGACCTGACCCCGGTTCTCCGACGGCAGGACCGAGCAGGTCGCATAGACGAACTTCCCGCCTTCGCGCAGCATCTCCGGATAGTGGTCGAGCAGGCGGCGCTGGGTTCGGATCACCTTGGCCAGGCGTGCTTCGGTCAGACTCCACTTCAGATCCGGTTGCCGGCGAAGCGTTCCCAGTCCGGAGCAAGGGGCATCGATGAGCACCCGATCCGCCCAGCCACGCCACTTGGCCAGGCTTTGGTCATCCCATCTCTCGATCTTCAGATTCCGCAACCCGGCCCGCTTCGCCCGCTTCCACAATTCGTCGAGCCGCCGCTGACTGACGTCGAGCGCCACCACTTCCCCCTGCCCCTGCATCAGCGCCGCCAGATGGAGGGTCTTGCCCCCGGCCCCCGCGCAGGCATCGATGACCTTCATTCCCGGCTCGACCTGGAGGAAGGGCGCGATCATCTGGCTGCCTCCATCCTGAATCTCGATTCGAGAATCGTAAGACAGCCGCTTGGGCAGCATGCCTTCGAGGCGGATTGCATCCGGCACTCCATCGACCGCCGAGGCGGCGACATCCTCCGACTCCAGCCATGCAAGGACCGTGTCACGGTTCGACTTCAGACGATTCACGCGCAGAAAGACCGGTGCCCGCTGGTTCAGGGCCTCGAGAATGGGCAACCAGTCCTCCCCGAGTTCTTCCCGCCCCCGGGCATCGAGCCAGTCCGGCACGGACTGGCGCACCGCAACGGGCTGGGCTTCGAGGGTAGCCTCGTGCTCACCCACATCCTCATCGAGCGTCGCCCACCATTCGGGGATCGCGTAGCCATTCCTCCGCCAGACGACGGCGAGCAGTTTCTCGACCTCATCGGAACCGGCGACATGAGCCAGCGCCCGGCGCCAGCGCACGACCTCCCACACCGAGTCGGCGATGAAATGGCGGTCACGCTTGCCCCAGCGCCGGTTGGCCCGGAAGGCCGCCGCCACCTCGTGATCCAGCACCCGGCCATCCTCCAGCACGGAATTCAGGAGGGTGACACATGCCTCGGCGAGTGGTCGGTGAATTTTCAACTGTGTTGGGTGATGATGCCGGCGGTGCTGCTGTCACGCAGTTCGTCGAGGTCGCGGAAGACCTCGTTGACCGTGCAGATTCGCGCGTAGCGATCGCGCAGGGTCGCCAGCGAGGCCTCGTGAAGCCGCGGCGTGACGGTGGCGCAGGCGTTGTCGACCACGGTCACGAAATACCCGAGGTCGCAGGCGTCCCGGGCCGCCGTCTCGACGCACTCGTTGGTGTACACCCCGCACAAGTAAAGCGAGCGGATGCCGAGATTCCCCAGGATGTAGTGCAGGTTGGTCGACGAGAAAACGCCGCTCGCCGTCTTGTCGATGATGATCTCGTCGCCGACCGGGGCCACCTGCTCGATGAACTCCGCCTCCTTGCTTCCCTTGGCCGCCAGAAGTCCCAGCCGGCGATGGCCCGCCCCCCGGTCGCGCCCGTCCTTGGTGAGCGCGCAGATGCGGCAGTGGATCACTTCCAGTCCGCTCCCACGGAAGGCATCCTGGAGCTGCCGGATCCCCGGCAGGACCGTCGTTTCGAGGCGATCGAAATAGTATCGCCGGCCCTTCTCGGGCACGCCGCTCTTTTCGGGATCGGAGAACACCCCGTAGCCCTCGGCCGCATCGAGATACTGAACATCAATGCACATCAGCGCGACCTTGCCGTCGGCGAGATGGGCGCTCCGGGAGGGGTTCGTGATGAACGCCTCGCGATACGTGTTGCGCAGCGGGTCCTGAATCGGCGTCACGTCCATCGGGCAGGAAGCTACGGGCACCGGCCACGCCGGGCAACCCTCGTTCACGAGCGGAATGCCAGTCGATCGATGGCACCGAGCATGACCTTGGCACCGGCCTCGATGTCATCCCACGCGGTCCACTCGGCTGGCGAGTGCGATTTCCCGTTCAACGAGGGAACGAAGATCATCCCCACGGGACAGATCGAGGCGATGATCTGGGCATCGTGCGCCGCGCCGGACTCCATCCGGCGATAGCGCAGGCCCTCCTCCTCCGCCGCATTCTCGACGCACCAAACCAACTCCGGATCGCAGGTGACCGGCTTGATCCAGCTGTCGACATGGTAGCTGAAGCGCAATCCGCGACGCCGGGCGATCGCCTCCAGCGCCCTGCGGGTCGCCTGCGCCAGCTCGTTCATCACGGTCTCGTCGGTATCGCGGACGTCGATGGTGAACATCGCCTCGCCCGGCACGGTATTTGGTGAACCGGGCGACAATTCAACCCGCCCGATGGTCGCCCGCGACCGCTCGGAACCATTCTCGTCGAGGATGCGCGGCACTTCGTGGGCGAAGTCCGCCACCCCCATGAAGGCGTCCCGGCGCATGATCATGGGCGTGGTTCCGGCATGGTTGGGCTCACCGCTGAGAGTGACGCTCCACTTGAAAAGCCCGGTGATGGCCTCGACCACCCCCACCTGCAGATCGTCCGCACTGAGCACCGGGCCCTGCTCGATGTGCAACTCGAGGTAGCCGCCGATGGTCGTCGGATCACGCCGGGCCTGCAGCGCCTCCCATGGGTCCAGGCCCGCGGCCTTCATCACATCCTCCAGCCGCTCGCCGCCCGGGTCCGTGGCGCTGTGAATGGTGTCGGGGGTGATCAGGCCCGCCAATGCCTGGGAGCCGAACATGCCCCCGAAGCGACCCTCCTCGTCGGAAAAGGCGAACAGCTCGACGTCCTGAACCGGCTGGCGACCGCTTTCCTTCATCACCCGCAGGCACTCGAGGCCGGTCAGGACGCCCAGGGTGCCATCGAGAATCCCGGCGCACGGCACCGTATCGATGTGGGATCCGATCAACAACGCCGGCGCCTCCGGATCGCGACCCGGGAGACGCCCGATCAGGTTGCAGGCGCCGTCGCGGCGGGTTTCCAGACCGGCTTCGCGCATTTTCTGCTCCAGCCAATCCTTGCCGCGCATGTCGGCCTCGTTGAAAGCCATCCGGTAAACCCCGCCATCCTCGGCCCGCCCGATCTTCGCCAGCTCCTTGAGGTCACTGCTGATCCGGTCGATGGAAACGTTTTCTTCGGTCGTAGGCATCGGCCCCACCCAAGGGCCGGACGCCGCCATCGGCCAGAAAGAATTTGCAATCGCCGCCCTCTTCACCAACCCTTTGTCCGCCATTTCAGACCTGTCAGCCGGGCAGTAATATCGATTCAACCCGCCGGAGACATCCGCTTTCACCGCTCCAATTCCCCACTCCGTCCATCGGTCATCGCCGGGATACTTTGGGGCACAGTTGTCAGCCTCGGCACGGCAACACCTTCCGCTCCGGAGCTGAAATCGACGCTCCCCGAGACCGACGGCATCCATCAATCGTCCGACGGAGTGGTCGACCTCGAGTGGACCCGGGCCGGGGGCACCCGTTTCGAACTCGAGCATCAGCCCCCCGGGTCGACGCCGCAGGTGCGCTACGACGGCACGCAAGCCTCCTCGGTGCGCAGCGGGCTCGGCGCAGGGCGGCACCGGTTCCGGGTGCGCGCCACGAACGAAGACGGCGAAGCTGGCCCCTGGTCTCCTCCCCTCGCACTGGAGGTGACCTACATGGACGCCGGCAAGGTTCGCCTGCTGTTGATCCTCGGGGCACTGGTCGTGACCTCCACGGTGGTGGTCATCCTCCACGGCCACTTCACCCACCAACGCAACCCCGCCCGATGACGCTCGCCGTGTCCATGAGTCAGCAAAGCGCCTGGGCCGTCGTGCTGGTCCTCGGCGTGGTCTGGGTGGGCCTCGGTGTCTGGTGGGGACGTCGCGCCCAGGGCTCGGAAGGTTTCATGCTCGCCGGCCGCAACATCGGCCTCGCCCTCGGATCCGCCACCGCCATGGCCACATGGGTCACTTCAAACACCGTCATGGTCGCGCCCAAGCTGGCCTTCACCCAGGGCATCTGGGGCATGATCGGCTACTCCACCGCCGCCTTCGGGCTCATGCTTTTCGCTCCGCTGGCCATCCGCATCCGCCACTTGCTGCCGAAGGGCGTCACTGCCGGCGACTTCTTCCACCACCGCTTCGGCCAGAGCGGATGGGTCGTCTTCTTCATCATCACCATGGTCTACTCGCTTGCCTGGCTGGTCACCATGGCGATCGCCGGCGGGGAGCTTCTCAACGTCCTCACCGGCATCGAATACGGCCGGGGCATGACACTGATCCTGGTCGTCTGCGTCCTCTACACCCTCTTCGGCGGTCTCTACGCGGTGGTCGGTACCGACTTCATCCAGAGCCTCATCATCCTCGTCGGGATCGTCCTCATCGGGGTACTGGTCCTCACCCGTCTCGACTTCGAGACCGCGCATCGCCAGATCGCCGAGGTGCAGCCGGAGCTGCTCAACCCGCTGATGCCCGTGGCCCTGCTTTCGTTCTTCAACATCATGCTGTTCGGCTTCGGCGAGGTCTTCCACAACAACGTCTGGTGGTCCCGCGCCTTCGCCATGAAAGAAAAGGTCGCCCCGAAGGCCTTCCTCCTTTCCGGCTTGTTCTGGTTTCCCATTCCGATCGCCGCCGGCTTCGCGGCCCTCGCCGCCGGCCCGCTCGGGGTCAACATCACCGACCCCAACCAGACCGGCCCCGCCGTCGCCGAGTTCGTCCTCGCCGGCACCTGGCTCGGCCCGGTGTCCGGCTACCTGATCCTCATCGTGCTGTTCTGCTCGATCGCCTCCTCGATCGACTCCCTGCTCGCCGCGACCTCCGACCTGGTGCTCAACGACGCCGCCAACCGCATCTTCAAGCGCCACCCTTCGGAGGCCAACTTCCGCCGCATCGCCGCGGTGGTGATCATCGGGATCGGCATCATCGCCTGGAGCATCGCCATCAAGCGCCTGCCCATCGTCAACGTCCTCTATTCCTCCGGCCCCCTGGTCGCCTCGCTGATCTGGCCGGTGGTCGCCGGCCTTTACTGGCGCAAGCTCAATCGCCCGCTGGTCATCGCCGGAATCGTCGCCGGATCGGTCCTCGGGGTGATCGCCTACTACCACCCCGACTTCGGCTGGTTCACCGCCTCGCTCGTCGGCGCCGCCGTTTCCATGGTTGCAACCATCGCCGCCCGGTGGATCATGGCCGACCCCCTCCCTCCCGCCTCCTGAACCATGTTCAGCCCCGTCTTCCTCAAGCTCCTGATCCTCGGCGGCCTGTCGTGGACCGCCCTGGCGGCGATCGCACTCACCGTGCTGCTGGTCGTCGACTGGAAGCGAGGCCAACTCTGGTAAACGCAAGACACCCGCCCCGAGCCATGTCCGATCAGCCCGAACCGAATCCCGCCGCCGCCTACCTGGAACCTCCCGAGGGATCCAAGGCCACCCGGCCCGAGCCCCTGAACCTCTTCGAGTCCGCCCCGCCGAACCTCGACGTGCTCGCCCAACTCAGCGGCCAGAACGTGCTCTACGCCCGGCAGTTCAGCTTCGAACTCGTCGCCGAACTCTGCAAACTCGCGGCGGTCCTCGAGGAGATCGAGATCTGGCCCTACCACCCCCTCGACGGCAAGATCATCACCACCGCCTTCTTCGAGGCATCCACCCGCACCCGCACCAGCTTCGAGAGTGCCGCCCACCGCCTCGGCGGACGGGTGATCTCGATCCCCGATGGATCCATCACCGGTGCCAAGAAGGGCGAATCGATCCAGGACATCGGCGAGATGTTCAATGCCTACTGCGATTGCGTGGTCATGCGGCACACCGAGACCAGCGCACCCAAGGAAATCCTGGAGAACCTGCGGATCCCGCTGATCAATGCCGGCAACGGATCCGGCGAGCACCCCACCCAGGCCCTCGCCGACTGGTACGCGCTGCTCAAATGGAAACCGCGCCTCGCCGCCCCGTTCGAAACCGGTGACCAGAAGCTGAAACTCGGCATCCTCGGCACCCCCGGCTCGATGCGTGCGGTGAAGTCATTCCTCCTGATGTCGCTGCTCTTCCACGAGCATATCAGCAAGGTCACCGTCATTTCCGAGATGGCCGATCCTTTCGGTCCGGACGTGATCGAAAGCCTCAATCAGGCCGACATCGACTACGAAGTCACCAACGACATCCGCGAAAGCCTTCCCCAGCTCGACATCATCTACATGAATTCCATCGCCTTCCTCGGCGACTCCTACAAGGCGCTCGACTCGCGCTACAAGCTCGACGCCGACAGCCCGCTGAAACAGGACGCGGTCATCCTCCACCCGCTCGCGCGTCTCGACGAGCTCGACACCTCCTTGGACAAGACCCCCCACAACCTCTATTTCTCCCAGGCCCACGGCGCCGTCTTCATCCGCCAGGCCCTCCTCCTCGCCGTCCTCGGCCGCCTCGACCGGCTGCCCGAGTTGTGAGTTCAGAGTTCAGAGTTCAGAGTTCGGAGTTCAGAGTTTAGAGTTCAGAGTTTAGAGTTTAGAGTTTTTGAGAATGGTTACGAGAATCCCGGTCAACTGGTCGGCCTCCTTTTCCAGATCGGCCATCTTGTCCGGATCCATCAGCTCCGCTTTGCGAATCAACTCCAGCCAATAACAGGTTTCATCCATCTCCTTCAGGGAATCTCCCAGCTTCGCTCGGAACTCGACCTTCGACCTCGACCGACAAGCTTCCCGATGATTTGCGCCCACCGAAGAACTGCTCCGGAGCAACTGCCTTCCATACACCCGCGCCTCGTCGACCCTCGGCAAAGCCCGGAACAGTTTCAGACACCTCAGCGAGAACCGCATCAACCTCTCCCTCAAAGCCCTTGTCCTCTCATCCATACGAAATTCATCGAGCAACCCGCCCCATCCACCTGAACTCAAAACTCTGAACTCTGAACTTGTACCATGTGCGGAATCGCCGGATCCTTCTCAGCCCGACCTCTTCCCGACAACCGGGAACCCATCCTCCACGAACAACTGCAGGCCATCCTCCACCGCGGACCGGATGCCCAGACGACCTGGCTCGAAAGAAACAAGGGCGTCGCCTTCGGGCACACCCGGTTGTCGATCAACGACCTCGAGGGAGGCGTGCAGCCCATCCGGTCCCACGACGACCGCTTTGTCTCGACCGTCAACGGCGAGTTCTACGACTTCAAGTTCCACCGCTCGGTCCTCATGGCCGAGGGCCAGCGCTTCCGCACCAAGTCGGACTCCGAAATCGCGCTCGGACTCTATCGCAAGCACGGACTCGACTTCACCCGATACCTCCGGGGCGAGTTCGCCTTTTCGCTCTACGACCAGGAAAAGGATGAACTGCTTCTGATACGCGACCGCTGGGGCATCCGGCCGCTCTTCATCCACGTTCAGGACGATCATACGATCCACTGGGGTTCGGAAGTGAAGGCCCTGCTCGCCCACCCGGACATCCCCGCGGAACTCGACGAAAAGGCTGCCCTGCACCAGCTCATGCAAACCATCGCGCCCGGCATGAGCGCCTTCCGGAACATCGAATCGCTCTCGCCCGGCCACCTGCTGCGCATCCGCAAGAACGGTGACCGGCTCTCGATCGAGAAGATCCGCTACTGGGACCTCGATTTCCCGGAGGAGGGCGGCCACGACCACCCCGACGACGAGAACCACCATGTCGAACGCGTCCGCGAGGAACTCACCCGCGCCGTCGTCCACCGCCTCGAGGCCGACGTCCCGGTCGGCTGCTACCTCTCCGGAGGCATCGATTCCTGCTGCATTCTCGGCCTCGCCACGGGTGCCATGCAGTCACCGGTCAAGGCCTTCACCATCGCCTTCGACAACGTCGACTACGACGAAAGCAGCATCGCGAAGGAAATGGCGGCGTCGATGAATGCCGACCAGGAGATGATCACCCTCGCGGCGGACGACCTCTACGGCCAGAACTACATCGACACAGTGTGGCACGCCGAACGCACCTTCTACAACACCCTCGGCGTGGCGAAGAACCTGATGTCGAAGCGCGTCTGGGACTGTGGCTACCGTTGCGTGGTCACCGGCGAGGGCTCCGATGAGATCTTTGCCGGCTACCCGGGTTTCAAGCGCGACATGTTCCTCCACGGCATCGACCATGAACCCGAACACATCCGGGCCGAATACCAGGCCGCGCTGGAGAAGACCAACCAGCTCTTCAAGGGGGCGATCCTTTCCGAGAACGAGCGCCATCACCCGGCCTTCGACGCCATCTGCGGATTCACCCCCTCATGGCTCCAGCCGTGGATGGAAACCCTCGACCTTGCCCGTCCCCTGCTCGCCGACGACGTTGCCCGGGAACTGGCGGACTACGACCCGATCGAGGAGATCGCCTCGCGCATCGACGGCTCGATGATGGCCGGCCGCCACCCGCTCGACCGCGCCCAGTACACCTGGGCCAAGTGCCAGCTCGAAGGCCAGATCCTCAACTGGGGCGGCGACCGCGTCGACATGGCCAACTCGATGGAAAGCCGCCCGGCCTTCCTCGACCACCACCTCGCCGAGGCCGCCTTCAAGGTGCCGCCGCATTACCGGATCAAGGGCAACATCGAGAAATACGTGCTGCGCGAAGCGGTGAAGGGCGTGCTGCCCGAGGTTCTCTACAAGCGGGAGAAGTTCGCCTTCATGGCCCCTCCCGCGCACACCGACGAGAAGAAGAAGGCCCGCGTCCGGGAACTCATCCACTCCTTCCTCAACCGCGACGCCGTGAGTCGCTGCGGCATCCTCTCGCCCGACCGGGTCGAGGGTTTCCTGCGCGACTACGACGCCGACACCGACCCCACCTCACTCGTCCGCAAGGACGCGCTGCTCAACCACCTCCTCGGCCTCCACATCCTCCACGACAAGTTCTGCTGAAGTGCCATTCCAAGCGGCTGCGCGGGACGGACCGCGGGCTTCAGCCCGCATCTTCATCCTCCTGCTCAAACCTTAGGACGCGGCACCATTCCTCCAGCTTCGCGGCGACCTTCTCCACGGCCGCCTCGTCGATTACCCGCCCCTCCACCTCCATCGGCAAATCGTGGAATACCCGCCACCCCTTCGCCGCCAGCGGAAGCAGCGCCTCCGCCACCGCGCACTCGCCTAGGAAGCCAAGCCGTGCGATTCGAGCCGACCGATACGACTGAAGGAGGTGCCTCACGCCAATCACCCCCAACGGGACTCCCGTCAGCGCGCATCCGAGCTTTACCTCCCACGAAGCCGTGATCGCGACATACGCCAGACCCGCCGCAAATACCGGCAGGACACCCACCAGCGAGGCGAAATCAAACAGCGCATCCTGCCGCCGCTCCAAGCACCCCCATCCCGGCGGTCGCAGGATACCTTGGTGGAACGGCTCCCGATACCGCTTCCGCCACCAGTCCCGAGACCTTCGCAGCCCCCAAAGCATTCCGCCTCCCACCAACCAGGTCGCCGCCACGACTCCGATGACGGCGAGCGCACCATTCCCGTCCTTAACCAGTGCCACCATGATCAGTTCGACAAGCCTGCGGAACAAAACTCGCACCAGCGCCTTTCCAAGGCTCCTCGGTCCGGGTGATGGGACGGCTCCTTGGGCAGTTCGAGCCGCTTCCCGTGCAACTCCGCATAGCTCGGATCCTCGCGAAGTTCCTTGGCCAGATACACGACCAAGGTTCCGGGCTTCACCGCGATCAAATGGTTGTCAAAAAGCGTGTGGAGATCCGCCCGCAGCAACAGGCCGTTCGCCACGTGATTGGATTCCTCACTTTGATACGGATCGATGTGGGCACTCTCCAGAACCTGCACGACCCGGCAGCCGGTGATGCAGCAGCGGTTGTCGTAGATCGCCCGCAGGCTACGCCGGAACTTGCCCTGGCCTTCGCGCTCCCGAACCTCGCGGATGACCTTCTTTCCTCGACCCGTTGGCGGTTGATAGCTGCCGACCGGAGGGACTTCGAAGCCGCCGGTCCGGAAGGGCACCTTCTGGAAATCCTTTTCTCCCTCACCCTGCCACGAAAGTCCGGCGACCGAGGTCCGATCCAAATCCCCGAACTCGATCCGCGCAATGCCAAGCCACATGCCCTGTGCCCGGTTGAAGCGGGGGTATCGCGTGTAATCAAGATCCGCCCGGTCGCCGGTCACCGTGACATCGCACTTCGCCTGAAAGACCCCACCCTTGCACCCACGAACCTCATGCACCAGCCCCCGCGTCGTCCCCTCCTCCGCGAACCACTCCAAGGGCAGGAGATCCACGAAGCCCCGCGACTCGCGATCCAGATACTCCAGCAGGATGCCGCCCGCGCCAGCCGCTCCGAGGAACTTCTTGTGCTTTTCGAGCACCTCGCGCAATCCGGTTCGGGTCGTGCCCCTCACCTTCTCGTAGTAGGCGATGTGCTTCCGCAGCGCCTCAAGCGCCAGCCGAAGACCCGCGTCCCCCTTGTCTCGCCGAATCCATGTCAGATATGAGTCGGTGTCCCGGATGTTCAGCGCCCGGGTGTATTTCTCCCCCTTGAGCATCTTGCCGACGATCCACACCAGGCTCGACGCGGAACTCGGTGCCAAAGCCGCGCGACTGAGGCTTTCAAGAGCCTCCTTCTTCCGGATCTCACCATCGAAGACCTGAAGGCCGGCGCTGTAGGCCGCTTCAATCGCTTCACTTGCACTCATCTCCAACCGGGGGTCTCTACTCCAGCTCGGCTATCGGTGTCAGGTAGATACCCGGCCCTCATGCCAATCCCTCGATGGTTGTGACCCACTGGTTGAACAATGGGCAGACCTCCCGCATCTTGGACAGCCCGATTTCCTTGGCGATGGCGATGCCGGTCGAAGTCTTCCGGAAGTGCCCGCTGGCCAGGCCATCCAGACGATGGCTCGGCGATGTGTCCCGCTCATGATTGATCGCCTCGGGCTCCCCACATTCCGTAACAATCGCCTGCACCACTCCGGGTTCGACACCGAGCTTGTCGGCCAAGGTCTCCGGGCAGCTGAAATACAGGGCCTCGATCTCGTGCATCACGAAGTGGGGCAGGAATCGCTCGAACGAACGCCACTCCTCGAGAGTCCTGTTCGCCGTCTCCTTCACCGCATCCGAAAGCATCGTCTGCTTCGCACTCGGAGCGGTTTCCCGCTTCGCCTCCTCGTAGCCTGGCCAATGATCCTTCAGCCCATAGAAATCAAGAAGCGTGGTGACGCATCGATTGTGACCCTGACGGAGGTGGGTTTGAAGATCGTGATAAAGGCGACTGTACTTCACATCACCCCCGTTTTCGCCCTTCTTCGTGAGGATCGTCGGCGTCATGTAAATGCCAAGCGTCTGGAAATGGGGTGCAAGGATCTCCTCGACAAACATCCGCTCCGTGGGACCCTCGCAGATCACGGCGACGTAAACCGGCTCACTCATGGCTCGGGCCTCCCGCGATCACGTTCTTCGTCCAGAGTTCGCCGACCGTGTAGGACTCCAGCCAGGCCTTGTAGTCCTTCTCTTCCAACCGGCTGAAGGTCGAGGCGCCGTCCTCCCTCTTGACCACCACGATGTCCTCGACCCCGAACTGGTCAAGCAAGGTGGCCGACTGGGTCGCAATGATCAACTGGGTGCGCTTGGCGGCGTCCTGGATCAGTTCGGCCAAAATCGAAAGTGCGTGCGGATGCAGGCCCAGTTCCGGCTCGTCGATGATGATCGAGGACGGCGGCTCCGGCTGCAGCAGCGCGGTCGCGAGCGCGATGAAGCGGATCGTCCCATCGGAAAGGTGGTAGGGCTGCATCGGATAATCCGAGCCTTTCTGTCGCCATGAAAGATTGATCTTCTTCGCCGCCCCCATCGCCCTGGGTTCGAGTACGAAATCGTCGAAGAATGGGGAAACCAACCTCACGGCATCGAGGATCGCCGTGTAACAGGGCTTTTCCCGATCCCGGAGCCGTTTCAGAAACGGAGCGAGGTTGGCCCCATCCGTGCGCAGTTCATCGTCATCCTCGACAATCTCATAGAGACGCATCCGGGCGCTGCGGCTGGTGTCGTGGAAGTGGTAGATCTGCCAGGAACGGATCGCATTGACGACCGGCCTGCTGTACGCGGAATCCTCGCTGTCTCCTTGTGCTTCCGCCGCGACCTTGGAGCGACCCTGCAAATTGTCGCCCATCTCCCACCAGCCACTCTGCGAATGGCGGTAGTAGCGAGCTTCATCGACGATGGCGGGCTCCTCATCGGGTCCGGGCTTCAAGGTGAAGCGGTGACCCCGATCCCCAAACCGGGTTTCAAAATACATCTCCCCGGTGACCTTCCGCCCGTTGAAGAGAAGGTCGCTCACCCCTCCGCTATCGATCACGAAATCGTTCAAACGACCGTCCATGAAGGCGTTCAGGAGGCGAAAGAAGCCGATCAGATTACTCTTACCCGCTCCATTCGCACCGATGAAGAGATTGAGGGATCGAAGTTTGAAATCTTCCAGTTCCCGGATCGACTTGAATCCCCGGATGGTGAGTTGGTCGAGTGGATTCATGGCTTGGCGGGCGGGCTCGTGGCTGCTGTCGCGAACCCTGCCTGTGGATGACGTTGGGATTTCTCGAATGCCGGATGGTGCATCCTAGAACGCGTTGAAGTGGTTGCCGAGGAGGTGCTTGAGGTTCCACTTGGCGGTGGTGGAGAGAGAGCGTTCGAGGCAGATGAAGAAGGGCTTGTCGCCGGTCTCGGCCAGCTCGCGGAGGCGGGCGATGGTGGCGTCCTGGATGTTCTCGCTCCAGGCGAGGCAGACGAGCGCCTTGCGGCGCGGGTCGGCGATTTCCCAGACGGTGTTGTCGGCGAAGTCGTCGCGGCGCTCGCGGCTGTAGTGGAGCTGGAAACCGTTCTTGAGCAGCACCTCGTCGAACACCGCCCGCTCGCCCGCCTCGTCGAGCGTCAGGAAGAACGCCGCCTCCTTCTCCTCAATGTAGCGACGGAGCGATTCCACGTTCTCTTCGTCGGTGGCTTCGGGATCGGGCTTGAACTCGCAGCGCGGGAAGTTCGATTTGGCCAGCCGATAGACCTTGAACCCGGCGTCGGGAATCGGCTGCGGATCATCGCCGTAGCCTTCGATTACGCGTTTGATGCGCTCGATGGTAATTGAAGAGATCGCCTTGAAGCCGAGATCGTGAATAGGATCGTCAGCTGGAATAGAGTCCGGAACTTGGACGACAATAAACTTCCGCCTAAGGAGATCGTCTGGGCGCTGTAGAACCGCTTGGGCGAATGTTCCGCTGCCGGCAAAAAAATCCATAACCAGATCGTCATCGTTCGAGGCCATCTCGATAATGGCCTTTAGTAAGGAGGCAGGCTTGGGAGTCTCGAACTCTATCGATGACCCCATAATCTCAGTGAATTCCGCCTTGGCCTGCCGGTTCTGCTCGACATAGTCCATGATCGACGGCCATGGAATCGTCGGTTCCTGCGGTGCAATCTCAATGTAATATGGAGCCCAGCCGTAATCGCGTTTGATCCACTCCGTGAGCCCCGCATCGCTTCGATTCTTCCACTCGCCTTTGCTCAGTACCCAGCGGCCCTCCCACCCCTCCTTAGGGTGAATTGGCCAGATTTCCTCTTTATCGGGAGATTCCAACGCATACCACATGGTGGGGCGATCCTTTCGGCGCGCATTTTTTCCATTCTTTCTAAGTTGGCGTCTGCGAGCCTTCCGTCCGTCCGCAAGCGTAAGCGGATAGGCATCAAGGATCTTTTCCTTAGCCATTCGCGAGAAATGGCATTTTTCCGTCCGCTGATACACCAGCAAATACTCGTGATAGTTTGAATGAAAGCGATCCTCCTCGTTTCGACTCGGGCTATCCATCTTCTGCCAAATGAACTGGGCAACGAAATTTTCGCGCCCGAACACTTCGTCAGCGACCCTTCGGAGATTTGCCACTTCGTGATCGTCAATACTGATGAAAATTGCGCCAGCCTCACTCAGGAGACTCCGTGCTACGAGGAGCCTAGTGTGGATCATTGAAAGCCAGTCGGAATGATAGCGACCCGAAGTATCCGGGTTTGACGTTAGTTTTACGCCGCCTGCCGTTTCACCTGTATCTTCCCAATATCGGGCGACTTCTCGGGCGTAGTCGTCTTTGTAGATGAAGTCACTTCCGGTGTTGTAGGGCGGGTCGATGTAAATGCACTTCACCTGCTCCCTGTAGGCATTCAGCAGCAGCTTGAGCGTCTCGAGGTTCTCTCCCTCGATGATCATGTTCCCGTCCGCTTTGTCCGGATTCACGGAGCGCTCCTCGTCATAGACCAGGGTCGCGGTCGTCGGCGTGAACGCTTCCCGCTTGGAGGCGGCCTTGCCGTACCACTTGAACTCGTAGCGCTCGGTCTCGTGGACCTCGTTGGGCTCGACGAGGCGCTTGAGTTCGTCGGGATTCAGCCGGCCCTCGTTGGTGAAGAGGTCGGGGAAGAGGCGCTTGAGTTCCGCCAGGCGCTCCGCGCGGAGGTCGGGCGTGGTGGGCAGCAGGTCATCCAGCGTGACGGAGTCGGTGGTGTCGTCGCTCATGGTCGGAAGGCGGAGAGGAGTTGCTTGAGGAGCGGGGATTGGGCGTGGCGGAGGAGTGTATCGGGGAAATGCTCGGCGTAGGGCTCCGGCAGATACTTTCCGGGCGGGGGCAGGACGGCATCGAACGCGCGCTTGCAGGCCGCTGTGTCGCCGGGTAGCGGATGGCCCAGCAGTTCGAGCAAAAAGGCCTCGATACAGGGCGACGGGGTAACCAGTTGATACCCGTTCGCCAAGGCCTTGCGGTGCCAAACCGCCGGAAGAGGCCGGTCGGTGTCGAACAAAACCAGCGTGCGGTCGAAGCCCCGGCGTTTGATGGCGGATCTGATGACATCCTGTGGCGATCCGCCCCGGGCATTGTGAATCTCCACCCGCACGCCGCAGTCCCGTGCGTAGAGAGCCTTCAGATGTTTGCAGAAGGCTTCCTCGGTAAAGCCCTCAACCACGATCTGCGCCGTGCGCCGTGCGCATCGCGGCTTTCGTTTCTGAGGTTGGCTGCGGGACATTGTCGTCGAATCTCAGGAAAACTCGGGAACCCCGCCGTAGCTGCCGGCGTGGTATTTCTCGAAGAGGTTTTCGACATTGCGCGGCGCCTTCCCTCCTTTTGCTTTGCGGAAGGAGTCCAAACGGTAGGCTCGTGAGACGAGGTCATCGCCCTTTTCGACCAAGTAGACCTGGTATTTGTGGAGGGTATCACGGAGCAGAAAGTCGGTGTGGAAGGTGGCGATCAGCTGCGCGTCCTTCGGATTGGTGGCGGGGTTGAAGAACAGATCGACAATGGCGCGGACCATGTGGGGGTGGAGCCCGGACTCGAACTCGTCGATAAAGGCGACTCCGCCGGACTCCAGAACGGGAAGCAGGTAGCGGAGCAAGACGAACAGCGCCTGAGTGCCACGAGATTCCTGCATCAAGGCGCGGAGATGGTTCCGACCGGCGACCTGATGCTCGGCGACCGGGAAAGTAAACTCGTATTCCTTGCCATCCGGCCCGGTGTTCTTGATCCGTTCGGTCCGTACCTTGGTCAGCCCGAGGTCAAAGCCCGCCATCAAGGATGAAGCACGGCGTAGGGTCTCGGGGTCAGCGTCGAAAAACTCGGCGGCGCTCACGAGATTGGTGAACTCCGCGTCGTGGAGCGGGGTGCGACCGTCCGGCCCGAGGTTGCCGTGCAGCGAGAGAAAGAACGGGTGCAGGCGCAGGGCCAGTTCGTGCTCCTGGAGGAGCGCGGAGGACAACCAAGAGGCATTGGCCCGCAGGGGCACCTGGGCAGCGGGGCCGATATCCTGAGCCTTGAATTCATATTCACCTGCCTCTTCGTCCCAAATCCGCTCGAAAAGGTAGGAAAAGCGGGTCTTCTTGCGGTGAAGCGACTCGCTCAGCACCCGGTCCCGGCGGAAGGTCGCCTCATACAGATAGTGACCTCCGCCGAACTCGAACTCGACGGCAATTTCGGTCGGCCGCTCGCCGTCGCCATCACCGAACGCAAAAGCCTCGAAAAGGATTTCGGAACCGGGCTTGGCCCGCGCTGAATCGAGGACGAACCAGGCGAGGAAACCCAGCGGCTTGAGGAGGTTGGTCTTGCCCGAGGCATTGGCCCCGAAAACCCCGGTCACATGGTTCACGCGGTAGCCAGCTTCAGTCTCCACGATTCCTGGACGGTCGCCGGCGCGAA
This sequence comes from Verrucomicrobiaceae bacterium E54, assembly GCA_022548915.1. GTDB lineage: Bacteria > Verrucomicrobiota > Verrucomicrobiia > Verrucomicrobiales > Akkermansiaceae > Haloferula. Next base: position 141,674 of record JAKZES010000007.1, read on the forward strand.
GACCGACGGTGAAGTCCACCTCGGTCTCTTCCGCGAACGAGTAGAAATTCCTGAAGGTGTAGCGAATGATCATGACCGATCGAAAATGTCAGAAATTTGACGTTTTTCAATCATATTAAAGGAAGCCGGCGTCGATTCAGGCCCGAGATTCGGAGTCACAGGACGGGTGGGTGTCGGGTGTGGCGGTGGCGGCCTGCAGGGTGGCCCCGAAGTTCTGGCGCGGCGCGAAGAAGCCGGCGGGCTGCTTCGCACCGTACTCGACCTCGTCCTCCCGCACGTTCGGATCGAAGCGGGTGACGGGTGCCTTGTAGAGAAGGGTGGTGTTGGCGGTGATGCCGAGGGCGGCGAAGTGCTTGATGGCGCACTTGATCTTCACCTGCTCCTCGGGCGTGAGCTGGTCGATGTTGTCGGTCGATTTGGTTTCGACCACGAGGTGGAGTTCGATTTCCTCATCCTCCCGCAGCGCCTTGTGGGAGACGACGACGCCGAAGTCGGGCGTGTAGGTGCTGGTGCCGCCCTTCAACGAGGGCACGGGGATCTTGTAGAAATCCGGGAGCTTGAGCAGGGCGAGGACGCGCGGATGAGCGTCGGCCTCCTTGGCGAAGCGGATCTCCGGCCCCGAATCGGAATCGATGATGACGTGGTCGTAGATGCCGTGGTTCGGCGTGGCCTCGGTGGCGCGGTAGGTTTCGATGACTTCCTCGAACTCCTCCCGCTCCCACTTCTCGCCGGTGGGCGTGTAGCTGATCGTGCGGACCATCTCATCGACGGCGAGCCGGTTGATGTGCTCGGTGGCGAGGTGAAGGTAGCGCGGCGGGTTCCGGACGAGCTGATCGAAGTTGGTGATCTCCTTCACGATCCGGATCACCGTGCCGTAGGCGAGCGCGGTGTTTTCGGACAGCTCCTCGATCAGGTCGATGGCGGCGAAATCGGCGGCGAGCACCACCGTTTCCCGCCCCAGGTCGGCGGAGCGGGCGCCCTCATCGGCGGAAAGCGCGTCGATGCGAGTGAGCGAAACCTCGGCCTCGTAGCGCTGGAGATCGATGGCGTTGAGCTTTTCGGCGCACTTCGCCACCAGGTCGGCCTCGTCGAAGGTCACGGCGTAGTCGGTGCGGCGGGAAAGCCGCTCCCAGAAGCGGCGGAAGGGCGCGCTGTCGAAGAGGTCGCGGTTGAGGCGGACCTTCTTCATTCCCTTCCGCCTGCCCTTGGGGCTGTGACGGACCGGCACCCGCTGGTGCAGCTCGTCCTGGTACTGGGTGACGAAGGTTTCGTAGGTTTCGTTGGGGATGACGGTGAGGAGGTTGATTTCCTCGCCCTCGGGCGTGGAGTCCTCGTCATACACCCGCTGGCCCGCCTGGTTGCGGCAGATGCGGAGACCCCGGCCGATCTCCTGGCGCTTCTTGATGTCGGAGTAGGTCTCGTTGAGCGTGGCGATGGTGAAGACGTTCGGATTGTCCCAGCCGACGCCGAGGGCGGAGTGGGAGAAGATGAACTGCCGGGGGTTGTCGAAGGCGAGCAGGGCCTCCTTGTCGCGCAGGATCTCGTCGTAGATCTCGCGCTGCTTGGCCATGGAGTTCTCGTTGTCGGTGAACTCCCCGGCGTTGGTCTTCGCGAAATAATAGGCCTGGACCTCGTGGACCATGCCGTCGGGCGGGTCTTCCTTGTAGTGATCGCGGTAGGCTTTCGGGAATTCCTCGACGAAGAGCGTCTTGATCTTGCCGTCGTCGGCCATGTAATTGGCGACGCGGTCGATGAAGACGAGGGCGAGCGGCTTGATTCCGAGGGGCTTGAGCTTCTCGACCTTCTCGAAGTGCCGGTAGCAGAGCCAGTAGAGTTGCTGGCGGAAGATGCCCCTCACGTCGCCGGTGGCGGCGTTCGGAGACAGCTCGATGCCGTTGCTGAATTTCACCATGGCCCCGCCACCGCGCAGGCCCTGGGCACGGATGTGCTCGATGCGGAAGCCGCGGTAGGAGAGATTGTTGGTGGCATCCTCCAGGGAGTCGCCGTCCTTGAGCCATTTGGTGGGCGCGGACTTGAAGCCGCCCGCCATCTGCCGCCAGGCCTTGAACTTGGCCTTGGGTCTTCCCTTCCCGGTTTGGATTTCGAGGAGTTCGAGCTTGAGCGTGGCCTCGTCGTTGATTTCCGCGACGGAAAGCACCTCGATTTTCTTCACGAGCCGCTGGTTGTAGGCATCGAAGGGCGAGAGCCGGTAGAGGAGGTTGCGGACGACCTTGTGGGTGGCGGAGTAGCGCAGGCGGGCGACGGGATTCAGCTCGAGGAGCCGGGGGCGCAGGTTGTCGGTGTCCATGCCCTCCTGCGGCTCGTCCATAATGACGATGGGCCGGACCTTGGCGAGGGCCTGCCAGTAGGTGCCGCCATCGGGCGCGTCCTCCAGCTTCTCACCGCCGCGGTTGATGATGTTGTCGTCCGCGCTGAACGAGTGGGTGGTCATGATCATGACCTGGAGGTCGGTGCCCTCGATGAAGCGCTTCACCTTGGTGAGGCGCTTGCTGTTGTATTCGAAGGCGTGGAGCGGGATGTTGTAGAGGCGCTCGAGCTGGGGACGGAAGGACTCGATGGTGTCGAGCACGCCCTCGCGGATGGGCACGGAGGGGACGAGGATGATGAACTTGGTAAAGCCGTATTCGCGGCACAGCTCGTAGATGGTCCGGAGGTAAACGAGCGTCTTGCCCGTTCCGGTCTCCATCTCGATGCAGTAGTCGGGCTCGATATTGAAATTCGCCTCCCCCGGGCCGATGCCGTTGTCGGCGGCGATCGCCTCGACGTTGCGGACGATTTCCCGCGGGGCCAGGTCGAGACGGTTCGGGTAGCAGTCGCCCTCGAACTCCAGGCTGAAGTAGCTCCGCTGCTGGCCCTCGAAGATCCGCACGGCAGCCTCGATCGCCTGCCGCTGGTAGGGAAGATCTTCGAGTTTGAACGACATGGGCGATGCAATGGTGAGAGGGATGACGGGTCGGTCTGCCTAACGGGGCACAGGATGCTTGCAAAGGCGGTGCAAGGTCAATGCAGCAGGCTCCGTGGCCCGGGGCCGCATCGGGAGCCAACCTGGAAATCGGACGCGAGAGCGCCTTGGAAGTCATCCGTCACGCCAACACCTCTGAGGCTCCCCCGAGTAATTGCAGCGCCAGTGCTTCGCACGGCTCAAAATCCCCTGCCCGCTGCGGCTTCACCTCGAAAAACTTCTTTCTCCAGGCGGCTCGGGGCCAGCGGTGCTGGTGGAAATACAGGAGCGCGGAGACCCCATCCAGCCGTCCAACGCTCTGGGCATTCAAATCGTCGGCCCACGCGAGCCACGCCGGCTCCTCGGCCAACGAAGGATCCAGCTCCAGAAGATCCAGGAGGTTTCCAGTGGGCCGCAGGATCGAAGGTCGGCCGACACTACCAGCCGTCTCGACCACAAGTTCTTCAGCTATGAAGGCTTCGATTTCGCGCGCGAACTCGTCCGAATGGGTGCCGCGGTACTGGAAGTCGAAGCGCTCCGGGAAAGGACCACCCATGACTTGGAGGATATGGACGATCTTCTGGAGCTTCGTGCGGGTTTCGACCGATTTCAGCCGGCGAAGGAGTACTCCGGTGCGGGCAACGGGATGGGAATTCATGGCTGGAGGATAATTGCTCAAGAAATTGCGGATCAGCGGATTGGAGAAGCTACGCTCGCCACCAGTCGACGCTCTCCGAATTCCAATTTGCATGAAGGAGCTTGACCAAATCAAGGAAATGTTCACCCGAACACTCTCTTGTGTGGTCGATTCATCGTTTGGCATTCCAAACTACCGCCTTGCACCGGTGCTGGCGAAGTGCTCTCCTTTCTCAAGAAATGGCCACCGGCCCTTCCGGACCGGTGGCACTCTTCGACGGAAGCCGTCGTCTTGATCGCGTGATTCTTGCAGGAATCGATCAAGCGGCGGCTTCCTCGTTTTCTTCGTCGGACCGGCGGGTGAGGCCGGTGGCCCGCTCGCTCTTGGGCACGAAGCCCATGGCGCGATACAGCGGGCTGTCCTCGCCGTGGTCCGGGTGGCTGCGGACGCCGTGGGCGACCCGGATGAGGAGGGCATTGAGCGCCTTCTCTTCCTGATTGCGCACCTTGAGAGCCGCCGAGCGGCTCACGGTGAGCGTCCGCAATTCGTCCAGCGCGGCTTCAAGGGGCCCCATGGCCGTCTCGAGTTCCGCGAGGGTCAATCCCCCGAACGCCGCGTCCGGGGCCAGCTCCTTCCACGCCGAGTGGAAGTCTTCGGCCTTTCTGGCAGGCCGACGCCGTTTGGTGGTGGTGGCATTGGTATCCATCTTGGATTCAATGTTGGGTGGAGACCGCCGTTGGTTGTCCCGACCCCGCACTCGCGGGCGGGCCGTGGTTGGGTCTCCGGCTTTTTCCGGAACGGAGGTCCGCGCGGGGTCCTCCGCTTGGGAAATCGATTACTTGGGCCATTGGTCGTCGGTGAATCCGAGAGCCTCGCGGGCCATTCCCTGGCCGACGAGGGTGCGGTGTTTGCGGTAGTCGTTGGCCTCGCGGCGAAGGCGGCCGGCGATCACCGCTACCCCGATGCGCAGGTCGCGGGCGGCACGGCGGATCTGGCCGGCAAGCTTCAGCGTCCTGACCACCTCCCATTTCGGAGGCGGGATCAGGGTGTCGAGGGCGAAGCGGTCGGCCTCCTGCTCGACCCGGCCGCTGCGCGCGGAGTCGAAATCGCAGTCGAACAGTGGCCGCCCGCCGGGATCGAGGTGGTTGAGCACGTGGCCCAGCTCGTGGAAGAGGGTGAACCAGAAGTTGTCGAGCCGGTCGAGGCGCAGGGTGAGCCCGATGATCGGTCGGCCATCGTCCGCGAGCAGCGCCGCGCCGTCCAGCCGGGTGCCATCGAGGCGTGGCTCGACGACCACCGGCAGGCCGCGCTCGCGAAGCTCGTCGATGGCCTTGACCAGGCCGTCGTCGAAGTAGCTCAGGCTGGCCAGCCAGTGGACGAAGGCCCCGTCAAAGGCCTTGCGATCCCATTTCGGGAGGTCTTCCTCCTCCGCGACCCGCGTCCTCACGCGGTGCGCCCAAGCCTCGAGTGCGTGGACGTTGATCGCCTTCTTGCCCGTGGCTTTCCGAGGCAGGGCGGGAACCAGAGGGGCGGTTCCGACGGTGAAAAAACGTCGCAGCAGGTCGGGCTTGTCCCTGGAGTCCCGCTTCCAGTTTCTCTCGCGACCGGGGAAATAGCCGCGATCGTACATCTGCTTGATCGGGTAGTCCCCGGGGTCGAATTCCCGCTCGGGAGCAGGTTCGGGTTCAGGCACCGCGACGCCCAGCAGCGAATCGGTGGGGATTCCCCACTCACGGTACAAGGCGCGCATCATGTCGGGTGTGAGCCCCCGTTTCCCGGAGAGGATCTCCGAGGCGCGGTTGGCCCCGCCGACGAGTCGGCCGAGGTCCTTGGCTTTGTAGTCGCACTGCATCATCCGGAACTTGATGGCTTCGATGGGATCGGGTGGCGGGACGGGGTGGTGCTTTTCTTCGTAGTCGGCGAGCAGGACGCTCAGGATCTCCAACTCATCCCGTTCGGGCTCCGTCAGCTCAACGCCGCGGGCCACCAGCACGTCGAAGCGCTCCAGCGCCTCCTCGTGCCGTTTGGGAGTGTTGATCGGTTTCATATTCGGTTCGCGTGGTCATGGGGTTGCTGTGTTCATGGCGTGGGGGGTATTCGGGGGAAAGCGATAGGTCTCGGGAGCTGGAGCAATGGCAATCGCCCGAACCGTCCCGACCTCGAAGGAAACCGAGAAGCGGATGCCGATGTCGGCCCCGGTGAGTGAAACGTGAAAGCTATCATCCTCCAGAACCCATGATCGGGGATAGCGCCGCCGGACCTCGTCCACTCCCTCCCATCGAGCCTTCCGGACTTCGTTGGCCCAGGCCCGAAAAGGCTGTGCGCAATGACGTTGCGCGTCGGCTAGCAGGGCGCTCGTCTTTCCAACTAAAACCATGCAGCGGAACATGCCCTGGTTGCCATTAGTTAAGCAAGCCAAAATTCCATATTTGGGAACTTTATTAAAGAATCCATCCCGAAATCTTTCTACCGAACCCGCAAAGCGCCTTCTAAAAATGGGTGAACGCCCTGGCCCGGGAGGTAAGAGGCGCTCCCAACGGCCCGGACCTCCTTCAAAACCGGCCGAACCCCTTTTCCAAACGCTCCGGCACCCTTCCCGACCGCCCAAGCCCTCTTCCCGTGTCGCTGGGACCCTTTTTCTCGATCGGTGAGGTCGCTCTCAACACGAGAAGACCGAGTGACCGGCTCTCGCACACCTCGGCAGGCTGCCGCATTGCAGACCTGATCGCACCCGACCGATACGAACGGAAGCCGTCGGCTCTCATCAAGACGACTGAAAAGCGCCCGCCCCTACCCCTTCACATCGTAGCAGAAAAGCAGGTCCTGGTCGCGCAGGTAGAGCCGGCCGCCGATGACCACGGGCCGGGTCCAGACCTTGCCGTTGGTTCCCTCACGCAGCTTGGTCTTCTTCGGCAGGTCGAACCGGCCCTTCTCACGGTAGCCGTCGGGTGTCGCTTCGGCGAGGAAGGTGGAGCCCTCGTGCTCGTCGAGACCGTAGATCATGCCGTCGGCGTAGTGGACCGCTCCCTTCTGCAGGCCTTCGCCCTTCTCCGACCAGACACGCTCGCCGGTCTTCCAGTCCTGACAGAGCAGGCCGGCTCCGTCGGAGAATCCGTAAATGTGCCCGTCCACCAGCACCACGCCGCCATGATGGTTCTTCATCACCTTGTTCTCCCAGACCTCCTCGGCGGAGTCCTTGCCGATCTTCACCAGCTTGCTGCCGGCGCCGTAGCCGGCGGTGATGTAAACGTGGCCGTCGTGGTAAACCGGTGTCGGAATCACCGCGGTCCGTCCCTGCTTCCAATCCGAGGTCCAGAGCAGTTTCCCGGTCCCGGCATCGACCCCGGCAAACTGCTTCATGAAGAGTTGGACATACTGCTTCCCGCCATCCGCCTCGGCGATGATGACCGATGAATACTGCGCGTCGTCGGTGAGGCCCTCGCTTTTCCAGATCACGTCCCCGGTCTCCTTGTTCAGCGCGACGATGGCACCTCCCTTGCCGCCCGGCGTGACGATCAGTTTCTCACCATCCACCAGCGGCGACTCGGAGTAGCCCCAGGCCGGGACCTTGCCACCGAAGTCCTTCACCAGCTCCACACCCCAGAGCTTGGAACCATCCTTGATGTCCACGCAGGCCACCGAGCCGTTTGCGGACATCACGTAGAGCCTTCCATCACTAATCGTCGGTGCCCCACGCGGCCCCCCGCCCCAACCGGTGTTGTAACCCTGCCCCTCGTCATCGCCGATCGGGGTGCTCCACAGCTCCTTGCCGGTGGCTTCGTCGAGGCAGATGATCTCGGCCTCGCCGTCGCGCGTGCCGCTGAAGTAGATCCGCCCGCCGGTGATCGAGGGCGAGCTGTAGCCCTTGCCGCCGTTCTCGAAAGTCCAGAGCAACTCCGGTCCACCCTCCGGCCACTCCTTCAGGAGTCCTGTGTCCGGTGAACGGTTGTCGCGGTTGGGACCCTGCCAAGAGGGCCAGTCGGCGGATCCCTGATTTGCCACAAATTCCCGGTCGTCGGGAACCAGCTGGGACAGGGCGATCTCGAATTCCCGCCCGTCCGCGCGTCGCAGCTTCACCTGGTCGCCGGAGCGGCCGACGAACTCCGCCTCGACCGTCCGGCCCGAATCGGCCTCGGTCCAGGTCCGACCCTCGACCATCAAGGTCGCCGCGAAAAACAGCCAAAGTGTCTTCATCAGCGGCATTACATTCCACAACCGCCGGGCATTTCAAGAATCGACGCCCGGATCACTCGAGCGCCTCGCCGATGAACCGGAGCAGCTCGTCGCGGCCCCGCCCATCGGTGATGGAAGTCACGTGGACCCGGGGCTCTCCCTCGACCCGCTCGGCGAGGGCCGCGAGAAACGCGTCGACGTTCTTTTTCAGGCGACCCGCCTTCACCTTGTCGGCCTTGGTGAAGACGAGGACGAAGGGAATGCCGTTGACCGCCAGCCAGTCGCAGAAGTCGAGGTCGAGCTGCTGCGGAGTGTGCCGGGCGTCGATCAGGACGAAGACGCAGGACAAGGCCTCCCGCTGCGCCAGATACTCGGAGACCGCGCGTTGGAAGCCCTCGCGCATCTTTACGGGAATCTTGGCGTAGCCGTAGCCCGGCAGGTCGACCAGCGACCACTCGTTGTTGATCGTGAAAAAGTTGATCAGCCGGGTCGCCCCGGGGGTCGACGACACCCGGGCCAGCCCCTTCCGCCCGACCAGCATGTTGATCAGCGACGACTTGCCGACATTCGATCGCCCGATGAAGGCGAACTCCTGGAATCTCTCCGGCGGACAGCTTTCGAGATCCGGCGCGCTGGTGGCGAACTCGGCAGATTTGATCTTCACGAATGGAGACTGCGGGCAGAAAGCCCACCCCGTCCAGCCCTACCCCGCTTTCCGCAAGCCAGCACGGTGCCAGTTCGAGGGTCTTGGATCAAGAAGATGCTCCACTGTCGGTTCGACGGCCCTCCGACATCCCCTACCTCGGCGGCTCGTTGCGCTCCATGAGCACCCGGATCTCGTCCTGGGACAGGGCGGCATCGAAGATGTAGACTTCATCGACGGCTCCGCGGAAGAATCGGACCCCATGCGCATTCGAGGTGACGTCCTTGCCCAGCAGGACACCGTGAGAGGCCTCCTGGACTTGGGTGTCGATCACCCCTAGGACCCGTCTCGAAATCGGCTCCAGAGATCCGTCGATGAAAAGCAGGACGTGCTGGCCGAAGCTCGGATCGGCAGCAGGATAGAGAACCACCGCGACATGGTGCCACTGGTCGTCGCGCAAATCGGTGGTGCCGATCGCCATGCCCCCGTGCGCGCCCACCCGCAGTCGGCCGACCAAGCCGTCCCTCTCCAGTGGATTGGCGGAGACCTGCCAGACCCGCCCCGGGTCCTCCTCGTCAAACTCACCCCAGGAAATCATGGCGAAGCCCTGCTGGAGGTCGAAGTCCCGCGGAACCCTCACCCAGAGCGCCACGGTGCGGGGCCTGTTGCCTCCGATGCCGCGATAGCTGCTTTCCCCATGGCCACCTTCGCCGTCAAAATGAATGGCGGTGCCAAAGGGCCCGTCCACCAGACGGGTGCCGGACCGCAATTCCAAATCGGCACCCTCTTCGCCCAATCCCTGGCTCAGGCCGGGGATCACCCCGTCATTGCCGGGCTCGAAGGACCAGTGCGCCATCCCCAGATCCCTGCCGCGCTGCGGAGGCAGGGAGGAGTAGAAGGAACCCTGATCGATAGGAATCCTGACGCTGAGCTGCCCTGATTGCCGGAGCGCCTGGTTCTTCCCCAAGTGAATCCGCTCGCTGCTGTTGCTGGGCAGGGCTTCCACCTCCCCCTCGAGCACGTGGGTCTCAACCTCTCCGGTCTTCCCGTCGACGGAAACGCCGAATTCCGTGCCTAAATCCACCACGGTGCCCTTGGGGGTTTCCAGACGGTAGCCTTGGCCCTTCTCGGTCACCCGCAGAACCACCCGGCCGCGAAGGAGACGCGCACTGTCCGCACCGGTGAATTCCAACTCGAACGGACCCTCGGCGATCATGCGTCCGCGCCCGGCGAGGTCGAGTTCCAGCAAGCCCGCCCCGAAGCGAAGCGAATCCCCCCGGAGGAGGCCATCTCCCACTTCGAAGGTTTCGTTCTCTCCGAGAGCCACGACGTTGGAAATGGTCGCCACCGGGCGAGGCATGCGACTCCACATCAAGAGTCCGGCCGCCAGCATCACCACGGCGGCAGCGGCCCACCGGGTGGCCCTCCGGAAGCGAACCTTCCGGATCTTCCGATGCACACCGGCCTCGAAACTTTCCCGGTCCGCCTCGGCACACGCTTCCAGGCACCTGTCGATCCATTCCTCCCGGGGTGCCTCCTTTTCCATCGCGACGCCCAGCAAGCCATGCAGCGAGGCTTGGTCCGCCAGCTTCTGCCTTAGAACTGGCTCCCGTTCCAGGCATTGCCGGAGCTCGACCAGTTCGCCGGGTTCAAGTGGTCCGGCCAGCAGCCGGGCGATCAGTTGTTCGCCACGGTTCATGCTTCGCTCCGTTGGAGTTCACGCCGTATGCACTCGGCAAGCGATTCTCTCAGCCGGTGGAACTGCATGCTAAGGGCGGAATAGCCCTTGCCGGTTTCCTCGCTGATCTCCCGCACGCTGCTTCCCATCACGTAACGATGACCGAGCAGTTTCCTTGCCTGGTCCGGCAGCCGTTGGAGGCACTCCTGGAGGGCGTCCAGCTTTTCATGCGTCGGTCGGACCTCCTCCGAGTGGGCGCAGCTCTGCTCCAGCAGGGCCTGCAATTCCGTGCTGCCCCCGGCGGCCACTTCGCGATGCTTGCGGATGAAATTGCGGAGGTGGTTTTGCGCGATGCCGCGGAGCCAAGTCCGGACGCTCGAATCCCCCCGGAAGGTGCGGAAGTTCAGGTAGGCCGTCACGAAGACATCCTGCGCCAGGTCGTCGGCGCTCGCCCAGTCCCGGAGGCGGCTGCGGAAGTAGCCGCGCACCCACATCTGGTTCTCCCGCACAACCTCCCCAAAGGGTTCGGAATGATCCTCCTGACCTCCGGGGTCCTGATGTGGTTCCTGTTGGTCGTGCATGGTCACCAATCTCTTGGTGTAGCAAGCCACGCAAATCACCACACCAAAATGCCAAATCGAAAAATGTGATACTCGGGACCAGCGGGAACACTCTTCACCGACGGCCTACGACTCGCGTCGAAGTTGAAGCGAAACAGTGGCCCCCGGAAAATCCGCCCACCCCAAACAATCATGAACCTCAAGGCCTCGCATATTTCACCCTTTTTGGCCCTCCACCTGGCCCTCCTTGGCCCATCCCATGCCGGAGTCGTGGGGATCGACAGTGTCACTCTCGGGGGTTCGAACGAGTTGCTCACCGCAACCGTGGGAGGCACCGCCTACTCGGGAGGCGTGATCGCGGACGCGGCAGCGGACAACCGTGCCAATAACATGACGCTCACCGTCGGGGCGGTCGCCCCGACCGGCACCGTCTCATCGGCTTCAGACGTCCACCAGGGAGCGGCTATCGACAACGATCTCCTGACTGGTGTGGCCGGGAGTCTAGCCTCTTCGCAGTCGGGTGGCATTCTTAGTCTCAAGTGGAATGCCTCGGGCGGAGGTTTCACTGACAACGACGCCGATCCGGACTTCTTCGTCTTCG